>NZ_CCXM01000001.1:0-722024 GCF_000825685.1 Rickettsia hoogstraalii
TTTAATTCTTTTATTTTTTTATCATTCTCTAGAAATTCTTCTTTTAACTCACTAAACGTTCGATAGCTTAGCTGACTTAAATCCCCTTCATCTAAAATTTCGGTTAATTTTGTCATAATCTTATTGATTCCTTGCGGAATAACAAAACCAAATTCATGTAATAATCCCCTGATCTCATTAACAAGAGCTGTACGATTTTTTACCAATCTCTGTCTTACCCTATGAATAAATAAAATATCTTGTTGCTCTACAGTTTTGATAGGCACAAACCTCATATTAGGTCTTGCTACTGCCTCACATATTGCTTCTGCATCAGCTTGATCATTTTTATTAGTTTTAACATAAGGCTTAACAAATTGTGGAGCCATTAGTTTTACATTATGACCTAATTTTGTTAATTCTCTTGCCCAATAGCTAGAACCACCGCAAGCTTCCATGCCTACTAGACATCTTCTTGGTAAATTAGCCATAAAAGTTATAACCTGCTCTCTCATTAATTTTTTTTTTAATATTGTCTTACCATTTTTATCTACACCGTGAATTTGAAAAATTCTTTTTGCAATATCTATACCAATTGTGGTAACTTCCATATGGACCTCCTTATTGTTGTTTAGGATTCATTTCCTATCCTAGAAGATTAGCTTCTGCTTCTCATTCTGTATATAGGGTAGGTCCATACCATTATTTTGGAACATAAAAGGAGCATATGGATTTTTTAGAAAACGAAGAGAAACCCCGAAACCCTGAAAGGGCTTGGCGAGAGTGACGGGACTCGAACCCGCGACCTTCTGCGTGACAGGCAGACGCTCTAACCAACTGAGCTACACCCCCTTATACATAAGAGATAACAATATATATAACAATTCTTCTATTTCTACAAGAGTAAAATTATCTTATTTTATCAAAAAATATACAGCACCTAAACCTCTAAACATTCCTGCTTATTATTAATCCAAATTAGTCACTATTAGTTGAAGCCTTGAAAATTATTATACTTTTTAAGGACTTTGTTAAAAAAGAAAAACCTATTGGTTACATTTATATTAACAAAATCTTATTTTATTAATAATTATTAGAGGTTTTATATGACTAAACCATATGTCATTAAATTAACTACTCCTTTTGAGCGTATTAAACTTTATAATCCTATACCCGATATTGCTCTTAGAAGTGCTATTATTATGCAGGCAATAATAGATGCAACTAATACTTCTACCAAGAAAGAGGCAACAAAAGCAGAATATAACGCTAAAAAATGGCTTTTTGAAAATAATGAAAATTTTAATGCTACTTGCTTAGAAATAGGCATTGAGCCTAATTATGTAAGAAAGACTGCTAAAAAACTAATTAAATCGCAACAAAATAAGGATAAGCGTCCTAAACTCTACGGCTAAAGTTTAAATTAAATTAATTTGTAATAAAACTTGAAATTACTCTAAATATAAATTAATTATATAGGTGTTACTTAGTAACGCCTATATATTAATTATTTCAGATTATAAAGGTTATTTATGATTATTTCAGTTTCAGCTCAACATATTTCGATCGGTAATAGCTTACAAGAATATTCCAAAGAGAGGGCTACGCAAGTCGTTAAAAAATATTTTACCGATATAATAAATATAGATATACATTTTTCAAAAGAGGGAATTAACTTTAAATGTGATATTATAGTAAAATATGGCTCAGGTAAACATAATATAGTCAAAAGTAATGATAGTTGTAGCGATATATATGTAGCTTTTGATAAAGCTATGTCAAAACTAGAAAAACAGCTTAGAAAATATAAATCAAAATTCAAAAATCATCATGCTGGTAAAGTAAAAATATCAGAAATTGCTTACGAAGGTACCAAATATATTATTAATCCGCAATCTGATAGTGACACCTCTAACTCCGAAGATAATGATAATCCGGCAATTATCGCTGAAAAGCCTGTAGAAATATTAAAATTATCAGTAAAAGAAGCGGTAATGAAAATGGATTTAGAAGATTTACCTGCGGTAGTATTTAAAAATATCAATAATGATCGTATCAATATAGTTTATTATCGTAAAGACGGTAATATTTCCTGGGTAGATTATAATTAATGATTATTATCCCTTATAAGGAGTTACGCCAAGAATCGATAAAACTGCATATATTGCCGAAAGCAGCTCTTTAATAGGAGATGTTGAAATAGGTAGTAATTCAAGTATTTGGTTTAATACGGTTCTTAGAGGCGACGTTGAATCGATAAAAATAGGAAATAATACTAACGTACAAGACGGTAGTGTAATTCATACTTCAAGATTTAACAGACCGGTAGAAATAGGCGATAATATAACTATCGGTCATCTCTCTCTTATTCATGCCTGTACAATACATAATAATACTTTTATCGGTATGAGTACTACAATAATGGATTATGCAGTAATAGAAGAATATGCTTTTATTGCAGCAGGAAGCCTAATCCCCCCAAAGAAGATAATTAAATCTAAAGAATTATGGATGGGATCCCCTGCAAAATTTGTTAGATATTTAACTGATCAAGATTTAGAATATATGCAAGATAATGTAAGAAATTATGTAGAACTTGCAAATGTTTATAAAACTGGATCTCACTACAAGCTTCATAGTACCAACAGTTTTTGAAAATTCCTCGTCATTGCGAGGAGTTGCGTTAGCAACGACGCAGCAATCTTATGAGATAATATAAAAAAACTCCTAAGATTGCCACGCCAGCATAAATGCTGGCTCGCAATGACGATTTAGAGAGCTATAGAATCCTTAAATGCCTTAACCGTATTTTTAAGTAAAAAAGCAATAGTCATCGGTCCGATACCGCCCGGAACAGGAGTAATATATTTTACTTTAGATTTAACATTTTCAAAATCAACATCACCGATAATCTTATTGCCGCTAATTCTATTAATTCCTACATCAATTACTATAGATTCAGGATTAAAATATTCGGTAGTGAATTTTAAAGGTGACCCAATAGCCGCAACAACTATATCGGCTTTAGAAGTGATAGAGCTTAGATTTTGCGATTTGGAATGGCAAATAGTAACACTGCAATCTTCTTTTAACAATAATGCACTTAAAGGTTTACCTACTATATTCGAGCGTCCGATGATTACGGCATTTTTACCGCTTAAATTCGGTTCATATTTTTTTATAACTGCAAGACAACCAAGGGCAGTGCAGGATATAAAACCTTGACTATAGTCAAATGATTTGAATTCACTTACATCGTCACTCGTCGCTCTCCTATTAGTTATAGGCTTCGCTCCTTGCTCCTTGTAATTAAATCCAACTGATTTGACTATAATCCCGCTATGTAAGTAACCGACATTTAAAGGATGAAAACCATCTATATCTTTAGAGGGTGATACTGCTGATAAAATTTTATTTTTATCTATGGAGCTTGGCAAAGGAAGCTGAACTATAATTCCCGAAATCTCGTTATCAAGGTTTAACTCATTGATTTTCAATATTAAATCATCAGTATGAATAGTAGTAGATAGATTTACTAATAAAGTATCAATTCCTATTTTATGTGCATTTTTTATTTTATTTTTTACATAAATAATGCTTGCTGGATTATCGCCTACTAGTACTATAGCAAGCTTTGGTGAAGCGTTGGTTTGACTTTTAAGTTCTTGAATTTCTAGCTTTAAGTCTGCTAGTATCTCATTTGCTAACGCTTTACCGTCAATTATATTGTTCACTCTTATTTTTTTCTCCGTTCAGTTTTAATGTCATTGCGAAAAAATTACGTAAGTAATTGACGAAGCAATCCAGTTAAAAATTCTGTAAATCAGAATTTTTTTAATTATTTTCTAGATTGCCGCGTCGCCTACGGCTCCTCGCAAGGCATTGTTGCGTGGACTGGTTTATCCGTCATTGCGAGGAAAAACTGTAAGTTTTGACGAAGCAATCTCAGGATATTTGACGAGATTGCCACGCTCCTTACAGTCGCTCGCAATGACGGCTCGGTGTCACCCCGTGGCTTGACTACGGGATGACAGAGGTGAAATTGATCCACACAACAATACCTCCTCGCAATGACGATCTGCTCCTACTTCCTTTCCCCATACTTAGTGGTAGAATACTCAAAATGTAGAGCCTTGCCGTCAAATACTCTACTATAAGCATGATGAAGGCTGCTTGCCGCTTCAGCAAAACCTGTAAGAATCAGCTTAAGTTTACCGGCATAATGAGCAATATCGCCAATAGCGTAAATACCTTCTATATTAGTTTGATAATAGGAATTATCTACCTCTATATGGTGAAGCTTAACATTTAAACCCCAATTTGCTAAGCTACCTAAATCTTGTTTTAAACCAAAAAACGGTAGTAATATATTGGCATCTAATTTGCGAGTATTATTTTGTAGATCTTTAACTATAACCGATTGAAGTTCACTATTATTACCATCTAAAGCATTTAATTGATAACCGATTACTAACTCGATTTTACCGGTTTCTGCAATATGCCTTAATTGCCTTACGCTTTCAGGAGCTGCCGTAAATTTATCCCGCCTATGTACTAAATATATTTTATTTGCAATCTCCGAAAGAGAAATAGCCCAGTCAACAGCCGAATCCCCGCCGCCTGCTATAACTATATTTTTACCTGCAAATTTGCTTTTATCATTGATGAAATAAAAAACCGACTTGCTTTCAAAATCTTCAATATTTGCAAGGGGAGGTTTGTTTGGACCGAATGAACCTGCTCCTGCTGCAATAATAATAACTTTGCTTTTAATAAGAGTGTTTTTTGAGGTTTTAATTTCAAAAAAATCATCTTGTTTATTTAGCTCTATAGCTTGCTGATTTAAGTGATATACAGGCTTAAAAGGAGCTGCTTGAAGCTCTAATTGTTTTATTAGCTCTTCTGCTGCAATTTTAGGATAAGCCGGTATATCGTAAATAGGTTTTTCGGGATATAAGGTAATACACTGACCGCCAATAACTTCTTGTGCATCAATAACATGACATTTCATGCCAAGCATTCCAGCTTGAAAAACTGCAAATAATCCAACCGGACCGGCACCTATTATTACAACATCAGTATTATACATTACTTTTTATATTTAAATTTTAAAAAGGATTTTATTGGATATTGAGGAAATAATCAAATAGATATTGATTTAATATGTCCTAACTTAGCCCAATTAAGAATTTTTTGATCTCTAGTAAGTAGGGTGACTCCAAGGCATTTTGCTGTTGCTACAATAATTCTATCAGCCGGATCACCATGAAAATCATCCATAAGAGAAACGCTTTCAGCAGCAACCTCCGGAGAAATATCTTTAATAGATAATCCGTTGATGTTTGTTATAGAATTTAGAAAATCCTTTATAGGTTCATAAACATTAATACGCTTTTTAAAGTTAAGCATAGCTATTTCCCATAATGAAATAGAACTTAGGAATAATTGTGAACTTTCTTGAGCTAAATTGATTTTGTGTTTCGTTTGTTCTGATAGCTCTTCAGGTTGTAATAATGACCACAATAAAACATGGGTATATAATACTAAACCATTATTAATGTTCTGCATTCCATTTTTTCTTCTATTTGTTCTAATATATCCGCTTTTATTTCGGCTTTGTTTTTTAGCATACCAAATATTGAGATCTTTTCAGTATTTATAGGTAATATTTGTGCTACTTCTCTATCTCTTTTGGTAATTATAATAGATTCTTTATCTGTTTGTAATTTTTCTATTATCTCAAGACAATGAGATTTAAATTGACTTATTGCTATTTTAACAGCCATTTTTATACTCTGAAAAAATAAAACTATCATTATACTATAAATAGTCAAATAAAATAGTCAATTATATTTCTATTTATAACAAGCTAATTTGGGTTAGTGATATTAATTTTTTTTGTGGGGAAAATAATATCATAAACTCATATTTAAATATGACTATTTCTTAAACTAGCCTTGTAAAATCGTTAAAATTTGTCAAAGATTAATAATGAATATTAATTATTTTTATTAAAATTATGAAAAATAACTTTAAAATTCTACGAAATATTATCGGTTTTATTATCTTAACTATAAGTGCAGGAAATAGCTTCGCTTCATCTGCTAATGCTTTTTTCCTTGTTAGTGCAACAGTTTTACCGTCTTGTATAGTCACGGCTACACCTTTAGCTTTTGGTACGTATGTTCCAACTGCTGATTCTTTGCAAACAAACACACTTACTATAACTTGTACTTTAGGTACTAATTATACTGTTTCATTAAACGCTGGTACTGCACCTGCCGCTACAACAAATACTCGCAAAATGACAGGCCTCGTTAACACTACTAGCTATTTACCTTATAATCTTTATTCTAATGCAGCAAGAACTCAAAATTGGGGAAATCAATCAAGCGACTGGGTACCGGGAACAGGTACGGGATTACCTCAAACGCTCACAATATACGGAAAAATACCTCAAGGGGCAAATGTTCCTTCTGATACTTATAACGATACAATTACAGTAACCGTAGCATATTGATATTATGAAAAAATATTTTTTAAGATTTCTACCTATTCTATTTATATTATTTACTTTTAATGTTTTTGCTAGTGCCACTATCGTGCCTGTCAATATAGAGATAAGTAAAAATAATAAAATAGCAACTATGACGGTACAAAATAATGATTATACACCTAAAAAGTTTCAGCTACTTCTTTTAAAAACGTGTGTATGAAAACGGTACAGAAGAATATAAAGAAACTACGGATTTAGTGGCAACTCCGGTAACATTTACCTTGCATGGCGGTAAAACGCAATTGATACGCAATTGATACGGTTAGCTTTAAAAAATACACAGAATTTTTCTACTAGAGAAAAAGACTATAGAATCATATTAAGAGAATTACCTCGTAGAGTGAAGATAGAAAATAATATTAGCTCTACAGTAAATCTTGTTGTTCAACATAGTATACCTATAACAATATCAAGGTAATATCAATAGCAAATTATCTTTAACTTTAAATAAATAAGCTAATGTGCTTTTTAAATAAAATAATATCGGTTTTTATAGGTATTATTTTATTTATACCGCTAAGCTTTGCAGATGAAATTATCTCCGAATCTCTTGAAGACAATTTACCTCAAACCACAGCGGATACAAACGTGCATGAAGATAAAATGTTAGGACCATTGCCTAAATTGCCTCTAGAAGTAGAATTTGAGAATAGCTCTAATGAAGTTGCGGGTGACAACGAATTGATTGTTTCGCTAAAAGTTAATTATACCGAAACTGATATATTCCCAACTATAGTGCAAAACGCTCAAGGTCATTATTTAATTCCTCTTGAAGATATAGAACATTTTAATGTTCAAGAAGATTATCTTAAACAGGGCCTCGTGAACTATCACGATACTGCATATATTAATCTAGATTTGCTCGAAGATACTAAATATGATTTAAACTTCGAGAATTTAGATTTAAACATTACTTTTCCAGCGGAAAAAATGCAACCTCAATCATTTGATGCTTCAGGTGGTCCTATGCAAAATGTCGATACTAAACTTATTAGCGGTGCATATCTTAATTATGACATAACTCTTAACCAAAATGATGATATTAATTATTTAGCCGGAGTAGAGGAACTTAATTATTTTACTGAAAACGGCGTATATAGCTATAGTTTTTTATTTCAAACCGAAGCCGTTAAATCAAATTTTTCTAAAGTCAAAAATACTGCAAGAAACCAAAATAAATTTACACGTTTAGAAACAAATTGGATATATGAGAATGTAGATAAAATGACTAATTGGCGGGTAGGGGATAGCATAACTAAAGCATCTTCTTGGTCTAATTCAACTAGATTTGCCGGTATTCAGTATACTACTAATTTTGCGGTTAGACCGAATTTAGTTACTTATCCGTTACTGGATTTTAGAGGGAAATCAGAACTTCCAAGCAGTATAGAAATATTTTCAAATAGTGTGCCTATATATAATGCTAAAGCTCATATGGGGGATTTTGACGTAACAAACATTCCGGTTATTACCGGTAGAGGTGACTTAATAGTTAAAACTCAAGATATAACCGGTAAAGTTCAAACAATCACCATTCCTTATTATGCCTCACCGAGTTTACTGCGCGAAGGGCTTTCAAATTTTTCTTATGAAGCAGGATTTCAAAGACAAGATTTTGCGATATATAGCAATGATTATAAATATTTAGTTCTAAATACCGATTATATGCTTGGTATGAATGATTATTTAACAAGCGGCGGACATTTTGAATTTTTAAAAAATAATGGAGCAGTAGGGGTAACTAATAACTTAAAAATCGGAAATTTTGGAATTATAGGCATTTCAGCTGCAAGTAATATCAAAAATTTCGGTCGTTCTCAAAGAATTAATTGCGGTTATACTTATGAATCGGAATATTTTGACATTAATAGTAATTTAGATTGGAATAATAAAAATTATAAAGATGTATATATTTATCCCGATAAAACTTTCTCAAGTTTAAATTATCAGATTTCAGTTAGCTGCGATAATACCGATTTTGGTAATATAAGTGTTAATTTTTTGTCTTTTGTCGTAAATAACACAATAACAACAAGGTAAACGTACAAATATAATATCATCGACTTATCAAAGGAATATTACTAAAAAAGGTTTCTTAAGTTTTACTATAGGTACTGATTTAAACAGTAAACGTAAAAATAATTTTGCCTATATGTCATTTAACTTCAATTTAGACGGTAACAAAAGTATTTCAATCAAAATAAATATCATACGAAGCAACTTGGTATTTCTTCACCGGTTACCTCAAATATGGGATGGGGATATATGCTAATATAATTAAAGCTAAAGCTACAAACTATAACGTACAGCTTAATCGTAACGGTAAAAATAACGATATTGGAATTTATCTGCAGAAAAATGATATCGAAACAATGAAACAGTTTAATATCAAAGGAGGTATTGTCTCTATTGATAAAAGCTATTATGTGACGAGACCGATTACCGGAGGTCTTGCTTTGATTAAAGTAAATAGTTTTAAAAATGTCGGAGTTTATAATAACAATCTATTAGCCGGCTATACTGATGATAAAGGTAAAATGCTTGTACCAAACGTAACACCCTATGTTCCTTCTGAAATAAGATTAGATGATGAAAATCTACCTCTTAATACCGAGTTTGAGGAAATTGCTTTGAAAGTTGCTCCAAAAACAAAATCAGCAGTATTATTAGACTTCAATGTTAGAATGATTAAAAGTGTTGAAATGACTATGTTTGATAGTAATAAACATTTTATTTTGTTTGATAGTACGGTTAATATTGAAGGTTTAGACGAGGAAATATTTGTAGGTTATGATGGTAAGGTTTATATCAATGATATTAAAAACCTTGAAGTATTAAACGGTTCTATTTGTGATGAGAATGAAGAGAATAATAGATGCTGTCATTTTAGTGTACCGGTTAATAGAGACTTAAACGACCCTGTAATTGATTTAGGCGAAGCGATATGCAAATGAAGACTTTGTTGTACGAATACCAAATCGTCATTGTGAGGAGGTGTTGTTGCGTGAACCTATTTATCCGTCATTGCGAGCGCCTGCAAGGAGCGTGGCAATCTCAGGACTTTAGCATGAGATTGCTTCGTCAATTACTTCGTAATTTCCTCGCAATGACGATGATGCTTATTATACCGGGAAATGCTACGGCTTTGCTTGCAACATGTAATCCGTCAGTTCCAACCGTAAATTTCGGTACTTTTAATGCAGGGGTAGTGCGAACAACTTCCGTTACTGCCTCAGTTACATGTAGTGCTTTATTATCGCTGCTTGTTAGCTATACCGTAACTTTTAGTACTGGTTCCGCTAATATTTATAATCCAAGAAATATGGTTAACGGGGTACGTAAGCTGAATTATAATTTATACAAAGATGCAGCTTTTACTCAAATACTCGGTAACGGGACTAGTAGTACGGTAACATTTACCGATAGCTATACGTTAGGTCTTGGACCGGTCACAAAAAACTATACCGTATATGCACGCCTGCCGTCACAACTTCTTGCCGCTGCTGGGACGTTTCAAGACACTATTACCGTAACCGTAACCCAACCATAGCTATATAATAAAAAATCTTTAAAATCAAAATTCTTCAGCCTAGATTCTAACTTTGTTGCTTGCACAAATTGATTCACAGGATGCTGGACATTACCATCCGGTATTAGGAAGTTGTATTTTTATTATAACATCAAAAACAATTTAAGTTTTATATTACATAATTATTAATTTTAATTAATAATTATAATAATGTTATTACTATAACTACATCTAGTATTTTGTAGTTACTTAGGCTCTGTACATTTTTGATAGAATAATCTTAATTATGGTTATTTTTTGCTGCAAATTATAAGGTTTTTTTGAAATATGAATAACTATTTCTGCAAAAAAAGCAAAAGTACACAGAACCAATATTTTTAACTTAAATAAAGGTCGAATTTATGAAAAATGAAAAACAACAAAATCAACCAGCTCCAAAACATGGTCGAATAATATTCCCTCTTTACACAATGGGAAAAGTTTGTGTAGATAAGAAGCTAATAAATGAAGAGTGGAAACTTAACGGATTTGAAACAGGGAAAGGAAGTAATGAGCGTTTTGGAAATGATGTTGTAGGGGAACCGCTACCATTAGATGGGCATATCCTTAATGGTGGGCGTACAGATGATACAGATTGGGTAAATGCTACCAATGAAGAAATAGAGCGGAATTAAAAGATTCAACGTTTAACTGGATAAACTTTGCTATACCATTAGAAGGTGAGAAAAAGCTTACAATAGAATGGGATTATACTGCATCACATAAAACTCGCGGTTATATAGTGCAAATGACAAAGGCAGAGTTTACCTTTGAAAATAGACTGAAACACGATGATTTAGAAGAAATTTATAGTGAACTTTCTGATAAATTCCCTTACTGAGATCACACATTAGCTCCTTCTAAAACGATTGAAGTAGCTTTTCCGGACAGAGACCCAGGATATTATGTTGTAGAAGTTGATTGGATAGTAGCCGATACACCACGTAAATTTGTTTCATCGTTTATTGTTGAATATAAGGATGAGGTTTCACCAATAGGTCTTAATACGAATGATGGAGAATGCCTTTAACGTTATTCCTGCGTAGATAAGGGCTTGTTGCATGGATACTCAAGTCGTCATTGCGAGGAAATTACGAAGTAATTGTACGTCCGCAATCTCAGGAGTTTGTTATTATTTCATGAGATTGCCACGCAAGTACTACGACTGCTCGCAAGGCATTGTTGCGTAGACCGATAAAACCCACTGTGTCACCCCGTGGCTTGACCACGGGGTCCATAAAAACAATAAAAAATACTAATAATTTTAGTATTTTTAACTGGATCCCGTGGTCAAGCCACGGGATGACAGAGGTGAAGTTGGTCCACGCAACAACGCCTGCTCGCAATGAAGGGGCGGTATCCACACAACGTTGCCTTACTTCCGCATGATAAGACTGCGTGTGCCTTAAGAAAGCATAAATAGTAATCAAGAGTGATTTGTGTCAAGTCAAAAATCTAAAAAAAAATAAATATTTATATTGAATAAATTATTATTCTCGTGTCTACTTAGGTGAAGATTCTATACACTAAATATGGTGTCATTTTTTCAAAATAAGCATTATAAATAACGCCTACAACCCCATTAGTACCTATAATGAACACGCTTAAAAAAAATAAATTTCAAATAACTATAAACAACAACCATAATAATTTACTTACTCCTTTCGGTAAAGCTATTCTGCGAGATCGATATCTTATGAAAGGTGAGGATTTTCAAGATTTATTTGCAAGAGTTTCTAGTTATTATGCCGAAAATAAACAGCATGCTCAGAAGCTATATGAATATATGAGTAAAATGTGGTTTATGCCGGCAACACCAATCTTAAGTAACGGCGGAACGGATAGGGGGCTTCCTATTTCATGCTTCTTAAATGAGACCGATGACAGCTTAGACGATATAGTAAATTTATGGACGGAAAATGTTTGGCTTGCTGCACGCGGCGGCGGGATTGGAAGTTATTGGGGTAATGTTCGTTCTATTAATGAAGGGATTCGTGATAAAGGTCATTCATCCGGTATTATACCGTTTATTAAAGTAATGGATTCTATGACTCTTGCTATTTCGCAAGGTTCTATTAGACGAGGTTCATCAGCTGTATATCTGCCTATTAATCACCCTGAAATTGAAGAATTTATTGATATAAGACGTCCGACAGGTGGGGATGTTAACCGAAAAGCTCTTAATATTCATCACGGTATAGCTATAACCGATGAATTTATGAAAGCCGTTGAAAACAATACAGATTTTGACCTTATTAGTCCTGCTACCAAAAAAGTCGTAAATAAAGTTAGAGCAAGAGATTTATGGGTTAAATTATTAACTACTAGAATAGAAACGGGTGAGCCTTACTTGTTATTTATCGATAGTGTTAACAAATCCGTACCTGAGCATCATAAAAAATTAGGGCTTCAAGTTAAAATGTCCAATCTTTGTAGCGAAATTACATTGCCGACGGGAATTGACCATTTAGGAAAGTCAAGAACTGCCGTTTGCTGCCTTTCTTCTTTAAATTTAGAGTATTATGAAGAGTGGAAAGATGATAAAGAATTTATCCATTCTATTATGTTGTTCCTTGATAATGTTTTAGAAGACTTTATTAATAAAGCACCGGATACTATGGCAAGAGCTAAATATTCGGCTTTGCGTGAGCGAAGCGTTGGACTTGGCGTAATGGGATTCCACTCATTTTTGCAAATGAAAAAAGTACCGATAGAATCGGTTATGGCAAAAGTTTGGAATAAAAAAATATTTGAATATATATCTGCTGAAGCTGATAAAGCCTCAATAGAAATCGGTAAAGAAAAAGGAGCATGTCCTGATGCTCTAGATGCAGGAAGTAATGAACGATTTAGCAATAAAACTGCAATAGCACCCACCGCTTCAATTTCGGTAATAGCAGGTAATGCCTCACCCGGAATAGAGCCGTTTGCCGCTAATAGCTTTGTACAAAAGACTTTAACCGGTTCTTTTAACGTGCGTAACAAACATTTAGAAAAGTTATTAGAAGAGAAAGGATTTAATAATGATCAAGTTTGGTCTTCGATTGCAACACATGAAGGATCAGTACAACATTTAACATTTTTATCCGAAGAAGAAAAACAGGTTTTCAAAACCGCTTACGAAATTGATCAGAATTGGCTAATTGAACTGGCAAGCGATCGTACTCCTTACATTACGCAGGCACAATCTTTAAACATCTTTTTACCGGGAAATGTTAGTAAGAAATATTTAAATAACATTCATTTTAAAGCCTGGAAAAAAGGAGTAAAAAGTTTATATTACTGTAGATCGACATCAATACAGCGAGCCGATAAAGTGTCGCATGATGTATTAAAAGCAGATTTTAAAGATTTAGAGAAACAAAACGATAAGTTAGCAGAAGCCGGTAATTACGAAGAATGCTTAGCTTGTCAGTAAGTATACTCGGTGAATTTCAAAAATTGGCTACGTCGTTCTACAAGAGCTGTGGCACTCACGTATTAAGTATACGCTCTGCTCCTCGCCTTGTGAACTCCTTGCTCTTTTTGAAATTGACCTTCGTCTACTTTTTACTTTGGAGTATATAATATAACTATGCAAAGATATTTAGACCCAACGAATGATGTAGCATTTAAAAAGTTGTTTACGGATAAAACAAGGTTAATAAGCTTTCTTAATAATATTATGAGGCTACCTGAAGAGTTAAATCAAAAAAGTAAGTATAAGCAGGGTAGAGAAGATGAAAAATTTGAAATAGCAAAAAGCTTATTAAATGAAGCAGTTGATATAAATATTATATCAAAAACAACAGGATTATCTGTAGAAGAAATTGAGCGATTAAAGGAGAACAATTTAAAATGACAGAGCAAACAATATTAGAAAAACATAAAGAAACAATTGAAAAAAATATAAACATATTATTGCTACAAAACAAGATTGATGATGAAACTGAAATAAATTCCTTTAGGGAAAAATATAAAAGAAATTTTGTTAAAGGCTTTATTGAAGGATATAAGGAAGAAGGAGAACGAATAGCAAAAAAAATGCTAATTAAAGGAATGTTGCTAGAAGATATTATTGAGCTTACAGAATTATCTCCAGAAGAAATAGAAAAAATAAAAGAATCAAAATAAAAGAAAAATTATGTCACTACTTGATGCAAGTCCAATTTATAAACCGTTTTCATATCCATGGGCGTATGAAGCTTGGCACACTCAACAAAAAATTCATTGGCTACCGGAAGAAGTACCGCTTGCCGACGATGTTAAAGATTGGAAATATAACTTAACTCCAGGGGAAAAACATCTATTAACGCAAATATTTCGTTTTTTTACACAGGCAGATATTGAAGTAAATAATTGCTATATGAAGCATTATTCACGAGTATTTAAACCGACTGAAATATTAATGATGTTATCGGCATTTTCTAATATGGAAACGGTACATATTGCAGCATATTCACATTTACTTGATACGGTAGGTATGCCGGAAGTAGAATATTCAGCATTTCTTAAATATAAGGAAATGAAAGACAAGTATGATTATATGCAGCAATTTGGAGTGGATACCAAAGAAGATATAGCAACTACACTCGCAGTATTTGGAGCTTTTACTGAAGGATTACAGCTATTTGCTTCTTTTGCGATTATGCTTAATTTCCCTCGTTTTAATAAAATGAAAGGTATGGGTCAGATTATTGCTTGGTCAGTGCGTGATGAAACACTTCATACTAATTCAATTATTACTCTGTTCAAGACTTTTGTAAGAGAGAATCCTGAAGTTTGGACGGAAACTTTACGTAAACGTATTTATGAAGCTTGTACGACTATTGTGCATTTTGAAGATGCCTTTATTGAACTTGCTTTTGAAGTCGGCGGTATTGAGGGGTTAACGGCATATGAAGTAAGACAATATATTCGTTATATTGCCGATCGTCGTTTAATGCAGCTAGGACTCAAAGATGTATATTTGGTAAATCATAACCCGCTTCCTTGGCTTGATGAAATGCTAAATGGAGTCGAGCATACGAACTTTTTTGAAAATAGAGCGACTGAATATTCAAAAGCAGCGACTACGGGTTTATGGGAAGAAGTATTCACTGATATGGACGCCAAAAGCGGAGGCTAAATAATATACTCAGATAGAACTTAAAAAAATTGGTAGCCATGTCTTCGTAAGTCCTCGGATGCTGAACATGTTGTGTCGAAGTATACATATTAACAACAAGAATAAAAAAAATTAAAATACCTAATCTTTATTTTTAAAAATTTCGAGTAATTTTATGGCTGTTATAAATAATAAAAACTATCAAAAAGTTGTAGAAAAAGTTTTATCTTCTTCTAAAGCTAATAAAGTATTAAAGAGTGCAATTAAGGACTTAACGTCTTCAAAGAGTATAAGTTTAAGAACGATGTTACTCGGAGCAAGGTTTGTTTTAACTAATCCTGTAAATAGTTATAATCTTATTAAGCTTGCTAAATCCTCTAATATATATCTTGATCCGGAATTTCAAAAATCACTTCTTGAAAAATCTCCAATATGGGAATTTTTAAAAAAACATTCAGATGATTTGCCTAAAATAGGTCAAATCTTAGCAAATGCGGGCTTTAGAGAATTTCAAGATAAGAGTGCTTTAGATGAAAAGGGACTCGAAATACTAAAAGAATGTTTTAAAAATGAAAAAGTACTTAAAAAACTTCAAGAAATTGCAGTTGAAGTAAAGCAAGAGCTACCGGACTGGAATAAAGTGACTTCTAGAACTTTAGATATGCTGGTTACCGATAAAAATTTCAAAAAATTCTTTAATGAAAAGAGCGAAGATATTACAAATTATATACGCACCGGAGCAACTGAAATACTTTCAAGCGATTATATAAAAACTTTTGATGATATATTACAAAAACCCGAAAAGAAAAATTTATATTCATTAGTTATCAAAATATTTAATGAACATCCTGATTTTAAACAAGAACTAGCTGAAAATATAAATAATACTCATTCTCTAAAAAGATTTAATAAGTTATCTCCTGAAAAACAAATAATTATTGAAAATTTCTTAGCAGAAGTAAAAGAACAAACTAAACCTTTCTTAAAACAACATTTTGAAAGCTACAAAATTGATCTTAAAATTTTAGATATTATTCCTACTTTATTAAATAAAATTCCTGAGACAAAAGAGATTTTTGATACTCTTAATGCTCCAAATCAAGGTGTAATGATATCTCTTGAAAAATCCTTAGAAATGGTAGCGGGTGATGATAAATTAAAAAGTTTTTTTGCTAATAATAAAACAATCTTACCAAATATTGCTTTAGGTATTATTGAAAATGCTCCTAGCGTACAAAGCATAACAAAAGAATATAATTTTGATAAACAAATGCTTAGTATAGTAGGCGAAGTTATGTCAAAGCCGGAAATTGCTCATGAGATTATTGCAGACTTAAATAAAGGCGATTATATGAGTTTAACCGGTAATATAATCTCTGCCCTTAATGATCATTCATTTAAATTAAAAGATATATTAGTAGAGCAAAGTAAAGAAGGTCTATTTGATAATTTAATTACAGGAGTTTTAGAACAAGATGAAAAAAATAGCCAAACTATAAAACAACAACTTATAAATTACGGTCTGGAAGCGAGTGATATTACAAAGCTAACGAGCATAATGCCTATATTACTTGATAAACCTGAGTCATTAAAAAAGGTTTTTCGAGATTTTATTAAAGGTGATTATACGGGAATGGCAAAAGAGTTAATAATTTTAACTAAAGACAATCCTGAAATTAAAGAATATTTAAACAATAATAGAGAAATATTTGCAAGTATTTTAGATAAAACTTTAGTGGACATACCCGGTATAAATAACCTTGATAAGAAAGAATTATATAATGTACTTCCATCAATGTTAAACCATCCTGATGAATTAGTTAAAGTTATAGAAGAGGTTGAACAAAGTAATTATCGTGGGGCCGCTAGTGCTATATATAATCTAGCTCAAAAAACCAATTATTTTGAAAGGCAATTGCCGAATATTATAAAAGCAGGTTTTAACTATTATGCTACTGAAAAAGTAAAAGACGTATTTAGTCCATCACAAGATTTTAAAGATAAAACTATAGATGAAATTACTCTTAGAAATAATTTAAATAAAATACAAAATGGAAAATTTAGCTTAGAGGGAGCTATATTAGTAGGTAATTTATCTAATATTGACTTCTCAGGCGTATCATTAAAAAATGCAGATTTAACTAAAGTAACTTCTTTAAAAGATTGTAATTTTAAAAATACTAATTTAGCAGAGGCTAAATTACCCGATAATTTAATACTACTTACTGATACTTACAATCTCGATAAGGCTATCCCTCCTTTAGCACCTGAACTAATTAAAGAACAACAAGCAAAATTAATTGATAAGGCAATTGATAAAGTATTTTTACAAGTACGAGCCGAAGAAAAAAGAAATTTACTTAGTAAAAAAGAATTTGCTCAACAGGTAAATATATTATGCGAAGAAAATCAAGCTGTTAAAGACTATATTATAGAAAAACTAAATTCGCTACCTATGAATATGGTTACTAACCTAGCTACTCCTAAAACAAATCAATATAAACATATTACAAATCATGTAAATTCTCCATTACAAATATTGAACCCTTTATATGAAAATATTGCAAATAAACAAGATATTAAGAGTAATTTATTGGCAAATATTTTAAGCGAGAAAATATCACAAAAACTTTTTGATAAAGGTGATAATAGAGGTGAAGATTTTTACATGATTAATCAGATGCTAAAACCTATCGTTTCTGAATATTCTAAAGAGAATCCCGATAATATAAATAATTTTTTAGAGCTGAAAAATCTCGAAAAGTTAGCAAGTAATATTGCCTCTACTTTAAATTCTAAATCTAAATATACTTGGGCAGGCACTATTACCGGTGGAATTTATTTACCAAAAGAAATCTTCAATGAACAGTTAAAAGATAATTTTAAAAATGAGTTTGAAAATATTAATAAATTAAACGTTTTAAAAGAAGCAAAAAATATAGTTTCAAATTTAGATAGTAAAGTGCATATAGTAGATAATCACGATAAATCACATACTTACGAATCATTACCTACAAAAAATAAAAAAAATACACAGATAACTCCATAAATCTTAGACCAAATTGATTTAATTATCATATTATGAAATAAAAATTAAACTATTTAAGTAGTTCTTAATTTATTTCTTTGAATCAATTTTAAGATAATTTAATGTTTATGTAATTAAATACATTTCATTATTTTTATGGCAGTTACAAATTCCATTAAAGATATTAAATTAAAGAATTTTAGTAAAACTGTTAAAAGGACATTATCTTCTCCTGATGCAGACAAGGCATTTACAAGCTTTATTTATGACCTCGCATCTCCAAAGAAAAAAATATTACCCGTTAGCATAGGAGCATTATTAAAAGGTGCGAAGTTTGCTTTAACTAATCCCGTAAATAGTTATAATCTTGTTAAACTTGCAAGCTCCTCTGATATATATCTTGATTCAAACTTTCAAAAATCCGTTCTTGAAAAATCTGAAATATGGGATTTTCTAAAAAAACATGCAGATGATTTACCAAAAATAGGGCAAATCGTAGCAAAAGCAGGTTTTAGAGAATTTCAAGAAGGTAGTTTTCTAGATCAAAAGGGCCTTACAACATTAAAAGAATGTTTTAAAAATGATAATGTACTTAAAAGCATTAAAGAAATTGCAATTGAGCTAAAGCAAGATGTACCTGACTATAATAAAGTGACTTCTAAAACATTAGAAATGTTATCTACCGATAAAAATTTCTTGAAATTTTTTAATGAAAAAGGAAAATATATCGCAGATTATATACGTACCGGAGCAACAGAAATACTTCCAAGCGACTATATAAAAGCTTTTGATGATATATTACAAAAACCTCAGGGTAAGGATACATATGCAAAAGTTATAAAAATATTTAATGAACATCCTGAGTTTAAACAAGAGCTGGCTGAAAATATAAACAATCCTACTGCTCTAAAAAGGTTTAATAAATTATCTCCTGAAAAACAAATAATTATAGAAGGTTTCTTAATAGAAACTAAAGAACAAGCTAAACCTTTCTTTCTTAAAAGAATATTTTGAAAGCTATAAAGTTGATCTTAGTATTGTAGATACTATTCCTACTTTATTAAATAAAATGCCTGAAACAAAAGAGATTTTTGATACTCTTAATGCTCCAAATCAAGGAGTAATGGTAGCTCTTGAGAAATCTTTAGAAATGGTAGCAGGCGACGATAAATTAAAAAGTTTTTTTGCTGATAATAAAACAGTCTTACCAGATATTGCCTCAGCTATTATTGAAAATACTCCGAATATACAAAGCATGACGAAAGAATATAATTTCGATAAACAAATGCTTAGTATAGTAGGCGAAGTTATGTCAAAACCGGAAATTGCACATGCTATTATTACAGATATAAATAAAGGCGATTATATGAACGTAACAAGCCGTGTAATTACTGCTTTTAACGAGCTTCATTTAAGTTAAAATATATATTAGTAGAGCAAAGTAAAGAAGGTTTATTCGATAATTTAATTAAAGGGGTTTTAGAACAAGATGAAAAAAATAGCAAAATATAAAACAACAGCTTGTAAATTATGGGTTAGAAACAAAAGATGTTACAAAACTTACGAATGTAATGCCTATATTACTTGATAATCCTGAATCATTAAAAAAGGTTTTTGATGGATTTGTTAAAGGTGATTATACGGGACTAGCTAAAGAATTGGTAATATTAACTAAAGATAATCCCGAAATCAAAAAATACTTAAACGATAATAAAGAAATATTTACAAGTATTTTAGATAAAACTTTAAAAGATGTACCCGGTATAAATAAGCTCGATAAGAAAGAATTATATAATATACTAACACCTATGCTCAATCAACCGGATAAGCTGGTTCAAATCTTAGAAAATATTGAAAATAAAAAATATATTAATGTCGTTACTAGTATAGGTAGTTTAGTTTAGAAAGAAGGTCAAACGCTGAATATTATAAAACAAATACCAAATGTCGTTAAAGCGGGAGTTGGTTATTTTAAATCTGATAAGGTACCTGTAGAATTAGAAAATAAAGTTCCGGCTGATGTATTAAAAGAAGCACAAAACATCGTCTCAAATTTAAATAGTAAGATTAATATTGTAGGATCTAAAACAAATACACTTTCCATTACTCCTATTTCTAATAATAAAAAGAAAGAAGAAATACATAGATAAACTATACTCGCTGAATTTGAAAAATTGGCTTCGTCTACCAACTCTTATAGTACCCTACGTTTTTTAAAAAGCCCTCGATGTCACCCCTGCGAAAGCAGGAATCCATGCTAAAAAAGCTTTATTTAAGTAGATTCCCGCTTCTAGCTAAGAATGACATAAAATGAAAATCGTAGGGTACTATAACCAACTCTTCATTTACCAAGAGTATATATATGAAAGTTTCCTAATATTTGTGCAAACTCTTCTTGGTTAGAATATTCTAATGTAGTTTTATCTTGTATCTGATTTTTAAACCAAGTAACTTGTCTTTTAGCATAATGACGGGTTCGTATTTGAGCTGCACTTAAAGCCTCATCTAAAGTAAGGTTACCGTCTAAATAAGCTAAAATTTCTTTTATCCCTACAGCTTTTAAATTCGCATAATCTTTAGGAGCAAATTGTTTTTTTATTAAAGCTATTTCGTCAATTGCTCCTTCTTTGAATATCTTTTGCAGACGCTCATCACATGTTTTATATAGAAATTTTCGCTCAGAATTTAAGAAAATAATTTTGAAATTAAAATCAGATAAGATTTGTTCTTTTGGTAAATTTTGAAAAGAAAAAATAGATTTACCGGTTTGCATGAATACTTCATAAGCTCTAATTAAACGCTGAGTATCATTTTGGTTTATTTTAGAGGCAGCAAGCGGGTCAAGCTTCTCTAATTTATTCCATAATTCTATATTGGCTATTTCAGCATGTAAGTTTCTTACTTGTTCTCGTAAATCTTCTGATATATCAGGAATATTATTATAGCCGAAAACTAAAGAATTGATATATAAACCAGTTCCACCTATTAATATAGGTAGCTTGCCCCTAGCAGCTATTTCTTTTATTTTTTCTGTCGCAAGTTTTAGATATTTTATTACTGAGAAATCTTCCGTAATTGATAGAAAATTATATAAATGGTAAGTAACTTCAGCTGTATAGCTTTTCGGAGGGGAGGCGGTAATAATAGGGATTTCTTTATAAACCTGCATTGAGTCGATATTAATAATTTCGCCATTACAAGCTTTAGCAAATTCATGCCCTAAATAAGACTTTCCGCTAGCAGTCGGTCCACATAATATAATTATTTCTTTCTTTGTCACTGATATATAGTTTAGTCTATAATTATTGGGTTGTTGCATGGCTCGGTTTTCCGTAATTGCGAGAAGAATTACGTAGTAATTCGACGAAGCAATCCAGTAAAAAATTCTGATTTACAGAATTTTTTTATTATTTTTCTGGATTGCCACGCAGCCTACAGCTGCTCGCAATGGCGGGGTGGTATCCACGCAACAACACCAGCTCATGACGATTCAGTATTTCCGCAGGAATGATATCGCACAATTAAACGTTTTCAGTTTCATCGGTATTAGCATTTCCTAAAGTCTCAGTATTAACATTACTATCTGCCGGTTCACTAAATGTTATGCTACCAAGTTGGTTATTATAACTAATAGTTGGACCACTAAATAAGCTGCATCACTGTAGTCAATGGTCAGACTATTTAAAACCGTTAGATGCTGCTACATCACTATCAAGTTCTAAAACATTAGGATTATTAGTAGGTTTCAGGTCTTCATACTTTATTACTAATGGTGCCTTGTTGTTAATGTTAATATTTAATGTATTTGCACCTGTTGGCATTACTGTAACTAATTTATTATCAGTATCAACAGGTGATATATTGACGGAGTCTATTTGATATGAGGTTTTTGACATATTATTTTTCCTTATATTAATTTAATGTGAGAAAAATATATAAAATAATATTTTAGAAAGCAATAATTTTTTAATAATTAATTAGGTATTGCTAACTAAAGATAGATATCGTCATTGCGAGCGACCGTAGGGAGTGCGGCAATCCAGTAAAAATAACAAAAAAAATGCTAATTTATAGCATTTTTTACTGGATTGCTTCGTCAATTACTTCGTAATTTTCCTCGCAATGACGTTAAATTCTTAATTAATCTACCTTTAGTTAAATTAATAGTCCATATTTTTCAAGATATTTATTAATTATAGCTATTATTTCCTCTAAACCTTCTTTACTAGCTGATTCAGCTCTTGCAACTATAATAGATTCGGTGTTAGAACTACGCAGTAACCACCAACCATGCTCAGTATTTACCCGTACACCGTCTATATCATTAAACTCTATTTTCTCTTCTAATAATTTTTCTTTAATCTCTTTAATAATTTGTAATTTTAACCTAGACGGAACAAAAATTTTAATTTCCGGTGTACTATAGCTTTTCGGTAAATCTTCTATTATTTCATCTAGCGTTTTATCCGATTTGCTAAGTAAATCTAAAAATCTAAGGGCTGCATAAATTGCATCATCAAAGCCAAAATATTTATCGGCAAAGAATATATGCCCGCTCATTTCACCGGCGAGTAAAGCTTTTGTCTCTAGCATTTTGCTTTTAATAAAAGGGTGACCTGTTCGCCATATTATAGGATTTCCGCCGAATGATTTTATTTTATCAACGATAAACTGACCGGCTTTTAAATCAACTATTATAGTTGCGTTTGGATTTTCCTTTAAAATATCCTCAGCAAATATACATAAAATTTGATCACCGAATAATATCTTGTCGTTCCCGCTTACAATACCGATTCTATCACCATCACCGTCAAAAGCTATACCAAGGTCACAATTTTGTTCTTTAACTAATTTAATTAGCTCTTGTAAATTAGCAGGGTTGGTAGGGTCAGGGTGATGGCTTGGAAAATTTCCGTCAATCCTACTATTTATGATTATGTTGTGATTAGTTAAATGCTTTTTTAACTCTTCAATAATATTGCCCGTTGCTCCATTGCCGCAGTCCCAAGCCACTTTTAACTTTGGATTAATATTTATTCCCTCTAAAATACGTTTTAGGTATTTATATTCTATATTATGTCCATAATCTATGTCATTCCCGCAAAAGCGGGAATCCATGTCTCCACTTGTATTAATCTGGATTCCTGCTTTCGCAGGAATGACATAAGGGGTGGTGGACATGACATGACTATTCAAAACCTTTGCTAATAAATCCTGTATCTGATCACCGAAAAAAGATTTACCGTTTTGTAGTATTTTAAAGCCGTTATCGTCACGAGGGTTATGCGATCCCGTAACCATAATACTACCGGCAGGCATAAATTGTTTATCGGCAAAATATAGTACGGGAGTCGGAACTACGCCAATATTTATGATTTCAGCCCCTGCATCAGTTAGTCCTAATTCTAAAGCTTTACAAAGGGTAGGGGAGCTGAGCCGACCGTCTAAACCAATACAGATTTTGCTATTATCTTTTGTTATAGTCATCTCGGCGAAACAAAAGCCGATTTTATAAGCTACTTCTTCTATTAAATCCTTAAGGCTATTGCCTCTTATATCATAAGCTCTAAAAATTTCTTTGTTAATTTGCATAAAAAAATTGTCTTAAGTGTTGTTGTATGAATCAAGTTTTCTGTCATTGCGAGGAAAAACTGTAAGTTTTGACGAAGCAATCTCAAGATATTTGACGAGATTGCCACGTCGCTTCGCTCCTCGCAATGACGACCTTCAGTATCCACGCAACAATACCTCCTCGCAATAACGGGTGGCGGTATCTATGCAACAATACCATATAGGAAGGACATCGGAATCTAAAAACTAAAGCTTTCACCTAAATACACTTCCTTAACTTTTTTGCTGTTTGCTATTTCCTTAGCACTTCCTTCTAATAATACTTTACCTTCAAAAATAACATAAGCACGGTCGACTATATCTAGAGTATCACGTACGTTATGGTCGGTAATTAATATGCCTATATTAAACTCACGTAAATAAGTAATTAGATTTTTGATATCGGAAATAGCAAGCGGATCAATACCGGCAAGCGGTTCATCAAGCATGATAAATTTAGGATCTATTGCAAGTGAACGTGCAATCTCAAGCCTACGCCTTTCACCGCCTGATAAGCTAGCAGCGGATAAATCTTTTAAATGTACTATCGAAAATTTCTCTAGTAAATTATGGGTTTTTTGTTCAATTACTTCTTTATCATTTTCAGATATCTCAACTACAGCCTTAATATTATCCTCAACCGATAATCCCCGAAATATCGAAGGTTCTTGAAGAAGGTAGCCGATTCCAAGCCTTGCTCGTAAATAAATAGGTAGGTTGGTAATATTTATATCGTTTAAAAGTAATTGTCCTGAGTCCGGTTTCATTAAACCGATAATAATGTTAAAACAAGTTGTTTTACCGGCTCCGTTAGGACCGAATAAACCAACTATCTCTCCTTGTTTTATATTCAGAGATATATCAGTTAATATATTCCTTTTTTTGTAGGATTTTGATATATTTTTAACTTGTAAGCTGTCCATCTTTTTTATTTGCATTTTTTTGTGTGGATTAATTCTCAACGTCATTGCGAGCAGCCGTAGGCTGCGTGGCAATCTCGTCAAATATCCTGAGATTGCTTCGTCAAAATTTTCAATTTTTCCTCGCAATGACGTATTAAAGAACTCTATTTCTTAACAATATCTACATAATAGATTAGTTTATTAGTTTTTAAGATATTATCATCACGCTGTAATATTACATTACCGAGTAGAATAAGTTGTTTGTCATCAAAAAAATATTTAGCACTATCTGCAAGTAATAATTCATTATTTATTTTTCTTTCTACAGTCAATTTGGTCGGAATAACTATATAATCAATAGTTTGTTTATCATCTATTGTTTTATAAAAAATATATAATTCTTTCGTTCTAAGTATCGCATTATCGAAGTAAACAACAACATTTCCAAGATATTCTGCTTTTTGTTTGATTCTATCAATAATTAAAGTATCAGATGTTATATGTAAATTTGAAATATTTTTATCATTAGCATATATAGATATACTAATAGTAAGAAATACTACAAGTTTAATAATCCGATAAATCGATGATTGTAGAGACATTGCCTTTAAAAATTATAATATTATTTTCATCCTTCGTATTAAAACTATCTGAAGTAATTGAAGAGTTTTTATAAAGTAATTTAGCAGAGGAGTTGCCGGTTATATTTTTATTTACTAAATCAATCCTTGCATCGTTAGTGTTAAATATGATCTCATCAAAAAAAAGTTTTACATCGTTTTTTAAATCTAATATGTTTGATTCTTCATCTAAAAAGCCTTCTTTCGCATTGATAATAAGAGTTTGGTCTTGATTTACGTTATAAATAGCATTTATTATGTCTAGTTTATATTTGTTATCCGACTCTTTTATAGCTCGCTCAGTTTTAATTTTATACGCATTTAAATTTTTATTTACTCCTTCAAAAATTGAATCTTTCAATATAATATTATATTTTAAATCAAAATTTTTAGTATCTTTTAAACTTTTTTTTGTAACATTAATATCGTTTTCTTCATTAATATAACCGCTTTTAATTAATATATATCCTATATACAAAATTCCAACTATTATTAAAAGATATACAGATTTCCAAATTTTTTTTCGCCGTTTATAAGAAGAGGGCATAGATTTTAGCTAACTCCCATGCGTAGTAAATCATGAATATGAATAATGCCCATAATAATATTATCATCAACAATCGGTATATTAGTGATATTTTTGGCTTTCATTAAATTTAAAGCCTCTTTTGCAAATATTTCCGATGAGATATGAATAGGGTTTTTGGTCATAATGCTTGATGCTGTTTTTAAGTGAATTTGATCGTTAATATGACGACGTAAATCCCCGTCGGTTATAATCCCTATCAAATTTTGGTTTTTATCCGTGACAAGTGTACAACCTAAACGTTTTTTATTCATAATAATTATAGTTTCGGCAAAGGAAGTATCTTCATATACTAAAGGTATTTCATCACCGCTACGCATTAGGTTTTTAATTTTTGTTAAATTAGCACCGATTGTACCTCCCGGATGATAAATTTTAAAATCATCTTTAGTAAAGCCTCGTTTTTCATGTATAACAGTCATTAAAGCATCACCTAGTGATAACATTATTAAAGATGATATAGTAGGAGCTCCAATTACAGAAGCTTCCGGGTATTCAGGTACTATTAATAAAAAATCGCTTCTTTTAGCTAAAGTGGAATTTTTATTCATTGTCATTGCAGCAATTTTTATGGAAGAGTTCTTACAATATTCAATTATATTAAATAGCTCTTTAGTTTCACCGGAATTAGATAGCATAATTACTAGATCATTTCTCGTCACCATACCTAAATCGCCGTGACTTGCCTCTGCCGGATGTAAATAAAAAGCAGGCATACCGGTTGAAGAAAAGCTAGCAGCTATTTTTCTTGCAATATAACCGCTTTTGCCTATGCCGGTTAGGATTATCCGTCCTTTGAAAGATAGTAAAAATTCTATAATTCTGTTAAAGTCTTCAGGGATATTTTCAGATAATTTTTCTAAAGCACTTGCTTCACTAGAAATAACCCTCTTTGCGATGATTTGGTAATTATTTATGTCGGTCATTTATTTACTCATTGTCATACCGTGACCCCGCCACGGGATCCAGTAAATTATTAGTATTATGAGTTATTTTGTGGATACCCGAACTGTCATTGCGAGCAGGTGTTGTTGCGTGAATACCTAATCGTCATTGCGAGGAGCCGTAGGCGACGCGGCAATCCAGAAAATAATTAAAAAAATTCTGATTTACAGAATTTTTACTGGATTGCTTCGTCAAAACTTACAGTTTTTCCTCGCAATAACAATTAAGCTTCATATCAATTAAAATACTTACGTTCTGTAATTACTTCAGCAGTTTCAGCATTATTATCTTCATTCCAAGCTCGTTTTTTACTAGAATCACGTCGCTCAGGTTCTGAATTTTCCTTAGCATTATTAACATTATTTTTTGGCTTTGGATTATTTGAAGATTTATCCTTATTGGCATTTTTAATAGTTAGTTTTGCTTTGCCTTTATTATCAAAGCCTATCAGTTTAACTTTTACTATATCGCCTTGTTTTAAAACACTGCTAACCGTTTCTATTCTTTCTTCTGAAATTTCACTAATATGAACAAAGCCGTCTTTATTACCTAAATAATTAATAAAAGCACCGGAATCTAAGACTTTCATTACCGTACCGTTAAATATTTCACCGATTTCAGGTTCAACGGCAATAGCTTTAATTTTATCTAAAGCGACTTTTAGCTTATCTCTATCTGAAGCATAAACAGAAACCGTACCGTCATCGCTTATATCTATTTTAACACCGCTAGTCTCACAAATTTCCTTTATTACTTTACCGCCCGGTCCTATAATATCTCTAATTTTATCCTTATCTATTTTTATAGTAGTAGTAGAAGGAGCATTTTTACTTAGTTCGCTATTTGGTTTACTAATAACTTTATTCATTTGCTCAAGTATATGCAAACGACCTAGTCGTGCTTGCTCTAAAGCTACTTTCATTATTTTAAAATCTACTCCGGATATTTTGATATCCATTTGTAATGCAGTAATCCCTTCACTAGTTCCTGCAACCTTAAAGTCCATATCACCGAAATAATCTTCATCTCCAAGAATGTCGGATAATACCGCAAATTTTTTGCCTTCCTTAACAAGCCCCATAGCAATACCCGCAACCGGTGCTTTTATCGGTACGCCGGCATACATTAAAGCAAGAGAACTACCGCAAACAGTTGCCATTGAAGAAGAACCGTTAGACTCCGTAGTTTCAGCAACTACTCTAATAGAATAAGGAAATTGTACCTTATTAGGTAATATTGGATTAATAGCACGCCATGCTAGTTTACCGTGTCCAACTTCACGACGACTAGGTGCTTTCATCGGCATTGCTTCATTTACAGAGTAGGGCGGAAAGATATAATTAAGCATAAAACACTCTTTATACTCACCCTCTAAACTGTCAACTATCTGCTCATCTAAACTAGTACCGAATGTAGTACTAACTAAGCTTTGCGTCTCGCCTCTAGTAAATAAAGCTGAACCGTGTGCGGAAGGTAATAAACCTATTTCACAAGCAATTTGTCTTATATCCGTGGTACTTCTTCCATCGATACGTCTATTTTTTTCTAAAATCTCGTTACGTAATATATCTGATTCAATAGATTTTAAAGCCGATTCGATTTGATAATTACTATATTTTTTATTTTCTATGTCGCTTACAAAATGTGTAAGAACTTTTTCAGGTATTAAATCTAAATTAGTACTACGTTCCTGTTTAGATTTAATCGCAAAAGCTTGTTCAATTTCTTTTACAAATAACTTCTCAATTTCTTTCTTTAATGAGGCAGGATATAAATCTTGCATTTCAAGCTTTGGTTTTTTAGCTTCTTCTGCTAGTTCTTTAATTATCTTTATTACCGGCTGGAAGCTTTCAAATCCAAATTTTACGGCTTCTAACATTTGTTCTTCAGCGAGTAAATGAGCTTCCGATTCAACCATCATTACTGAATCTGATGTTCCTGCAACTACTAAATCAAGCTGACTTGCTTTTAATAATTCAAGTGTCGGATTTAAAACAAATTCACCATTGATTAAACCGACTTTACTTGCAGCAACTATTTCTAGATAAGGAGCAGGGGATAGGCTAAGGGCAGCCGATGCACCAATAATTGCAAGTATATCTACCGGAGTTTCAGGATCATATGAAAGAACACTGCAAGTTACATGCGTTTCATTCACAAAAGCCGGATGAAATAATGGTCTAATCGGTCTATCTATTAAACGAGATACTAAAACTTCTCTATCTGATGCTTTTCCCTCACGTTTAAAAAATCCTCCGGGGATTTTACCAGCAGCATATGCCATTTCTCTATAATTAATCGTTAAAGGAAAAAAGCCGATACCTTCTTTTGCTTTTTTAGCTACTACTGCTGTACATAATAAAACGGAATTACCCATTTTTACCGTAACTGCTCCGTCAGCTTGCCTTGCTATCTTACCTGTACTAAGCTCAAGAACTTTCCTGTTCCATGTAACACTCTTAGTTATTTCGTTAAACATCTATTTATCTCATTTCATAATTTATATTTTTTGTATTCTATCCCGTCATTGCGAGAAGAATTACGTAGTAATTCGACGAAGCAATCTCAGGATATTTGACGAGATTGCCACGCAGCCTACGGCTGCTCGCAATGACGGTTATTTAGCTACTTAATCTTTCTAATTCCTAGCTTACTTATTAAATCTAAATATTCTCTAACATTATTCTTTTTAATATAGTTAAGTAATCTACGACGGCGTCCGACTAAAATTAATAATCCACGTCTTGAAGTATGATCTTTATGGTTAGATTTAAAATGCTCGGTTAAATTGTTGATTCTTTCAGTTAAGATAGCACATTGCACCGCACTTGAACCGGTATCATTTTCCGTTATAGCATATTCTTTAATTAATTGTTGTTTACGTTCTTGTGTAATCGACATCGATAATTTCTCCTTAAATTGTTATAATAAATTAAATACTCGTAAAGAATTAAAGCAACTCTTGTTTAAGCTACCTATTGCAAGCAGAGTGCCTTTATAGCGAACCCATAAAAGACTAACGTCTTCTTCATAATCGAATTGGCATTTCTGCCCATATCTGATTTTTTGTGCTTGGCTGTCAGTAGCATCAAGAACCAGGATGTCGTCCAGTATTGATTCTATCTTTATGCTTTTTTCCTCTAGGAAATTTTTGGTAATTTCGTCAGGTGATTCAATTTGGATAACATTTTCTTCTTTAAATATTCCAACCTGAGTACGGCGTAATTCTATCACAAATCCTAAACTTTGCAAGGACAATGCCAAATCTTCTGCTAAAGTCCTTATATAAGTACCTTTTGAGCATTCCGTATAGTATGTAGCGGTAGCATTTTTCTCATCAAAATTTAAACATTTTAGATTATAAATAGTTATATTTCTTGGCTTTAATTCTACTTCTTTCCCCTCTCTGGCCAATTTATAAGCTCTTACACCGTTAACTTTAAGAGCAGAAAAAGCCGGCGGTATTTGTGTTACGTTATCGATAAATTTAGAACATACGGTATAAGCCTCTTCTTGAGAAGGGATATAATCTTTCGTTGCTATTACTTTACCGGTATAATCGCCGCTATCGGTTTGTAGTCCGAATTTTACGGTAAAAATATAGGTTTTTCTAGCATCAATTAGCAGCTGTATCAGCTTTGTAGCTTCACCTACGGCAAGGGGTAGTATCCCTTCCGCTTCAACATCTAAAGTACCGGCATGTCCTATCTTAACTTCTTTACCGAGTATTTTTTTTACCATACTAACCAGTTTAGCAGAACTTATACCTCTTGGTTTATAAATATTTAACCAATAACTATTCATTAATATACTTCCATAAAATGAAGGGTTGATAACTTGAAACTTTTTCGTCATTGCGAGAAGAATTACGTAGTAATTTGACGAAGCAATCCAGTAAAAAAATGCTAATTTTAGCATTTTTTATTAATTTTTCTGGATTGCCACACGAACTAAAGTTCGCTCGCAATGACGATATCAACTCTTTTTAGTTAATACCTCAAATTAAACGAGTATATCCTTGACTTAAATTTAGAAAATCTTTAATATATAATTCTAGCCAATAGCAAGATATAGGTTAGACCAAATAATGACGATTAACTCCAGTAATATAGAAAATCCTCCCTCTAAAATCAATAGCCGTTTTTCCAAACTTACCGATTATATCTGGCCTATAAAACGCCACGAAGTTTCTAAATTTTTATTCATCACCTTATTAATGTTCTGTATTTTATTTATCCAAAATCTAATCAGAGCTTTAAAAGATAGTATTGTTACTACTATGATAGGTGCCGAGACTATCTCGTTTTTGAAGTTTTGGGGAGTGATGCCGTCAGCTTTCTTAATGACTGCTATATATGTAAAGCTTGTTAATAGGATGAAAGCAGAAAATATATTTTATCTTATTATATCAATTTTTTTAACATTCTTTGCTTTATTTGCCTACGTTATTTTTCCAAATCATGAAATGCTGCATTTAAGCCCTGTAACTGTTCAAAATTTAACGGCAAGCTTACCTAATTTAAAATGGTTTATATTGCTTTTATCAAAATGGAGTTTTTCGCTATTTTATATAATCGCCGAATTATGGCCAAACGTAGTTTTTGCATTACTTTTTTGGCAGTTTGTTAATAACATTACTACCGTGGAAGAATCTAAAAGATTTTATCCGTTATTCGGTTTACTTAGTCAAACAGGTATTTATTTAGCAGGGCAGTTTTTAGAAAATCTAAGTAATATTAATGATTACGTAACTAATAAATTTGCATTGCAATCGTCTTTTCATACACTTTCTATACAAATTATTCTAACTATAGTACTAATTTTAGGTATAATAGCTATTAAAACTTTTTGGCTACTTAATCATAAAGTACTAGATAAAGAGCATATGGCGTTACTCAAATTTAAAGCAAAGAAAAAATCTATGACTATTGCCGAAAGTTTTCAGATGATTCTATCGTCAAGGCATATTAGATTAATTGCAACTTTGCTTATCTGCTATGGCATTGCCATTAATTTAGTAGAAGGTCCTTGGAAAGCAGCAGCTACTAAAATTTATAAAACTCCAACCGAATATGCAGCTTTTATAGGAAGTTATTTGAGCTACACCGGAGTATTTACTATTTTATTTGTCGTACTTGGTTCAAATATAGTTAGAAGACTTGGCTGGTTTACGGCGGCTGTTATCACACCTTTAATAGTTTTTATTACCGGTATATTATTTTTTGCTGTTAATAACTTTGAAGGATTTGCCGGCTTAATAATAGCAAATTTTATTCTAACTGATCCTGCTTTAATTGCTATAACAATAGGTGCTATTCAAAATGTGCTTAGTAAATCAAGTAAATATACCTTATTTGATTCAACAAAAGAAATGGCTTATGTTCCTTTAGATCCGGAAATAAAAATAAAAGGTAAAGCTGCTGCCGACGTGATAGGTACAAAACTCGGTAAATCCGGTAGTGCATTTTTACAATCATTGGTATTTATAATATTACCTTCCGCTAGTTATCAATCTATTTCCATCTGTTTAATGATTATATTTATAATTACTTGCTTAACTTGGCTTTGGGCAACTAAAGAACTCAATAAAGAATATAAAAATTCTATTAAATTTTCTCAATAATAATATCAGTTTTTTCTTGATATTACTAAAATCTTTATATACTATCTTTTCTTTATATACTATCTTTGACAGTATAACACAAACTGTGAAAAGGACGGTGTTATTTGTTTTAACGTCATTGCGAGAAGAATTACGCAGTAATTCGACGAAGCAATCTCAGGAAAATTCCTGAGATTGCCACGCTCCTTTTAGTCGCTCGCAATGACGGCTCGGTATTCACGCGGGCAATGACATAATTATTTACAGTTTGTGCTAATTAATTTTTGGTTAAATTAGAGGTTTTATGAGTAAAGACGGTAATCCAGATACAAGTGAATTTGATCCTTTAAATAGAGAATTTACAGAAGAAGAAAAACAGCAACAAATGAAACAAGAACAAGAACTTTTTTCTCAACCTACACTAGATACAGCTGATGATGGTTTTAGCTTTACTCCTGCATCTTCTACTCAATCTACTCCTTTAATTAGTACTTTATCGGGCAGTATTTCCCCTGACGGTCAGACATCAGACCCAATAACTGAAGCTATCAGAAGAGAAATCCTAGAGAAACAAAGAGATATATTAAGAGAATATTTTGCTAATACAAATCCGGAATTAGCTGAACAAATAGCAAAGGAAGAAGAAGATAGAAAATTCCGTGCTTTTTTGAGTAACCAAGATAATCAAGGATTAATTAATAAGGCTTTTGAAGATTCGGAAACAAAAAAGCGGCTAGAAGCAGCTGAAATAGCCGGTTATAAAAATGTTCTCTCAACATATAGTGCCGCTAATGGATACCAGGGTGGATTTAAGCCGGTACAGTGGGAAAACCAAATAAGTGCAAGCGATCTTAGAGCCACGGTAGTTAGAAATGATGCAGGCGATGAACTCTGCACCTTAAATGAAACAACTGTTAAAACTAAGCCTTTTACTGTAGCTAAACAAGACGGTACTCAGGTTCAAATCAGTTCATATAGAGAAATAGATTTTCCTATAAAACTTGATAAAGCCGATGGGTCAATGCATTTGTCGATGGTAGCATTAAAAGCTGATGGCACAAAACCCTCTAAAGATAAAGCAGTATATTTTACCGCTCACTATGAAGAGGGCAAAGACAGTAAACCTCAACTTAAAGAAATAAGCTCGCCGCAACCTTTAAAATTTGCCGGAGACGGACCGGATGCGGTAGCTTATATTGAGCATGGCGGAGAAATTTATACACTTGCGGTAACACGCGGTAAATATCAAGAAATGATGCAAGAGGTAAAACTAAACCAAGGGCAGAGTGTTGATTTATCACAAACTATAGCTGAAGATTTAACAAAGGTACAAGGTCGATCTCAGGAAACACCGCAACCAATAATAACTCCGAATCAAGAATTAAAATCATCTATTGAAACGCCTACTACTACACAAGTACCGCCTGAGACTTCACAAATGCCACAGCCGCAACAAGTGAATCCAAACCTCCTTAATGCAGCTACAGCTTTATCAGGCAGCATACAAGATTTATTAAATTATGTAAATGCAGGTTTAACAAGAGAAAAAGACAGTAATAAACAAATTGATTTAATTAACGAAGCAGCCACGGCAATTCTTAATAATGAGAAAAGTGATATTGCTGAAAAGCAGAATAATATCATTGCTTTAACTAAAAATACGGTCAATAATAATGACCTCACACCGGACACAAAAGTAGGTGGAGTAAATGCGGTATTAGAAACCATAAAAAATGATCAGAATACCCCAGACCTAGAAAAATCAAAAATGCTTGAAGCTACAGTAGCTATAGCTTTAAATTCAGAGAATCTTGAACCGAAGCAAAAACAGCAGATGTTAGAAAAGGCAGTAGATGTCGGTTTAAGTCTTAAAGATGATGCAAGTAGAGCTGCGGCAATTGACAGTATTACGGATGCTGTAATAAAAAGTAACCTTTCTACTGAAGATAAAGGGACAATGCTTATAGCAGTAGGTGATAAGGTTAATGCCTCTGAATTAAGCAATGCGGAAAAACAAAAATTATTAGGTTCTGTATTAAAGAAAGGTGTAGAAGCCCAAGTTCTCAGTCCGGAACAACAACAATTGATGCAGCAGAATTTAGATAAGATTACAGCAGAACAAACTAAAAATGCCCAAATAACAGAGGTACAAGGTATTTTAGCTAACCCTGCATTTAATACTATCGCTAAAACTGAGGCAATACAAAATGTTACTACAAAGGTTTTAGATAGTCCGATTAAAGCAGAAATAAAAGGTGAAACGCTTGAAAGTATTACTAAGGTAGTTGCTGAGAGTCCTTTGAACGGTCAAGATAAAGCAGACATTGTTAAAGGTATGGGAGAAGCTATAGCTAGTCATAAAACTATGGCACCTACAGAAAAAATTTCTGCTATAGAATCCGTAGAAAAAGGGGTAGCCGAAAGTATAACAGATTTGGAAGATAAAAAGTTAATGACTAAAGGGTTAGTAGAGGGTATTTATGAAGGCAAAGCAAATCCTGAAATAACTAAAGCTGTTTCTAGAGGGATTGATAAGAGTACTGCTATACCGGAAGATAAACAAGCTCTTAAAGATGCAGCGAGTGAGGTAGCTTTAGATAGAGAAACTCAAAATTTAACTGAAGGGTTAAAAGGACAGGAATCTAAGCCTCGCGATGATATATATAACAAAGCCCAAGATGTAACTGATGCATTAAAAAATGTTATTACCCCTGTTTTAGATGCTCATCCTGAAAAACGTAAAGTCTCAGAAGAAGAAGTTGTGAAAAAAACTTCCAGTATATTAAATGATATCTCTAAGCTTGCAATTGAGAAAGTCAATAATTTTCGTGCTATGCTCTCTCCAGATGGTGATCTTAAAACTCTTGAAGAAAAAAAAGCTGAATCAACAAAAAAAGTAGATGAGCTGGTAAAGGAATTTGGTACTAAATCTTCTACTGAAGAACAGCAAAGTTTCATTAAAGCTAATTTAATTGATGATAAAACTTTATCTAAAGAAGTACGTTTACAAACTATAGATAAGTTATTACAAGAACAAGCACAAAAACGAGCAGAAGCAATTGAAAACCCTAGTGTTAAAACGGAAGATGTAAGGGTAGTATCAGGACAGTCTGAATTAAAACCTATAAGTAAAGATAAGCCGGATATTGAAAAAGCTAAAATGGTAGTAGGAAGAGATAGAGTTAATATTAAAGATAATATAAAAATTATGGGAGCATTAATGAATGCAAGAGATAGCATTATTCAGTCGGAAAATTTAAATAAATTAACACCTATTAAAAGAGAGTCTTCCTTTCCACCACGCTGATCAAGACTTGTATTCTGTATATTATAAAGGCAAGCGATGTCATTCCTGCGAAGCATTGTTACGTGGATCGGTTTTACCTCTGTCAATCCCGTGGACAAGCCACGGTATGACACCGAATGCGTTTTGTGGTCCACGCAACAATACCTTTCTGCGAAAGCAGGAAGCATGTTTTTTATATGGTTATTTTATCAATTAAGGTTGCTTTTTCTAGAGATTCCCGCTTTCGCGGGAGAATACATTGAGAGAGTTCCACAAAGCTGCTTTTAGCTAGGAAATAATTATAGGGACTATTTGGTCGAAGCTTGTTCCCTATAATGAGGGCCACAAAAGCATAAATTAAATATTTTACGAGCTAGCTTTTAGCTTATCTTTTCTGGCTAAACATTTTACTAGATTATTAACAGCTTGTTGTTCTTCCGTGCTATTAATTTTCATAAAATTTCTTGAAACTTCAATGCACATACGTTGATGTTGAGTATGTACAGGCTGCGGTTTATTAGCTTCTTCTAAACCTTCAAAGAAATAATCAATATTCCTATCTAAAGCTTCTGCGATTAGTACTAACCTTCCTACAGAAATTCTATTAATTGCTTTTTCGTATTTTTGTAATTGTTGATGAGTAACATCAATTACTTCAGCAAGTTGTTGACGAGACAACCCCTTAGCGAGTCTTAAAGAATAAATTTTCTTACCGATAAAACTATCGATTTTTTGTATAATATCGTTTTTTCTACCCATTATCTTCTCCTTAGTTACTAATTATGTCTATATTTAAAAATTTTCTTTGAACAAAAATGATATTATCCTATATTATTATAAAACATGTGGTTATTAATAATTTTATACCATTAAACTTATCCAATTGTAAGTAGAAATAATACCATAAATTAATATTATAAGCAACTATAAAATAACATTTTTTAAGTTTTTTGTAATCATTTGATAAATAATTATTAAAGAATCGTGCAAAATTATTTCTTATCAAATAAAAATATCATAAGAGCTTTAAAATTATTTTAAAGCTAAAATATGAATACCTTATGTTTTAAAAACTTATTTACTGAGATATAAATTACAATTTATAAAAAAATAAAATTTTGGTGTATTATAGAAAAATATAAAACTAATGCAAGGGAAAATTTCATTTCTATGTCAATATTTCAAATCAAAGATAAAATATAGTTTCATTTTAATTATAAATTAATTATTTACAGCGAACTTATTTAAGGTTAAATATAAAATTAATAATAACAACTAAAGCTTATAATGAGAAAAATTTTTAATTGTCTTTACGTAGCCTTATTTAGAACAATAGAAGATGATGGCGTTGAACATTCGGGATATATGTCATTCATGATACTTTTATCTATTTTCCCTTTCCTAGTATTCTTATTAGCTTTAACAAGCTTTTTAGGAGCTTCAGAACTCGGTCAAAATTTTATACAAATTTTTCTAGAGAGTCTTCCGGAACAAGCAACGGAATCAATAGAAAAGAGAATACGAGAATTACTAAGTGCTCCTCCTCAAAGTTTAATGAATCTTGCCATAGTAGGCAGTATTTGGACTGCTTCTTCTTTTGTAGAATGTTTAAGGACTATTTTAAATCGTGTATATCAAATAAAATCTCCCCCCCCTTATATAAGAAGAAGATTACTTAGTATTATACAGTTTCTTATAATTAGTGCCTTGATTACCTTTACTATGTTTCTTTTAGTGGTGATTCCAATAGTATTTACAAAAGTTCCAATAATATTAGAGACTATTGAAAAATATAAGATCATTTTAAATTTTATAAGATATTCTTTAATTTTAATTTTGTTATTTTTAGGTGCCTCATCTTTGTATTATATATTACCTAATGTAAAATTAAATTTTGTTGATGTATTTCCAGGAGCTTTATTAACTGTGATATTATGGATAATAAGCGGCTATTTACTTTCAACATATATAGTCTACTATAATCAACTAAATCTAATGTATGGTTCCCTTGGTAGTATAATAGTTACATTAATATTCTTCTATATTATAAATATGATATTTATTTATGGTGCGGAATTTAATTATCTAATGAAAAATTATGAAAATATAGAGTGAAGTGCGGCTTAAAGCACTTCATAAGTTATTTAGTTTTACAAAAATAAAATAATTAATTGAAACAATTTCGGCAGTTTTATATTTAAAACTTTATATCAATCTTTATTTTAGTTGTAAAAAAACAATTATTTTTTAGTTTTTAGGTTTTACGAACAAAATACAAATTATTTAAAAAACTCCGGTTTAAATAACATAAAGCTATCCTGAGATGATGTAGGTAATGGAGTTAAATCATATTGCGGATCGAAAGCGTTCCCATAAATTTTTTCTATTTTTTGGAGCGAACTTGGAGATTTTAAAGCCAACAATATTGATTTTAAAATAGTAAAAATTGCTATATACGGATCGGTTTCAGGAGAAGATAAGCGATGTTCTAAACGTTTGGGAAAAGAATTTGGAATTCGTACGGCTACGCTTCTATTATTTCCACCGTATGATATATGCGTAGGAGCCATAAATTTTTTATTTATCCGTGAATAATCTAGAGTAGTCGGCATAAAAGCGAGTAGGGTGTCTAACATATAGTGACATAGCCCTTGTGCTGCTAAAATTATATAATAATCATTAAACTCGGAATTAAAATTAATATGAAAATGCATACTATTACCATAATCATCCAAAAACGGCTTAGGAGAAAAATCTATATAACCGTTTAACTGCTGTGCCATTTTTTTTAAAATAGTTTTAACCTCTAATATATTTTTTATATATTGTATTAGGTTTACAGAAGGAGGAAGATCTATTTCAAATTGATTATTGCCTTTTTCTTTTTTTATTTTAGAAATTTTAAATCTAGCTAAGTATTTTCTTGAAAGTATTTCAAATTTAGCTATATCAATATTGTGACTTAAATAAAACTCTATTTCTACGCCGATAATAGGGATTAGGTTATAGTCTTGATGAAATTGTGCTATTATTTTTTCTAGCTGTTTATTTTTTTGTAAACGACCGGATAAAGTATTAATAAAACTATTATAATTAATATAGGGTATTTTCATGGAAGGATTAATAAACGGATCAGTTTATTATAAAATTTTTGATAAAACATTCAATAATTCAAGTCATAGATATATAAAAAAAAATAACTCTATAAATGAACCAGAAATAGTTGAAAACAAAAAATCTATTACTACTTATTTTAAAGCACAAGATATTTTAATTTTAAACCAAGTACATAGCAATCAAATTGTTAATGCTGATGAGTCCATAATAGCAGTACCTGAAGCAGATGGAAGCATTACAACTAAGAAAAATTTAGTATTAGCGGTACAATCGGCAGATTGTGTACCGGTATTACTTGCAAGCGGCGACGGTAAAATAATCGGAGCGGCACATGCGGGGTGGAAAGGAAGTATAAATAATATTATTAGTAATATAGTTACTAAAATGACAGAAAAAGGAGCAAAGAATTTAATAGCAGTGATAGGTCCTGCTATAGCTCAAAGTTCATATGAGGTTGATGATGAATATTATAAAGCTTTCTTAAGTAAAGATATTAACAATAAACAGTTTTTTATAAACTCGATAAAAGAAAATCATTATATGTTTGATTTACCTAGCTTTGTAGAATTAAAACTTAAAGAAGCAGGCGTTAAAGATATAAAAAATATTGCTGAAGATACTTACACAAATCCATTAAAATATCCAAGTAAAAGACGCTCATATCATTTGCAAGAACCTTATAATCAGAATATATTATCAGCTATCGTAATTAAATAACGGCATTGCTAAATAAATATTGATGGTTTAAAAAAATTACATCATTGCAAGCGGGTAGGCTACGTGGATACCACTCCGTCATTGCGAGAAGAAACTGCAAGTTTCGACGAAGCAATCCAGTAAAAAAATTCTGTAAATCAGAATTTTTTTAATTATTTTTCTGGATTGCCACGTCGCTTCGCTCCTCGCAATGACGATTCGGGTGTCCACGCGGGTAATGCCCTCTCACAATGACGATATCTATCTTTATTTAGCAATGCAAAAATAACTCTTCATTTATCCGGAGTATATTAATGAATCAAGAGAAACATTACTATCAAATAGTTTATGCACCAAACGATATTTTTAAAAAACAAGCAGAATATATAGACATTGTTGATGATAATATTCGTACTATTGTCGACAAAATGCTTCAGACTTTACATATAGAAAGGGCAGTGGGCTTGGGTGCTAATATGGTAGGAATATTAAAGCGTATAGCGGTAGTTGACCTACATGAAAATAATAAATCATCGCCTATAGTTTTTATTAATCCGGAAATAACTTATTTTTCGGAAGAAAAACAAACTTTTATTGAGGGTTCTTTATCATTTCCAGGCATTGAAGCCTCTATTACACGATCAAAAGCAATCAAGGTAAAATATCTCGATTATGACGGTAATAAACAAGAACTAGAAGCAGAAGGCTTTTTAGCAACTGTAATTCAGCATGAAATAGATTATTTAAACGGCAAAACTTTCTTAGATTATGTATCAAAACTTAAGCGTGATACGCTTGTTAAAAAGATGCTAAAGCATATCAAACTCCATCCTCCACATGTTCACGGTAGCAGTTGTCGGCATTAGATATATTTAGTTTGATATAACAGTTTAAAATGAAAAACAAAATTACAATCCTTAATACTAAAAAGTTAAAAGAGCAAGACAATAAAGTTAAAGAAATTAGAAAACTTGCAAAAGAAATTAATTTACAACCATCGGATTTAGAAGTATGGCTAAATTACAAAAATGGGTAAGAAGTAAAAAATATGTTATAGTACTCTATGATTTTCACTTGATGTCATTCCCGTAGGGCATTGGCGTTGTTGCATGGCTCGTTTATGTCATTCCCGCGTAGGCGGGAATCCAGTTCTTTGTCATACCGCGACTTGATCGCGGTATCTAATTTATTATTTTTAGATCCCGTGATCAAGCCACGGGATGACATCCCAAAGCCTTGGATTCCCACCGTTGCTAAGAATGACATTGTACGCTTTTTTCCGAGCCATGCAACAACGCCTCGCAGGGATGACATAAAGTGAAAATTGTCCGGTACTATAGTTGTGATTACATCTTTACAAGTCGTATCCAAGCTTCCCAGTCACGTTTGCCTAAATCTTCTTCAAACGATAATAAGTCTTTTACCGTCTGCTTACATATTTCTACGGAAGGGGTTATAATCTCTTGTTCTTTTGTGGAATTTAGCAAACATTGTGTTTTACAAGCTTGTTCTAAATGGTAAGTATAAAACATAGCTTCATGAATAGTTTTGCCGCAGGTAATAGCACCGTGATTACGAAGTAACATCACATAATTTTGTTTAAGGTCAGTAACAAGTCTACTACTCTGTTTGTCAGCATCTAGTACTAGAGAATTATAATCATGATATGATATTCTGTCGTAAAAATGTAATGCCCATTGACTGAGCGGTAAAAGCCCGCATTTTAAAGCAGAAACTGCTATGCTTGCGGGAGTATGATAATGAAAAACGGCAGAAATATCAGGGCGTACTTTATAAATGCTACCATGAATAAAGTAACCGGTTTTATTATATTGATATTCTTCCCCTTCTAAAATTTTTCCGTCTAAACTAACTTTTAAAAGATTCTCCGTAGTTACTTCTTCAAACCTTAGTCCAAAAGGATAAATATAGTAAAAATCGGCATTTTTAGGTCTTGCGGATAGATGCGTATAAGTATGATCATCCAAGGATAAATATGCCATTATTCGGTAAGCGGCAGCTAAATTATATTTTATATCCATAATTGTTAAAATCTATATTGGTTTTATGTCATTCTTGCGTGGATGGGTTTTCTATTGTCATCCCTCGACTTGATCGCGGGATCCAGTTAAAAATACTAAAATTATTAGTATTTTTATTGTTTTTTTGGATACCGTGGTCAAGCCACGATATGACACCGAACGGATTTTTGGGTTCACGCAACAATGCCTCCTCGCAATGACGATTCGATGCTATTTAAAGGGAGCGTATACCGTTTCTTCCTCTGTTTCTATAATCGCTTCTTTAGGAGCTTTTATACATTCTTGTAAGGATTTCTTACCTAAATACGGTGCTAGATTATAATTTAATATATAACATTGTAAATTATCTTTCTTACCGCCAAAATTAAATTCAATTTTATTGCCTTGCTCCAATAGCTTTTTAACTTCTGTCGTTTGCTGGATAAAATTCTTTTGTTCTAGGTTTAAGTGTTTGATTCTTAATATATTTTTTACTACGGAAAACGTAGAAACAGCAAGAAGCAGAAGGAATATAAATAATTCTTTATTACTTTGCTTATTTAAGAAAATACTATTTTTAACATATGAAGCTGCAATCATTCCGATAGCTATAACATAACACCCTAGATATCTAAGTAATGATGCTCCTCTAATTGCTTCCTCATAACTAAAATTAAAGAAATATAAATATAATCGCCACAAGGCAAAAATTATAAAACAAGCAAAAATACTTATCAGAAAAAATTTATATTCTTTCAGCAAATCCGGTTTATATTTACGAATTCCGTACCATGATGCTATACAAATAGTATATACAACTAAACTTCCTTCTTTTACTAAGAATAACAAGAGAAATTTACCGTAATTTAGTAATAATGCTCTATGCTGTTCATTAAAATTTTCAACAATATATATTAAATTGCTAAAACTATGTTCGCCTCTGTCAAAAAAATCATGAGTATTTTTAAAATAACTCATCCAAATAAAATTACACAAAATTGGTAAGGTAAGTAGTATCATATATACAATATAATCACTTGATTTTTTAGGTTTCTTATAGAAAATTGTATAATGAGCTATAAGAATTATCGAAGCAAAACTAGCAAACCATGTTCCAATTTCTCGGAAAGAGGCAAGCAATATCGTAATAGGTAAAATAAGCAATAATGCTTTTTTCTTGTCTTCCTCAAGTATATAAATCGTAAAAATAGCTCCGAACATCAAGCCGATAGTACTGTCATTATATATAGAGCGAATTCCGGTTGTATATAATACTACGCTGCAAAGTAAAAGTGAGAACAACACACCGGTTTGCCACAATTTCTTATTTGCGGCTAAAGGAGCTAGAAATGCTAAATGTAATAAGAAATGAGCAAATAATACATTACCGTCCGAATAACCTGAAAATGAAAGCATACAGTAATGATAAACGGCAGCACCTCTTGGATAATGGGCATGAGTAGTAATAATGGAAGTTAATGAAGACTGATTCTCAAAAACACCGAAATATAACAATTCTTTAGTAAATATCCCCCAGTGCGAAAAATCATCATAAGCATGCAGCGATGCCTCTCTTGTATAAAGAAAAAATATGAAGATTAGTAAAGCGAATATGATGATTTCAATTATATTTTTTCTAGATTCCTGCTTCCGAGAGGATGACATGAAGTAGGTATTATTACGTAGATCAAGAAATGCGCGCGGTGTCATACCGTGGCTTGACCACGGGGTCCAAAAATATAACTTAAAAATACTAAATATTTTTAACTGGATCCCGCGATCAAGTCGCGGGATGACAGGAGCGTAGCCAACTCCTGCAACAACGCCTATGAAATGCAGGAATGACCTGAGAGCTAAAAATATACCGATGAAATAACTTACATATGTTGCTGACGGTAATAGCTTTAACATAGCAAAACAATATAAAATCGGTACTAATATGCTGATTGTTACGGGAATAGTGAAGGTCAATTTTGTTTTGAAATATTTGGCAAAAAAAGACGAAAACCCAAAAATGCTTAATATAGGTATTATGATCATATTAATTTGTAAATAATTTTTTGGTCATTGCGTGGACCGGTAAAACCCACTGTGTCAGCTAGTTCGCTTGACCACGGGGTCCATAAAAACAATAAAAAATACTAATAATTTTAGTATTTTTTATTGGATCCCGTGGTCAAGCCACGGGATGAACAGAAGTGAAATTGATCCACGCGGGCAACGCCTACACGGGAATGACATAGAACGAAAATGCCTAGTACTATAGGTATTAATACCCGCTCGCAACAACGCCTTTATCACTCGTGTTTAATCTTAGCTTGTGCTGCGGCGATTCTTGCTATAGGGATACGGTATGGAGAACAAGAAACATAGTTTAAATTCATTCTATGAAAAAATTCTATAGAGGCAGGGTTTCCTGCATGTTCTCCGCAAGCTCCGAGTTTCAAATTAGCATTACTGCTTTTTCCTCGTTTTATAGCAATTTCAATTAATTCTCCTACACCTTCTTCATCTAGAGTAGTAAATGGATCGGATTCAAAAATCTTCTCTTCTAAATAATATGGGAGGAAAGATGCAATATCATCTCTAGAAATTCCGTATGTAGTCTGAGTTAAATCATTAGTCCCAAAACTAAAATAGTCAACTTCCTTAGCTATTTTCTTACTGCCGAGTGCTGCCCTTGGTAGTTCTATCATAGTACCGAGCGTAAAAGAAAATTTATATCTATAACGTTGCTCTAATTCCTCTATTACCTCATAAATATCCATTTTAAGCTTTTTTATTTCACCTACATTGCTAATTAAAGGAATCATTAGTTCTAAATTACATTCTATATGTTCTTTTTTATGTAGCTCAAAAATAGCCGTAAAAATTGCTTCAATTTGCATTTGGTAAATTTCCGGTGAACATATACCAAGTCTACATCCACGGTGACCGAGCATAGGATTTACTTCATGCATAGCATGAAGACGTTGATTAATCATGGATAACGGTAGATTTAAGCTATTTGCCAAATTCTTTTTATCTTCTTCGGTGGTAGGTAAAAACTCATGTAACGGCGGATCAAGTAATCTAATATTTACCGGTTTGTCTTTCATTACTCTAAATAAAGCTTTAAAATCCTCAGTTTGCAGAGGTAATAATTTCTGCACGGCAAGCTTTCTACGTTCTATATCAGGAGCAATAATCATTTCCCTTACTAAAGGAATTTTATTTTTATCAAAAAACATATGTTCGCTACGACACAAACCTATACCTTGAGCCCCAAATTTTATAGATACTAAAGCATCGTTAACTGTTTCGGCATTTGCACGAACTTTTAAGCTACTAATCTCGTCTGCCCAATCTAAAATTAATTTTGATTCCTCACTGAAAGTAGGTTGAATTAACGGCATTTCACCTAAGAAGATTTTGCCGCTACCTCCGTCAATCGTTATAATATCACCTTGTTTAATAACTATGTCGCCTGCTGTTAATATTTGCTTTTTCTCATCTATAGATAAATTACTTGTACCGCAAACACAAGGCTTCCCCATACCTCTTGCCACAACTGCGGCATGTGAAGTCATTCCCCCTCTAATAGTTAAAATACCTGAAGAAACATGCATTCCGTTAATATCCTCAGGGCTAGTATCATGGCGTACTAAAATTACTTTATGATGATGAGATAATTTTTCGGCATCATAAGGTGAGAATACCGCAATACCTGTTGCAGCCCCAGGAGAAGCAGGTAGGCCCTCGGCAATAGAAGTAAGCCCCTTACTGTAATCAATTCTTGTATGTAATAATTGATTTAATGATTCCGGATCGATTTGCATTAAGGCTTGTTCTTTAGAAATAAGCTTTTCTTCTACCATTTGTACGGCAATATTAATAGCAGCGATAGCTGTTCTTTTTGCAGTACGTGTTTGTAAGATATATAGCTTATTATTTTCTATAGTAAATTCTATATCCTGCATATCTAAGTAATGTTCTTCAAGCTTTTTCGCAATTTGTGATAATTCCTTAAACACTTCCGGCATCATTGCTTGCATAGAATTTGAATCATTTGCAATAATAGGCATAGGTGTTCTAGTTCCCGATACTATGTCTTCACCTTGAGCATTTATTAAAAACTCTCCAAAGAGCTTTTTTTCTCCTGTAGAAGGTGATCTAGTAAAAGCAACTCCCGTAGCTGAAGTTTTACCTAAATTACCGAAAACCATTGCTTGGATATTAATAGCCGTACCGAAACCCTCCGAAATATTATTGATTTTTCTATATATAACCGCTCTATTACTCATCCAAGAATGTAGCACCGCTTTAATTGCCGATTCTAACTGTTCATAAGGATCATTAATTAGTTGCTTAGTATACTTAATATGCAACCGTTTGAAATCCTCAATAATTTTTTCTAATAATTCTACGGTAATATCACTATCTTTATGAATATCGGCTTGAATCTTGTGCTTTTCGTAAATTTGTTCAAATAGATCACTAGGTATAGATAATACCGTTGAACCATACATTTCTAGAAATCTTTTGTAACTATCAAGAGCAAATCGTTTATCACCACAGGAATCCGCAAGAGCATTACACACTTCGTTATTCATTCCAAGATTAAGGATAGTATCCATCATTCCAGGCATTGAAACCGTAGAACCCGAACGCACCGATAATAATAGGGGATTGCTTGTGCTGCCGAAAATTTTACCGGTAGTTATTTCAAGTTCGGTGATAGCTTTTTTTAAGTCGTTTTGAAAATTTTTAGGAAAGTTATTATTGTGGGTGTAAAAGTAATTACATAGCTCTGTAGTTATTGTAAAGCCATCAGGAATAGGTAGTTTTAGATTAGACATTTCAGCAAGACCGGCACCTTTGTTACCAAGTACATTCTTCATGCTAGCGTTTCCGTCACTACCATTACTGCCAAAATAATAAATTAATTTTTTCATATCATATATCAAAATTTGCTAACAATTTATGTGTTTAGAAGCATTAAATACATATTTATACAGTATGAAAAAAATAGTAGCAATGTTAAATTAAGAATATCTTTAATAAAATAGTTGAAATTTTAAATTTGTTATTATACTTGTTAATTTAATTATATTCTGTGTACAAAAGTCAAATTTTCAAAAAAAATCTTATTAATTTTTGCTAAAAAATATCTCAAAATAGCAAATCAATTAGAAACTTTCACAGAACTTAATAAGTTAATTGAACTTTTTCTAAATGTTATTGACTAATTTAAGAAAATTGACCATAATTCTAAACGGTCGTGCAGTTGCGTGATGATATAGCAAAGCTATAGATCACGAGGAAAGTCCGGACTCTATAGAGGTATGGTGCCGGTTAACCTCCGGCAGAGTATTATTACTTTAGGGAAAGTACCACAGAAAATATACCGCCGAATTGTACGTAAGTACTCGGTAAGGGTGAAAAGGTACGGTAAGAGCGTACCGGTAAGTTGGTAACAAATTACGCATGGTAAACCCCACCAAGAGCAAGATCAAATAGGCGTTACAGAACTTATCAAGTTCCCGGGTTATCTCTAGCCGGCTTGTAATGCGGGTAGATCGCTTGAGGTAAACGGTAACGTTTATCCTAGATAAATAACTGCAATGAATTTATATTCATACAGAATCCGGCTTATAGACCTTATTGTTATCCCGTGGCTTGACTGGTGTTGCCCGTATGGCTCAAAAAGCATTCTATGTCATTCCCGCGTGGGATTATTGCGTGGATCCATTTCACCTCTGTCATCCCGCGACTTGATCGCGGGATCCAGTTAAAAATACTAAAATTATTAGTATTTTTTATTGTTTTTATGGACCCCGTGGTCAAGCCACGGGGTGACACAGTGGGTTTTACCGATCCACGCAGGAATGACATAAATGTGTTATGCAACAACCTCTGTCAAACCATTGGATGACCTAGAACTTACTATGACACAAATTTAATGAAAAAGTTATATCATTATCCTATTTGTCCTCTTTCAAGACAAGCTCGTGTCTTCTTAAAAGAATTAGACATAGAATTCACTACGATTAAAGAAGATTATTGGCAATTCAATAAAGATTTCTTAAAAATAAATCCTGCCGGAACTTTACCTATTTTAGAAGAGCAATACGGTTTATTTGTAGTAGGTATTTATCCTTTTGTTGAATATCTTAATAGCAAATATCCGAATTTTAATTTTTTAGATGAAGATATTGATATTTGTTGCGAAATTAGACGATTATTCTTTTGGTTTAACGATAAATTTTATCGTGAAGTTACTAAGATTATTATCGATGAAAAAGTTATAAGATCAATTGCTAAAATGAGCAGCCCACGAACCGAGTTTTTACGTGCTGCAAAAAATAATTTAAATTATCACTTAGAATATATAACTTCTTTACTCGAGAAAAGAAGTTATCTTGTATCGGATTCACTAACTATTGCCGATATTGCCGCAAGCTGTCACTTATCGGTACTTGATTATTTCGGTGAGATTTATTGGGATAAATGGACGCTTATCAAACATTGGTATTCACTAATTAAATCAAGACCGGCTTTTAGGTTATTATTACAAGATAGAATCCCTAGTTTTACCCCTCCAAGCTATTATACAGATTTAGATTTTTGAATATATAATTTAATAATTTGATTCTTTCCTTATCATGAGCTTTTAGTATTTTACGAATATTATTAAGAGATTGATTTTTTATGAGTGCAGGCTCATATTCAAGATGAACTCCACTTAAAATAGCTGTCCCGTCACCGCAAGTACATTTTATTATTGCAGGTTTATTATCTTCATAACTTGCTATTATTTCAGTATCTTTAGTATTTTCTGCATCAACAAAATATCCACCACCATTATAAAAAGCATAACAATCCTTAATATTTAAATTAAGTGTTGGATTTATTTTTAGGTAAGCGGCTCTTGCTCCTTTATTTGAATTATAGTAGTAAGGAGCAAGCAATGGTCCTCTAACCGTTCCATTGAAAATCTTTAATTCTCTTTCACCTATAACCTCTATATTTGTTCCTTTAGCAAATTCTAAATAATTGCCGCTATAATAACTACCGGCACATATTCCAAGAAAATTACCGCCATTTTTTAAATAATTTTTTATATTATCATTTCCTTTGCCTTGCAATTTTTGTACATAGTATAAATCTCTTCCACCGAGTAAAATAAGTAATAAGGTGTTTTGAAAACACTTTTCGTCTATAATTTCTTGTGCAGTAATATAATCTACCTCATACTTTGGAGCGTAAAGTTTTAAGGTATGCACGCAATGCTTAATACTTTCTTTTGAAACTCCTAAATCATTATAAATTTTTATTTTCATTTTTATATTATTGACAAGAACATTATATAATTCTATTTAGTGTAATTACTTAAAAATAAATTATGAGGTAATTTTATGCAACTTAATTCAATCTCACTACCGTTAACCAAAAGGCAAGCAATAGAAATAGTTTTAGGAGTGGCATTACTTACTATTTGTTCACAAATATTAATACCTATGAAGCCTATATTTATTTCATTGCAAACCGTTGCAGTGATGTTCATCGGACTTACATATAATAAGACTACAGCACCTTTAACTATACTATCTTACATAACTCTTGGAGCAATGGGAATCCCTGTGTTTGGAGAGTTTTCGAGCGGGTTACGAATATTATTCGGTCCTACCGCAGGATATCTAGCAGGTTTCATAGTTGCCGTATATATTATGGCTAGTTTAAAAGATAAAATTTTTACTTCTAATAAATGGTTAAATCAGATATCTTTATGTTTGATCGGTAATATAATTATTATGAGTTTTGGCTGGATGTGGCTTTCTAAACTTTTAGGACCAAGCGGTGCATTTTACGGTGGTGTATTACCTTTTATAATACCCGGAATAATTAAATCAGGCTTATTAATAGGACTTATCAATGTAGTAAAACCAAAAACTCGATGAACTTCAAAATTTGACTGTAGTGAAATACAAGTATAATATAGATTATAACATATTATGTTATAATCTATATTATCAATATTGTTGTGCAGGTATAAAATGACAAAAAACACTCCAACTATATATACTTAGAAACCAATTTAAGTGAAAAAATTACATTGATAGCTGCAGAATTACATTGTCGTCCAAACGATTTAATTAATGAAGCTGTACGTTTATTTGTCGAGGGACAGGAACGTATTAAACAATTAAAAGCAGAAGATGTTAAACGGCAATCTTTGTTATCTAGGGAACAAAAAAAATTAGAAGAAGAATGGGAAAAAAATCAAGATTACACAGATTGGATTTAATAAATGGACAAAATAGAAATTAAAAAAGGCGACATTGTAGTTTGTGTATTAAGGGAAATTACGGCAAACCTCGTCCTGCTGTTGTTATTCAATCTAACTCGTTAAATAAAACTCTTGCCAGCATATTAGTTTGTCCTATAACAACCTATTTAATAAATACTGCAATTTATCGTCTGCTATTGACTCCTACAGAGTTAAATGGTCTTAAATCACAATCTTGTATTATGGTTGATAAAATTAATGCTATATCAATTGATAAAATCGATACAAAAATTGGCAAACTATCCTTTGACGAAATAATAGAATTGAATAAAGCCTTAAAATATTGCCAAGATTTGGATTAATCGCTAAAAAAGATTTTCTATCCTAATTATTCATGAAAAAAACAGTAACAAATGCTAATGCCGCATTTTCCGGTGCCGACCTGGAAAAATAATATTAAATATGATCTTGAAAATATAGCAAGACTTTTAAAAGCCTTAGATAACCCTCATTTAAGGCTTCCTCCCGTCATACATATAGCAGGTACAAACGGTAAAGGTTCAAGCAGTGCTATGCTTAAAAGCATCTTTACGCTTACCGGTTATAAGGTACATTGCTATACATCTCCTCATTTATTAGAATTTAATGAACGAATCGTAGTAGCAGGTGAGAAAATCTCGGATAATGAATTATGGCAGGTTTGTGAGGAGGTGAGGGTAGCAAGCGAAAAATTTAATATCGAACCTAGCTTCTTTGAAGGTACTACGGCAGCAGCATTTGTAGCATTTGAGAAAACAAAAGCCGATATATTAATTTTAGAGACGGGACTAGGCGGTCGGTTAGACGCAACAAATATAGTAGAACGACCGTTAATTACTTTAATTACACCTATTTCATATGATCACATGCATATGCTGGGTAATACATTACCCCTAATAGCAGTTGAGAAAGCTGGTATTATGAAGCCTTGCGTTCCTTGTGTTATAAGTATGCAAGCTTTGGAAGTTTATGAAACATTATTTGCAAAGGCTGAAGAGTTAGAGGTACCGAGTTTTTGTTATGAATATGATTTCGGTATTAAAAAGACGGACAACGGATTTATTTATTCATCACGAAATTTTAGTTATGAGTTTCCGACTCCTTCGCTACTTGGTGATCATCAATTAATAAATGCTGCAAGCGTTATTGCTTTAATAAGTTTGATAAATAAACAATTTAATATTAGCAACGAAATTATCTCTAAAGGACTGCAAAATACTATTTGGCGGGCTAGAATCGAAAAAATAGAACCGAAAAAATATTCTAAATTAATAGGGGATAATGTTCAAATTTGGGTAGATGCAGCTCATAATAATAGCGGAGCTCAAGTTTTGGCAAATTGGATTCGTGATAACTTAAAATCACCGATATATTTAATACTCGGTATGACTAAAAATAGGAATATCGAGGAGTTTTGCTCCTACTTTAAGGGGTTGACAATTAAAGGTTACGGTGTTAAAGTTTTATCCGAACCACTAAGCCATAGTGCAGAAACAATAAACTTGGAAGGCAGAAAGAGCGGGATTGATTTTAGCGAAAGCGACTCACTCGAAGAAGCGATTAGTGATATAAAGAAGATAAACGGTGATAATAAAGCAAATATTATAATAACCGGATCGCTTTATTTAGCTTCCGATTTTTATAAGTTGTTACGTTAAACGTCATTGCGAGCAGCCATAGGCTGCGTGGCAATCTCATGAAATAGTACTCCTGAGATTGCTTCGTCAAAATTTTCAATTTTTCCTCGCAATGACGTATTGATTCTCGCTATAAATATATAAAACCAACCTAGGAGAAAATAACATGACCTATTGCAACAAATCTAATCAAACCTCATATCCTTTTATCTTACCTGATTTACCTTATGACAAAGAGAGTTTTAAACCACATTTTACTCCCGAGACTTTTGATTATCATCATGGTAAACATCATAATGCTTATGTACAAAATCTAAACAATTTACTCAAAGATAAAGAAGAATTGCAAAAAAAAGATTTAGAAGAAATAATAGAATGGTCATCTCAAAACTCAAATGCGGCTATTTTTAATAACGCAGCCCAAATATGGAATCATACCTTTTTTTGGCATTCAATAAAGCCGCAGGGCGGAGGTAAGCCAAGTGGTAAAATATTAGAACAAATTAATAAAGATTTCGGTAGTTTTGAAGGATTTTGTGAACAGTTTAAGCAAGAGGCAGTAGGGCAGTTCGGTAGCGGCTGGGCATGGCTTGTATATCACGATAATAGGTTACAAATTATAAAAACCGCTAATGCCGGTACACCTATAGCAAACGGTATGAAGCCGCTTCTTGCATGTGATGTATGGGAACATGCTTATTATATTGATTATCGTAACAAACGACCTGATTATGTTGACATATTTATTAAGCATATGATTAACTGGAAGTTTGTAGAAGATAACTTAATAAAATAAAACTATGGCTGATATAAAGGTAAGAAAACATCCTATTATTAATAATCTGAAGCAAGAGTCAAAAACTCCTGTAGTTAATGAGCAATCTGATATATTAGAGGAGTTAGAAGACCTAAAAAAAATTCAAAAGTCTTCTAGCAATCAAACAAAAACATTGCAGGAGTTAGAACAAGCACAGAAAGCTCCTATCGAATATATAGCTTTTAGTGGAGGGGGAGCTAAGGGAGCAATATATTCCGGAGCTTATGAGGCAGCAAAAAAAGCCGGTATTTTAGATAATGTCAAGGCGGTAGCAGGTTCTTCCGCCGGTGCTATAACTGCAGCAGTGGTAGCTCTTGGGACACCGCCTGAGCGATTTGAAGAAATTTCTAAAAATACAAATCTGCAAACATTGCTTGGAAAAAAAGGATTTTCTGCGGGTATAGTACAGTTAAATAAAGACGGTAAACCTTTATATGATTTATTAGAACTTATTATTAAAGAAAATATAGGAAATTTTTTACAGAGATCAGATATAGTAAATGTTAAAGATGATAAAGCTCTTGATGAATTAAGAGAAAGATACAACCAAAAAGACGGTAAAATATATTTTAAGGATATAGCGTTACTGCGAAAATACGATCCAGTGCAGTATAAGGATTTAGTAATTACGGCAACTCAGCAAGAGACAAGCGAACTAACTATTTTCAATAGCTTTGATACGCCAAATATTGAAATTGCTTTAGCTTGCCGTGCTTCTGCTTCTATACCGCTTGTTTTTGAACCGGTAGAAATTGACGGTAAAAAATATGTCGACGGCGGATATAGAGATAATATACCGACAAAATATTTTAAAGGCAATGAACCGGAATTTGATATAAAAGAAGTAACTGATAATATGGAAGAGATTACTTTAGCTAAAAAGCAAGGTAGAATTCTAGCTATGGCTTTTGGTACGGGCATGGAAGCTGATGCAAATATTGCTATATATAGTGCAAAAAAATTTGAAAGCCCAAGTGATATCGTAAAGTTTTTAGCTGATGTATTATTTAAGACTCTTGCAAAAGTAGGAGGAAAATTTAAATATACCGAAACTCTAAGAGAAACTAATGAGCAGTTACGTGAAAATGCTTTAAACATCGTTGTTTTAGATACTGCCGGAATAGATACTTTGGATTTCAAAGAAGCACAAAAATATTCTGATTATTTGCATATTAAAGGATATTGTCAAACTAGAGAACATTTGAATAATCATGACCTTGGCAAAGAAGCAGATAAAACATTTGACCATCAAAAATTTCTACTAAATGTTTATGAAGTTTATGATAATAAAAATCTACATAAAACATTTGGAACTAAATTATTAGAAATGTTTATTCCGTCAAAAGAAAATAATACTTCTAAATGGCAAGAAGGAATTATTGAAAATCATGATGATAAAGCAAAAATGCTATTATCATTTTGTAAAACCGGAGCATTAAACGAAAAAGAATTAAATGAAAAGCTTAAAGAATATGTAATTATTGCTGCAACTAGTCGTAATAATACATTAAAAGCCGATACAAACTCATTGAAAGCTTTGCTATATACCTTAAACGATCCTGCTGCTTCAAGTAAAATAAAAGATAGTTTCATTGAGGTACTTGGAATAGATAAAAATAAAGATGTACGATTTGATAAAACTAAAACCTTTGATGAAAATATTGCTAAGTTTAAATTTACTAAACAAGATTTAGAAAGCTTTATAACTAAAAGTAAAAGTGAAGCACCAAAAATTCAAAGCAAACATAGTGTAGCCAGAAGTCATGCAAGTAGGGGGTAATTATCGTCATTGCGAGCAGCCGTAGGCTGCGTGGCAATCTCATCAAATATCCTGAGATTGCTTCGTCAATTACTTCGTAATTTCCTCGCAATGACGGAAAATCAATCTACGCAACAATATCCGCTCGCAATGACAACTACTAAAAAAATGAATATCGGTAAATTTAAACTAATTGTTTTTGATGAAATAGACAGTACAAGCTCTGAGGCTATGAGAACTGCTAAAAGCGGAATAGTTGATTCAAACTATGCAGTACTTGCTAAATCTCAAACCAAAGCACGAGGAAGAAGCGGTAAAAACTGGCAGTCTAGGGTAGGTAACTTACATGTAAGTTTACTAATAAAGCCTGATAAAGAGCTAGAATTATTACCGCAATTATCTTTTGTTACAGCACTTGCCGTTTATGAGAGTATAACCTCTTTATGTCATCCCGATAGTTCCCTATGTCATTACCGCCCCTTATGTCATTACCGCGAAAGCGGGAATCCAAAAAAATTTTTAAAAGAAATGGATTCCCGCCTACGCGGGAATGACATAATTGGTAGAGGTGACATAAGGCTAAAATGGCCCAATGATGTTTTAGTTAACGGTCGGAAAATTGCCGGTATACTTCTTGAATCCGTTAAAGTAGAAAATAATTATTACCTTATTATCGGTATAGGGATTAATATCACCTACCACCCTGATAATATTGATCAGCCTACTACTTGTTTAGTGAGCGAAAATCTACCGCCTATAGAGCCGCAAGCTTTACTTGAAAAATTAATAGAGAATTTTGAAAAATATTATCAAATTTGGCATAATAACGGTTTTTCTTTTATTAGAAAAAAGTGGTTAGAACATGCTTATAAGTTACATGAAAATATTAGCGTTAAATATCAAAATGATATAGTAACCGGTCTTTTTAAAGATATAGATAGTACCGGCAGAATAATATTGCAACTACCTTCCAAAAAAATAATCTCTTTTTCCACTGCCGAACTTTTCTTTTAGCAAAAATATTACTAAATTTAAATTGTAGATTTAATTTTTGTTAACTTCTACTTAAGCTCCAATTTAACAAGGTAATATTAATATGCCCCAAGAGAAGTACTCCAAACTCTAGGTCTCAAGCATTTTTACAAAATGCATATGAGCAATTAAACGAATTTAAAAAACTTTCTTCTGATAATATCCGTACATTAATGCAAGATTTCCACAAAACCGAAAAAACTTTTAAATGTGCCTTATTTACCGGTAATAATAACGCATGTGAAGGATTATTAGAACTATATGACGCAGCAATAAAAAAAATTCCTAAGTATGAACTTCAAAATATAAATATAACACAATTGAGAGATATTATGGTCTTAGTCGGAAGAGAACTTAAGAATGAAAAATGTATGAATACCTCCTTATTGTCAGTAAAAATTAATGAAAAATTTTTTGAACCGAGTGTTGTTGCTCATGTAAAAGCTATTGAAATATGTCAAAAGCAAAATAGCAACAATCCTTTCGCAGTTAACGAGGATAAAATTATCGACGATTTTAATCTCACTCTTGATAGACTCCCATGTATATATGTACCAATAAAATATTCAAAACTTGTATGCTTAATGGACGACGAAAATGAGGTTAAAATAATAGCCTCAGAAGATAGCTGGTATAATATATTACAGGAATATGGATTATGAAAGAAACTCTTATTTCAGCTCAAAAATTTATACAACTAACTCCTGAGTATTTATATAAAAAAGGTAAAGAATCTTATCAGCAGGCTTTAGTGGAAGAAGTAATTTTTACACAACAAAAATTATATACAAACGCTATATTATATTTTCAAGGTGCTATGTTTTTAGGAAGCGAAGATGCTTGTGCATATTTATCTGAATTTTATAAAAATGGAAATCATCTTGGAATTAATAATGAACGACTAAGTAATTTAATAAAAATTGTAGCTAATATAGGAAAATTTTTACATTACAGTAAATTAACAAATTCTATGTGTTTAAAAGATTTTGGAATATCCGATTATTCTGAACTTATGGAACTAGCTATAATAGAAAAGGGATATATGAATGCAGTGCAGGGGGAATGGCATAAAATTCCCGTTCCTGAATATTTGAGCCTGACTAACTTAAAAACAATTATACAGGAGTTTAATAGCGAGTTACCGCCTGAATATCAATTAATTACCGATAGAAAGTATTTTTGAACATAAAGAAGAAATAAGAAAAGAAGAAATCAATAAAGAAGTAAATGAATTTACTCATCTAACCCAATCTCAACCTATAACTCCAGAACCAATAGAAGAATATAGAGAGAATACTAAGCACGATTATTCTACACTACTCGGGGCAGGAAACTGTACCATATCTTAAAAAAATAAAGGAATGAAATTTAATGATAAAAAAGAAAAATAAACAAATAGAAAAGAAACTACTAACTTCTTTGAAATGTTACAAGAAGCATTATCAGATTATTTACAAAATGTTGAAATGCCTCTTACAAATTCAGGAAGCAATATACTAATAATAACAAACGATAATATAGACATTATAATTGAATTGCATAAAGAATTAAAAGAGGCGTTAGTTTGTGGTCAAGGAGATGCAGCTTACTATTTTGCTCAGTTTTATTATAATGGCTGGTTGGTAGAAAAAAATTATACTAAAGGAGATTTTATCCTAGAAATAGGAAAGAAACTTGATTCTATTAAATGTACAAATACTTCCTATAAAAGTGATAATGCTTTATCAGAAGAGTTTAAAAAATTAACTACCGTTTGTGCTAATTCTATTTTAAATACCAAAGGTATATATCAAATGGGCATTAATGATATAATGAAAAGTAATGCTGAATTTGCTTTCAATAAACATCTAATGAATACTAATTTAACAGATATACTCTGTATTCCGGAATCAACATTTTCGCCTATCTCTACTGTTTCAGCACCACTGCCAAATACTAATATTAACCACACTACTAAAACACAAGATACTAATGGCGAAATAAAACGCTCAACTAGTTATATCCCTTCAAGCTCTATCATTCATGAAGCACCAAACGACCAAATTCTAACACTTGGTCAAGACAACTATTATAACAAACATGATAGCAGTGGATGTACTTGTTTAACAATGTAATATATTTGTGGTATATATCTTGAAAAACAATAAAATCTTTTATCTATCACCGGTAAATCAGTTGTTTAAGGAAGGTTTAAGACAACAAGAAATGTTTTTTGCTTTTCACGATAAATGGCCTTCCTATACTAAAAAAGCAGTTAATTTATTGTTTGAGTCGGCAGTAGAAAATTTAACCTGTGCGATGTTACTTGGTGAAGAAGAGACGATATTGCCTCTATCTCAGCTTTATTATAGTGGTACTATTTACGATATTTTACCGGATTTAGTTTTTGGTGATTATATTATTTTAATAGGTCAAAAACTTGGATATAAATCATGCCAAAATATTTCTTTAAGAATGATTACTAATACTAAATGTTTAGAAAAACAGCTAGATAGTATCGCTATTACTATTACTTCTAATATGTTATTTTATCATCGTCATTTTAAATACATAGGTGATGAGATTAAAAAAAATTTATTAAAGACTGCAATGAGCAATTTGATAAAGCATGGCATTTTTGTAAAATTGAATATTCCTATTCAACATTATTATCTTTTGAAATGCCGGAAGAAGAAGCCGAAAAACTTGAAGAAGTACCTTTGATGGGTACAAAATCTACTGATGATAGTAAATGTTTGATATCTTGAATGTTTTTTCTATGTCTAGTTTTTTCGTCATTGCGAAGAAAAATTGAAAATTTTGACGAAGCAATCTCAGGATATTTGATGAGATTGCCACGCAGCCTATGGCTGCTCGCAATGACGATTTAATGCCTTGCAGTAATGACATACAACACCCACCTCTTAGTGCTAGCATTTTTTCAGTTATATTATCTTAATGCACCGAGTGATTAAGTCATGGGGTGACAACGGAAAATAGGTAATAAATATATGAAAAAAGTAATCTACAGCAATCAAACTTTCGATAATATGGAAATAAAGTCCGTAACCGATAATGAGGTAGTAATTATCGGCTATGCGAGTGTTTATAATATTGCCGATCATCATAACGATTTAATTTCTAAAGGGGCTTTTGCAAATGCTTCTCATCATAACGTAAAATTTCTTTGGCAACATGACAGTAAAAAACCTATAGGAATTATTACTCATTTGGCTGAAGATGACCACGGTTTAAAAATGGAAGCGATGATAAATAATAAAGTCAAAGCAGGAGTAGAAGCGATAGAGCTAATAAAGCAAGGAGCAATAGATGGATTATCTATAGGCTTTTATATAAAAAACTCGGTTTATAATGATGCAAGGCAGAGAGTAATTACCGAAGCAGAGCTTTTAGAGATAAGTATTGTTACTTTTCCAGCTAATCAAAGTGCTAAAATCTTATATATCACTAAAGGGCAAGAAATAGAATATAACGATAAAATCAATGAGTTAGAAGAAAAACTATATAATATGCAAAATATTTTAGAAAGACCAAATAGTGTAAATATAGAAGAACAGGAACAGAAAACAGCTTTCATTAATTATGTACGTAAAGGCGAAGATTAATGAGCTTATGTAAAAGTCATCCCTAAATAGTAGTACTGAAGCAGGTGGCGTTTTAATATTACAGACTTTATATAACAGTATCATCACCGAAATAAATGCTAGATCGCCAATGAGGGGACTTGCTTCGATTGAAACGATTTCTACGAATGCCCTTGATATAATAAGCGAGGACGGTAAATTTAGTAGTGGCTGGATTGGAGAGGTAGAAGCAAGGGAAGAGACCACTGCAGCGAAGTTAAAGCAACAGCGTATTTTTGTTCATGAGCTATATGCACAGCCGAAAGCTAGCCAAGCACTACTTGATGATGCAACTATTAGGGTTGAAAATTGGTTGGGTGAAAGATTGCGTGATAGTTTCGTTAAAATGGAAAATAATACGTTTATAAACGGTGACGGCATAAAAAAACCTAGAGGTATTTTATCGCCTGACCATGATAAAATCGAAAAAGTTAAGATGGGTAATAAAATTACCGCCGATGGGTTACTTGACTTTATAAATTATATGAGTATTGCCATTGAAGAGGTAATTACAAAGCTTGCGAATTTTGTTTATTGTTTTCAAATTAAGCTAACTAGCGGTGAGGAATTAAACTTAACAAATAATGATCATGCTATAAAAAGTGAAGAGAGAGTTTTTTTACCAAATTCCGGTTTAGATTTAAAAGAAGCAGAATTTAACGATTCCGCACAAAACCATATAATCATTGAAGGTATTTTTGAAGAAAACGGCATCACGACGGCAATGGATTTAAATAATTCTATTGTTAAAATAATAATATATACTGACAAGCTTTTTGAGCATTTCGTTACATATTATTGCACTTTATATACAAAATATGATTTAAACTTTAAAATACATTTAAAACCCGAAACGGTAAAATATAATCAACAGTAAAGTTCTAAGTAATTTCGGTGATTTGATTATATTAGAGGATATTATACCGGATGCTGCCAAAGATGCCGAGGAAGTAAAAATTATTGCCGGATGTGATAAAAATTTTATAAGCTGTTGCAATAAATTTAATAATGCTATAAATTTTAGGGGCGAACCGCTAATACCAAAAAAAGATTTTATAAATTTAGTATAATCAATGAAACAAAGTTTTATAAAACTAGTATATGCAGAGCTAAAGAATATAATAAATATGAAAAGCTCCAAACAACAGAAAAAAAAAGAAACGCAATTAATTGATTATTTTAAAATAGTTGAAAGTAATATATTATATACATTTCAAAAAATAAAAAAGGAATATGAAAGAGACTAAACGTTTTTTTAACAAAAATAATAGATTAAATAAAGGTTATGCTAAGACTTTTAGTGTCAATGAGCCTGATAATAATTTTTACCGTAAAAAATTTGAACATATATTACCGCCAATTGATTTAATCAGTGAGTATGAGAGTATTTATCCCGGTACTTTACAGGAATTAATGCATATGGCACAAAAAGAACAGGCTCATAAGCATGCTATAGACCTAAAAAACTTGAAAATACAGGAAAGAGTCGCTAAATTAACACGAATCTGTTTATTAATATTTGGAATTTGCCTTGTAGTTTCAATTTTTTTTTAAACTTTCTAAATAAAATTAAAGATAAAATATTTTATTTACTTGTAATTTTAAATAAAATAAGTTAAATGCAATATATATTTATTTATAAACATAATACGGAGAAATTTTATTTCTAAAAATAATTTTCCTAAGGCTAATAGAGAAATCAGAGCTAGAGAAGTTCGTCTAGTAGGCAAAAACGGCGAAATGCACGGTGTCGTAAATATTAGAGAAGCATTAGATATGGCGGAAAGAGCCGGTCTTGACTTAGTCGAGATATCACCGAATGCTGTACCCCCTGTCTGTAAAATTCTAGATTTTGGTAAGTTTAAGTATGAAAGCAAAAAGCGTTTGCATGAAGCACGCAAAAAGCAAAAAATCGTCGTACTTAAAGAAATGAAATTCAAACCTAACATTAGTATAGGTGATTTTGAAACTAAACTACGAAAAATAAAAGAATTTTTGAAAGACGGTGATAAGGTAAAAATTTCTTTATGGTTTAAGGGGCGAGAGATTCTTCATAAAGAAGTCGGTCAAGAACTATTTAAACGTATAGAAGTAGGGCTCGAAGGACTCGTTAAAATCGATCAGCATGCTAAAATGGAAGGTAAGCAGATGATAATGATAGTTAGCCCTGATATTAAGGTGTGATAGCTACTCAAATCGTTATGAGCTACGTGGCTGTGTTGTTACATGAATCGGTAAAACCGACTCGATGTCATCCCCGCGTAGGCGGGGATCCAGAAAAATAACTTCAATATTAATATAGAAGTTACATATTTGATAAAACAAACATATAAAAAACTTGTTTTTTATATGTTTTACTGGATTCCGCCTACGCGGGAATGACATAAAATGAGCCATACAACAACGCCTCCTCGCAATGACGTTAAGAACAACAATAATAAAAAATCAAATCTAAATAAGTTATGCCGATTAAAATTTTAATGCCTGCTTTATCTCCAACTATGACGGAAGGAAATCTAGCTAGGTGGTTAAAAAAAGAAGGGGATAAAGTTAATCCCGGGGAAGTAATTGCCGAAATTGAAACCGATAAAGCAACGATGGAAGTAGAAGCAGTAGACGAAGGTATACTTGCCAAAATAGTTATCCCACAAAATAGTCAAAATGTACCTGTTAACTCTTTAATTGCCGTATTAAGTGAAGAAGGAGAAGAAAAAGCGGACATTGATGCGTTTATTGCAAAAAATAATAATGTATCACCGTCTGTAAATGTAGAAGAACAGGGGCAGCTAAATTCACAAAGCTTCAGACAAGATGAATTTAAGGACGAGTCTGCACAGCGTACATTAGTACGTGAGCACAGACGAGTTCCACAAAATTCGCTTGTATCAAGCTTTGTGAATTTAGCTGTAAATAGTAAAATATTCGCCTCACCACTAGCAAAAAGACTTGCAAAAATGGGAAATATTAGACTTGAGAGCGTGAAAGGTAGCGGTCCGCACGGTAGAATAGTCAAACAAGATATCTTATCATATACTCCTAACATTGTTCATAATAAAATAGTTAGTAGAAATCCTGAAGAATATCGTTTAGTATCAAATAATAATATCCGCAAGATTATAGCTAAGCGTCTGCTTGAATCTAAACAAACAGTACCACATTTTTATTTATCTATAGAATGTAATGTCGATAAATTGTTAGATATAAGAGAAGACATTAATAAATCTTTTTCTGAAGATAAATCAACAAGGATATCGGTTAATGATTTTATTATTTTAGCAGTAGCCAAAGCTTTACAAGAAGTACCAAATGCCAATGCTAGCTGGGGAGAAGATGCAATTAGGTATTACAATAATGTCGATATTTCAGTAGCGGTAGCGATTGAGAACGGGCTTGTTACGCCGATAGTTAAAAATGCCAATCAAAAAAACATTATAGAGCTATCTCGTGAAATGAAAGAATTAATAAAGAAAGCAAAAGATAGTAAATTAACCCCTGAAGAATTTCAGGGCGGAGGGTTTACCATTTCTAACCTCGGTATGTACGGTATTAAGAATTTCAATGCTATAATTAACCCGCCACAAAGTTGTATAATGGGCGTCGGAGCTAGTGCAAAACGTGCTATAGTCAAGAATGATCAAGTAACTATAGCAACAATTATGGACGTAACTCTTTCTGCCGATCACCGAGTAGTAGACGGAGCAGTCGGTGCTGAGTTTTTGGCAGCACTTAAGAAGTTTATAGAAAGTCCTGCTTTGATGCTGATATAAATGGTCATTGCGAGGAGGCATACCTAAACCGTCATTGCGAGCAGCCGTAGGCTGCGTGGCAATCTCATGAAGCAGTACAAAATTCCTGAGATTGCCACGTCAAGGCTCCGCCTTTCCTCGCAATGACGTTAAAACTAACCTCATCCCCAAATAAATCAAAAATAACATGAGTTTTTCAGATAATTTAGCAAAAATTTTAGATAAATATGAAAATTTAGGCAAAAAACTATCTTCCGGCATTATGGGAGACGAGTTTGTTAAAGCATCTAAAGAATATGCCGAACTTGAAGATGTTGTAACAAAAATTAAAGAATATAATAAAGCTAAATCTGAGCTTGAAGAAGCAAATAATTTTAAGCTAGAAGTGGGACTTGATAATGCCACTTTAGAAATGATTGAAGACGAAATACACACTCTTGAAAATTCGTTACCAAAACTTGAAAGAGCTGTAAAAATTGCTTTATTACCGAAGGATGATGCGGATAGTAAAAGTGCTATTATTGAAGTTAGAGCAGGAAGCGGCGGAGAAGAAGCTGCACTTTTTGCTGCCGTACTTTTCAATATGTACCAACGATACGCCGAGTTAAAAGGATGGCGTTTCGAGATATTAGCAATTTCCGATACGGGAATAGGCGGTTATAAAGAAGCATCGGCGTCGATAAAAGGCAAAGATGTATTCTCTAAGCTCAAATTTGAGTCAGGCGTTCATAGAGTGCAGAGAGTACCGGAAACGGAATCACAAGGACGTATTCACACTTCGGCAGCAACGGTTGCAGTACTTCCTGAAGCTGAAGAGGTTGATATTAAAATTGAAGATAAAGACTTAAGAATCGATACTTATAGAGCTTCAGGGGCTGGTGGGCAGCATGTTAATACTACCGATTCTGCCGTACGTATAACCCATATCCCTACCGGTATTACCGTAGCCTTGCAAGATGAGAAGTCACAGCATAAAAATAAGGCCAAGGCATTAAAAATTCTACGTGCTAGAATTTATGAGGAAGAACGCCGCAAAAAAGAACAAGAAAGAGCCGACAGTAGACGAGGGCAGGTAGGTTCGGGAGATCGTTCGGAACGGATACGTACTTATAATTTCCCACAGGGAAGAGTATCCGACCATAGAATAAACTTAACACTTTATAAGATAGACGAAGTAGTTAAAAACGGACAATTAGATGAGTTTGTTGAAGCTTTAATTGCAGATGATGAGGCTAAGAAACTTTCGGAGATATAAGTGTATACGTCATTGCGAGCAGCCATAGGCTGCGTGGCAATCTCATCAAATATCCTGAGATTGCTTCGTCAAAATTTTCAATTTTTCCTCGCAATGACGGGATACAGCAAAAAATAAAAAAATGAAACCACAAGCATCTATAAACGGTAAAATTTGGCAGCAGAAACTGATTAACGAAGATATAGTCACCGAGTTATGTCGTAGTTTCAAAATTAGTGATTTACTTGCTAGGATAGTATCATTAAGAGTAAATAATCTAGAGGAAGTAGAAAATTTTTTGATACCGAAAATCAAAAATTTATTACCTGATCCTTTTCATCTACTCGATATGAAAAAGGCTGTAGATAGAACCGTTAAAGCTATTTTAAATAACCAAAAAATATGTATCTTTGCCGATTATGATGTGGACGGTGCTACTTCAGCCGCTTTACTTAAAAATATTTTTAGAGATTTAAATATAATATGTGATATTTATGTTCCCGATCGTATAGCTGAAGGATACGGCCCAACTCCTTTTGCTATGCAAAAAATTAAAGATAACGGCACAGAATTATTAATTACGGTTGACTGCGGTGCTATGGCACACGAAGCCCTAAAATACGCAAAAGACCTTAACCTTGATGTTATAGTAATCGATCATCATATAGCTACAGAAATATTACCAGATGCAGTAGCTATAGTAAATCCAAATCGTATTGATGAAAAAAGCGAATATAAACATTTGGCAGCCGTAGGAGTTGCTTTCTTATTTGCAACTGCAATATTATCGAATTTAAAGAAGCAAAATTATTTTACGCAAACACTGCTTCAACCTAACCTAATGAAGTATCTAGATTTAGTGGCTCTTGGTACTGTTTGCGATATGATGAAATTAACAGGCTTAAATCGTGCATTTGTCGCAAGCGGTTTGAAAGTAATGCAACAAAGACAAAATATCGGTATTAAAACATTATATGATATGGCAGGGCTTAATGAAATACCGAAATGTTATCATTTAGGTTTTATTCTAGGTCCACGTATCAATGCAGGCGGTAGAGTAGGAAAGTCAAGTTTAGGGGCTAATCTCCTATCTACTAGTTGTTCTAATGAAGCAAGTAAATTAGCTGAAGAACTTGAAAAACATAATAATGAGCGTAAAGTAATTGAGTTATTAATGATAGAAGAGGCAACAGAAATTGCTTTAACTCAACAAGATAGTAGTTTATTATTTATCGTAAAAGAAGGATGGCATCCAGGCGTTATAGGAATCGTTGCCGGCAGATTAAAAGAAAAATTTGATAAGCCGGTAGCGGTTGTGGCTTTAAATGACGGGATTGGTAAAGCTTCATGCCGTTCTATTTTAGGTATTGATTTCGGTGCTGAGATTATCAATGCTAAAAGCAAAGATTTGCTAATAGCAGGCGGAGGTCATGCTATGGCGGCAGGTTTTACCGTAACTGCTGAAAAATTACAAGAATTGCAGAATTTTTTTAATAATGCTTTTAGAATTAGTATAAATAAACTAGAAAATTATAAGCATGCAGAATATGATATTGATTTAACGGTTAATGGTGTGAATTTCCCTTTAATGGAGGAATTAAACACTTTAGAGCCTTTCGGTCAAGGAAATCATGAGCCTATATTTAAATTCGATGATTTATTTGTATTAAAAGCGGATATCGTTGGAAGTAAACATATTAAATGTATGCTTGCTCCAAATAAGCGAGGCTTTGGTAATAAAGCCTTGTCTGCTATTGCTTTTAATTCGGTAGGTACTTCATTTGAAGAGGTTCTATTAAGCCCTAAAGCAAAGAATATTGCCGCAATAGGAACGTTAAAAACAAATAATTGGCAAGATAATTATACTATTCAGTTAATTATAAAAGATATACTTCTTAAAGAGTAGATAACGTTGCCCGCATGGATACCTGAATCGTCATTGCGAGGCATTGTTGCGTGGATACTGAAGGTCGTCATTGCGAGCAGCCGTAGGCGACGCGGCAATCTAGAAAAAATAATAAAAAAATTCTGTAAATCAGAATTTTTTACTGGATTGCTTCGTCAATTGCTATGCAATTTCCTCGCAATGACGATTTGGGTTGACAATGTGCTATTACGTTGTTAGTATGCTTTTACATACATAAAACAGCTCTTATAAGCTAACAAGATAAATAATTCTTCAAACCGCAAGAATAAATAAAATTTTCTAAAAATCTAATTTGATTCCTAATTTTAAATAAGTATATTACTTACCTTTAAACTTAATTTCTAACTCAACTTTTCAATTATAATCTATTAATAATAAAATAATGAACACAACTAATAAAGAATCTACAGAAGAACTTAACAATACCGAATCCAATAACAATCATAATAATTTTGCAGAAAACGGTAATATTATTAATTTAAAACAATTAAAACGTAAATTACCGGAGGAACTACAAGCTCAAGCAGAAGAATTAAAAATCGAAAATATTAATTCATTACTTAAACAAGAATTAGTTTTTGCAATTTTGAAAAAATCCGTAGAGCAGGGAGGTTTAATAGTGGGAGAAGGGGTACTTGAAGTACTACCTGACGGATTTGGTTTTTTACGTTCGCCAGAAGTAAACTATTTAGCAGGTCCTGATGATATTTATATTTCTCCTAGTCAAGTTCGTCGTTTTGGTCTGCGTACCGGTGATACGGTAGAAGGTCAGATCAGAGCTCCAAAAGCCGGAGAACGTTATTTTGCTTTACTGAAAGTCAATAGAGTAAATTTTGAAGACCCTTCTAAAGCTTATCATCGTGTTCATTTTGATAATTTAACTCCCTTATATCCTGATGAAAAACTAGGATTAGAACTTGAAAATAATAGTAAAGATAGTAAGGATTTTAGTACACGAGTTATTGAACTTGTTGCCCCTATGGGTAAAGGACAACGTGCATTAATAGTAGCACCGCCTCGTACAGGTAAAACCGTATTATTACAAAATATAGCACATGCAATTACAACTAATAATCCGGAAGTATTTTTAATAGTACTGTTAATAGACGAAAGACCTGAAGAAGTAACCGATATGCAACGTTCCGTGCGTGGAGAGGTTGTTAGCTCTACTTTCGATGAACCAGCAAGTAGGCACGTGCAGCTTGCAGAAATGGTTATTGAAAAAGCAAAGCGTTTAGTAGAACATAAAAAAGACGTGGTAATTTTAGTAGATGCGATAACACGTTTAGCTCGTGCTTATAATACCGTAGTGCCGTCATCAGGGAAAGTATTAACGGGCGGTGTTGATGCTAATGCACTACAAAGACCGAAAAGATTTTTCGGAGCAGCAAGAAATATCGAAAATGGCGGCTCGCTTACTATAATCGGTACGGCTTTAATTGAAACCGGTTCTCGTATGGATGAGGTAATTTTTGAGGAGTTTAAAGGTACAGGTAATTCCGAGATAGTTCTAGATCGTAAGATTGCCGATAAGCGTATTTATCCGGCTATTGATATAACTAGATCAGGAACTAGAAAAGAAGATTTATTAGTAGATAAAATAATATTAAATAAAATGTGGGTTCTTCGTCGTATTATCGATCCGATGGGTAGCAGTGAGGCAATAGAATTTTTACTCAAAAAACTTGAAAATACTAAAACCAACAATGAGTTTTTTGAGATGATGAAGAGTCCTGAACGCCCTAAAAACGGTTTATAGTCGTATCGTCATTGCGAGGAAAAATTGAAAATTTTGACGAAGCAATCTCAGGAGTTTGTTATTATTTCATGAGATTGCCACGCAGCCTACGGCTGCTCGCAATGACGTTGATTGTGCTAATTAAAAACATAAAAAATCATGAGTATAACGCCTGATTATTTAATTGAAAGAAGACAAATAAAATCTCGTTTGTTAATTTGGAAACTAGCAGCTATTATTTTAATTGCTATCGTATTCTTACTAGTCGGTAAAGATTTTGCTCCAAAAGAGGTTTTACCTATTAATAGTAATGAAGACTATATAGCTTCCGTATTAATAGATGAAATAATTCTTGAAGACGAAAAGCGTGACAAAAAGCTCAAAGAAATAATCGATGATTCTCATATTAACGCGTTAATAGTTAACGTAAATTCTCCCGGCGGTACGGTAGTCGGCTCTGAAAAAATTTATAATATCTTACGTAAAATATCTGAGAAAAAGCCGGTAGTAATCGTTATGGGAACAATGGCTACAAGCGGCGGTTATTTAATCTCTCTCGGAGGTGATTATATTATTAGCCATAACGGAACTATTACGGGTTCAATCGGTGTAATACTACAAACAGCCGAGGTAACAGAGCTTGCTCAAAAATTGGGAATTAAGTTTAATAATTTCAAATCGAGTGAATTAAAAGCTGTCCCAAATCCTACCGAAAAACTGACGGAAGCAGTGCGGGTAGCCATTATGGAAAATATAGAAGATACTTATAATTTTTTCCTTGAACTTGTTTCAGAGAGGCGTAATCTTCCTATAGAAGAAGTAAAAAAGCTCGCAGACGGACGAGTATATTCAGGTCGTCAGGCTTTAAAGTTAAAGCTTGTGGATGCTATAGGCTCGGAAGATACTGCATTAAAATGGTTACAGGAAGTTAAGAAAATTAATGCTAATCTACTAGTTAAAGATTATCAATTAAAACCAAAACCAAAATTAATGGACATAATACTTGAAGATTTTGATAGTATAGCACCTAGTTTTTTTAAAAATAGTTTTAACGGAATCAAAGCGATTTTTTAATAATGGTTACTAAGAATTATTTAATAGATAAAGTACATGATAAGCTGAATTATCTTTCCAAAGAAGATGTTAAAGATTCAGTAGATTTAATCTTAGATTATTTAAGTCGGTCTCTCAAAGAACAAGAGCGTATCGAAATTAGAAATTTTGGTAACTTCTCCATCCGCAAACGCAAATTCCCTGAAAGCAATAAATTCTATAATATTGTTTATTACAGAATGCCTAAAAATTTATTTAAGGAGTAGATAAGTTATGGAATGGTCTAATATATAGTGTTATAGAGAAGTGGAAAATAATAAAAAACATGGTACTACATAATAATATTTTTTCCATGGCTCTTCATATTGAAGATTTAGAACTCTTCAAAAAAATATTATCGATAGACGGAAAGCTGGTTATTCAAGCACTTAATATAGACTCTCTCATGTATCACGATATTATAGGTAATGGAAAATATGATTCTTTTTTTGAAGCATTATATAATTACTTAAATGATAGTAAACCAGCAATCATGCCTTTAGTATCTAATAAGAAAGAATATTATCCTATTTTTGAAGAAGTATGTAATGAATCTTTAAAGGAAAAAATATCATCAATAATGACATATTTAGAAAAAGAATCTGATGATCACCCTAGATGGGAATATGAAGAAACTTTAGAATATTATTTAGAAACTAGAAAAAATTATGATAATCCTAAACCTGAACCCGAAATAGAAAAAAGCAAAGAGGAACCTAATTTAAATTATGCAGAATTAGATTTAAAATATTATGAAGAATCTTTAGATTATTACTTAAATGTTATAGGGTAGGGTAATAAAATTTTCCTCTCACTTGACATTATAATAATAGACAACTATCTTAAGTGTAAAATTAAAACAGGGTATTTATGATAAGATATTTAATAATTTTATTTGCTTCTATAGCTTTAATTGGTTGTACGGGTCAAAAAACAACGAAATCAAAAGAAGTAGTAGAACTTGACGGTGATCCAAGTTATGCAATTATGAAAACAATTGATAATACTAACAGAAATATCGCTAATACCACCTCATCTCTTCCGAGTACTCCGGTTAGATAGGAATGCTTGTTATTATTTCTTCCGCTAAAACTCTTAATTTTGAGAAGCTAGCTCCCATTATATGGTATTTAAAACAGTCAAGTAATGATAGAATATATTAAACATAATGAAGGAACATTTACTTCATTAACAACAGAACAAAAAAAAGCTGTAGGATTATTATCTTTTGTTCCACTTATGTGATGAGACCTGTTGGAGCCATAATTTTTGGCTTAGTTGGTGACATAATTGGTCGTAAAGCAACTGTAATTATTACTACATTCTTAATGTCGTCTTCATGTCTTGCAATGGCCCTTGTCCCAACTTATGCTGAGAAAGGACTCATTGCTACTGTAATAGTTATAACATGTCGTATTATTCAAGGTCTATCTTCTATGAGTGAAATAGTTGGAGCACAACTATACTTACTAGAAATAACAAAACCTCCTATACAATATCCTATTGTTTTAATGACATCAGTATTTGCTAATTTAGGAGGAATGATAGCCTTAGCTGTTGCATCTTTAGTCACCTCATTTGGATTTAATTGGCGTATAGCGTTTTTGCTTGGAACTATAATAGCAATTGTTGGAGCAGTTGCCAGAACTGCTTTACGGGAAACTCCTGAATTTGCTGATGCAAGACGTCGTGTTAAGAAAAATATCACTTTAATACAAAAAACTATAGATAATCCATTAAAAGATAATCTTATTTATAATGAAAGGGTCAATCTAAAAACAGTCTTTTTTTTATTTTATTATTAATATCATGTGGTTGGCCAATATGTTTTTATTTTACTTATATTTATTGTGGTGAAATTTTAAAAAATTCAATTTTACAGCAGAACAGATTATTCATCACAATTTCATTGTCACAATAGTAAATTTTTGTGCTTACTTAATATTAACTTATTTAAGTTATATTATATACCCATTAAAAATTCTTAAGATTAAATTAGTAATATTTTTTATTTTTGCTCTAATTTGCCCTTATTTACTAAATAATATTACTACTTCTGTTCATTTATTCTTAATTCAATCATTTGTAATGTTATTTTTTCTTAGTGCCAATCCAGCTATGCCAATTTTTCTAAAGTATTTTCCAGTTTTTAAACGATTTAGAACAGCAAGTATAATTTTTGCTTTATCGACTGTTTCCATGAATATTATTATATCTTTTGGTCTTGTATATTTAACAAAATATTTTGGCCATTGGGGAATACAAATGATACTATTTCCAATAATAATAGGATTTACACTTGGATTAAATTATTTCAATAATTTAGAAAAAAATAAAACATCATGTTTATTTTAGAAACAAAAATAGAAGAATTTATTTTAGATAATTCAGATCTAAAAGATGTTCATGCTGCGACCATATTTGCTTTTGATGATAAAAAATTAACAACATCATTTTTTGGTAAAACACGATCTGAATCAGGTAAATCAGAAGAAAATAATAGCATTTGGATCAGTTTAGGATTTAAAAGTAATAATCATTATCAATGGACTACTCCAGAAAGAATCGTTTCACCGCAATATTTCCGTGATCATCATATCCCTCTAAAGCAAGATAATGGGATAATCAGTTGTGGAAATCCAGTAATTACTTTCTTGAATAATCAGTTACTCATTTTTAGTAAAATTGGACCTTATCCAAGAACATGGAGTGGAATATTATCTCGTTCTTATGATCAGGGATTAACATGGCAAAAACCAGAACTATTACATGGTATTCTAGGACCAGCACGTAATAAGCCACTAATTTATGAAAATAATATTTTATCTCCGTGTTCTCGAGAAAGTTGTATTGATGATTTTTCATATATAGAATATTCATCAGATTTACATACATGGAATTTAAGTAATCCTATATCTTTTAATTATATGATTATATATAACAGCTGTGATTTCTCCACCAGCATATGATCCAACAAAAAAGCCAGTTTTTCATACCTACCACTATGCTCGTTCAGCAACATTGTTATCAATCTCTATTTTACCATTATCTAAAAACCTCATTACAGAGTTGCCTCATTATTTAGAGAACATAAGCAATAGCTCTATTCTTGGCACTTTTTTAAGTAGTATATGATACAATATCTCCTGTTAACTCTGTTGGTTTTATAAAAAAGTTATCTTGTTGAACCGTAAAAACAAATTCATTATTAACAAAACAGTTATTTTATTGTTGTTTATCTTGTATACCAACATCATAATTATTGAGTCTTGTTAAACCATCTATTGGTATAACAGCATCAAAGGATTTTATTATTATTAGATCTCTTGCGAAACTGGAGTTTAAAGAATAAAAGTTAGTTGTAACTTCATATACTTTGATCTTACATTATAACTATGTCTATAAATCACACATTTTTTCCATTTAACTGATACGTAAATCACCGCACAAATTGATTATACTGTCTGTCTGATCATCTGGTAACATTGTTTCTAAATTAATGTCTGCACCGCCTAATATGAAAGATTTTAAAATATTACAATTGTTAAACTCCATAATACTGTTTAATACTGTTTCACCACTATTATTTTTAGTATTGACATCAGCACCACTGTGAATTAGCAATGGTACTAAATCTAAGCTATCAAACATAATAGCATAGTGTAATGGTGTTTCACCACTATTAGTTTTAGCATTGACATCAGCACCATAGACTATTAGCAATGATACTAACGCTAAGTTACCAGACTCAACAGCATAGTGTAATGCTGTTAGACCATTATCGGTTTTAGCATTAACATCAGCACCATAGGCAATTAGTAAGTATACTAAATCTGAGCTACCAACACTAACAGCATAGTGTAATACTGTTTCACCATTATCGGTTTTAGCATGAATATTAGCTTGATTTTCAATCAACCACTTTACTAAGTATAAGTTACCAGACTTAACAGCATAGTGCAATGGTGTTTCGATACGATCAGTTTTAGCATTAACATCAGCACCATTTTTAGCTAATAATTTCGCTAAATCTAAGTTACCATTCTTAGCAGCACAGTGTAATGATATTACACCATGACAATTTGTAGCATTAGGATTAGCACCATGTGTGATTAACTAATGGCACTGATTCTACACAGCCAAGTTGAAGTCCAAGATGTAATAACTGGTCCTTATTACTATCTGATATATCATTTATTCTCTTATTCAGCTCTGATGGATCTACTAATAAGGTTATTATAGGAAGCATTTGAGTAATGTTTGTGTTTATAGTAGTTGATAAAAATTCCTTTTGACCAATATTGTTCCAAAACAACTTTATCGTTTATGGTAGCCAATAATGTATTGTATGTTGTGTTAATTATATCTGTTTTTGGTGAGGGTGGCTTAAATATTGATCTGATATTGGAATCTTCATGTCTCTTTGTATAAGTTATAGTTGCCGGAAAAGCACATTCAGCTAATATTGGTTTGTAAGTGATGTTAATAAAAACACTATTATGTTCGAATAATAGATTACTTACCGGAATCTGTACTACTGCTAAAGGTACTAATTTATATTCTAAAATATTATGCAAATTGAGATTTATATTTAGAGAAAAGTTGTAAGGTATAGTATTAGTGTCTTTTATCAAAAGTGATAAATTATTATTATAATACGTTATATATTCTGGGGTGGTGGTCCGAGACAATGTACATGTTGTAGTGTTATTGACAACAAAATGAGTACTATGTTGAGTGTGGGTAAATGAAGCAAAAGTATTATAAGTACTCACGTTATTGATTATTTTACTGGTAATAGTTACGATGCTTATATCAATATTGAGTATCCTATTACTATAACTTAATGTAATATTACACTGACATTATTATTAGTACGAGATACATAATACTTATTTGCTTTATAAGTGTGATGTGCACTACCGCATTGTGTTTGCCTATGCATAGTGGTAGAGCGTATTTGAAGTTCAATATTACCTTTATTACTACCACCTGATATGACTAAATGTATTGATTGATATCCATTATTCTTAGGATATCTAATATAATCAACAAACTGTGATGTTATGGTATTATAATGTAGATGAATTAATTTAGAAAAATTGTAACATGCTTTTTTATTTGGTACAATTGCTCTAAAAGCCAAAATATCATTAAGTGCTGTAATATGGATATCTTTAACAAGTGTTTTTATCCATATAGAATATGGGGACTTAATTCTGTAGCTTAGGCTTGCTTTTATATTTAGTTTTCTAAATATATTTCTGAATTGCTGTTCTATATTGTGAATTATATTATCTATGTCAGGATATAGCCAATGCATATAATGAAGAATTCTATTACGTTCTTCAGGATATTGAATCTTAAAACATAAATCTTGTAAAAGATAAGCAAGGTCATTGTGTGCTGTATATGATAAAAGATAAGGGATATAACAATTAGTGATGATCTTTGATATATGCTGAGCATCGATATTATTATACTCAAGGTTAAAGATACTAACCTTATGTAATAATGGAACAAGCGAAGTTAATATTGCCGTTTCCTGTAGTTTGGGATTAATAGTTAGTAACAGCTCATGAAAATGAATATATTGCTCAGCATATGGTTTATAGTTAATAGTAGATAATTTATTAATAACATCAACTAGATATATAATAATATTATTAAAATGATTATAATCTTCTAGATTAAGATGTTGTATATTTTCATGTAATAGTACTGCTATGAATGAGGAAGAATCTAGTTGTAATGCTTTTGTAATGGTATGTATTTGGTCAGGATAGGTTGTTTTATCAGAGCAGTATTGATGGTATAACTCTAAAGCTTGATTAATGCATGAATTATTGGTGATATTTTGATATAACATATTTTCATTCTGAAATAAAAGTTTTATCTTGCAACATTCTCAGTACATTTAATTTTTTGTAATTTGCAGCTATATTAAAGCAATATGTATATAATTGCCTTGCAACTCTCGGTACCTTGAGATAAGTAGCAATAGTTAAGAAAAATTGTAAAGTCTCTAAAATTATTTTCCATCCTTTCTCAGGAATTTTAGCTCCGATTGTTTGTAGTATATTATGTAATCGATCAAATAATTTAATTAATAGCAACTCTTTTTTCTTCTGCTGATATAATATTTTAACTATTTCTGCTGAACTAATTTTTTTATCATTTTTAACTCGTGTTAAATCTTCAACTTGATTAGCAATCTTATGGCCAAATTCTTGTATAATCATTTCTTTAGTAAGTAACGTATCTTCAATACAATCATGTAATATGCTAGTTACTATAACATCTGTCCTAAATAAATAATCAGAAACCATGTATGCTACTTCTAAAGGATGTGAGTAATAGAATTCTCCTGTTTCTCTCTTTTGCCTGCCATGATACTTTTTAGCAAAATAAATTGCTTTTTTAATTTTATTAAGATCAACCATGTTCTTAGAGATCTTATTAATAAGCATGATCTTCGTTAATAGCCTTTTACTATATCGGCAATTTGATAGAGCTGTAATTTTTACTTTTTCTAATTCAAGATATATACCCTTAGGTTTTAACTTTCCTATAATAGGATCTATAGTTTTTTGATGATTTTCTTGACTTCTTGCCATATATCTATCCCTACTATAATTTTATTTAAGTGTAGCAAGTGAAGCACAATAATCAAGAAAATCATCATTATTAATTAATACATAATCATCAAAACCTTATCAATATCAACATTATGTATCATAAATCAGATCATCAAGAAGAGGTAACTTAATTGGTATATTACAGACAATAATAGTACTTTTACCTTTTTCACTTGTTACTTCAATCTCTCCATTTAACTCACCAATTAGACGCTTTACAAAACTTAATCCTGATCCAAGTCCATGATATTGCATAGCAACATCAAATTTATCAATCTTTTCATGAAGATGTTGCCTGATTTCTTTAGACAGACCAATACCACTATCATGCACCATAAATTGGAATACCATTTCTCTGTGTTGTTGTTCTGATTCTGAAACGGCTGGACTAATAGCAAACATGTTCACTGTTACCACAACTTTACCTTCTTTAGTAAATTTAATAGCGTTATCTATTAACTGCTCTAATATTGCCCCTATTCGATAAGTATCACTAATTATAGCATTTGTTAAATCATACTGAAAATTACAAGATAAATTTAATCCCTTACGTTGAGCTATTGGCATCGCTTTATCAATAATCTTATTTACCAACTGTTTTGGATCAAACTTATTTAAAACTATAGGAGGTAATCCAGAATTGTTCTGTAGATAACTAAGTATATTGTTATAATAATCCAGTAATTCTTCAGCACAACTTACCACACTAGCTAAATAATCCTTTTTTTCAGGATTATCTTCTATTTCATAAAGAGCTGTTACTAATGAAAAAATCCCATTACATGGAATCTTTAATCCATGTACCATATTTTGCACCACATCTCTTTTAAATAACTCAGATTCTTTCAATTTATTATTTGCTTCTTGTAATTCTAATTTATATTTAATTATATCAGTATAATTTGTGATCGTCGAGTTAATGATATTCTCTTCTTGCTGATATGGTATTAATGTGACAGATATGGGAGATAATTGAAGATTCCAATTTGTTTTAGTAAGATTATGATTATCTTTTTGTTGATTTTGGTTATTAATTGTCATAGCATTTCCTTGCTGTTAAAGTTAAGAAAACAGCTCAGAGGTTAAAGAGATAAAATTTTGCAGTTTTAACTTAACCTCTGAACTAGAGTTGCACCACGGCCGCTCTTAACAAGGACAGATATCACCACAATTCTTTGAAGTACAGAGGATTTAAGAGCTTTTTTGACAAATTTTGCATAATCTAACAAAGAGCTGTAAAAAAGAGACAGAGCTAAATTGTATTGTTTGTTAGCTCAACTCTTTATCTATTACATACAAATCAAAACTAGCATTAATGATGCTAGAGAAAAATCAAGAATTCCTTGAAAATCTCTTGTAATACAGTATTTTGCTGGCATTTAAGCCTATTTTATACTATAATTATAGTATAAATATTTTAATCATAATTTCATGTCAGTAAATAACTCAAATAAGGCACAACCATTTCTGCAATGGGTTGGTGGTAAAAGAAAAATAGTTGATCAATTAGTTAAATTTATTCCTGCAAAATTAAATAACTACTATGAACCATTCCTTGGAGGCGGTGCTTTATTTTTTCAAGTTAGAGATAAATTTAAACATTGCTATTTATCTGATATTAATCTGGAGCTAGTAACTAGCTATAACGCGGTTAAGAAGAATCCAGATAAAGTTAGTAAATTACTAGACTCCTATAAAGAAAAACACTCTAAAGAACATTATTATCAAGTTAAAAGTAATAATGACAGTAATGACCCAGCAAAGATTACTGCAAGATTTATCTATCTTAATAGATATTCATTTAAAGGCATTTACCGGATTAATATTGATGGCAAACCAGCTCAAACTTTCTCTGGTAGGAATTATAGTAAATCTGATATTGCTTCTCGATTAAAACAATGTAGCAGCTTGCTTGCTGGCACATCTATTTGTGCTATGGATTTTTCTTTCATTGAACCACAAAAAGATGATTTTGTTTATTTTGATCCGCCTTATCATAAATCAGGTGAGAAATTTTATACCAGATTACCCTTTGATGAAAATGAGCAAATGAGACTTAAAGATTTTGCAACAGAGCTCAATGATAAAAATGTTAAAATAATGATTTCTAACAGTGACACTCCCTTTATTAGAAACTTATACAAAAATTTTAATATTAGTACTATTAAGGTTAAATATTCTATCCTTAAGCACAATAAAATATCTGATGAGGTAGTTATTACCAATTATTAAAAGAGCACTAAAAACTAAATTTCTATAATTAATCTGTACTAAAAATACCTGTTCTTTATCCTCTATTTGAATCAAAACCTTGATTATTTTGAAATCTCATTAATTCAAAAGTAAAGTTCTGAGCTTTAAAAGCTTCTTCTAGATCTTGCATATGACGATTCCTCACATAATAATCATTAAAAGCTGATATTGATTTAAGGATTACCCTTTTGTTGACTATATCTTCCTCGACCACTACTAATTTACTTAATACCCCAAAATCAATATGTTGGTTATAACATTCAATAAGAAATTTCCTCACTTTATACCATATTGAATTAGGATTTAATTGCTTGCTAAGCTGCAATAGATAATTTTGTTGTTCATCTTCAGTATTATTCTGCTTCGCTTCAAGCTCAGCAAATTGTATGATTTTCAACTTCTCAATACTACTGCCATAAATCGTTTGTACTTGCTGCAATATTTTATCTTGTGCATTTTCTGAAAGCGTAATATTTTTAAGCAATTTTATTTGATAGCTATTACCTACTACCCCAATAAAGGAGAGCAAGAGTTTAGTAATTCATAAGCTGTATCAGGATCAAAAATACCGGCGATTTTACGTTTTAACTGAGCTTGTTTGCTAGTATCAGTACTACGTTCTATTTTATCTAAATATTGTTCCTGAATTTTATGCACATTGCTAGATTTAAACTGAAACTGCTGACAATTAGCTTGAGTAGTTTCTCTTAGCTCATTAGCTAAAGCTTTAGCCATATAATTTAAAAACACTTTTTTATGACCAAAATGATGTTCTGGGTATTGTTCTGCTAGTTTCAATAAGAGCTTGTTAATGAAATTAAGATTAAATTCTCGATTTGATTTTACCTGTAATAAATCAGCCTCTTCTTGGGTTAAGGGATGGAAATCTGTTAATTTTTTTCTTTTGAACCAGCTTTTATGATTAACGGCATTAATTGCTGCATTATTGCTATTTGATGGTGTAGAGTCATATTTTTTAGAGATTTTATTAATAACTGCTTGTAGTACAGTATTAATCCGTGTAGCACCTGTTGTGATATTAGCACTAGAGAAATTAGTATTATCATCTTGTTGTTGATCATTGATTGAGCTTGTTGCCTTGAATTGTGAATCTGCTGCAAGTTTTTGTTGTTGTAACTGTTGTTGGTTATTGTGGATAGATGCATTTTTTTCATTTTGAAAAATTGTAGATTCGCTAGATCTAGATTTATTAGATATATTTTTATTATTATCTATATATATGTACTGGTCCAAACTTTTTTGGGGTTGAGGCAAAATTTCTTTGGGTTTGACCCCAAAGTTTTTTGGAGTTGGTAGAAAATTTTTTTCATGTTCATGGGTAATTTTCTGAGAAAATGGTTGGAAATTTCTAGCCAACTTAATACAAGGAGTATTGCGGCATTTAATGCCATATTTCACGACTGTTGCGTTGTAAACTTGAATAAAGCCACTTTTTTGTAACTCAAGTAGGCACTGTCTTACACGTTCTTGACAAACTCCCAAGTGTTGTTCAAAGAAATGATAGGTTTCTTGAAGTTCGTCAATGCTGTTGTTATAGTAGATTTGCATGCGAAAGACTATTAGAGATAGCAGTTGTCTTGAGGTTTTACTTAATATCCTACCATTATGAGAGGAAAGAGTACTCCATTCAGGAGGGATAAAATTACCAACAAAATTGTAGAAGATAGTGGAATTATTATCTTCATTATTAATATCTATTTTACTAGAGGTGGAAAAAGAGGAGAATATATTATGCATAATATTCCTCCTGAATCTCAGTTATAGAAGAAATTTGAAAGCAGTTATAGCTCTGATAACTTAATCTCAAAGGAGAATATAAGGAACATATAAATTTTTTGTTAAAAATACTAAACTGTGAAAAGCTAGGAGTTAGTGTGGTGGGTGATAGTGGACTCGAACCACCGACCTTTACGATGTCAACCTAAAAGCCACTCTTACCATGCTTTTTTGCTTTTTTCTCATATACTAATTTATTGCTTATAATCCCTATTGTTATAGTACTTTCTTTAAATACCAATAAATTATGGTCTAACTGTAGTAGAGTTACAATTATTTGTCAATATCTAAAAAATATTACAAATTTGAAAAAAATATGTGGATATGATGAGCATATAGTTAGTGCAAATTCATGACCATTTTTCATCTTGTAAGTATATTTGGACCTTTTGAATTTGATAAAAAATATAGCAACTATTGGTTATTGAATTGTATATAGTTAGGATAAATCATCATTTTTTAAAGTATAATTCTATTTAACATAAGATTTGTTTTTCTGAGTAAAGCATACTACAGTTTAATTATATATGAATTAAGCTGGGGGAGGATTTATGTCAGTTAAATCACTAGTTTTTACTAAAGAAGTATTACATGAGATTAAGGCTCCACAGGTAAAACGAGATGTATATAAAGATACTAAAGAAAAAGGATTATTGCTAATTGTATCATATGGTGGTAGTAAAATATTTTACTTGGGCACAGTACTGAGTAAAAAGTATCATAGAATTAAAATAGGTGTATTCCCTGATGTATCAATTATTGATGCTAGAGCCAAAGCATCTGAATTAAAGGGCGAGATTGTCAAAGGATATAATCCTATCGAAGAAAAGGTTAGATTATCCAAGGAACTTACATTTAAGGAGCTTTATGATAAATACCTTAATGAATATAGTAAAATTAATAATAAAAGATGGATGGATTATGCTGCTTCTGTAGATAGATATGCCAAACATTTATACCCTAGGAAAATATCTACTATTCACAAAACAGATATTCAAGAGTTATTTAATAATTTAACTAAAACCGGTAAATATGGAGCTAATAGATTTCTTGAAGTTTTAAGTCCTGTATTTAGTAAAGCAATCGAATGGGAATTATTAACAGTAAATCCAGTTATTGGCATAAAGAAGCATAAGGAACAATCCAGAGACAGGTATTTAACTAGAGAAGAAATACCACGATTTTTTACAGCAATAGCAGCTGAGGAAAACCAAGTAATGAAGGATTTTTTCTTAATAGCTTTGTATACATCAGTTCGTAAGGATAATTTACTTACTATGCGTTGGGAACAGGTGAGTTTTGCTGATAAATAGTTATATCTTCCAGATACTAAGAATGGTGATCCTCACCGTTTACCCTTACTAGATCAAGCAGTAGAAATATTAAAAGCACGAAAAGAGCAATCTACAAGCGAATGGGTATTTCCAAGTGAGACCAGCAGTAGTGGTCACCTGCAAGAACCAAAGAAAGCATGGAAGAGGATTTGTAAGAAGGCAGAAATAGAAAATTTAAGGATCCATGATTTAAGAAGAACAATATCAAGCTGGATGGCAATGACCGGAGTAAATCAATATGTGATAGGACAGCTTCTAAATCATAGAGATCCAAGATCAACAGCAGTGTATGCTAGACTTACCACTGATACTGCTCGAGAATATATGCAAAAAGCTATAAATGCCATTATAAATACAAAATCTTAAATATATATTAATTAATATGTTTATGTTATAATAACTCCTGTATTAAGTGAGTTCTATAAAAACAGAGATGCTAGAGAGGAAAGTGGTAAAGCAATATTACAACAAGCTCGGAAGTTCCTCTATCTGGACTATTATCATAGAAATAATTTAATACAAAATTATAGCTTATTAAAAATGTAATGAGTTATTAAAAAAACATAATTAAAGAATTATAAATTTATGAATATTAAAGAAAAAGATAAAGATAAAGTACTTAGCTGTTTTGATGTAGCTAATTATTTTTTAGTATTAGTTGATAGAGAAGCGGGGGATAGTATAACCCAGTTAAAGCTGCAGAAGTTAATATATTTTGCTCAAGGCATTCATCTTGCTTTATTTGATAAAGTATTATTTGAAGAAGAGATCAAGGCTTGGAAACATGGACCAGTAGTACCGGCTTTACGCTCAATATTTGGTAGCTTTAGAGATAATGTAATTCCTTTGCCTGGCGAAATAGATTTTGCTATTTATACCGAGCAACAAAAAAAATTAATTCATAAAGTATATTCTTTTTATGGTGAACATTCAGCTGCTTATTTACGTAATCTAACGCATAGACATTCTATTTGGTATGAAGCTATAGAGAATGCAGATACTACTATTACTAAAGAAAAGATACAGGAATTTTTTAAAGCTAATATAATAAATGATATTAAAGATTATATTTTATCAATTACTAAAGAAGATATTGCTCAAATAGAAAATGCTGAAGATGGCTGGTGGATGAATTATGATAGTGGTATACCTGCCGAAGATATTACAGAATATCTTTTAAAGGTAAAGAAGAAAAAAGAAGGTAATAAAAGTTGAAAGTCACTTGGTCTGATAAAGCCCTAGAGCAGTTGCAATTTTGGAAACGTACCAACCCCAAAATGAGTAAACGTATTAGGCTTTTAATAGATAATATTAGTCTCACCCCTTACACCGGAATAGGGAAACCCGAACCTTTAAAATATGAATTAAGTGGTTTTTGGTCTAGAAGGATAGATCAAGAACATAGATTGATATATTTTGTTAATGAAAAAAATCAAACTATAGAAATAGAAAGTTGTAAAGGACATTACTAATTTAGTTTATGCCTTAAAATAAAAGGCTAAAGCTCTATTTTTGATACTAACTTATCTTAAAAAAATGTCAATTTTAATTAGCTTTATTATTCAAAAAGAATTGCAGCGGCATATTTTCACTATTTTCTATAAGGAAATGATAATATTGTCTTGCAATATCTACAGCATCATAACTACAGCAGGACTGGATAGCAAGTTTTAAACATTCTAGTTTTAATTCCATATCACTTCTAAACATATACATTTCATCAATAATTTATTTCATTAATGCTAGCAAATTTACTACTAATTATCAACAAATGCATTTATATAGCTATAGAATTCATCTCCAGATAGATGCACTTTTATATGAATTACAGTTTTTTTTGTTATGGCTTAAAACTCCACTGGCAATGTAAAAATTGGGATGTTAATGTCATGACTAACAAAACTTATCTATTAATGGAAATATCACTTAATTAATATGGACAATAATTGTGCTAATCAAAGATTATATTGGTCACTCTCTACTCCACTAAAAATATATGGCCTTAAGCTTAGATGAGTGGTTTGTTATCTTACTTGGTATAGTACCTGGGATAGTGTTACTGAATAGCGGACATGCTAATCTTGGGGTAATATGCATTATAGCTGGTATTGTACTTTGCTATATATTTAAAAAGTTTAAGAAACTATCAGAATATTTTGTACTTAAGAGTTATTTAGTCGCTAAGAAATGGCTATATGCTCCTACTTCTTATCCTAATTTGCTTGGTAAAAAGGTAGGCAAGTAATGGATATTTTATTTAAGCAAAGCTCCATACAAGAACTAGTAAGATATAATAAGAGATTATTGCTTATCACATTGCTGCTTGCGTTTACGAGTCTTTTGGGGATGATTAAAACAGTTAGCATGGAAGAAAAATGGTTATTAATTCCGGCAATAGAGCCGGATCGTCGGATGATAGTATCATCTAGAATCTATCATGAGACTTATCTTAAAGAATGGGCGGTGTTTGTAATGAAGGAATTATTTACTACTTCACCAGAAGGAGTAGAGAGGCAAATAGCAGATATGAAGGTGGTGTCTAGTAATACAGAGCAATTAGATAAGTTTTTTAAAGAACATTTAGATTTTGTTAAGGGCTCTGGAATTTGCTCAGTATTTTTTCCTAAAAAAGTAAAAGTCATTGAGGATGGAGTATTAATTAATGGAACATTTCGTTATTGGTTTTCCGAGAATAAGCATATAGCAGCTGATAAAACTTATTTGTTAACCTACAAGCGAGGAGTAAATCATTTATTATTACTTACAGGTATTAAGGAAGAAGAGGCAAATAAGCAATGAAAAGTTTGAAGTCAGAGTTACAGATATTAGTAGTTTTTGTTGGCATAATGCTTGCAAGCTTTAGTAGTAATACTTACGCTATAGGTTATATGTTACATGCTGATTCTTTGTTAGAGCTGCAAATAGCTAAAGACGGTCCTACTAGAATTAATATCGAAGGAGAAAAGATTAACGATATCTTTATTCATCCGCAGGAAGCTGCAGAAGTAGTAGTACATGATTCAGGCTGTTTATTCATTTTGCCGCAGCAGACCCAAGCTAAGCTTTACTTAAGCCTAATTGGAGAAAATGGTACGATCCAAGATTTTATGCTGAATTTTACTAAAAGCAAACCAGCACCGATTAGACTTATGAAGTTTGATTTAGAAAAAGAAGTAATAAAGTTAACTAATAACAAGGAAGAGCAGCATCATGAATGTAAAAAACAAAGATGTACGAGAAAAAGAAAATAATAAACAGTGTTTAAGAATAATATATAATTTATTACCAGTATTATTAATTTTTTGTGTAAATGTGATCCTATCTGAAGTAGCTTTAGGAGAAACGTTAGAAGGACAATTAGACCGCATTGGTGGGCTCTCTACCGGTAAACTGAAAACTATCGGGATATCAGGGGCAACGATTTTGTCCTCAATCTGGGCAGTAGTCAGGGGTAATTTAAGGCTTGCTGGAGCAATTGTAGCTATTGGTATTATTTTAGGATTTTATTTAGAGTGGGTCTCTAGTGGTATGAAAATCAGTTAGGTAATTAGGATATTGATTAAAAGCGATGGATCAAGATTTCAATAAGCAGGAAGAAATAAAAGGTAAAGTAGAGAATCATAAATTATATTCTACATTTAGTAAAAGATTATCAGGACTTATAGAGATAATTAAAAATAGACCATTAGTTATACTAGCTTGCATAGGAGTAATAATGGTTTTGGTATTTTATGGATTGTCAGAAAGTGAAGAAAAAACTTCTATGGTTTTAGCTGAAGATAGACAATCAAGGGAAATATCCGGAATAGAAGAGGCCATAGATCCAAGGGCTAAATGGACGGCAGAAATATTAAATGAAGTTAAAAATATGCAGAATCATTTAGAGAAGCTAATAGAGAATAAATATTTAGAAACTAAAGCTAAAATTGATGATTTTAGTCAAAAGTTAGAATCCTTAGAGAATTCTCATGAAGAAACTATATTATATGATGGTAATGATTTTAACAATAATCAAAAGATAGAAGATTTATTAGATAGTAACCTTGAGCAAAGCACTGCTTCTTCTACTGCTCCAGCAAAAAGATTACTTGGCTATGTAAAAAGAGCTGACTTGGAGTCCCAAAAAGACTTTAAAGATTATATTACTACTGGCAGCTTTGCACGGGGGTTGCTGCTTACTGGAGTAGTGGTTGGAACCGGCACTAATAATGCAGCTTCACCTGAACCAATAATGGTAAGGCTTGTTGATACAGCTATTTTTTCTAAAGGATATAAAACGGAGTAAATCAAAGAAGCAATTTTAATTGGTTCTTGCAGCGGGGATATTTCATCAGAGCGGGCTAAATGCCGGTTAGAGACAGTATCTTTAATAAATAGTCATGGCAAGATAATTGAAAAACCGGTAGAAGGATGGTTAATAGGTGAGGATGGTAGGCCTGGAATTAAAGGGATAGTTGTTGATAGATCATCAGACGTCGCAAGGATGGCGGTGCTTAACGGCGTACTTGGCGGGATAGCACAATTTTTTCAGAACCAGGCGACAAATAGCATATTTCCGGTGTCACCGATTACTGGGCAACAAAATGCCTTAAAAGCTCAGGATTCTCTAAAATCCGGTGTTTATGCCGGCACTGGTAATGCTTTAGAAAAGCTTGATGATTTTGCAATTAAACGAGCAGAAAGTATGAGTCCGGTAATTGTTGTAGCTTCAGGTAGAGTAATAGATGTAGTATTTAAAAAAGGTTTTGATTTAAGGGATAATAAAGCATCAGGTAAAGTAGATAGATTACTACCACCAACTACTACTGATTATTCTCAAAATAGAATAAATTATAGTAATAATCAAAATTATTCTAGGAATAAAGTGACAAGTTTTACTAAGGCAAAAACTAAATTGCAAGAACGTTTTACTCCGGATAATGATAATTATGAAATGACAGAGATTGATTTGCAGTCAGAACAACAATATCCGGGTAATTTTTAATGAATTAATAAAATAATTAATCTGCTTTTGTTATTAATGTTAAGCTTTATCGTTTCTGGTTGTAAATTGATGCCATATAGGAATGATTTTGATTGCCCGCTGCCCCAAGGACTAAAATGTCATTCTTTATATGAAGTAAATAAAATGGCTGATTTTGATATGTTTAATCCAAATAATAATAATGATAAGCCTAATTTTAAATCGAGATGCTCTACTAGATGCTTTGGAAGGTATAATAATGACATCAGGAATTGATAAAGATTTTGCTCGGGAAAGACTATCTAAACATTTTATTTATGAATCATATGATGAGGAGAGTAGCTTGTTTTTTAATAGGGCTTCAGTAGGATTTGTACTGCTTGGCTGGTCGCTGGTTGGAACAAGCTTGCAAGCTCAAGGGGAAATAGCAGAATTTCTTAAAAGTGATGAAAATTTACCGGCAGGAAGTAGTTTTCAAATATTGATGATTGGCTCTGATCATATAAGAGAATATCTAGATAATTGGCAATTACATAGAAAAGGCAGCATCTTTGCTGAGCTTGCAGGTAGAAGAACAAAATTTTTAGAGCAAAAAGCAAAGGCAGAGGGAAATATCAAAGATGTAGTTTTATTAATTTCAGTCACTATTCCGACGCTGACGATTGATATTAATGAGATGATACGAAGAAGAGAAATATTGCAAGATACATTTAAATCAATTGGTCTTACTACTTAATAATGTTGAGGCAACATTGCTATTAAAATTTGTCCGTTTAATATTTGGTTGGATGGAAGAAGAACATCCTGAACTTAATCCTTATGAAATATTATCTGAGCAGATTTTACCTGGTAATTTTTCTTTATATGAAAAGGAAGATTATGTAAGTCTTAATGACAATCAAATATTTATCGCTCTAGAGGCAGGAAAAAGACCGCTTGAGTGGCGATTATCAGCAATGGATTTGTTTTTAGGTAACGAGCTAAGACGAGATGAATATATTAGATCAAATTTTCTGATTCATGTATGGACATATTTGCTTTTCTGGATTGCCATTAGTTAAAAATAGTGAAAGAAGACATATTCTTATTACCGGTACTACGGGTAGTGGTAAAACTAATATGTTAAATGAGTTATTACCTCAGATTAGAAAAGAGTGTGGTAGAGCAATCATTGTTGATTTAACAGGTAGCTTTACTGATCGATTTTTTGATCCCACATGTGATAAGATACTTAATCCCTTGCAAGAGAATAGTTCAGCATGGCTACCATGGAATGATTGTCATGAAATTTGGGATTTTAATGATATAGCCAGTAGTGATATAGCCAGTAGTTTTAGTAATTATAATCCCAAATTAGATGATTTTTTTGCTAAAAGTGCTGAGTTAGTGTTAGCTGAAGGATTAAGATTATATCAGGATAGTAAAGACATCAAAAAGCTAATAAATACTATTCTTTATGCAAATAATAAGGAATTTGTTAGGATCTTTAAAAATAGTGCAGTAGCTGGTATCATTAGCAGTAGTGCACCTGAGACTTCTTCAGGTATTCAAGCAACTGTTAGTAAAAATATTGAAGTATTGCAACATTTAAAGCCTGATGGTAGTTTTAGTATTAGAAAGTGGTTTACTGCGGACAAAGGTTGGTTATTTATAACTAGTACTCCTAATCAAAGAGTAATGCTGCGACCACTTATTGCTGCATGGATTAGCATAGCGATAAAAACATTAATGAATAGGAACATCAATAATACTCATAGTAATATGTGGTTTGTAATTGATGAGCTGCCAGCTTTACAAAAGATATCTTCACTTCCTATAGCTTTAGCTGAAAGTAGGAAATATGGTGGCTGCGTTGTTACAGGCATGCAGAATATTCATCATTAGAGGAGATATATGGTTCTGCAGGAGCAGCTTCAATGCTTGATCTATTTGGCAGTAAATTTATTTTTCGAGTAAGTGATCAGCAGACAGCACATAAATCAGCTTTAATGCTTGGTGAGCAAGAAATTATTGAAACTCAAGGAAGTCTCTCATACGGAGCTAACTCCATGCGTGATGGAGTAAATATGAACCACCTAGAAAGAAGAAAATTATTAGTAATGCCATCTGAAATTATGAATCTAGAAGATCTTACCTGTTATGTAAAACTTGCTGGTAACCTCCCAATTACTAAATTACAAATGAATTTACAAACTTAATTTAAATCTAAAAAGATAAAACCATTTTAATGGCATTTTTAAAAGATTTTAATTGTTTGATAGTACTTTACCTTATAAAGAAAATCCTATTATAATGCCCCTTTAAATCGCTAATTTAATATTATGAATTTTAGAGGTAAGCCGTGTATAAAAAAACTTTTTCATTATTTCAGAATTTTTATAGAGTAAATTTTACAAGAAATATATTTACTCCAAAGAACTAATAAAAGCTTCATCAAGACCGGTTACACTAGAGATTAAAGTAATATTGCAACCTTGGGATAATAGTTTTTTTGCTATTTCAACTCTTTCCTCAGCTTTTCCTTCAGCTTTTCCAATTTGGATACCTTTAGCTTCACCAACTTGTAAGCCTTCAAGAATACCTATTTCTTTCCCTTCTTGTTGCCAATGCTCTGCTAAACTTCTCATAAGCCTTGTCCCTATTTCTGGATTTAACTTTGTTGATAATAAATTCTCTAGTTTTATTTTATCAGCTTGCTCTATCTTCGTCAATGTATAATATAGTATCATTTCTAGATAATCATAGCCTATCGTTATTTTAGTTAATTCCGGTAATATATCTGATATTTCTTGCCATCTCTTTAATAATTCTCTCTCATGTATATGCTTGAGAAAAAATTCTAATATCCCTGACCATATCCTTTGTTTAAACTCTTCATCAGGAATTTCATGGACATTCACTAACTGGTAATCATTAATCCATAATTCTTTTGCTAATTTGTTATTGGCAAACAAATTCCACAAATTCCTTGCAACATTATATTTCTCCTGACCATTGAAGAATATCATGGGGTATATTAATGGTAAAGTCTTAGCTTTAGGATTTTGTATTAAATATCGCTCACAAATATTAATCATATATTTAAAAAGCCTAAACGCCATAAAATGATCTGCTTTTGATTGATGTTCGACAAGCAAAAATAAATATCCATCTTGTTTATCAAATTTGCATGAGAATAAAACATCAGAGATAGAATCTTTTAAAGAGCTTTCTACAAAAGTGGTATTTTCCATTGCTAAACTAGGAAATCTATTAAACTTTTAATATCTGGGGGCAAGTGTGCATTAAAGAACTCATGGGCAACTAGAGGATTCTCCAGTACCTTACGAAATATCTTATCATGCTTAGCTTTCTTCTTATCCTTATCTGGATCACCCAGCAGGTTTCCTTGTTCACTCATATATTTACATTTTTTAAACTTGATAAATATTATTACACTACACTCTAAACTCTTATTCCTTGATTTAGTTTGATCTCAGATACTTGCTTTACTGCACTTCTTATTTCTTGAGCTATTTCTGAGCTTGGACTTACATATTGCATTACTTGTTTATCTTTTCCTATGGCATTTAAGTAATCTTCAGGGATAAGATGGCTTTTGCCTTGAAAATCATATATTACTATATCAGAAAATTTTTTATCACCAAGATTATAATTAGGATCAAATTTATTCTTCATAATTTGTAAATCTTTCTGTATCTTCTGCTCTATTGCTGCTATGCAAATCTTGTTACTGTAGAGCATACAAGAATCTATACCTTTTTCTCTGTAGATTTGTATTGCGGTATTGATATTTTCTTCTGTGCCAAACTTTGCTAGAGCTATTATTTGCTGTTGCTGCAAATTATTTAGTTCGTTATTATCGTTATTTGCAAATTTTGAACATAGTAATTCTATAGATTTAATTTGTGATTTTCTATTATCATTTGTTTTCAATGATGATTTAAGTTCAGCTACATTACTAGCTGCTGTTAATTTTGCTATTTCAGGCTCTAGAAGATTTCTAATAGATTCTGCTCCTTGAGATTTTAACATATCATTAAAATCGCCTTTTTCTGGTGGTCGTATTATTGATACAGTCGCTCCTTTGCTAATTAATTCTTCTTGAGCCTTAATTACAGTATTAACTGATACTGCTTCTTTACCATCATTATCGGCAGCAATTATTATTCTTTCTCCTTTGATAGGCTCATAGTTCCTGATGTTACTTATACCTAAACTACAAAGAATTTTGCCTTTAATACCAGCTTCCGCAATGCTTAAAGCCGTCTCTACCACTTCTGCTATAACCGTTACATTACTTGCTAAATTATTGCCATCTTTACTGCTTTGTACGTTCTGCTGTTCGTTATTTTTATTAATCTCAACAAAAGAACCTCTGATTCTACCAAATGAACGTTTATTAACCTCAATATCAGCTTTATTATTTGTGTCTTTGTTTAAATAAATTGATTGTCCACCAGTAATATTGCCATCTTTATTTCTAGCAAAAACAATTAATGCAGGATAATATTGTTTACTATTACTATCCCACATCATATCAGTTCTAAGATCAAAGCTTAGTTGGTATCTTGTTAATACTTCTTTAATTCCACGATGTTCTGATAAATATCTTTTTGCTACATTATTTGGCATGACATATTTTACAGAGTCTGATTTTTCATATAATCCTATAGCTCTCTTAATTTTTACTGTTTCAGCCTCTTGTTCTGTTTGAGTTTTAATTTGTTGATTTTTATTTGCTGCTAGATCTTTACTGTTTGTTGACACACCAACCATATTTTGTAAATATTTCTTAGCTTCTACAAAATCACAATTTTTTTCTCTTTGTACTAAGGTAAATAAATCTCCTCCCTCTCCTTTACTAAAATCATACCAGATGCCGGCTTTACTGCCATGTATCTTCATCACTATTTTGCCATCTTTCTCCCAGCGGAGTAACTGGCTATTTGATAAATGCTTATTTGGACTACCAAGTAAGCTTCGTCCTATTTCTTCAGCTTTAAATGATAATTTTTGTTTTAATTCCAGTGCTTTTTGTTTATTAATAGAATTATAATCTATTTTATTCTTTGCCATAATATCCTCTTGTAACTTAACACTGATTGTTGTATCTTGTTTATTACAATTCTTGAGATTATAAGAAGAGCTTTTCCGCTCTTCTTGGGCTTTATGGCTTGCGGTAAGATTTGTGCTAGTGCTTCTTAGGATTTCTGCTACTTTAGCAGGTGGTCTTGAGCTTATTCTTAAGTGATAATAGTTATCATTACTGTGTAATCTATCCTTAATATCTTCTACTACCCCTTTAAACCAATCACCTACTTTATCTATAATATTAGGACTCTTATTTTCTTGATCTTGAATCGCTACTAATTCTTCTAAAGTTTTTAAATTAATGCTAGATAGCCTATTATCTATTTTGCTAAGTTGCGATATTAAACTGGTCATATTCCTGGTAGCTTTCCTATTATAGTAAAGTTTTACCTCTTCTATATGTCTAGTCATGGCTACATAAGAATTTCTGCTATTTCCTGCTAGATTATGTAATACATAGACATCTTTAATTGAGGCTCCTTGTGCTTTATACACTGTAGAAGCATAGCCATGTTTAAAGCTTACATCTTGAGGATTAAATTCTATTTCTTTCCCTATATCGAGTTTAGTAAAAATAGCTTGATGACGAATAATACGATTTAATACTCCATCGCTATTCTTAACAATCTCAAGATGGGCTAGCTTACATATTTTATTTTGCTCTGCTATTTCATTGATAATACTTCTCATTCTAGTAGGGCCAACATGCTGCTCAGGGCTAAAGCTTATCGGGTCTACTCTGATTTCTAAACCTAATTTAGCAAAATATTTATTGATTACTTCTTTAGCTCTCTCATGAATTATCTGATCTTCTGAGATAATGAATGCTTTGCCTTTAACTCTGGCAAATTTAGGATTTAAATCTACTGCCTTAGCTCCCAATGTTTTTCCGTCTTTTGCAAATCTTCTGGTAGTAACAAGCACGTGGGCATGCCAATTCTTTTCGTACGTCTGTGGCTGATGAATATCAACTTGAACTCCTAGACCATTTTTGACCCACCCCATCTCTTCAATGATTTCATGAGTAATGGCTATCCTATCATTTAAATCTAGTTCTTTATCATCAGGTAGAGCTATAACTACATCTTTTAATAATTGACTATTTTTTCTTTTTTCACTCCTTTCCACTTCATTCATCAAGATACTTGGATTTTTGAATTTCTGGTCTACGTGGCTAGGTAATAATACTGCATGGTAAACATTATCGCCTTTTGTGCTAAAATTATAAGTAATGTTAGTTCTCTCATCTTTAATAATCAGCCTTGCATTATAGGCAGCTTTAAGGCAAGCATTTTTACCTTCACTCCTACTTACTATTTCTATTCTTGCAAACTGTATCGCCATAGTTTGTTAATTCTAATAATGTTCAATCTATCATTGACATTACCATGCAATCTTAAAATCATCCACTGAAATCCAGAAACATATGAACCAGCAAGCAAATAATAAACCTTTAGGTTTATATATTGCGTGGTACTTTGTTTATGCAACAAGTACCAACCTCCTATTCATTCCTTTTGTACATAGTTGATGAATAATCATCATCTTTAATTTGTTTTTGTTGATCTTAGTTTTGCTGGTTCGGTTAGGTATAGGGATTATCTTAATTTTGAATGGCTTGTTATTCTACCAATATGTCAGACTTTACAAGCTTACAAGTTGTATCAAACATTAGTCTGTTTTAGAAAAAGTTTATAGAATTTCCTAGCACTTATAGTTATGAAGTTGACTTCCATAATTTATTGATGATTCATAATGATTATAATAATCATGAAAAAACTATCTATATGGATAATGTCATAAAACGTAGATTAAAATTAGAACAAAAAAAGCTCAAATTATTACTGAAGAAGCAAGACTTAAAATTCAAGGTTTAATTGAAATCGGCGGCTTAGTTGTTAAAGCTAAACTTGATGATTTACCCACTAACAGTTTACTAGGAGCTTTTGTTTCTTTAAAAGAAAAATTAATACAAAATCCTAATATCCAAGATCACTGGACTAAAATCGGCAAAAATATTTTTGATAATCACGAATTAAGATAATTTAATATTAATATCATATATAAAAATTTTTAATATTTAAATTAAGGAGTAGATAAATTGTATATTATCTGATACCATTATATGGTATTTAAAACAGTCAAGTAATGATAGAATATATTAAACATAATGAAGGAACATTTACTTCATTAACAACAGAACAAAAAAAAGCTGTAGGATTATTATCAATTGGAACATTTTTAGAATATTTTGATCTGATGCTATATGTTCATATGACAGTTTTATTAAATGAATTATTTTTTCCTAAGGCAGACCCTCATACTCAAGCTATTTACTCTGCTTTTGCATTTTGTTCTACTTATGTGATGAGGCCTGTTGGAGCCATAGTTTTTGGCTTAGTTGGTGACATAATTGGTCGTAAAGCAACTGTAATTATTACTACATTCTTAATGTCGTCTTCATGTCTTGCAATGGCGCTTGTCCCAACTTATGCTGAGAAAGGACTCATTGCTACTGTGATAGTTATAACATGTCGTATTATTCAAGGTCTATCTTCTATGGGTGAAATAGTTGGAGCACAACTATACTTACTAGAAATAACAAAACCTCCTATACAATATCCTATTGTTCTAATGACATCAGTATTTGCTAATTTAGGAGGAATGATAGCCTTAGCTGTTGCATCTTTAGTCACCTCATTTGGATTTAATTGGCGTATAGCGTTTTTGCTTGGAACTATAATAGCAATTGTTGGAGCAGTTGCTAGAACTGCACTTCGAGAAACTCCTGAATTTGCTGATGCAAAACGCCGCGTTAAGAAAAATATTACTTTAATACAAAAAACTACAGATAATCCATTAAAAGATAATCTTATTTACAATGAAAGGGTCAATCTAAAAACAGCCTTCTTTTTATTATTAATATCATGTGGTTGGCCAATATGTTTTTATTTTACTTATATTTATTGTGGTGAAATTTTAAAAAATTCTTTTAATTTTACAGCAGGAGCAGTTATTCATCACAATTTTATTGTAGCAATAGTAAATTTTTGTGCTTATTTAATATTAACTTATTTAAGTTATATTATATACCCATTAAAAATTCTTAAGATTAAATTAGTAATATTTTTTATTTTTGCTCTCATTTGTCCTTATTTACTAAATAATATTACTACTTCTGTTCATTTGTTCTTAATTCAATCATTTGTAATGTTATTTTTTCTTAGTGCCAATCCAGCTATGCCAATTTTTCTAAAGTATTTTCCAGTTTTTAAACGTTTTAGAACAGCAAGTATAATTTTTGCTTTATCGACTGTTTCCATGAATATTATTATATCTTTTGGTCTTGTATATTTAACAAAATATTTTGGCCATTGGGGAATACAAATGATACTATTTCCAATAATAATAGGATTTACACTTGGATTAAATTATTTCAATAATTTAGAAAAAAATAAAACATCATGTTTATTTTAGAAACAAAAATAGAAGAATTTATTTTAGATAATTCAGATCTAAAAGATGTTCATGCTGCGACCATATTTGCTTTTGATGATAAAAAATTAACAACATCATTTTTTGGTAAAACACGATCTGAATCAGGTAAATCAGAAGAAAATAATAGCATTTGGATCAGTTTAGGATTTAAAAGTAATAATCATTATCAATGGACTACTCCAGAAAGAATCGTTTCACCGCAATATTTCCGTGATCATCATATCCCTCTAAAGCAAGATAATGGGATAATCAGTTGTGGAAATCCAGTAATTACTTTCTTGAATAATCAGTTACTCATTTTTAGTAAAATTGGACCTTATCCAAGAACATGGAGTGGAATATTATCTCGTTCTTATGATCAGGGATTAACATGGCAAAAACCAGAACTATTACATGGTATTCTAGGACCAGCACGTAATAAGCCACTAATTTATGAAAATAATATTTTATCTCCGTGTTCTCGAGAAAGTTGTATTGATGATTTTTCATATATAGAATATTCATCAGATTTACATACATGGAATTTAAGTAATCCTATATTACCATCCAACCCTCAAATTTTTCAAAAAGGTTACAGAGGTTTTATACAACCAACTTTAGTTAGTAGTAATTTACCAAATAAAATCATAATGTTAGTAAGACCTAGAAAAACTGATTCCTTAATTTCTACTTACATACACAGATCAATATCTATAAATAAAGGAATATATTGGAGCAATTTAGAACCAGTAAATTTATTAAATCCTGATAGTGCTATTGATGCTATTAATTTAAGTAGTGACGCATTGCTACTTGCATATAATCGAGTAATCAATAATCATAAATCACGAAATATATTAAGTGTAGCTACATCCTATGATGAGGGGTTAAATTGGCACCCTATCACCATTAGAAATTCTATCTATCCTGAAGGGGATATAGAATATAGTAACATCCTGTCTGAAGAATATTCATATCCTGCTATTATTATGAGTCCTGATAACAATGAAATTCATGTAATATATACATTTAATAGAATTAACCTAAAGCATAAAGTATTTCAATTACTACCAAAAAATCTACTCTATAAATAATCAAGTAGTACGCTAAATTATATTTATAGCTTCAGTGTTGTGTTTAAAATAACTCCAAAATTTTCTAAGATTATTAGTGAATAATGTATTTTCCTTTACTCTATTGTTATGTGTAGCATTTAAACATAATCGATAAAAGTGTTTTTCTAATGATGAAATGCCCAAGTAAGGCATCAAAACAATAAAACTCATTAAAGTTTCATTTACAATTTTCTGAGCTTTTTCAGGAGATTTAGCACCTATTGTCTGTATATTATGCAGTCTATCAAATAACTTTATCAGAAGTACATCATGTTTCTTCTCTTTGTATAACATTTCTACCATTTCAGCAGAACTAATCTTTATACCATTCTCCTTAATCCTCGTCAAATCCATTACTTGATTGGCTATATCCTCTCCAAATTCTTGTAATATTTTCTCCTTGGTAAGTTCTGTATCCTCTATAGTATCATGCAATATACTAGTAACTAGTATATCTGTTCTAAATAAGTAATCTGATATCATATATGCTACTTCTATCGGATGTGAATAAAATGGTTCTCCTGATTGACGCATCTGACTACCATGATATTTCTTAGCATAGTATATAGCTTTCTTTACCTCCAATACACCCACTGGTGGTACTTTTACTACACTATTTAAATATATTACTTTATCTAATAACTTCTTAGCATAAATACATATCTCAAAATTTGTTTGATAACCTTCTATCTTTTTCATTAATGCTTATTAATTATTTTTAATACTTTTTACCTCAGTACAGGACAAAGAGATTAACAAACCCGAGTTGCTAATTAATTTATAAGAGCAGAGCTAGATTTTATGAACGTTTGAGGTTAATTTTAACATTAAAACACTCAATAAAAACTATATTTTTAGAAATATTTTTGTATTAAAAATGTTTTAGTATCGAGTCTCACATGGAATCAGCTTTAAATATAGCTTTTGCCAGTATAATTAATTGGCAACTCGGGTTTGTTAATCTCTTTGTCCTGTACTGAGCTTTTTACCTAACTTTTCCAATCCTATACTTTTTGTATCGCTTGTTATATATACAATATTATTAATTTGTAATAATATAACCTACCTTTAGATATACACTCGCTACATACAAAATCCTGAGCGTCCTCACAATCGTGATCATTGTTTACTATACTAGGAGATAAGGTGGTGGGTGATAGAGGGATCGAACCTCTGACCTTTACGATGTCAACGTAATGCTCTAACCAACTGAGCTAATCACCCTTAGAGCCTATCAGTAAATAAATTTTAATTAGTAATTAAAGAGCTTTTTTAGCGAAAATTAATAAGATTTTTGTAGGAATAGTTATTCATATTTCAAAAAAATCTTATAATTTGCAGCAAAAAAGAATTAAATTATCGGTTAAAATTTATTTACTGATAGGCTCTAATAATTTTAAATTCTATATTTATTGCATAATGTACTAGATTTCAAGCTTTATTTCCATTATTTATAATATTTTATTATTTAGTCTATAATTTTATGGTGGATTTAAAAACTAAAGCATTTGATATTTCTAAAAATTTTACTATTTCTCTTGACGGTCCTGCTGCTTCAGGTAAAGGGACTATCGGTTTAATATTGGCAAAAAATTTTTCTCTTAAATATTTTCAGTCAAGTATTGTTTATAGGCAGCTTGCTTTTGACTGTATTAATCAAAAAATAGATGTCACTGATATAGATGAGGTGATTGCTTTATCTAAAGAATTAAAGCTCGATAATAATTTTGACTTAGAAAATGAGGATATAGGGAATATAGCCTCGCAAATTGCCGTAATAAGCGAAGTTAGAAATAATCTAAATAAATATCTGATTAATCTAGTAAAAACAACGCCAAGAATCATTATGGAGGGTAGGGATATAGGTACCGTTGTTGCACCTGACGCCGATTTAAAGATTTTTATCACTGCAAATCCTCAAATTAGGGCTGAAAGACGATATAAGCAGTTGCAAGCAAAAGGAAAAACATGTATACTCGATGAGATTTTACGGCAAATAATTTTGCGAGATAAAAGAGATAAAGAGCGAAAAGCCGCACCGTTATTACCGGCTTCAGGTGCTTTAATTATCGATACTTCAGAGCTTTCGGCTATAGAAGTCGTAGAAGAAGTAACAAATTACATAAAGAATAAAATAACTTGAAAAAGTGCTAAGTTATTTTATTCGATTTTATGGCGTTGTTGCGTGGCTAGTATGTTTATTGCCGCTTTTAGCGGCGTTGTTGCATAGCTCGTTTATGTCATTCCCGCGAAAGCGGGAATCCAGTAAAACATATAAAAAACTTATTTTTTTATTAAATATGTAACTTCTATATCAATATTGAAGTTATTTTTCGGATTCCCGCCTACGCGGGAATGACATCGAGCGGTTTTTTTGAGTCAGACAACAACGCCCTTTTAGCTAGGAATGACATAAAACGCTTTTTTTAGCCATGCAGCAGCATCCAATTTTATTAACCCTTTAAAAAATCTTATTAGCCTAAGCACTTTAGCTAATATTACGAGAAAAATATGTCAATAAAACTAAAACAACGATTTGTTCCACAACTTGCAGCAATTAATCACGAATTTGAAGAAGATTTTTCTAAAATGCTTGAAACCGTTGATACAAGTCATATAAAAGAAAAAACGGTAGTTAAAGGTCAAGTAATCGAAATAAAAAACGATATGGTTATTGTTGACGTTGGATTAAAAAATGAAGGTAGAATACCTAAGTCTGAATTTTTAGCTTTACCTGAAGTTGGGGACGTAGTTGAAGTTTTCATCGAGAAAATTGAGGGACGTAACGGCAGAACGATATTGAGCCGTGAAAAAGCAGTTAAAGAAGAATTATGGGGACAACTAGAAATCATGTACTCCAAGGGTGAATTTGTCGACGGTACGATTTTCGGTCGTGTGAAAGGAGGCTTTACCGTGGATTTATCCGGTGTAGTAGCATTCTTACCGGGAAGCCAAGTTGACATTAGACCTATTAAAGATCCTACTTCTATAATGAATATTAAGCAACCGTTTAAAATTTTAAGCATGGATAAAAAGCTTGGTAATATAGTAGTTTCAAGAAGAGCTATTTTAGAAGAATCACGTTCCGAAGCTAGAGATGAGATGCTATCTAAAATTAAAGAGGGCATGGTGTTAAAAGGAACCGTAAAAAACATTACTGATTACGGTGCATTTATCGATCTTGGAAGTGTTGACGGTTTATTACATTTAACCGATATTTCTTGGGGAAGAGTTAACCATCCTTCAGAAGTATTAGAATTTAACCAAAAGGTTAAAGTAATGGTTATTAAATTTGATGAAAAAACCAAAAGAATATCTCTTGGTATAAAACAACTTGATTCTAACCCATGGGAAGCAATTAAAGAAGAATTCCCCGTCGGCAAAAAAATGACCGGTAAAGTTACAAATTTTGCTGATTACGGCGTATTTATAGAATTAAGAGACGGACTTGAGGGACTTGTTCATTCAAGCGAAATTAGTTGGTTAAAATCTAATCAAAACCCTAGAAAAACGCTAACTATAGGGCAAGAAGTAGAATTCGTAGTTTTAGAGGTCGATACTGAAAAGCATCGTGTTTCCTTAAGTATTAAACAATGCCAAGAAAATCCTTTAATAAAGTTCGCTGAAAATAATCCTGTCGGTACTATAATTAAAGCACCGATTAGAAATATTACGGATTTCAGTATTTTTGTTGCACTCGGTAATAATATCGACGGCATGATTCATGAAGGTGATATTAGCTGGGAAGATAAGGGAACAGATCTATTAAAATCATACAAGAAAGGTGACGAAATAGAATGCAAAGTTCTAGCCATTAATATTGAAAAAGAACAAGTTAGCTTAGGTATAAAACAATTGTCGCCTAATCCATATCAAGAAATCAGTGACGAATATAAAAAAGGCACAATAGTTAAAGCCCTTATAACTGAAATTAAAGATGATGGACTCGAAGTACTATTAAACAATAAAGTAGCAGGTTTTATTAAAAAAGCTGAATTATCTGATGAAAAAGACGAGCAGAAACCTGAAATGTTTAAAATAGAAGAAGAAATAGAAGCAAAAGTTACTTCTATTGAGAAATCCGGTAGAATTTTATTATCGGTAAAAGCTCATAAAATAGCAGAACGTCAAAAAGCTCTCAAAGAATATGGTTCTAGTGATAATACCACCAATATGGGAGATATACTTGCTAATGCTTTAGAAGATAAGAAGTAAGCAATCATCACTGCGAGCAGGCTTTGCCCGCGTGGATATATCATCGTCATTGCGAGCGACCGTAGGGAGCGTGGCAATCCAGTAAAAATAATTAAAAAAATTCTGTAAATCAGAATTTTTAACTGGATTGCTTCGTCAAAACTTACAGTTTTTCCTCGCAATGACGAAACATCATATAATCAATTTCAGGAGAAAATATTAATGTCGTATGTACCGATAGTAATTGAACAAACATCATGCGGTGAACGTGCTTATGATATATATTCAAGATTGCTAAAAGAACGTATAATCTTTGTATGTAGTACTGTTGAAGATAATATGGCAAACTTAATCGTTGCACAATTATTGTTTCTTGAAGCAGAAAATCCTAAAAAAGATATATATATATATATAAATTCTCCTGGAGGAGTTGTAACTGCAGGGCTTGCTATTTATGATACAATGCAATATATAAAACCTAAAGTAGCTACATTATGTATAGGTCAAGCTTGTTCTATGGGTTCACTTTTACTTTGCGGAGGCGAGAAGGGAATGCGTTATAGTTTACCTCATAGCCGTATTATGATCCATCAACCGTCAGGAGGTTATAAAGGACAAGCTACCGATATAGAAATTCACGCTCAAGAAACCCTAAAAATCAAAAGGTTACTTAACGAATTGTATAGTAAACATACTGGACAAGAGTTAAAACATATCGAAAAAAGTATGGAACGTGATAATTTCATGTCACCGGAAGAAGCAAAGAAATTTGGAATAATCGATAATATAATTTCTTCTAGAGATGCTATGACAATGTCAGCAAAATAAAGAATTGGTATTGCTAACTAAATATAGATTCGTCATTGCGAAGCCACGAAGTGGCTGTGGTAATCCAGAAAAATAATAAAAAGTGCTAATTCTAATATTTTCTTACTGGATTGCTTAGTCAAAAATTTTAATTTTTTCGTAGCTCAGACGTTAATTGCTAATTAATCTATACTTAGTTAGCAATGCTTAAAGAATTTTATAAAAAAATCTTATAGATTTAGTTTTATTATTATAGTATAAGAGAATTAATTTGTTATTGGGGTCATAGCTCAGTTGGTAGAGTGCTTGAATGGCATTCAAGAGGTCGAGGGTTCGATTCCCTCTGGCTCCACCATGTCTTATTTCTATTTCAATTTATAAACACTTCAAACAGTAAACATATTATACACTAAGGACTTTATTCCTTTTTAGATTAGCTTTAACTTACTTAGTGAATTAATTAAGAGGCTATAAAATGAATAAAGTAATTACACAATTATCAGAAATTAAATTAGTCGGTATTACAGCCCGCGCACCTCAAACGCCGCAGAAATGAACGCTGATACTGCAAAAATAGGGACAACAATGCAGCAATTTTTTGCAGGCAAATTACAAGATAAAATCCTAAATAGAAAAACTCCGGAAAAAATTTTTGCAGTTTATACAAATTATGAGAGCGATGTTACCGGGGAATATACTTACTTTCTTGGAGAAGAAGTTACTTCTTTTGAGAATATAGATAAAGAATTTTCAACTCTTACTATTCCAATGCAAACTTATGCAAAATTTACATCAGGTCCCGATCAAATGCCTAAAGTCGTTATTGATATGTGGCAAAAAATATGGAATATGAATACGGCAATGTTAGAAGGTGAAAGAGCTTACATAGCTGACTTTGAAATATATGATGAAAGAAGTAGTGATTTAAAAATGCTATAGTTGATATTTATATTGGTATTAAAAATACTTAACAGTTAAACTAGGCTATATGCTTTATCGGCAAGTTTCAAAAATAACTCATTTTCTATTCTATCCTCAAGATTCCAACAGATAGCTAACATAAGCTGGACAAAATACCAGCTTCTAACCTCTTGTAATTTAAAGACAAAATAATTTGCTACAAATTCGGTATCTTTCTCTATATCCATAATAAATGCACATACTTCATTTATAGGATATCCAATTACTCCTTTAGGGTCAATTACTACCCAATGCTTACCATTTTGTAATATATTCTCATGATGTAAATCACCGTGAAGTAAAATTTGAGGCTCAGTATTTTGAAGAAGCTCATCTCTCAATTTTCTTGCCTTTTGTAAGTAAGTTTTAGGCAAATCCCATTCTTTATCCAAAGCTTTCAGCTGATCCTTGATATTAGGGAAGTGATGAATTTCTGGTATAGATGCTCTGTGCAGCTTGCTCATAACAGAACAAGCTATAGCAATTTTGTTATCTGATGAATATTCTTTTGAAATACCAGGAACGGCTCGCTCAAGCAGTAAAACTTTATCTTTTTGGGCTAGAATAGTTGCAGCACCAAACCCTGAAAAAACTTTTAAAGCCTCCGCTTCGTTTGTTAGGTCTTTAGCAGTAAAGCTTAGCTTCAGTATAATAGGCTTATTATTTTGATAACCAGATAAAACATAATTGAAAGATAAATTATCTATAGGCTTAAGGTTAGACAAGTTCTATTCTTGAGCTAATTTTGATACAATTTTCGGTAGTTTTTCAAGCCAGATTTCCCCTTGCTCTTTATATATACTAATTATATTATTTCTAAATCTATCCATGTTATAGATTATATATGAATATACATTTTTAACTGGTTAGAAGAACCGCATATAAAAGAGTTTTGGGATAATAGTAAAGAGCATAAAGAGGATATACTGAATTTTATTACCAGCAGAAAACAGCATTATTTTTATGGAACAACTAATTACTGGATTGGTTTCATAAATAATGAACCGTTTTGTTTCATTTTGTCGGACATTCTTCAAAAGGATCAAGATTTATCAGATATTCAACGGAAATATTTGTCTAAATCAGGTCATACAATAACTCTTGATTTCGGCATAGGTAATAAAAACTTTTTAGGCAAAGGGCTAGCTAGCTCTACTTTAGAATTGTTTGTAAAATTTTACCATAAATCCGTTGATTCGCTAAGCAGAACTTTTTTTATTGATCCTGATGAAAATAATCCGCGAGCTATACATGTTTATAGTAAAGCCGGTTTTAAACAAGTCGGAGAGTATAAAGCACAAAGCGGAGCATTTAAAGACAATACAAGTTATTTAATGGTAAAAAATATATGAGTACAAATTATATTTTAATTCGTGATGCTAATAATAACGATATTTCTGCTATGGTTTCTTTATCTTACGCTAAACGCCGTAGCTATGAGAAAGCACAACCGCAATTTTGGCGATATAAAGAGGGGGCTGAAGAATCGCAAAGTAAATGGTTTAAGGAATTATTATTACAAGATGATTATATAATACTGGTTGCAGAAGATGAAAATAAAATGCTTGGTTTTATTATAGGAAGATTAATAGAAGCCCCGGAAGTTTATGACCCGAAAGGACTAACTCTAATGATTGATGATTTTTGTGTTGAAACCGAAAATGATTGGTCTTTTGTAGGAGGACACTTAATTGAAAAAATTAAGCCCAAAGCTAAGAGCAAAGGGGCTAGTCAAATATTAGTAGTTTGCGGAGTACATGATGAACCTAAACGCCAATTTCTAAAAGCACTTGGACTAAATGTCGCTTCAGAATGGTATAATGCTACTATATGATATTATTGTAATTTATTGAAGAGTTTCTTAAAATTATGCTCTTCTAAGATAAAATTAGGATATTAGCAGGATAAATTATTTATTATATACTATTTTAAGGATAATTTAGTAATATTCATCCAAAGTTTTTTAAATAATATAGATATAAAATGAACATGCAGTAAAGATATATCTATATGACTATACAATTATATTTAAACAATACATATCTATTTGAGTCTAAGACCTCTATTTTAAATTATGGTGAAGATGAAAAGGGGAAATTTATAATATTGGATCAAACTATATTTTATCCGCAGGGCGGTGGGCAACCTTCAGATCAAGGAGTGATTCAAAATGATTACTTTGAGGCAAGTGTTACTTTAGTACGTCAAGTTGATACAGAGATTCGTCATTATATAGGTGCAGCATCAAACGAAATTCTGATAAATTCTATAATTAATTGTTTGGTGGATAAAAATAGACGAATGTTAAATAGTAGGTATCATACTGCTGCACATTTACTTGGAAATATTGTTGAAATACTTTATCCTATGCTTAAAGCCGTTAAAGGTCATTTTTTTCCGGGAGAGGCTTATGTTGAATTTCAAGGTGATGTGCCGGTGGATGTAACGCAAATTCAAAATACAGTTGATCAAACTATAGCTAAAAATAATAAAACAGAAATTTTTGAAACTGATCCTGCTTCTTTTGAGCGACAATTTTATAAGCTTCCTTATATCATTCCGGAAAATAAAAAGTTCCGGGTTATACGAATAGGTGATATGGCACCGGTGCCTTGCGGTGGTACGCATTTATCTTCTATTACTGAAATTGGTAAGATACTTATTGGTAAAGTTAAACTTAAAAATAATATTGTTCGTATTTCATATGAGGTGACATGAAGTTCATATCGCTTGTAGATACTAAAAATCAAAACGTCATAACGATTGATGAGGATAGTCTTATCTTACGCATTTGAAATAAATGAGCAAGTAAAAGAAACAAGACTTAAGCCTTATATGGCCTCGGTACTATATGAAATGTTTAGCAAACACCCTATACCGTTACCTTATGAACAAATTACTGAAATTCTAAGGCAGCACCATCTCATTGTTTCTGACTTAATGCGTATGCATCGTAGATTATCAGAAATCAGATTGTTTATTGCACAATTTCATCCAAATTTAGATGATATAATATTGAACACAAGAGGGGTAGGGTATAGTCTACCGTTACGTTTTAAAAACTTACATCAAATAGAACCTAAAGAAAATATTAAGTTCAAAAATCAGGAAATCAATAAAGCTATAGAAGCTTTGCATGGTTTAATCCTTGATGCAATTGACATGACTTCCAAAAGCAAAATCATATACTCTCCGCTAGGCTATATTATGAATCGTGAGCCTGTAAAACAGATTATCGTAGAAAAAATCTCTATATTTAATGAATGTGAGCAAATCATACTAAAAGAAATACGCACGCATGAAGCAGAGTTTATTAGTTTAAGAATTGCTTATCTTCTTGTAAAACTAAAAACTTTTATAGGTCTTGCTCGCATTTCCGAATATCCCATCTCAGAAGCACAATGGTTAGATTGGTTTAAACAAGAAGTATGGTTGTTTTTTGATCAACTAAAAAATTTAATAAGATCAGTAGAGAATTTATAACTAACTATATAGTAAAGCAGCAAAACTTCATAGAACCTAGATTCTTGTGTATGTTTTCTAATTGATTTACTATTTTGAAGTATTTTTTAGCAAAAATTAATAAGATTTTTGCAGGAATAGTTATTCATATTTCAAAAAAATCTTATAATTGCTAGCTGCAAATAACCAAAATTAAATCTTTTTAGAAAACATACGCAAGAACCTAATATGCATATAAATTTTACCCCGCTTTCTACTTCTCATTTTTCGCTTCTTTTAAAATGGCTAGAAATGCCGCATGTAAAGCTATGGTGGGATGAGGATATAAAGTGGAGTTTAGAACTAATCGAACAAAAATATTCAAGCTATGTCAGAGGGTATAAGCTAGAAAATAATAGATATCTTTCCAAACCAGCTTATAGAGAGGAATTTAAAGGATACACGGAACACAGCACCGCAGCGTATATAGACAATCGTGCAGATGCGAGTACCGGATTGACGTCTAAATTACCTCTAGAAGCGAAGTTTGAAAAGATATCTAATGAGCCTAAAAATATACAAGCTTATATTATAGAAGCAGACCGTATTCCTATAGGATACATCCAAATTTATAATGCCTATGATTTTGAGCGTTCAAAGCCCCTTAATAAACTTACCTTCAAAACTTGCAGCAATCGATTTCTTTTTAGGCGAAGTTGAATACTTAAACAAAGGAATTGGGCTACTTGCTTTAAAAAATTTTTTAGAAAATTTTATAGATAAGCAATATACTCATATTTTAGTTGATCCCGATAGAAAAAATATCGCTGCTATTAAAACTTATGAGAAAGCAGGATTTAAAATAATTCAAAATAATAAAAATGAAACCTTAATGCTTAAAGAATTATTTATCTAATTCCTATCATCTTTAACTAAAAATCTCTTCTTTTTTGCTTACAAAAGGACGGGCATCATAAAATAATTCTATACGAGAAATAAGCCCATCATTAAATGATAATAATGAAGCACCTCGAAAAATACCGATAGGCTCCGGGCAGTCAAATTCAAGCGCTAGCATCACTTTATCATTAGAAGAAAATTTTTCGCTGATTTGTGAGATTTTTAAAAAACATAGCAAAATTTTTAGCAGCTCCTACAACTGATTCTTTACCATCCATAACTGATAATGGTCCTATAAAATGAATATTAGGATGCAAGCATGTGGCCATCTCTTCAAACTTCTTAGCACGCATAGAAGTATAGTAAGATACTGCTGTGTTTAGATTTTTATCAGTCATATTATTCTCTACTAGTTTTTATACTTATGATATATTATTTTAAATACAATGTTAAGAGTAAAAAATGATTACTAATATTAAATATGAAATAGTCAAAGAAATATATTTTGCAAAGCTAGGTCCTGTGAAGGAAAATTAAATTAATCTATTTTTGCTATTTTTTGCTGCAAATTATAAGATTTTTTTGAAATAGGAACAACTATTACTACAAAAATCTTATTAATTTTCGCTTAAAAATATCTAAAAATATAAATAATTTAATTTTCCTTCACAGGACCTAGAAATATTGTTATAGATTATCTATAAAAAGAATTAGTGAGTAAAATGTCAAAAGATCAAAATTTAGATATAGAAAGAAAACAAGATCATATTGAAATTAACCTTACGAAAAACGTTGAATCTACGCTTACAAGCGGTTTTGAATCTATTCAATTTATTCACAACGCATTACCGGAAATTAACTACGATAGCATAGATACTACTACTACTTTCCTTGGAAAATCTTTGCAAGCACCTATTCTCATTTCTAGTATGACCGGAGGCACGACTAGAGCCGGAGATATTAACTATCGACTTGCACAGGCCGCTCAAAAAGCCGGAATTGCTATGGGAATTGGCTCTATGCGGGTTTTGTTAACGAAGCCGGATGCGATCAAGACATTTGCGGTAAGGGATGTTGCTCCCGATATCCCATTACTCGCCAATATCGGTGCAGTGCAGCTTAATTACGGAGTGACACCAAAAGAATGTCAGTATTTAGTTGATGCTATTAAAGCCGATGCTTTAATTTTACATTTGAATGTATTGCAGGAGCTGACTCAGCCGGAAGGTAATAGAAACTGGGAAAATCTGCTACCTAAGATAAGAGAAGTGGTTAATTACCTCTCTGTCCCTGTAATTGTTAAAGAAGTAGGATACGGTTTGTCTGAAAAAGTTGCTGAAAACCTCATAAGGGTAGAGGTTAAGGTTCTTGATATTGCAGGGAGCGGTGGAACATCTTGGAGTCAAGTAGAGGCTTATCGTGCTACAAATTCGTTGCAAAATCGTATAGCTAGTAGCTTTATTAACTGGGGAATCCCGACTTTAGATTCTCTAAAAATGGTGAGAGAAGTTTCGGGGGACATTCCGATTATTGCTAGCGGTGGGTTAAAGTCCGGTATTGACGGAGCAAAAGCAATCCGTATGGGAGCTAGTATTTTTGGACTTGCCGGTCAATTATTAAAAGCGGCAGATACTTCAGAAAACTTAGTTTCCGAAGAGATACAATTGATAATCGAGCAGCTTAAAATTACCATGATATGTACTGGATCACGTACTTTAAAAGATTTAGCAAAAGCAGAGATTAGGTTGTAGTAATTACTACACATTAAAAAACCTCTACATATTTTAAATTAGTGATTAATAAGTAAGCGTGGCAGGAATTTAATTATCTTTTTATAAAACCGTTACTTGTCACATACATCATTCCATCAACTGTATGATCACCTAAATAATATTCAATAGGTGGATATCCAATACTCCAATCACTAGCATCAAGGGTAATAGGCACAAGAATTTTTTTGAAAGAGATTTTAGAAAAATCTTCGACTTCTACAGGTGAAAAAGGAGAATTGAACTCCTGAATACTATAATTATCTCCTTGAACTACTCCGCAACTTTGACATGCGGACATAAAATATCGTGCATTTACTATAGCAGAGTAATTTATAGCATAATTATTAGTATATTTTAATATTTCTGAATAAGCAGGCGAAGAAATATCTTGTATATAGGAAATAATTGAAACATAATCCATACAATCAAATACCAGTTTACTTACCTTATTACTATCTTCTGCTATTTCACTTTCTTCATATTTAATACTTCAAAATCTTCAGGCAATACAATAGCATTAATTTTAGTATTTTTACCGCACTTAAAACATTGACGTTGTGTTTGTGCTAAGTAAAAATATGGAGCTTTTAAGTTAAATAATGATGTGAGAGGTAACCATCTTGCAAAAAAATCTATATTTACACCGTTAGGTACAAACCAGCTCTTCTTTGCCGAATCCCATTTAGCTCCCAAGCGTTTTGCTTGGTCTTTTTCATGATAAGGAACATTTAAATATGTTTTTTGATTAGAAGTTAGAATTTTACTTTTTTTAAATAATCTTTCACAACATTTTATAAATATTTTACCTAAAAAAGTTAAAAACTTTATAAGCAAAAAGCAGAACTTAGCCAAGAGTTCTACTATAGTCATCATAATATATATTTTAATAATTTCAGTATTTACGTTTTATACTATTCTTAAATATATTCAATTATTAATTACTGTTTTTAGGATTTATAATTAAGGGAAAAAATATTCTTGAAATATTTTTTACATTCATAACTCTTTTCTTAAATATAATTTAGCCATTTCTCCGGAATTATGATAACCTAGCACTTCATAAAATATATGTGTTCCATCCTTAGCACGCCGATAACCAGAAGTAAGATCAACGATTACGGGGCTATATTTTTTTGCTATTTCTTCTAAATATTCCATAAGCTTTTTACCTATTTGCTTCCCACGATAATTTTCATCAACAATTAATGCTTCAATATGAATTCTAGTTTTGTCTAAAACAAAAAGCAGTGATTTAGACCAAGCAATAAGCCCAACTATTTTATTATCTAAACTAGCTATGGCAATACCATACCCATCACTATTTATAAAATTCTTAAAACGTGCTGTTAATTCTTCTGAACTAGAAGAATAGCCAAGCTGAGCCATCAAAGGTAAAATATTTGTAATATTATCAAGAGTTGCCTTATGAATATTTATATTGTTCATAGTTTACTTTTTTTATTAATATTACATGCTCTAAAATTCTCTCAGCTACAACATTTGCTGTTAGATCACTAACATCTATTTCTAACAAATGAGGATGTGAGATATTAATTAACTCTGCATTACTTTCAATTCGTAGGGATTTATAACGCAAAGCTCTATCGAGGCTTTGTACTCGTTTATTATTTTCTTCTTTTGAAATCACTAGCTTTACCGGCACAAAAATAGAACCACGCTGCAAAGCCATATTCTCTACTTGTTTAAACAACTTACGATCTCCTTCGTTTTCTTCTAAGACATTAGTTAATACGTAATTATTCAAAGGTTCTTTCGTGATAAAATCAAAAACATTATCACGAATGCAACCTATTGCATCCCAAGCAAATTTTGGAATATCCTTAAAGCCGTCATATTCAAGTAAAACAAAAATAGGATTATTAATTAACTGATTATCACATATAATACTTTTGCTAAGCTCTTTCGCTATAGTATATTTACCCGTTCCGGGCTTTCCTATTAAATAGATAATGGTGGTCATGTTATTATTTCAATTTTGGCACTGGAAAATTGCGTATTCTAGGATGCATGTGAGTATGTAGTGCTCTTATAACCATTATACCTTTTTCTTGTTTTATATAATAAATAATATGTTTTCTTATAGGAAAGCTAAGTAAATTTGGGTATATATCAGAACGTAACACGCCTATATTAGGATTAATACTTAGATCAAGCGTTTTTCTATATATTTCATCTAAATATTTTAGAGTTTGTTGTCTTCCCCAATTCTTTAAACTATAATCCGCAATGTCTTCGATGTCACGTTTGGCACTATCGGTAAAATCACATTTAACCATTAATCTTTCTATTTATACTATCAAAAACACTTTTATATGAATGAGTTTTCCCCTTTCTTAAATCGTCCACTCCTTCTGCAATAGCCATTTTTAATATTTGATCTTTAAAGGCTTCAAGTTCACTAAATTCTTTATTAGAAATAATTACTGCTATAGGCTTACCGTTTTTAATAATACTTATCGGCTCTGACTGAGCTTTAATAAGTAGTTCACCAAATTCACGTTTTGCTTCAGTTGCGTTTAATTGTTCCATAAAATGATTATTTTAATTATTTTAATCAATTAAATCATAAATTTTTAATATAATCAACTTAAATTAATGTAGTTTACTTACTTCTAAATCTTTCTTCTAGCTCTTTATCTAAAAGCCAAATATGTTCTTTTTCGAGTATCTCATAACGTAATTGTTCTTTTTCTTTATCAAGAATAGGTAAGGGGGCTATTTTAGCAGCTCCGTAATGAATGCCTTGAAAATCAATATTTAGCTCGAGGCAAATTTTTTCAACCGATTTAAGATATTCTAAATCATCATCAATAAAAATAATCTTTTTAAAATGTAAAAAGTACCAAACCTTTATCTGCAAGGGCCGTTAAAATAACCCCTGATTTTAACATAGGGATACCGATTTTATTTTTAAGTTCTGGAAAAATCATATCTTCTTTAAAGGGTGAGGTAGCAATAAAGGAAATATCCACTTGTTTTAAACCGATAAACCTAAGATTTTCCATTTCGGCTATTTTACAGTACTTTCCTGTCCACCACCCACTTAAAGCAATTGCCGGAATATTTCGTTGTTCTAAGTTTTTGATTAATCCTTTCATATTTGAATTAATCGGCTGAACTGTCCGCCTTTCAAAAACGCAGCTATATAAATATGTAAGTTCATCTTTTGAATATCGCTCTTTTAGTTTTTGTGTTAGTTCTTTTCTAATCGGAGCATTAAAAGCAAATTCATCCGTTGGCATCATTAACACGTCATCTACATCAAAAATAACTAATGTATCTTTGTCAGCTTTGTTCACATACTCCTCTATTACTTTAAAGTCATTAGTAGGAATGATTTCAGCAAAACAGTTATAAGATAAACATATTAAGCTTAAGAGTAGAATTTTTAAAAGTTTCATTGTTTTTAATTTGAGGAGTGAAAAAAATCTTAAAATCTACATATATTATAAATTATTGCTTAAATAGCATAAAATTATCTTATAATCAATTGTAAATAGTTTTTTATTACTATATTTTTATATCAAAATAGAGAAATAATTATGAAAAAATATTATTTATTTTTTAGCCTATTATTAATTATTTGCCAAGCTAGTACAGTTTCGGCATTAAATAACAAAGCTGACAATTATTATAATGAAGGGGTACGTCTTTATAAGATAGGTAAATATGAGCAAGCTCTTGAGGCATACAATAAAGCTATTGAATTAAATCCCAATGATTCAGAAACGTATGTTAATAAAGGAGGTGTATTATAAAGCTAGGTGAATATAAACAAGCTCCTGAAGCTTCTAACAAAGCAATTGAATTAAATCCTAATAGTATAGGTGCATATTACAACAAAGGAATTGCATTAAAGGAATTAGGTAAATATGAGCAGGCACTTGAAGCTGTTGATAAAACTCTTGAACTGAAACCTGATATTCCAAATATGTTTTATCTTAAAGGAGTTATATTAGAAAGATTGGGTAAAAACGAATTAGCTCTTAAAGCTTTTAATAAAGTAATTGAACTAAACCCTAATTATTCAATTGTATATAATGACAAGGGACTTTTATTGGAAAGATTAGGTGAAAATGAATTAGCCCTAGAAGCATATAATAAAGCTACCGCATTAGACCATAATAATTCAGAAATATATAATAATAAAGGAGTTGTGTTGCAAAAATTAGGTAAAAGTGTATTAGCTTTGGAATCTTTTAATAAAGCGATTGACTCAGATTCTCAAAACTCAAAAGTATATTACAATAAAGGACTTTTATTAGCTAATACAGGTCTGTATAAACTAGCTCTTGAAGCATATAATAAAGCTATTGAATTAAAACCTGATGATCCTGTTTTTCAACATAATAAACAATCTTTATTAGATCGTATGAATTAAAATTTGTTATAAATCCGTCTTAAATTTCTTCCATAAAGCCTCTACATTTGAGTCACGTAACAATGATAAATTTTGCTTTATCTTATCGTCGTTCCAATCCCACCATTTAATCTGTAATAATTTTGCTATATCATTATCGGAAAAACGTTTTTTAATTAATTTGGCAGGATTACCGCCCCAAATTTCATAAGCTCCGATATTTTTTATTACTAAACTTCTTGCTCCTACTATCGCACCATCGGCAATTTTAACCCCCGGCATAATCATACTTTCAGCACCTATCCAAACATCATTACCAAGAACAGTATCACCTTTAAGTCTATAAGCTTTAGGCGGGATAGTTTCATAATTGTCAAAATCTTCGTCAAAAGAATCAAGGGGGTAAGATGCTATCCAATTATAATTATGTCCTTGCGTTCCACCCATCATAAATTTAACGCCGGTAGCAATTGAGCAAAATTTACCGATAATAAGCTTATCAATTTCATCGAGCTTATAACGATTATCCTCTGCATCTAAGTACATAACGCAATCATCAAATGTAGTGCCGTGATAATAACCTGAATAATAAGAATAATCGCCTGCTATAATATGCTTTGATTTAACATGATCTTTGATAAAAATTGAATCACGATAACTATTAAATATTTTCATAAAATTATTTTAAATTTTAACTTCAATATATATTATAGTTAATGGTTGAACAAATATATTTTATGAACTTAATCGCTAACTCCATTAGACTTATGCATTGCACGCATTATAACGAGTGGGAAGAATATCATCGTATACGAACTGAGCAAATCTTTGATACAATAAACGTAAAATATGATTCTAACCATCCAACTATAACGGCAAAAAATCATTATCATTTTGTGCTATATAAAGGAGTTAAAATCGTTGCAACTGCTCATATAGAATTTTTAAATGAAAATGAATCGGCACTAAGGTCACTTGCAGTAGATAAGCCTTATCAAAACCAAGGATTCGGTAAATATACAATGAAACTTCTAGAGAAATGGTTAAAACAAAGAAATATCAAAATACTAAAAATGCATGCAAGATTAAATGCTGAATCTTTTTATCGTAAATTAGGATATATTGATATGAAATTTAGCGATGTTTCGGTACAGAAAAATTATATAGATTTAGGGAAAATATTGTAGAGTATGAAAATAGAAAAAATACCGCTGGAACTTGCTGAAGATTTATGCCGCAAGCTTACAGCTGATTTACCTGAGTATTTCGGTTTACCTGAATGTAATGAGCAATATACTTTAGAGGGATTCGTTCTCGTACCAATTTTGCAATAAAAATAGAAGAAAAATATGTAGGCTTACTAAGTTTAGAATTTCCATATCTTAGTAATGGAAATATTTATTGGATGGCTATTTTACGAGATTATCAAAATTTGGGACTTGGCAAAAAGCTTATTGAGGTAGCAAGCATCTATGCACAAGAAAAGAAAGCAGAAACTTTAACTATTGAGACGCTTGCTTTAAAAGAAGCAGATGAGAATTATTTTAAAACTTATAAATTTTATGAAGCTTGCGGTTTTAAACCTTTATTTAATCTAAAGCCACAAAACTATAAGTGGAATATGGTTTATATGGTTAAAGATTTAAATAATAAAAATCCTCTGCAAACTTTAATTCTGCTTGAGAAAGACGCACAGGGCTATGGCTTTGATTGGCCAAATCATGAGATGATTTTAGAGCAGGCTATAGATGAATGTAGAGAGATAAAAGAAGCTATTGATGATGACGAACCACCGGAAAGAGTGCAGGAAGAAATAGGGGATTTGCTCCATACGGCAATTTCGTTGTGTATTTTTTCAGGGTTTGATGTTGAGGAAACACTTAGCAAAACAAATGAGAAATTTGAGAAACGTATGAAAGCAATAAAAATGCTTACTGAAAAGCATAATTTGCCGAATCTGCAAGGACAATCCGTAGAATTTATGCTGAAACTTTGGAAAGAAGCAAAAGAGATAACTAAAAAAAGATAATAAACATATGAAGAATTTGAACAAGTGGAGTTACGTTCCGGTACAATCACCAAAGTAGAAGAGTTTCCAAGAGCTAAAAAACCGGCTTTTAAAGTTTGGGCTGATTTTGGGAAAGAAATCGGAATACTACAAACTTCAGCACAAATAACAAAACATTACACACCTGAAATCTTAATAGGTAAGTCCATTGTCGGCTAATTTGCTACATCAAAACAGCTAAGTGCTTGTTCTTTTTGTTTAGTATTCATAATTATAAAATTCTTATTAATTCCTATAAATAACTCATTAAACTTCTTGTAAAATTAAACTTATAGGGAGAAATTTGAAGGATACACGGAACACAGCACCGCAGCGTATATAGACATACGTGAGGATGCGAGTACCGGATTGACGTACAAATTACCCATAGAAGTTAATTTTGCAAGAAGTCTATTATATTTAAGTAACTTTATAACATAAATATATACTAATTACAAATAGCATATAACTGATATCTATCTTTGGAAATAATATATAACAGTAACAGCAAAAAAATCGAATGCAGTCATGTATCCGGCTTATAGTTAATAAATCACTTTAAATTTACCCTATAGCCCTGATGGAATTCGCTGGCTTACAAACTATATTACTTATCATTTTGTCGACTTCTAAAGAGTCATTGTCCAGTTCAGTTTTTTTGTAAGCTAAGGTTCGTCTTATTTACCATCAATATTATCATTCTTTCGCATATTCCGGATTAGAATCTATTAAATTTCTACTTACCTATAATATTATCTCGTCAACTATTTGTACCAATTCTTTAGCTACAAACTTTACTCTCAGTATAATCATTACCTGAACTGTGTACTGCAAACACCACTCTTGCTAGTTTATTAGCTACTGCAACAGTTGTTTTATTATGCCCATTTCGTTCAGATAAATTAAACATCCACTTGGTAAACTTGCTATAATCTTTTTTAGATTTTTGCTCTTCCGTGGTAAATCTTATCTTACTATTCAGTACTGCTCTTGCTCCTTGAATCAACAAAGTGCGTAAATAGATATCACCTCTTTTACTAATACCAAGCAACTTATCTTTGCCACCACTAGAATGTTGCCTTGGCACTAATCCTAGCCATGCTGATAATTGCCTGCCATTTTTAAAACAACTAGCATTACCTATTGACGCTATTAAGGCTGTAGCAGTTATTAAACCTATACCTGGTATCGTCATTAGTCGTTGGTGATTACTATACTGGCTAGCTATAATTTTTAATCTTTGTTTTAATTCTTTTATTTTTTTATCATTCTCTAGAAATTCTTCTTTTAACTCACTAAACGTTCGATAGCTTAGCTGACTTAAATCCCCTTCATCTAAAATTTCGGTTAATTTTGTCATAATCTTATTGATTCCTTGCGGAATAACAAAACCAAATTCATGTAATAATCCCCTGATCTCATTAACAAGAGCTGTACGATTTTTTACCAATCTCTGTCTTACCCTATGAATAAATAAAATATCTTGTTGCTCTACAGTTTTGATAGGCACAAACCTCATATTAGGTCTTGCTACTGCCTCACATATTGCTTCTGCATCAGCTTGATCATTTTTATTAGTTTTAACATAAGGCTTAACAAATTGTGGAGCCATTAGTTTTACATTATGACCTAATTTTGTTAATTCTCTTGCCCAATAGCTAGAACCACCGCAAGCTTCCATGCCTACTAGACATCTTCTTGGTAAATTAGCCATAAAAGTTATAACCTGCTCTCTCATTAATTTTTTTTTTAATATTGTCTTACCATTTTTATCTACACCGTGAATTTGAAAAATTCTTTTTGCAATATCTATACCAATTGTGGTAACTTCCATATGGACCTCCTTATTGTTGTTTAGGATTCATTTCCTATCCTAGAAGATTAGCTTCTGCTTCTCATTCTGTATATAGGGTAGGTCCATACCATTATAATACGCTCAAAATATTCATCCCTTATTCCTAAAAACAAATCAAAAAAAGTAGAGCTAAATGCACTTTGTAGACGGCGATACTCTATTTTAGAATTTTTTATTGTCCACTTCTCCTCAAGTGCTTTACTTACTTTTTGATGTATATTATTTAGAATTATACTAACGATGTTATCGGCATCATATTCATCGTCTTTCAATGAGATATAATATTGTACATCACGTACTGCTTGCCATGATAAGTTAAATACTTGTCCTACTGAAAAAAATAGTAATAAAATGTTGAAAGCTTTTAAAGCTTCTTTCTCTCCATATTGATCTATGGAAAATTTATGTTTTTTCAATAAATATTTAAAATTTTCTATACATTCATATTCAGCAATTTGATGCCATATATCACTGACTTCTTTTTTCCATGCTGAAGACCATTCGCCTTTAACTATATTTCGAACAGAATTTAAATATTCTTTTTTTTCTTCAATATCCATATTAGGCAAAAGATCCCATAAAACTTTGTTTGGATAATAGCTTATTAATTCTTTTTTTTGATTGAATTTGAAGGCATCAAGACTGCTTGTTAAAGGATTAATTAATACAAAACCTCTACGACCTAAATATCCTACAATATGATCATTTAAATCTTCGTCCGGTGCTAAACTCGGTACAGAATATCCCTTTAAATATGGCTTTACAAATTCAAGATCTTCAGAAGCAGAATGTTCTACTACACTTAATAAATATAAAGCATCTTTTAGAGTTAATTCTTCAATTGGCGGAGCTTTAATATTTTTATACAAAAATGTATCTATTAAAATACGTCTTTTTGCTTCTTCTTCAGTTTGTTTTTGCTGTTTTATAGCTTTCTTACAATTATCACATGAACAACTAGAGTTATTTTTATGATTACACATAGGACAAAATAGAGCAAAACTCGTTTCTCCATAAACACAGCTATAATAATTTCTACTCTTTAGCTTAATAACTAAATTTGTATCTTGGCAGTATTTACAGAATAATTTATGATGCGTAACAAACGGAAATAAACTAACTAAACTATTGGGAGATACATTAATCTCAAATTCTTCTAATAAATCTGGTATTTTTTCGTAATTATAATAACGTTTTATTTAATCTTTGATTTGTTCTTCTGTTAAATGTGATAAATCTTTATGAGCCATAACTTAATATAAATTAATTGATTATTAGGTATATAATTGTAACTTATAAAATCACGGCTATAATAGAGAAAGTAATATAAATATACAACTATTTTTATTATAAAAGTAAAAATAGAAATTAAAAGACTATCAATATGTAGTAATTAGTAGACGATAAGCTTTTTAAAAAGCTTTTAGACTTTATAAATTGATGGTAATATTAACAGTCCGCCCGTTTTACGTTCTGAGATAATCATATAAGAATTTTTGGAGCAGGATAATGGCGTAAAGGTAAGAAGGATTTATGAGCAAGAGAATAAAATACACTGATGGGGAAATAGGTGCAGTAAAAATAGTAAAAGATTTTTTACCGCATCCGAAAGAGTTATTATTAAAAGATGAGTCAGTAAAAGTAACTATTGCATTAAGTAAAGAAAGCGTAGAATTTTTTAAATCAGAAGCAGCAACTGCACATGTTCCTTTAGTTAAATTAGGAAACTTCTTTGCTAACCTTATTTGTAGCGACCTTCTTTTTTAGATTAAACTGAAATTCGCGTCGTTGTTTTGCGATCTCATATAGCACAATGCCAGATGATGTACCCAAATTAAGACTTTCAATAATTCCGTACATTGGAATGTTAATACAAAAGCTACTTCTTTCGACAGCAGTTTTGCTAATTCCTACTCTTTTGTTTCCAAACCAAACTGCAAGCTTTTTGTATTTAGTGTAATCGTGTTCATGAAGCACTACATTTTTGTATCCTTTCATATGGGGAGAAGTAATGACCGAAACAAAACTTTCCTTATCCAAATGATCCATACAGCTATTTGTGTCTTTGAAAATCTTTACGAAATTTGATGGCAGAGACAGATATAGCGTTGAGTTTTGGTTCTGTACGCATTTCTTCCCATGTATCAGGCAATAGTTTTTGATTGGTAACAATATAAGCTTTTTCAATCCCAAGTGCGTTAACATTTCGAATGATGGTGCCAATATTTTTTATATTATCAGAGTTCTCAATTACGGCGATCAAGTTCTTGCACCTAAACTCTTTAATTTTATTAGCTCTTGTGCGAAGAGTCGGTTTAGACTTTTGTTTTTCTTCCATAATATATTAAATAGATTTATAAATATAAAAATTATAAAAGATGCTAATGCATAATAACAAAAGAAATATTATTATGGCGGAGAGAGGGGGATTCGAACCCCCGACACGTTGCCGTGAACACGCTTTCCAGGCGTGCGCCTTAAACCGCTCGGCCATCTCTCCAAAATTTTTAGCATTGCCTGTATGGTTTCCTATATCATTCTCGCAAGGTATTTGCGTGGATACTTAATCGTCATTGCGAGTAGGCGTTGTCCGCGTGGATCAATTTTACCTCTGTCATCTTGTGGCTTGACCTATAGTACCGGACAGTTTTTGAAAATACCTCGATGTCATCCCTGCGAAAGCGGGGTTCCAGGCTAAAAAATCTTAATTTTAAAGATTTTTTATTATATCGTTTTTTTTAAGATAAAGTTTTCAAAAAAGCTTTAAAGTACTGGATTTCTGCTTCCGCAGGAATGACATCGGTATACACGCGGGCAATGCCTTGCGAGCTACTCCAGACGTTGCCCGCATAACTCAAGAATTGTCATTGCGAGCAGCCATAATAGGCTGCGTGGCAATCTCATGAAATAATAACAAACTCCTGAGATTGCTTCGTCGAATTACTTTGTAATTCTTCTCGCAATGACGATAAAAACGATTCATATACCGCAACGCTAAGACTTATTCTTAGAAAAAATATTATTAGCTTCTTCTAGCTCATTTTTAGTATTAACACCAACAATTAAATCATGATCAGTAGATAATAAATATGAAACTTTTTCACCGTGATTTTTACATATTTTTACTATTTCAGTTAAATAAACTTCCTTATTACTGTTAGTATTAGTAGCAAATAAAGGTAAGTATTTATTTAAAATTCCGCTACTAAAAGCCATAATACCTGAATTACAAAGTTTTATATTTTTCTCTTCTTCACTTGCGTTTTTATGTTCGATTATCTCTAAGAATTCGCCATTTTTATCAGTAGCTATTCTTCCATATTGAGCCGGATTTACTCTCTCAAAGCTTAAAGTAACTAATGCAGAATTAGTAAGGCTTAAGTAATCTATTAATTCATGCATAAGTTTTGGAGTAATAAGAGGATGATCACCGTATAAAACTAATATTGTTTTATTTTTATCAATTAAATCTATTGCTGCATAAGTAGCATGAGCTGTGCCTTTAGGTTCTTCTTGCAGTACAAAGCGACACATATTTTCATAGGGCGTTAAATGTTTTTTAAGTTCTTCTGAATAAACTATAATTACATCATTTGTGACGTTAAGCGAATTCTTTAATACCGTTTCAAGCATTGGAACTCCACCGACTTTATGCATTACTTTCAGTAAATCGGACTCCATTCTAATACCTTTACCGGCTGCTAAAATAATTATTTGATAATTTGCATTGTTATAAGTCATTGTTCTCCTTGTATTATTTCGTAAACATCATCAGATAATTCATAATTCCCGAAAACTCTTTGCACATCATCGCTTTCTTCTAAAATTTCCACAAGCTTTAGTAATTTTTCAGCTTTTTCCTTATCATCTATAATTATTGTATTTAACGGAATCCAGCCTATATAAAAGTCTTCAGGTATACCGTATTTGCCGGTTAAAAATTCTAGAACCTTAGAAAAATTTTCGATATTCGTATAGATTGTATGGAATATTTCATCAGATACGATATCATCCCCTCCGGCTTCTATGGCTGCCTCGAAAATATCTTCATTCGATGCTATGTTTGTTGGATACTGAATAACTCCGCAATGTTTGAATAAATAATTAACGCTACCTGTTTCACCTAAGCTGCCACCGTATTTGGTAAAACCGGAACGCACTTCGGCAGCAGTGCGGTTTTTATTATCGGTTAAAGCTTCAACTATTATAGCAATACCATTCGGTGCATAACCTTCATATCTAATTTCCGTATAATTTTCGGTATTAGCATCGTCAGCACTATTAATAGCTTTGTCTATTCTTTCTTTTGGGAGATTTTGACTGCGTGCGGCGGTTAAAGCGTTTCTAAGACGCGGGTTATTTTCAGGGATATTAGAAGAACCGGTTTTAACTGCAGTAACTATTTCACGAATTAATTTAGTGAAAACTTTTGCTCTTTTTTTATCTTGAGCCCCTTTACGATGCTGAATATTTTTAAACTTTGAGTGACCGGCCATATTCTATCTAGAAACAATTAACCTTGTTTTGCTTTAAATCTTTTATTCTTTTTATTTATCACAAAAATTTTGCCTCTTCTTTTAACGATTTGACAATCTTTATCACGTTTTTTTAGTGATTTTAATGAGCTAACGACTTTCATAAAATATACTTAATTACATTTAATTTGGACTAATAATAAACATTTTTATTTAATTAGTCAATTACCAATTTAAAGCATTTTTAAACAGAATACCATGTTTCGTGGTTTTTTATTGACATATATTAATAAAATAATGTATTATGTATTTATAAAAATTAAGAGATACCATATTTTATGGTTTTTTAAATACAAATTTAACCAATAATTATAAAAAGGTCAAATTATGAAAAAATATTCGCTCAAGTAACTATAAAATTAAATCAGAAATATTTAATCTTATATTAGAAGAAGCAAATAAAGGAGAATATGGTTTATATGCTATTCCGAGTAATTATAAAAGTAACCAAAACGTAAAATATGCAGCTGAAAAACATCAGGAATTTGTTAATGATGAGCTTGAAACATTAACAGTATGTTGGGCTACTATAGAGCCTACAGAAGAGTTATTTGAAGATGAATCTCTTGAAGAAGAATCAAATATTTCTCATAACGATTTCACTCCACCGCCAGGAATGCCGCAAGAATTGGATTTAAATAATCCTAATTCTGATCATTGGAATGTTTTATTTAATCAAGCAACTACCCTTGCTAATAAAGCAACTTCAACACCGGGAAATTATCAAGCATGGCAAAATCATGCCGGTTCAATATTAAATAATGCAGAATTAGGTGAACAACCTTCTACTAGTTCAAATACCGCTAGCTCTAATAGAGTAGAGTTTAATGTTAAAGAAAGTATTAATGAAATCAATAAGTTAATAAAAAATTACAAAATAGTAATCAGTGAAGAATATATAAATAGAGCCTTAGAAACCGAAGATGAAGAAATAATAGATCAAGCTTTAAATAAACTTTATTAAACAAGAACTTCTCATCATAGTAGGAAATCTTACGAAATCATTAGGTAGTCATTACGCTTCTCTGAATTTTGTAAGTAAGTCTTTATTTATAGAGTCAGATGAGTTTCAAAATTTAGCAGAATTTATAGAAGATTTACTACCTATATTAGATAAAGCTAAAATATGAATATTGTAAAGTAATAACAGAAGGAACAAGTAATCCATTACAAGTATTAGGCTCTATGTTTGGTGGAGAACCATTAAATCCATTAAAAACAGCAACAGAAACATATATAAAATGGTATGAAGAAAACTTTTCTAGAAGTGAAAATTTTGAAATTACCGGAAGTAATTTAAACAACCATGAAGTCGATTCTTTAGGCGATACTTTACAGGCTGATCTTGATTTAGATTAAGTCTTCAAATCTTAAATATCATAACTTTCTTTGCTTCATAAGGGAAGTTATGATACTTGCCTTTTTCTTAAAAATAATTAATAATTTCTATACGCAAACCTTATATTTTATTGACAAAATTTTACAAATTCTATGTATTTCCGTTTTCAAAAATTCAGAATCCATATTCCATGGTTTTTAAGATTTTAATTTAAATAAGGATATATTTTTGTGAAAGAGTCATTAGTTGAAAAATTAAAAAAAGATACAGTAAAACCACTAGAGACGACAGATTATTTGAGCATACTTATCGAAATTAGAAAGTTTATTGAAGCTAGTAATATTGATAATATAGCGTTAAGGCAAGGCTTGTTGTCCTTAGAGCAGGTTTCAAAAGAAGCAAAAAATAATAATGAAGCTATTATAAAAGGTAACGACATATTAGAGTTACTTGCTCAAAATTTACCGGTAACTAAAAGCGATCCATTAAAAGCAGAAATATTTCACGTAATACTAAATGATTGTAGTGATTATTATAGAAATAATGAAGATGTTAATAATACATATCAATGGCTTAAAGAAGTTGGCGTAAGATTTAGTGTAGTTAGAACTGCAAGTTTAAATGAAGAAACATTAACCTCAGAAAACTTTAACTTTGATAAAAAGTCAGCTGAGTTAGAGCCTGTAGTAATAGAACTTGAACAAATATTAGAAACATTAGGTATTACTAAAGATAATTTTGACGCTAATGATTTATAAGTAATCTTGTTTGTTTCTTATCTCATAACTTCCCTTGCTTCATAAGATAAGTTATGGTAGGCTAGTTTATCTTATTGTAACTCAAGTTTATTTTAGCGTTGCCGGTATGGTTTGGGAATTGTGCCAAAATTGTCATTGCGAGCGACTACAAGGAGCGTGGCAATCCAGCAAAACAATAAAAAAATTCTGTAAATCAGAATTTTTTACTGGATTGCTTCGTCAATTACTTCGTAATTTTCCTCGCAATGACGTTAAAACTATACTACTCCTATTATTATCCTTTCTCTTCTTTTCAAATCCGGCTATTGCCGATCCTGAAATAGCTGAATCCTTTAAATGTTCAAAACTTTTTCCTTACTTTGAAAAAAAATTTAATATCCCATCTAATACATTACATTCAATAGCTTTAAAAGAATCGGGGAAAAAACATACAACCCGTAAAATTAGAGTAGTATGGCCTTGGACGGTAAATGTTGAAGGAAAAGGCTATCATTTTAACACAAAAAGAGAAGCCGTAAGTTTTGTTAGAATAGAGCTTATAAAAGGGCGAGAGAGTATTGATGTCGGATGTATGCAGATTAACTTAAGACATCATTTGGAAGCTTTTACTTCCCTTGAACAGGCATTCGATCCAAATAATAATATCCGTTACGGTGCAGAATTTTTACGTTCAAAATATGATCAACTAGGGAGCTGGCACAAAGCTATAGCACATTACCACTCAGCCACTCATTCTTTAGGGTTTAAATATAAGCAAGATGTAGTTAAAATAGCAAGTAATATGGCTCTTTATAAAGCATCCTTACATAGTTATCTAAATAATAATGAAGGGGCTTTAGAAGATACAATTCCGATAAATAATAACAAAGTTCAAAAAAAATCACTTTTTAGTGGCAATAAAAGATACAGAAGTAGTATTATGATACCGGTTCCTGCTAAAATTAATTAATTTTATGAATATACTTGTTGAACTTAAAAAATTGGCTGCGTCATCCTACAAGTTCTGCGGTGCTCACGTATTAAGTATACGCTCCGCTCCTCGCCTCGTGGATTCCTTGCTCTTTTTCAAGTTGAACTTCGTATCACAACTATTAATTTGTTTTTTAATATTAGTAAGTGCGGTAAAAGTAAATGCCGATTTTAACAATATTCAAGATAATTTTGAATATCAGGAAGAGCAGCTAACAATAGAATTACCTTGGAGTGATTGTACCGAAATTCATAAATTATTAGAGGAAAAATTATCTTTTTCAGAACAACAAATAAAAAAAGAAAATAAAATTCATGAGAAATATAAGCAATTTTATTTAAAACATAATAATCCTACTAATTTTTCTATGCAATTTCTTGAGAAAAAATCTGAGACTAATGGAGTAGAAACTTTAATATCAGGTTTTTTAAAATTTTGTGAAGATAATTTCCAAACTAGTAAAAGTAAATCTAATTCCCTAAATTATTATATTAAAAAACAACAAGATCAATGGTTTAATGATATAAGAAACGAGAATTACAAAATATATTATAGAAAAAAATACGAAGATAATATCTTTAGAAATAATTAATTTATTTCAGTACTTGATTCATATATTATTTAATTTATATTAACTATAATAATATACAGGGTTATTTATGTTAAAGAAATTTATATTAGTATTGTTGTGTATAAGTAGTTATAAATCTCTAGGAGAATCCAATAAGACCGAGAACAATATTTCAGGGATATTAAAGAAAAAAAGTTTCTAGTAATGATAAACAACTAAAGCCTGTCTACTTAGAGCATTTGGATCTAACTTCGGATTTAAATCCTTTAGAAAAAAGCCTGTTGAGTTTAGAACTTTTATCGCCTAATAATAAAAATACGAAACCTATAATTGTAGGTATTCAGGAGAATTTTGAAGGGCTAGATAGAGTTAAAGGGGATGATATTCGCACTGCAAGACAGAGAGAACTTGTTCAAAATAGTTTACTAGGAGATTTTTTAGGAGGTTTTATTTCTCGACCGTCACCAACAATTTTAGGAGAGAAAATTCAAGATAGGAGAGAATTATATATTCAACAGATTAAAGCTAAAAAATCACCGAAATAATGCTGTAGAGGGGATAAGTAACAGCTTATTTATCAAGCATGCAGCTAATGATATAATAAGTCGATTAGGGATGATTGATAAGGATTTTTCGGATATTCTAGAAATATCGGCTAAATGCGGTTACCTTACAAAGCTGTTAAAAACTACCTACCGAAATGCCGATATTACTGCGACGGATATGTCACCTTTATTGCTTGATTCTTTTGAGCATGGTCGTAAATTATTAATTAGACATCTTTCCAAACCAGCTTATAGAGAGGAATTTAAAGGAGACACGGAACGCAGGACCGCAGCGTACACAAGCGTACGTGAGGATTCGAGTACCGGATCGACGTCTAAATTACCTCTAGAAGCGAAGTTTGGAAAGATGTCTATTGATGATGAAGATTTAGAATTCCCAAAAGACTCGTTTGATTTAATTATTTATTCATTAGGGTTACACTGGATAAATGATGTGCAGAGTTTTCTATCTAATATAAGAACATTTTTAAAGCCTGACGGTATTTTTATCGGTAATTTTGTCGGCGGAAATAGTTTAAAGAATTTACGTAAATCCTTAATAGATGCCGAAACAGCAAGTGGCTTTAAACACTCTCCTCATATTTCTCCCTTTATTCATTTTGACCATGTCCCAATGCTATTATCACAAGCAGAATTTGCCGAAGTAATTGTTGATTATGAAAATATAGAGCTAAAATTTGATAATCCTTTAGCTTTAATGAGGGAAGTAAAAAATATCGGTGAGTCAAATTCACTAAATGCTAGTCACAATTACGCTATTTCTAAAAAGATGTTCTCTTTACTACAAAATTATACAAACGGCTTTGAAGATAATATTACTTTAATTAGTTTTATTGCTTCGCCAAATAAGAATAGTATAAGATTAAAGTTGTTATAAAGGCGATAGTGGTGTATTTTTACAGTATTACGTCATTGCGAGCGACTAAAAGGAGCGTGGCAATCTCAGGAATCTTGCCTGAGATTGCTTCGTCAATTATTTCATAATTTCCTCGCAATGACGATCCAACAATTTATTAAGGTCAAACAAATATGCAAGAATTTGATTTAGTGGTAATAGGTAGCGGGCCGGCCGGTTATACAGGTAGTATTAGAGCTGCTCAGCTTGGTATGAAAGTAGCGTGTGTTGAGAAAAACGATACTCTCGGTGGCACTTGTTTAAATATAGGATGCATACCGTCGAAAGCTTTACTTAATTCCTCTGAAAAATATGAAGAAGCTTTAAAGCATTTTGAGAGTATAGGTATTACTGCAGATGTAAAATTAGATTTACAAAAAATGCTAGCTAATAAAGATAAAGTAGTTTCTGACCTTACAAAAGGGATAGAAAGCTTATTTGCCAAAAATAAGATTACTAGGATAAAGGGTGAAGCTAAAATTATCACGAGCAACATCGTTGAAGTAAATAAAGAGCAAATTAAAGCCAAAAATATCCTAATTACTACAGGTTCCAGCGTCATAGAAATACCAAATATCAAAATAGATGAAGAGTTTATTGTTTCATCTACCGGAGCTTTAAAGCTTTCTAAAGTACCTGAGAACTTAATAGTTGTCGGGGGAGGATATATAGGCTTAGAACTCGGCTCAGTTTGGCGTCGTTTAGGTGCTAAAGTAACGGTTATTGAGTATGCACCGAGCATTGTGCCTATGCTTGATAAGGAAATTGCTACGCAGTTTATGAAGCTACAGCAAAAACAAGGTATAGAGTTTAAGCTGAATACCAAAGTGTTATCGGCTGAAGTAAAGTCAGGAAAAGTAAATCTGACAATAGAGGAGGGCGGTAAGAGTTCGTTAGTAACTAGCGATGTGGTATTAATGGCAGTAGGTAGAAAAGCCTATACGCAAAATCTAGGGCTTGAGTCTGTCGGTATTATTACAGATAAACAAGGTAGAATTGAGATTAATGACCGGTTCCAAACATCTAGTCCAAACATTTACGCAGTCGGTGATGTGGTAAAAGGAGCGATGCTTGCTCATAAAGCCGAGGAAGAGGCTGTAGCTGCCGTGGAAATTATGGCAGGGCAGGCAGGACATGTTAACTATAATCTAATTCCAAGCGTAATATATACTTATCCTGAAGTAGCAAGCATCGGTGAAACGGAAGAACAGTTAAAAGAAAAAGGCATTAATTATAAAGTAGGTAAGTTTCCGTTTTTAGCAAATAGTAGAGCAAGAGCAATCGGTAGTACGGAAGGGATGGTTAAGATCCTTGCCGATAGTAAAACCGATAGGGTTTTAGGAGCTCATATTATAGGAGCCGATGCAAGTACACTCATTGCCGAGCTTACGGCTTATATGGAATTTGGAGCAGCTTCGGAAGATATAGCAAGAACCTGCCACGCCCACCCGACTTTAAGCGAGGCCATAAAAGAAGCAGCACTTAGTGTGGATAAAAGAACGATTAATATGTGATATACTCCTACGTCATTGCGAGGAAAAATTGAAAATTTTGACGAAGCAATCTCAGGAGTGCTACTTTATGAGATTGCCACGCTCCTTAAAGTTGCGGTGTTGTTGCATGGCTCGTATTATATCATTCCCGCGTGGCATTGTTGCGTGGACCTGTTTATCCGTCATTGCGAGGAAATTACGAAGTAATTGACGAAGCAAGGAAGAAAAAAAATTCTTATTTACAGAATTTTTTTAATTATTTCCTGGATTGCCCCGTCGCTTCGCTCCTCGCAAGGTGTTGTTGCGTGGATCAGTTTTACCTCTGTTATCCCGTGGCTTGACCACGGGATCCAGTTAAAAATACTAATATTATTAGTATTTTTTATTGTTTTTATGGACCTAGTTAGCAAGCCACTGGGTGACCCAGTAGGTTTTAACGGTCTACGCAACAATGCCTCCTCGCAATGACGACCTTCAGTATCCACGCAATAATACTTTCCCGCGTAGGCGGGAATCCAGTAAATCTATAAAAAACTTGTTTTTTTAGGTTTATTTTTTAAATATAGAATGTAATTTTTGTACTAATGTTAAGATTATTTTCTGGATCCCCGCTTTCGCGGGAATGACATGTACGGGTATGACAATGATATGACCAAACAAGAGCTGCGGCTTTATTTCAAAGATCTTTTAATAAAAAACCAAGATAAGATTAATTCCGACTTAGTCAAAAACTCCCTAATCAATAAAATTAGCCGGTTATTAAAGGAGTTAAAAGTAAAGACAGTGGGACTTTACTATCCTCTAAAATACGAGATTAACTTACTTGAAATAACAAACTTACATCCTGAAATAAAATTTTTCCTACCAAAAATTATAGCAGATGAAATCAAATATTGTTCATATAAATCCAATGATGAACTAGTGCTAGGTGAATTTAAAACCTATGAGCCTATAAATAATGATTTTTTTATTCCTGAGTTAGTTATTATCCCAGGGCTTGCGTTTAGTAATGAGGGTTACAGACTTGGATACGGCAAAGGACATTTTGATCGATATCTTAATAATAACCGAAATATATTGGCTGTCGGAGTTTGTTTAAAAGAGCAGTTAATAGATAATTTTCCTGTTGAACCTCATGATCGTAAACTTGATTTTGTGATTTCGGTATAATAACCTTAATTTTTTTTAATTGTATAAAATATTATATTTGTATATTATTATTACAAAAATCAACTTAGGATAAAATGGTTGATATAATAAAAAAAATTGTCGTATTGTTCGGTGTACCTTTTGCTTTTTTTGCACAAGCAGTTGGAGATTGGCTAGAAACAGGACAAGTATCCGGCGATACTCAGACTGGAGACATTTGCTTTCAATTAGCATTGATAGGAGTAGGGACACTTATCATCGATCAGGCATTTAGTAACTTGCCTAATGATGTATACAACGAATATGTCAAAGTAGTACAAGATAGTGAGATACAAGTTACATTAGTTGGCTAATTTTCTTCTATTCATATATAGGCTACAAATTATTTGATTTGTAGCTTTTTTCTTATAAGTTATTACACAAACTTATTATTTCATCTTTATATTTTTGTTTGCGTAAATATTTGCTTTTTAAATTTAGATTTTTAAAATCCTTGTGATTCAATGGCGGGTATTTACTAAGCTTTATTAAATCTTCATCTAAAATAAAATGCTTACGAGGAATATTTATAGTTTGTGCATTCTCTTCACGATAAGCTGCAAGTGCTTGAATTTTACGGTTAAAACTCTCATCATCACTTCTATATTTTATTTTTTTCCACGCATTTTTCAGCTCAACCTTATAATTTCTAACGTCTAATAAAGAACTAAGAGTAGTTTGGTATTTATTAGTTAAATTATTTCTAATAATTATATTATTTAGCTCTTTATATATCTTATACAAATACTCCACATCTAACATTGCATAATTTAACATATCACTAGTAATAGGGCGTTTTAGCCAGTTAGATTTTTGGTGGGTTTTATCGATAGTAATGCCTATTAGCTTATAGCAAAGGTCATCATAGCTTAGCTGTTTACCGAATCCGCAAATATTTGCTGCAATTTGTATATCAAAAACATTAGAAGGTATGGTTTTAAATAAATTATAGAAAATCTCTAAATCTTCACGAGGAGCATGAAATATTTTAGTAATATTATTATCTGCAAGTAACTTATTAAAAATATTCAGATCTAAATTGCTTAATGCATCAATTATTCCGCAATATTCTTCTGCTTTAACTTGAATTATACTAAGCTGAGCATAATAGGTATAGCGACGCTCAAACTCCGTATCTATGCTTAAGCATGTCTTATTTGCTAACCTGTTACAAAATTCTTCTAATGTTTTTTGGTTATCAATAATTTGCATAGAAGCTATTTATAAAGCTCCGATAATTTTTAAGAAAAGATTAGTATGAGATAACGACAAGACAACTTCAAGACCGATTAAAATAATAATAATCCACTCAAGTTTGGTAGAATGTTTATAATTAAGGTCATTTGAAAGAATGTCTAAAAGCTCGTGAATCATATTAAGACGATGATTCATTATATTTTGCCGTATTTCTATGTCTTGAAACTCTGCCGTCATAAGATATAAAGGCTCATAGCTCGGACGACGCCAAAAGAATTCCGGAGTATCGAATATATCGCTATGCAAACTGATTGAATAACGCTCGTTAAATAATATACCTATTTGCTGTAATATCTCCTTTTTTGAAAGCGATACGCTGCCGGTTCTAGCTAGTTCCTGCTGAATAGGAGTGGTCTGAACAATCAAGTTACTAACGGATTGCTCAAGAACGCTAAGTTTAATCGATTGTGCAAGAGCATGGGAAATAGAAAGTTTAACAAAGACTGATTTATCTGCTAAGATTATTTTATTTTTTTCTTCATCAATAAATGTTTTCTCGACTTCTGTATTATATTCAAAATAAATATAATCAGATACCGGCTCTTTAAGCTTATTAACTGTTACTAAATCAGTATCGTTTAAAACTATTTTTTCTTGAATTTCATCGCCGCCCCAAATAGTTACACAGCCAAACGGAAAGAAAAATATCTCTATAAAATCAGAATCTTTATTTATCTCTTTCCGAATATATAAAACATCGTCAAAATGTTGAGGCTCAAGACCAATCTTTTTTAAATTAGTAACTAGATCACTCATCTTATATTCGGAAGAAGTACAGTAAGATGAACATCTCATGATTATTAAGTTTAATTTATATAAATTTAGAGTATAGTAGTTAGGCACCTATAAAGTCAATAATATTATAATTATGTATGAAATATTAAGTAATAGAGAGATTATCAAAATAATAGGTTTAGATTCGGTAAAGTTCCTACAAAATCTTGTTACCAATGATATTTGTAAGAACAGCTACTGTTATACCTATTTGCTTAATAATCAAGGAAGATATTTATTTGATTTTTTCGTGTATGTTCACAACCTTGAGGAAATTTACCTTGATATTGATAAAAGTAATAAAGCTACTTTGATAGAACATTTAAACTTCTATAAATTTCGCTCAAAAATACAGATAATAGATTGTAGTGACGAATATAAAGTTATCTACTCACTTCAAAAATTAGATATAGACACACTAGTTACGTCTCGTGATCCGAGATATTCTATGCTTGGTTTTCGCTCAACCGTTTCATCTTTTTTGTCATTGCGAGAAGACGCCATAGGCGTCGAAGAAGCAATCTCAGGCAAAATTCTTGAGATTGCCACGCTCCCTTCGGTTGCTCACAATGACGGTTTGGAGAACCACGCAACAATACCTCTCTGCGGAAGCGGGAATCCAGCTTCCTTATATCTAGAAGATAAATATAATTTCGCAATAATAGACGGTGTGGAAGATTTAATCACAGATAAATCTATTCCAAATATGTATGGTGCTGAGGAGTTAAATGCAATTAGTTTTGACAAAGGCTGTTATGTCGGGCAGGAAGTTATTTCAAGAGCTAAATATCAAGGTGTTATAAGAAGGAAGATATATAAAATTACAGCAGATGAAGATTTATCCTCATTAGTTAAAGATGAAGAAATACTCGCAGATAACGATAAAATCGGTGTAATATGCTCAAGTTACCGTAATAAAGCAATCGCCTTAATCAGAGAAGAAAAATATCTTGCCGATAAAGAGGCTAATATTATCGTTAAAGGGATTAAAATAAATTTATCTCTCGCTCCTTGGTATTAGATAATAGTTAAACTTTTAATAATTTCTAGACAATATAATTTTGTAGTTTATTTTATATTGATACTTTTATTATAAATAAAAAAATTTTGTAGCTATTATGTCAAATCCTTTCCAACTTATACAAGAATTTAAATTTACTGAGGCTGTTGGGGTATTAGCATCAACTAATGTAAATGAGCGAGGCAATATAATTTTCCAGCTAAAAAAACCTGACGGTACCATATTTCCTTATGCAGCAATAAATGTTAATGCTTTAGAAGCTTTATGCTTTATGAATTCTGTACTCACTTTAACTTCTAATAATCAGCAGCAGATAAAAGATAGGGTAATTTTATTAAAAAATTGTATTAAAACTGCATATAATAAAATGGAAAATTATAGTAGTACTATTTGGGATGGAAGAGACAATAATGGTAATACTACAGCTCATTGGCTTGCTTGGGGCGGAGCTACCGAAGAACTTTACGGTTTATTAAATAAACACCCTGAGCTTATAGAAGATGAAAAAAAACTTTCACGTAATGTTTTTGGTGTCACAATGGAAGTTGAGCATTTAAATGTAGAACAGAAAAAAGAACTAGCTAAAGTTTTAATTCCTTTAGGCATACAAATTAATAACTTAAATACATATAATATTATATTACAAAATAACGAATATTTAGAGTGTCTAAAAAGTATTACGGAAAATGCTAGTAATTTATCTCTAGAAATATTCACAGAGTTTACAAACAATGCGATGACAAAAATAGGTAATTTTAATTAGTAATCTAAAAAATAATAAAGTAGATATTTCTACTACTAAGAATTATATAGAAAAAGGTTATGAAATAGTTGATAGTATATTTAAATATCAAGATAAAATAAACATTGAAGAATTATTACACAAAGATTTAACTTCTTCAACAACTTATGTTTCTTCATTTCTACATTGGTTATTAGAGTTTGGAAATACTAATTTCGCCTCTCTTCTACAAAATTATGATCAAAACTAAAAAGCTTGATTTTTATGTAAAAGACTGGAACGGCAAAGCTCATTACCGCAGTGTATTAGAGTGGATAGCTAATTATAGACTTGATATTTTAAAGGATGGAATTCTAAGCCCTTACTTAAATCCCTGTAAAAAAGAAGAAAATGAGAAGATACTAGTAAATTTAGTAAGTAATGATAGTAAGATAAATAGTGAAAAACTAATATTACCTTTCTTTAAGAAATTGTTGGAACATAAGCCGCCTTTATTTAATGATAATCTTAAGGACACAAAAATAGCTATTGCTAATAAAATTGCTCAAGAATCTTTAAATGCTAAAAAGCTCCCTACACATGTTTATACAGCTCAAACAATTGACTTTGCTTCATGTTTAATTTCATTGCAGCAATATGAAAAAGAAATAGTGGATAGTATAGGTGTTGCTAATCTTAATTTGTACGATTAAATTATCAAAGGATTTATGCAGCAAAGCAGGGGATATCCTAGCTAACTTAACCCTGTGTTGTATGAACGTTCAGGATGTCATTTCCGCGTAGGCGGGAAGGCGTTGTTGCGTGGATACCATCCCGTCATTGCGAGGAAATTGCATAGCAATTGACTAAGCAATCCAGTAAAAAATTCTGTAAGTCAGAATTTTTTTATTATTTTTTCTGGATTGCCGCGTCGCCTACGGCTCCTCGCAATGACGGGATGGTATCCACGCAACAATGCCACACGGGAATGACATCGAGTCTTATGACACCCATGTGTATTTAGCTAGGAATGACATACTTTTTTAACTCCACAAAAATATTGTTTGTTTCTTTTTTTATCTTTATTATTATTTGCATAGAAAATCCCTATAACTTAACTCTATGCCAAATATAGATCTCCTCATTTTTACTAGCTTTTTAGCAATTAATTTGCTAGTTGGACTTCTAAATATCAAAAATATAAAAAACATTCGCGAATATGCGATAGGAAAAAGGAATTTTTCAACAGGTACGATAGTTGCAACTCTTATTGCTACTTGGATCGGTACTAGTACTTTTTTAATCGATAATTCAAGAATATATACGGATGGGTTATTTTACTTATTACCTAGTATACTGGGTAGCGTAGTTAGTTGGTTATTAATTAGTTACTTTATAGCTCCTCGTTTTGAGAATTTTTTGGGTAGATTATCGGCAGCGGAAATAATAGGAGAGGCTTACGGTAACAAAGTTCGTATTCTTACGTCGATAGTTAGTATATTAATGTCTATAGGTAGAATTGCCATGCAATTCCACGTAGCAAGTTTAATATTACAGCTATTCTTTAATATTTCAAATTTTTACATAGATTTATGTATCGCCACCGTAATAATAAGCTATTCTGCTTTTGGCGGTGTAAAATCGGTTACTTTTACCGAAGCCGTACAGTTTTTTACCTATAGTGCAATTATTCCGGTAATAGGAATTGTCGTATGGAATGTTTTTAGCGATCCGCATATAGTTATAGACTCAAACGTACAGACTCGTCTAACTGATTTACAAGGATTGTTTCACTATACTAGTCCTAAATTTTGGATTTCTTTAAATATTTTTATATATTTTGCGATTCCGTCGCTTAGTCCTTCAATTTTTCAAAGAATATTGATGGCAAAAGACACAAAGCAAATATCAAAAACTTTTTTTATTTCGGCAATTATTTGTCTTTGTTTATCCGCCTTATTTATTTGGATTGTAATATTATTACTATCTCAAGATCCAAGTGTTAACACTAATGAATTGTTTTTACGGATTATTAAAAGTTATATAGGATTTAAGGGGTTAATTGTCGGTGTTATTATGGCAATGATAATCTCAAGTACTAACTCTTATATTAACGTTGCAGCGGTAACTTTTACTAATGACATCATTAAAAAAGCTTCATTAAATTATAATTATATAACCGCAATTACTATAGGATTAATAGGTTTTATTATATCACTCTATACGAAAGATTTAATAAATCTATTTCTATTGTTAACTAGTATCTATTTGCCGCTAATCACTTTGCCGTTAATTTTGTTAATATACGGTTTTAAATCAAGCGCCAAAAGTTTTTTTATCGGTATGATTGCTGCAATATTAACTATTATATTGTGGCAAGTATTTTCTTTAAGAGCAGTTTTAGGTATTTATCCGATATTGCCTGCAACTATCGTAAATTTAATCTTTTTCCTTGGAAGCCATTATATTTTAAAGCAACCAGGAGGGTTTAATTCTTTAAAAGAGCCGCTAGCCGTTAAAATAATCAAGCAAGAGAGAAAAAGAAAATTTTTGACTTTATTTCGTGATCTTAAGAATTTTAACATCTTTAAATATTGGGAAAGCACCCTACCAAATCAAGAAATTACTTATAGTTATGTCGGTATATTTATTTTAATATCGATGTTCTCATCTTTATATACCACATCGGGTAGTAAAATAATGAACCATTTGGAGATATATAATATTATTTACCATACCACCCTTATCACTGCTGCAATATTAATCACTTATCCTTTATGGTCTTTAAAATTTAAAAAGAATTATATTATATCTTTATCTTGGTTTGTTGCTACTTTCGTTATATTAATATTTTTCGGTAGTTTACTTGTTATATCAAATAGTTTTGATCAGTTGCAATTAATGTGTTCGATAATTAACTTACTTATAATTGCAACGATATTCAGGTGGCAAGCTACTTTACTTATGACCGTTACAGGCGTGTTTGCAAGTATAGAGTTTTATAAATATTTTATGGATGAGAAGTTATTAATTAGCATAGATAGTTTTCAATTCAAAATAGTATATTTCCTAACCTTATTTAGTAGCCTTTTAATAGTATTCTTAAAACCAAGGCAGGAGCAAGAAAGATTAGTTAACCTAAAAAATACTCATTTAGGTAATAGAGTTAATTATAGAGAGCAGGAATTAGAGAAGTTACTTGATTTGAAACATGAGTTCTTACGTAATATAAACCATGAAATCAATACGCCGCTAACTGGTATTATTAGCCTTGGTGAAACCTTATGGGCTAATTATGATAAATTTAATGAAGATCAGCGTCGTGGTGCCGTAGAGATTATAGCTAAAAGCTCTATTAGATTAAATAGCTTGATAAATAATATTCTAGATTTTTCAAAATTATCCAGTCTTAATTATGAATTAAATAAAGAAGATATAAACTTAAGCGAATTACTACATGAAAGGATTAAAATATGTAAGAAATTATATCTAAACGGCAAAACCTTAAATTTTGTATCTGATATTGAAGAGAATATAATATTTAACTGTGATCCTCATTATATTAAACACACATTCGATAATCTAATAATTAACGCTATTAGCTATTGTAGTGAGGGAATAATAAAAATTGATCTACACTCTCAAGAAGATAATATCTTGTTTAGTATAAAAGACGATGGAATAGGAGTACTGAAAGAGGAATTGCAGAGTATATTCGGCGTATTTGTCGTAAGCTTTAAAACACGTACACCAGCAGGAGGTAGAGGAGTAGGGCTTGCTCTCTGTAAGAAAGTAATAGAACTGCACGCCGGAAAAATTTGGGCAGAAAACGATAAACAGGGCAAGACCCAGTTTATTTTCACGATGCCTTTGTAATCGACTACATAGTACTGGGCATTTTTCATTCTGTGTCATTCCCGCGTGGCATTGTTGCGTGGACCGGCTTATCCGTCATTGCGAGGAGCCGTAGGCGACGCGGCAATCTAGAAAAAATAAAAAAATACTTAAAATTAGCATTTTTTACTGGATTGCTTCGTCAATTACTACGTAATTTTCCTCGCAATGACGCAAAATCAAGCCATAAATTAAAACCCTTATCTATGAAAAAAATTATTTTTAACAAACAACGAGATTTGATATCAATTATAGCACCGGCGTCAGGTTGTCCGGATGCTAGCGATAAATTAAAAGAAGCTATTAAAATACTAGCTTTGCATGGTTTTAAAACTTTAATAGATGATAAGATTTTTTTAGGTGATGAATTGCCCTTTTTCGCTGCTCCTAAAGAGGAAAGGCTGAGAATGTTCAAAGAAGCTATGGAAAATGAGCGGGTTAAAATAATTTGGGCTTTCCGTGGTGGATATGGATGCAGTGAATTTATAGAAGATTGTTTTAATATAAAGCAAAAAGGGGATAAAATCCTGATAGGCTATAGCGATATTACCGTTTTGCATTTATTACTAAATAACCATTATAATATCCCAACTATACACGGTTCAGTATTAACCTCGTTACTACCGCCTACTAATCAGGCTATTATGCCTATAATAGATATTCTTGAAGGGAAAAAGAGCGAAATACAACTTACACCTATAAATAAAATTAGTGAGGAAAATATAACCGATAAAATAACAGGCGGCAATTTAACAGTTTTTAGCAAATTAATAGGAACTTCTATTGACTTAAAAAAGGGTAATATATTACTGCTTGAAGACGTTAATGAAAAAGCCTATGCCGTGCATCGTAATCTAGTTCAATTAAAAAATGCCGGTATATTTGACGATATAGAGGCAATAATTTTCGGTGATTTTACTAAAGGTGATGTGTTTGTAGAACAAGCTATAAAAAGTTTTTGTTTAAATCATATTCCGCATATAGAAGCTTATAAAGCTGACGAAATAGGGCATGGAGAGGTAAATCATCCGGTTATTATGAATCATGAAGTAATTATAAACAGTAATGTTTTAAGCTTTACTAGCCCTTTTGAAATAGTAGAAAACAAATGACAAATTCTATCAGAATAGGTACAAGAAAAAGTCCGCTTGCTTTAACACAAACTAATTTAGTTATTCAGCAAATCAAACAATTTTTTCCTGATATTAATTGTGAAATAGTACCCATTATTACTAGTGGTGATTTAATCCAAAATAAACCATTATACGATATAGGAGGTAAAGCTTTATTTTTAAAGGAAATAGAGCAAGCTTTACTTGATAAAAAAATTGACTTAGCCGTTCATTCTTTAAAAGACGTACCTGGTAGAATACCCGAAGAGCTAGTAATTGCTGCTGTTTTAGAGCGTGAAGACCCCAGAGATGTTTTTGTATGTTTAAATTATAAATCCATAGAAGAGCTGCCACAAAATGCCGTAATAGGTAGCTCGGCAGTACGAAGAAAAGCATTTATCCAAAAAATAAGACCGGATTTAAAGGTAATGGTTTTTAGAGGAAATGTTGATTCAAGAATAAAAAAGCTAATGAATGGTGAAGTTGATGCAACAATTTTAGCATATGCAGGGCTGAAAAGGTTAGGGGTGTTTAATCCGGAGTATTGCCATTTGATAGAATATTCACAGATGTTACCGTGTATAGGGCAGGGAGTCATTGCAGTTGAAATACGACAAAATGATAATGCTATGCTTGAGATATGTAACCAAATTAATCATATTCCTACCTTTGAACTAATAAAACCCGAAAGAGCATTTTTAGAATATCTAGATGCTAATTGCCGTACACCGATTGCTGCTTATTCGCAGTATTTAGATGCCGATACTATAAAAAACAATTTTATGCTCGGTAACCTCGATTGTAGTAAAATAACTTTCCATACCGAAGTCACCAATATAAATACTTCAAAAGAAGCGGGTATAAAAGCTGCTAAAATGATGTTGAATCAACTGGACAAATAGATATTTAAAGAGTATACTCCTTAAATATCCGATATTTAGGGAATATATTCCTCAAATATCTAAATTTGAAAAGTACCATTATGACGATACAAAGATTTTTAGACTTAGAATTACCAAAAGGACAATCCTGTTTTTTGTGGGGAGCGCGTAAAACCGGTAAATCAACATATTTAAAACAACGTTTCTCGGATAGTTTATATATAGATTTATTACAAGCTGATATATATAAAGTTTATTTTCAGAATCCTGAGCGTTTAAGGGAAGAACTTAGGTCAAAAGATGAGATCTCAACTATTATTATTGATGAGGTACAAAAAGTTCCTTTATTGTTAGATGAGGTTCATTATTTAATAGAATCTAATAAATCTTTACAATTTATCCTTTGCGGCTCCAGTGCTAGGCGTTTAAAGTCAACCGGTAGCAATTTACTTGGCGGAAGAGCCTGGAGATATATGTTTTTGCCGCTATGCTATCCTGAGATAAAAGAGCTTGATTGGCATAAAATTTTCAATCATGGACTAATACCTGATCATTATATTGCATCAAAAAAGATTCATAAATATCTTGCGTCTTATTTATATGATTATATTTTGCCGGAAGTACAATTTGAAGCAAATTTAAGAAAACGGGAAGCATTTGCAAGGTTTTTAGAGATTATAGGCATTTCAAACGGTGAGATGATAAATTATAGCAATATAGCAAGAGATTGTGGCGTTGATGCAAAAACCGTTAGAACATATTTTGAAATATTAGAGGATATGTATTTAGGATATCATCTTTACCCGTATAGATCACGTAGTAAAAGGCAAATTATTACGGAAATGCCTAAATTTTACCTTTTCGATACGGCACTTAGCAATTATCTAAGAAAATATGAATATCGGGAAATGATAGGATTTGATGCCGGTAAATCTTTTGAGCATTATGTATTCTTAGAGTTAATAGCTTATAAATATTTAAACGACAAAAGAGATGAGTTATTTTATTGGCGTACCAAGGAAGGATACGAGGTTGATTTTATATTTCGAGATAATGCGTTTGAGGTTAAAATCGCTTCTTCTATACAAAAAAATCACTTAAAAGGTTTATTAGAATTTAGTAAAGATAGTGATTTTAAATTACATGTTATATCTTTTGAAAAAACAAAACGTATAATTAATTTAGAGAATAAAGAAATTACTATTTGGCCTATTCAAGAATTTTTAGATACACTTTGGAGTAATGAAATATGGCGGTAATAAAATTTAAAAAATATAAGTTATAAGATTTTTTTGAAATATGAATAATATTCCCGCAAAAATCTTATCAATTTTTGCTAAAAAAGCTATTTTAATTATTAATTAAAATTAATTTACAGATAGCCTCTAAGAATTTTTAACCAATATAATATTTCTTGTTACTTTTATAGTAAGCATAATTCATTTATATCTTTTGCTAGTCCTGACAATTCTTCATTAATTCGATCAAAACAACTTAACCAAGGAAAGTGTCCTGTATCACATAGTTCGATTATTTTTATGTTAGGACGAGACCATTCCGTATTTTCTAAAAATAGTTTGACAGGAAGCGATTTATCATCGTGGCTTCCAATAATTAATGTCGGTAATTTATTAGGTATCCAGCTATATTTATAAGAGTTATAAAAATAATGAAATATTAAGTGCTTTTTTACATGGTATTGTTTTAGCTCTCGGTTTAATAGTGCCGCTTGGAGTACAGAATATTTTTATATTTAATCAAGGAGCAAAACAGCCAAAATTTAGCAAGGCTTTACCTAGCATAATTGCAGCCTCAATATGTGATACTATTCTTATATGTATGGCAGTTCTTGGGATATCTTTGTTACTTCTTGAAATTTCTTGGTTAAAATTATCTATATTTATTGTTGGTTTGACTAGCCCATATTCTTGTTTTTATATTATATGAACAAAGTTCTAATAGCTGCTTTCCTGCTAGGATTTCATGCTCACAAAATATATATGGGATGTTTGCATAACAAAATGCCTTTAATTCTTTAATTGATTATCTGTTGGGTTTGCGTATAACTCCTTTAGATCATCGCTTATATCCGGTAAATTATATTTAGTAGCAGTTTCTTTTGTCCAAGGATTATTCGGAGTGCTACTCATTATAACTAAACCGGTTAATATATTTTCTAAATTATCTATAGTTAATGAAAACATACCACTAAAAGAATGGGTGACGAGTATACAAGGTGCTAATCTATTTATTACCTCTATTAAGCCCGCTTTCCAATCTTCATAACTTATTTCTTCAGTATTACGATTATCGCCGTCCCCAGGAAAATCACCTATATATAATGAACCTTGTAAATCCAATTTTGATACAAAATCAATCAAGTAATTAGCTCCCATGCCAGGACCGCCGGGAAGAAAAAGCCAATTAAGTTTACAAATACTATCTTCTTTTAATCTATTTAACCTATAATTTCTTATGAATGAATAATTAGCTTTTATCCCTTCCTCTTTCATATAAATTCCTTATGTTGTCTTAGGTTTTGTGGACATCTCTAAAAAAATTTAATTTTGGCTATTTTTTGCTGCAAATTATAAGATTTTTTTGAAATATAAGTAAAGAGAGTGTAGAATTTTTTAAATCAGAGGCAACTCGTAGTCATGTTTCTTATCAAAAAGTGATTAGAGTGTTATTAGATAAGTATACTAAAACATTACAAAGACAATATCAAAGAGTATAATCTCATAAACTGAGCTGGTGGCGGATAGGGTGGGATTCGAACCCACGGTACGGTTGCCCGTACGCCAGTTTTCAAGACTAGTGCCTTAAACCGCTCGGCCACCTATCCAAGAAGATTCATACCAAATAATCTTATATATTTCAAGGGAAATCTTGAAATATATAAATTTAAATCACAAATCCAAATTGTTCTTTCACTTCGTTAACCGTTTCAGAGGCTCTAATTCTTGCTTTTTCTGCTCCACTGCGTAGTATTTTTAATAAATATTCTTTATCATTCATTAATTCTAAATATTTATCACGTATCGGTTGTAGATTTGTAATAATAATTTCTGCCAAATCTTCTTTAAATTTTGCAAAGCCTTGGTTTTGATAATTATCGATTATTTTTTCTAAGCTTTCTTCAGATAAACTTCTATAAATATCTAATAAATTACTAATTTCCGGTCTTGCTTCTTTATCATAGCTAACAAAGCTTAAATGATCAGTTTTGGCTTTTTTTATTTTTTGATGAATAAGGTCATTATCATCTTTCAAATTAATACGAGCGAAATCAGATATATCAGATTTACTCATTTTCTTTAATCCATCCCGTAAACTCATGATTCTTGTACCTGAACCATTAATTAGCGGTTCAGGAACTTTTAGAATTTCTTTATCAAATTTTCTATTTATCACCCCTGCAATATCTCTTGTTAGTTCTAGATGCTGTTTTTGGTCTTCACCGACAGGTACTATATCGGCTTTATATATCAATATATCCGCTGCCATAAGTACCGGATAGGAAAATAACCCAAGGCAAGCTTTTTCTTGATCGCTTCCTGCTTTATCTTTAAATTGCGTCATTCGCTTTAACCATCCAAGCGGTGTAACACAGTTTAGTAGCCAAGCAAGTTCTGCATGCTCTTTCACCATACTTTGGGCAAAAATCGTTACTTTGTCGGGGTTAAGCCCTGCTGCTAAATAAACGGCAAGAACCCCCATAATTGAATTATTAAGTTCTGAGGGCTTAATATCAACCGTGATAGCATGCAAATCCGCTAAGAAGAAAAAACAATTATATTCTTCCTGCATTTTAACCCAGTTTCTAATTGAACCTAAATAGTTACCGAGGTGTAAAGAACCGGTTGCTTGCACACCGGAAAGAACAGTTTTTTTCATTTAATACCTTTATTTATTTTACTCGTTGTAAAATTATGTTATAAATACCATTTTAATTAATAATTATTTAATAATTATGCTTTGGCGTTTAAGAATTTTATCATTTTACGGATTATTATCGTTATTTACATTTATTTTTTTTCTTATATGTTACATACCCGTAACATTTTTCAATGTCAACTATCAAATAAGATACAGAATTGCCATTATCTTTTCTTATGCTTTTGTGTGGCTTGCAAAAATTTGTTGCGGTTTAAAATATGAAGTAGATGGGCTTGAGAAATTACCAAAAACAATCTCAATAGTCGTGTCTAATCACCAATCCTTTTGGGATCAAATGTTTATGCAACTGATTATTCCTAAACATTCTTGGGTATTAAAGCGTGAATTATTTAATATACCCTTGCTTGGTTGGGGGCTTCGGATGGTTAAACCTATTGCGGTTGACCGTGGTACTAATAGCTCGGTTGCTCAGATTTTAAGAGAAGGTCAGGAAAAAATAAAAAAAGGGTTGTGGTTAATAATATTTCCGGAATCAACTAAAGTTCCGCCTGATAGAACGGTGAAATTTAAGCCAAGTGCCGTAAAGCTTGCTTCAATTACTAAAGTTCCAATTGTAATGATGGCTCATAATGCCGGTTTATTTTGGCCTAGAGGGTTTTGGTTTAAGCAGCCTGGAACTATAAAGGTAAAGATTATAGGTGTAATAGAAAAAGAAGAAATAGAGCAAACTGACGTACGTATACTTAATGACAAGGTTGAGCAAATTATTAACAGTGAAAAGCAAAAATTATTAAATTAATATTAGGTTTTAAAAATAATTAGTATTATCAACCTAGTTCTTATGGAGGTATTTATGGTAAGTACAGCATCGTTAAAATTAATTGCAGTTATCGATAGTAAGCAAATGATGCTTTACGACGCGTTGGGGATTAAAATTACTACTAATAAACCTTTAAAATTATCTTTGGATTTAGAGGAGCATCACCACCATAGAGAAAAAAGACAAAGCCTTTACCAAAATAAATCTACACCGGCTTCGTTATTTGAGCCGCATACTTCGCTAAAAGATATAGAACATAAAGAAGCAGCAAGGAGCGTTATTAAACATCTAGAGAAAGTAACTACTGCTGATCAAGCTAAATATAAGGAATTGATTATTGTAGCAGAACCGCAAATGCTTGGATGTGTTAGACAAGAGCTTAAAAACGGTCTAAAAAAGATGATTACTAAAGAAATCGCTAAGGATTTAGTACAACATAGTGCAGATGCAGTCGAGCGAGCAGTATTTTCTTAGGTCATCTTTATATGTCATTCTCGCCTATGAGTATATGGGTGTCAATTCAAGGAACACTGTCATTCCCGCGTAGGCGGGAATCCAGTAAAACCTATAAAAAAACTTGTTTTTTTAGGTTTATTTTTTCAATAACATGTAATTTTTATACTAGTATTAAGGTTGTTTTTTCTGGATTCCCGCCTACGCGGGAAGGTATTGTTGCGTGGATATCTAATCGTCATTGCAAGGAGCGAAGCGACGCGGCAATCCAGAAAAAATAATAAAAAAATTCTGTAAATCAGAATTTTTTACTGGATTGCTTCGTCGAATTACTACGTAATTCTTCTCGCAATGACGGAAAAGCAGGTCCACGCAACAATGCCACGCGGGAATGACAAATAGAGTTTATGCTACGGTGCGAGGTGAAGTGTCTTCTACAAATTCTTCCTTATGAGCTATGTTATGCAAGAAGTCTAATGATAGTGACTTAGCATATAAGAATAGTTGCACTAATAAGAAAAAGTGGTAAAATATCATATCGAACAAATTAAATATTATGAATAATTATGCCGCAAATTTATTTTAACGGTCCGGAAGGACGAATTGAAGGAAGATATGCAAAAGCTACCTCGCCTAATGCTCCTATTGCATTAGTTCTTCATCCTCATCCTTTATATGAGGGTAATATGAATAATAAAGTAGTTTATAATGCCTATAAAATTTTAGCAGATAACGGTTATACCGTCTTACGTATTAATTTTAGAGGAGTAGGGGGATCGCAAGGTAAATTTGATAATGGAGTCGGTGAAGTTGTTGATGCTGGGGCAGCTCTCGACTGGTTACAGCAGAATAACCCAAGTGCTCAGTCCAATCTGATATTAGGCTTTTCTTTCGGAGCGTGGATAGCTATGCAGCTTGTAATGAGACGTCCGGAAATAAATCATTTTATTGCTATTTCGCCGCCGGTTAATACAATTCATAAATATGACTTCTCATTCCTTTCACCTTGTCCCATCCCAGGATTTATATTACAGGGAGATAATGATAGTATAGTATCGGCAGATGATGTAAAAGACCTAGCAAATAGATTATCTAAGCAACAATCCCATATTAAAGTTGATTATAAAATTATCAATGGGGCTGACCATTTCTTTCGTTATAAAACTGAAGAATTTTCTAAAGCAATAAATGATTATTTAATAACGATCCAATCTAATTATCATTACCATAATAACAATGTAAATGAAGAAGTTAGTAAGAGCCAAAAGAAATTATTTTTATATTAGGTTTTGTCTTATCCGTCATTGCGAGTAGGCGTTGCCCGCGTGGATCAATTTCACCTTTGTATCCCGTGGCTTGACCACGGTATCCAGTTAAAAATACTAAAATATTAGTATTTTTTATTGTTTTTATAGACCCCGTGGTCAAGCGAACTAGGTGACACAGTGGGTTTTACCGATCCACGCAACAAAACCTTGCGAGTAGCCGTAGGCTACGCGGCAATCTCATGAAATAATAACAAACTCCTGAGATTGCTTCGTCAATTACTACGTAATTTCCTCGCAATGACGATTTGCTATCCACGTGGGAATGACATAAAAGAATCCATACAACAACACCTATAATTCTAAATAAGCTTCTATTGCCAAAATTAATATTTCATCTTTTTTAGCATCTAACTCTTGAGTTAATTCTTCATAAATTTGCCTATCTGATAGAGAAGTAAATTTTTTAAATAGCTGCACTAATTTTAAAGAAGGGATAATACGAAAAGCATCTTTTAATATTTTGGTCTTTTTATTAACATTAAGCTTATCATTTAAATTAAAGTAAAATTCTAGTAATTCATCGTTATAAAAATTTAAATCTATAGCTGTTTCCAAATAATCTATAGCATTAGCTGTATTATTACTTTCTACTTCTTGCTTTGCTGCTAATAAATAATACTCAGCAATTTCCGGCATAGACTCATGTTTATGAAATTTTGCGAGCTTATTTGTTATAAAAATAAATTTCGTCCATAGAGAAAGTCTAGCATAACAACGCATTAAAGTAATTAAATTGTCACTATCAAGTTCATTGAAATTATAAGCCTTTGTTGCGTAATTTTCTGCTTTCTCATACAAGGATTTATCATAATAAAGTTTTGCTAGGTTTTTGCTACCGTAAAAAACAAATTCTTTAGATGTAATAAGTTTTTGAAAATAGGAAATTTTTCTATCTACATCCTCTTCAGTTACGGCTAAGATTAAATTATAGAATTCTTGTGAATCTTTTAGATCTTCAGAAGATAAATTTTTGCGGGCAATAGAAGCAGATTTAGCTTTATTACTCATAATATATTCGGCAAAAGCTAAAATTAAAGTATATCTATCATGATTAATTTTTCGTTTATTAAAAATATTATGTATTTTAGACGGTAAATCGATAATCAATATTAGAAATCTAATGACAATAAAACAAGAAACTAATAATAATAACCCTAAAATAAGGCTAAAGAACAAAGTAGTCTCAATATTATAATCGTATAAACTAATAAAAACTTTTGAATCAAAGCTCTCTATTAAAGTAAACCCGAAATAAAGTAGTAAAAAAGTAGCACATATTAATAATAACCTAAACATCTTTATTTACAAACTCCTGCATAAATTTTTCTGAATAAAGAAAATCGATTAGATAGTTTAATTTCTCTAAAATTAGAGCTTTATCTTGTTCTTTTATTATCATAACAGAAGGTTTTTTCTCAATTTTGATAAATTTCTCCAGCCATTTATGGTTGGTAGGAAAAATTACTTCCGTACTACTTGATTTCGAGAAAAGATAATTATTATTATATGCTTCTAAGTTATTTAAAATATTCTTTATATCTAGAGGTAACCAATTGAAATATACTGTTTTTAGTTCTTTGCTATAATCCTTATCTTGCATGAAATTATATATTAATAGATTTACATTTAATAAGTAATTAGTATAATCAATTGATCCCCATCCGCCTACATCGTCACTCGTCGCTCTCCTATTAGTTATAGGCTTCGCTCCTTGTTCCTTGTATCCGAATGAGGCTGAATTGACTATAGTTTCTAATTTTGGTTCTACTAAATTAGTCGGTGCTTCAGGGAACTTTAAAGAACTTACGTAATTTAAAAGCGACTTAGTAGATAATAGAGGGGCTGCTTCCTTTTCTTCTGCAGTATTTTCTTTATTTTCTACTGCTTGATCAGGAATTTGACTTAAATCTTTATTTTCACTTTTAAACAGTTTTAAAATATCGGCTCTATTATGATAAAAAGTAAAAGAGGATAAGACAAATATTACTATTGCTATAAAAAAGATGTTTTTGCTTTTAAATAAACTATCAAATTTTTGCATTTTCGGATAATAACTTGATTATATCGTTAGGGTTTTGATCATCACAATAAACCACATTTTTTATAAAAGGTCTAACTATATTTGCGACTTTCAAACTTATAGCTATAACTAAACTATCTTGTAAGTATTCTAGTAAATTATTTTGAAGTAATAATCTTAAAAAAGTTTTAGCACTATTCTGAGAATAAAGTAATATAAAGTCAATATTGTTTTTAAATTCTTTTATAATTGATAACGGTAGTTCATCCAAATATTCTACATTATAAATGATATGTCTAGTTATTTTATCAGGTAAATCTTTAGTAATTTCATTTGAAGATAAATATATAGTCTGCTCATATAAATCAGGAGGAAAATGCTTAATCAAATCTTCCACGTTTTTAGCAGTATAAATTACTTTCTTGCCTAATAATCGTTTTGACTTACTACCTACTACCCAAATATCTTGTTTTAAGTTATAACCGGCTAAGATATTTGCTGCGTATTTACTAGTAATTATTATATTTGAGTAATTATCTAAAATATCAATATTAAAATCTAGAGTTTCATATTTAATTAAAGGACAATGAATATAACGTAAATCTAAATTATATTTACTTATTTCTTTTATAGTTTCATTATTTTCTTCAATATTTCTAGTTAATAAAACCGATTTCATACAATATTTGTACTCCAATATAAAAAGCAACTGCCAAAATAATGATAGCAGCTATTTTATTAATTATAGTTAAAATCGTACTACTTTTATTTAGCTTTCTGATATTATAACCTGCAACTGCTAAAGAAAAAAACCATATCCAAGATATAACTATACAAGTTAAGGTAAACATAATTTTTGCAATACCATTATACTTTAAAGCACTAGTACCTATTACTATAATCGTATCCATAATTGCATGCGGATTTAATATTGACACTGATATAGCAAATAAAATTTGTTTTTTAGCTGAAAAAGCCCCGGAATTCATTGTAAGGTCCATAGGCGGCTGATTCCAAGTATTATATCCCATATAAATTAAGAAAATAAATCCAACAATAAATATAGATAATTTTAACCAAGAAATTTCAAGAAGTAACAAAGATATCCCAAGAACTGCCATACATATAAGAATAGTATCACATATTGAGGCTGCAATTATGCTAGGTAAAGCCTTGCTAAATTTTGGCTGTTTTGCTCCTTGATTAAATATAAAAATATTCTGTACTCCGAGCGGCACTATTAAACCGAGAGCTAAAACAATACCATGTAAAAAAGCACTTAATATTTCATTATTCATTTAGTCCATCACACTTATTATCAACATTACACATAATATAAGACCATACCCCCAATTATTATGGCTCCTATTTTATTAATTATGTTTAATATTATAGCATTTTTATTCAATTTTTTAATATTATAACCGATTATTGCCAATGATAAAACCATATACCTGTGAATATGAGTATATCAATAATTCCAATGTTATTTGAGCTATGTTTAATAAAATATAAATTAAAAAAATAAGTTCAACTATTCCTATAGTAAATATGATAGTCACAATAAAGAATTGACTAAAGAGCATATCAATACTTACAATAAAACTATAACAGATCCAAGCAACAATTACACTGGGTAGAGCTTTTTTAAAACTACGATATTTTGCACTTTGATTTAATATAAAAATACTAGGTATAATAGAATATATAGCCAAATACGGTATTATATTTAATATATCATTCATTATTGTAATTTAGTTTTTATTTTTAATAATATTAACAAAGAGGGGATAGTTATAATAGTAGTAAATAAAAAGAAATTTTGCCAACCGAAATTTACTACCATATAGCCTGAAATTATAGGAAAAATTGAGCGTGAAATTCCCATCATCGATGAAAGAAAAGAATATTGAGTAGCTCGAAATTTACCTTGGCATAGCGAAGAAATAAAAGCTATATAAGCAGTCATCGTCATACCACCGGTAATACTTTCTATTCCTATCGTGATAAATAATAATAAAGAATTTTTACCGTTTATTTCAAGAAAAATAAATAAAATATGTCCTAAAGCATGAATAATCCCAAATAAAAATATACTATTTAATATATTTTTATGCTTCATAATAACACCGCCAACGAGTCCGCCGATTATAGCTCCTACAACGCCCCAAAACTTCCCAACACTTGCTATCTCAAAAGCATCATACTCAAGATGAAGCAAAAACGGATTAATCATAACATTGATTAAGTTATCCGGTAATCTATATAATACTAGGAAAATTAATATAAGAATAATGAAGTATACGAGGCTGATGTCATTCCCGCTTTCTATGTCATTCCCGCGGAAGCGGGAATCCAGAAAGATCTTTAAGAAATTAGAATAATAACGTTTTATAAAAAATTCATTCTTATTTTGGTTGTTTTCTGGATTCCCGCTTCCGCGGGAATGACATATTTTTTCTTCAACGAGACCAAAAGAATTAGTATATCTAGCAGCTACAATCAATAAAATTAAATAAATAAATACTAAGCCGGCAAAGATTTTATATATTTCATTAAATGTAAAATAAATAGATAAATAAATAGCTCCAGAACCGGCTAAAAGCATACCGACCCGATAACCGAATATATATATTCCTGAAGTAAACCCAAGCGATTCTTTAGGTACTATTTCCGTTCTTAAAGCACTTAATATAGTATCTTGGGCTGCACTAAAAAAAGAAATAATTAAAGCCGTAAAGGTAAATAATACTAGATTAGTACGAGGATCTAGAAGGCTGAAAATATATATAAGAAATATTAACGCAGTACTAGTTAAGCAAATCCAAGATAATCTATGACCGAATATTTTGTTTAAATATTTAATTTGCACTGCATCAAAAATCGGTGCTAACAAGAAATTAATAGAGTAGGGAAGCGTTATGAATGATAATATACCGATTGTTTGCAGTGCTATATCTTCTTTAGCAAGCCAATAATTTAAAGTATTACCGGTAATCATTAGATTAAAACCGCTAATAAGCCCAAACAACCAAATAATAAGTAAATGAGAATTATTTAACATGAATTTTATATATGCCTGTAGCTCTAAGTTCTCATAGGCTTAATATACAAAAATGTGAGTATTCTGTTTATTTGTGGCATGTAATGTAATTATGTTATTTTAATTTCTCAATTTCTTTCTTATCTAATTTTGTTATTTTCATAATAGCTTCTAAAGAAAGTCATTCTTTTTTCATTTCTTTAGCCATAGTAATTTTCTCTTTTTTCCTACCTTCTTCAATACCTTCTTGTTTCCAGCTATGAGCTAAACTATTCATAAGTTTTCCTCCTACTTCAGGGTTTAAATGCGATTTAAGCATTTTTTCTATTTCTATTTTATCATTTTCCTTAATCTTATTCAAGGTGTAGGACAAAATTAGCTCTATATAATCTATACCAATATTAACTTTAATAAATTCAGGTAAAAGATCAGCTACTTCTTGCCATCTCTTTAATAAATCTCGTTCGTGGATATGTTTTAAAAAAAACTGCAAGATTCCGGACCAAGCTTTTTCTTTTAATTTTTCATCAAATCACCGTCATTGCGAGGAGTTGCACTAGCAACGACGTAGCAATCTCATAAGATAATATAAAAAAGCTCTTGAGATTGCCACGCCAGCATAAATGCTGGCTCGCAATGACGGGTCTTTATTGAACTGCTATTTGTAATAATTATTGCTCTTTTTGTTATTAATTGTTAAAATCCGTACATTAATTTTTTATAAATATAAATGTCTCGTACGAATTTAATATTATCCTTTTTTATTTTTCTAATGATAATAGTTATTGCTACTTTTTTCATAAGTAATTACAGAATGCATAAAAATACAAGTTGTATTATGGATATTGGGACTTATAGTTATAAAAAGTTCTATAGTACCATACGTGAAGATCAATTAAATTTTGATCTAGCACTTGAGCAATTAGAAGATAGCGAATCTTTAAACTCAAGAGATAAAGCAAGGTTAGAAAAAATTTGCTCTTTTCAAGTAGAAGACGGAATGGTACGTTTAGAGGTAGCAAAGGGTTATGATTGCTTACTACGTCTTTATCTAGACAAAAATGCTACTTTAGTTCAGCAATATAAAGCGATTAAAAACGGTAGTTACGGTTTAGATACTTTATATACTAAAAAAGCTGCGATTAATTTAGCTAAACTCATTATTTTAGGTCACGAAGGAAAAGTAAAAGAAATACAAAATGATGATGATTTCCTAAAATATTATAGCGGTTATACAGCGGATGAGATTCCTTTTTTAAATAGTTTAATCTCTCTTAATATACCGGAACTTACTGCTAGATGTTTATATAGGCTTAGCTTAATTCACTTACTAGGCAGGTCATCTTTTAATGAAAAAACTATACAAACTGATTATAAGCTTGCCATAGAAGAAATACAAAATGTAATTAAGTTAACCGGTATAAGGCAAAATAACATACTCGATATAGCATTAACTATTAATGATAAGTTTGCTATTCATGCTGGTGCAGTAATAGCCTCTAGTTTACTAAATAGCGATTTAGATAGTTTCTATAGATTTCATATTGTTATGGATTCTAATGACCCCGTTAGTCAAGAATCAATGGAAAAATTAGCTTCCATGAAATATATCAGAGATTATTCTATAGATTTTACTACTTTTCCTGAAAATATATTAAATCAAGCTTTAGCCGATAAAAAAATAAAATTTTCGGATAATTGGCCTAGTTTAGTAATGTATAGATTATATTTTGATCAAATCTTTCCTCATCTAAACTCTATATTATATCTTGATGCGGATATTGTAGTGTTGCATGATCTGAATTCTCTTAAAAAAATAGATATGAGTAATTATATTGCGGCGGGTAGCATAGATACAGGTATTACATATTGTAATCATAAAGTAACAGAAGAATGTAAAAGAAATATGGCTCATTCTTATAAAAATAGCGGGATAGTATTTTTAAACTTAAAAAATATGCGAGAAAAGCAAGATAAAAATATGCTTTTAGAAACTTTAAAAAATTCAAAATGTGATTTTTCTTTTCCTGACCAAGATTTATTAAATGTTGCATTTCAGCATTATATTTATCCCTTATCGATGAGATGGAACTTTTTTACATATTTTGAGAATCAAAGCCCTTATTTTTCTTACTTCATTTTACACTATGCAGGACCTAAGCCATGGACTACCGATAAGCAGGAACTATGGAAAACAAATCAGGACAAATTAGATAAAATCACAAAATATTACTGGCGATATAGAGAAATAACACCTTGGAGTAGTATAAATTAATTATTTTAATTGACTTTAGCACTTAAGAGATTTAAAAGTTAACTTTAAATATGTAAGGTTACAATAAAAATGTTACCGCCTAAAATTTTCTTTGAAAAAGTTAAAGAAATAATTTGGCCTATAGAAAGGAAAGAATTAAAGCTATTTATACCTATGGCTTTAATGATGTTATGTATCCTTTTTAATTTTGGGGCTTTAAGATCTATCAAAGATAGTTTAGTAGTACCCTCTATGGGGGCCGAAATTATTAGTTTCTTAAAATTATGGTTAGTATTACCCTCGTGCGTAATTTTTACCGTACTTTATATTAAGCTTAGTAATAAATTAAATTTTGAATATATTTTCTACATTATAGTCGGCAGTTTTTTACTATTTTTCTTATTATTTGCCTATATTATTTATCCCAATCAAGATATTTATCATCCTAACGATGAAATGATAAATAATTTAATTGCTTCATACCCTAATTTTAAATGGTTCATTAAAATAGGTAGTAAATGGAGTTATGCACTGATGTATATTTTCTCGGAATTATGGAGTGCAGTAGTCATAAACTTAATGTTTTGGCAGTTTGCCAATCACATTTTTGATACTTCTAAAGCTAAAAGATTCTATCCAGTTCTTGGAATGGTCGGTAATATAGGTCTTATAATAGCAGGCAGCGTACTTGTCTTTTTCTCAAGCGGGCAGGATGTCATTGATTCAGAATTATTACCGGATTCTTTTAATTCATCTGCCGGAAATGCTATAATGCTTCAGCCTATCATGTCAATTATTGTTGCTGCAGGAATAATTGCTATGCTTCTATTTAGAATAATAAATAGATTTATTTTAACGGATTCCATAAATGTTTTAGATACAAAAAAAGTTACGGCTAAAACGAAAACAAAACTTTCGTTAATTGAAAGTATCAAATTAGTAATTCACTCAAAATATATAGGTCGTATTGCTTTACTAATAATTTGTTATGGATTATTAATAAATATAGTCGAAGGACCTTGGAAAGCAAAAATAAAAGAATTACATCCAAACACTATAGACTATGTTAACTTTATGGGCAGGTTTAATATTTGGATGGGGATCTCATGCGTTACTTTCATGGTAATAGGCAGCAATATCCTTAGAAGACTCGGTTGGCTCATTTCTGCATTATTAACTCCTATTATGTTGTCTATTACCGGCTTGATGTTTTTTATCTTTATAATTTTTATTGAAGAAATAGGAGCATGTTTCGGTGATTTTAATCTTCTATATGCAGCGATTATTGTTGGAGCTATTCAGAACATACTTAGTAAATCGTCCAAATATTCATTATTCGATTCAACAAAAGAAATGGCGTATATTCCTTTATCTTTAGAGCTTAGAACTAAGGGAAAAGCTGCCGTAGAGGTAATAGGTACTAAATTCGGTAAATCGCTTGGAGCATTTATACAGTCTTTGATATTTATTATTATTCCAACTGCTACCTTTGATTCTATTATAATATATTTATTAGTAATTTTTATAGTTATGATGAGTTTATGGATTTGGAACGTTATAAAATTGAATAAGGAATATATAGAGCTGTGTAAGTAAACGTCATTGCGAGGAAAAACTGTAAGTTTTGATGAAGCAATCTCAGGATGTTTGACGAGATTGCCGCGTCGCTTCGCTCCTCGCAATGACGACCTAGAAAATCACACAACAATACCGATTTAAAGATGAAAAAAATTCTTAAAATAATATTATTTATAACTATCTTTATTATACTCGCATATAGTGGGCTATGGTTTACTATTATGTTCTCTTTATCACACTCTATAAATCAAAAATATGCCGGTACCAACCTTAATATAGAAGAGACTGATAATAATCCTAATCAGCAATATCTTATTAAATTTTCTAAAGTTCAGCCATATGGTTTTCCTTTTAAATTAGGTATTTCGGTAATTAATTGGCAAGAAGAGAGTATTAATAGAGCAATTGAATTTACCACACCGATAAATATCGGTTATGATTTACTTAAGCAGAAATTATTTATAAATTTTTCCGGAGAAGCATTCGGAAAATTTAAGCCGGTTCAAAGAGGCTTTGGAGTAAGATTTTATAATGAGAACTGTATATTATCAACAAAAATACCGTTAAATTTTAAATTATTTGAAATAGTACGATCAAAAAAAGATTTATTTGAAGTTATAAATTTAATAGAAAATATTAAATTTACTTCCGGTAAAACAGAAATTTTTGACTTAGTAGATAATCAAAAATTATATGAAGAAGATCATACTATACTTACTATGTTATTTGACAAAAGTAAGTATTATATAAGTAAACAGGATTTCCTTGATAATATACCGCAAAAATTAGAAATTTATTATGAAACCGAAATAGTAAAAAGTAACCTTGAAGATAGAATAATACCTGCCGGCTTATTATTATATAGACCCGCTTGGAATAATAATTTCAAATTTTCCGGTAATTTCTTGATTAGTACTAGTAGTTTGCATTTTAAAGATATTGCTAAAGATTTAACAATTGAAGTTACTAATGCAAAAATAAATAGTAATAACTTTGAAAATAATATTAATTTATTATATAAAGGTAAGTTAAACGATTTCGGCAATAATAATATTGATCTTTTGATAGATTCGCAATTTAAGCTAAAACCGGGTTTTATAATAGGTTCATTAGAATTTATAAAGAAATATTACGATAGGCAAACCTATCTGTTTAAACTTTCCGATAATAATCTATATAAAGATTTTAATAATGAACTAAGCTATATTTTAAATAATAATAAACAATATAATTTTAGTATTTTTGAAGATAGGCAATATAATTTTAATTTAAATATTAATTTAGTTACTGAATTAAATAAATTAACTAGAGCACAGATAAATGCTTTAAGTCTATATTCAAACGCATCGGGATTTAATATAACAAATGAAACTATAGTAAATGCTCTTAAAGATTCTTACAGTAAAGGTACGATAGTAATTAATGATTACTCTAAAATAATAGATGTTTTAAGTCTATATGTATATGGGGTAGGTGATTTTAAAAACTTATCCAACGAGAGCAAAGAAGTATATGGAGATGCTCTAAAATCATTTTTAAAAACTATATCCGACCACCCGAATTCATCTAATTTAATTGACGCTAGCATTGAGTATGAGTTTGATTTATCCGATTTAAACAAAGCTAAAATAGGTAATATAGATGATATAAATAAACTTATACCTTTATATTATTTATCTTTATATCAAGCAGCAGTAAAAAAAGCGAAACCCGGTGAAAATGTAAAAGAAAAAATTATGGAGTTAATTCCGAGTATTAATCAAAAAATATTAGAGGAATGTATAGTTGATGAACTTCGTTAATCGTCATGAGCTAAGCGACTTTAGGCGTTGTTGCATGGCTCTTATGTCATTCCTAGCTAAAAGCGGGAATCCAGTAAAACATATAAAAAACTTGTTTTTTATATGTTTATTTTATCAATATTGAAGTTATTTTTCTAGATTCCTGCTTTCGCAGGAATGACATAAGGACAGAAAAATTTATAAAAATACCATGAATATTATAGTAAAAATACAGCAAGATTTAAAAGATGAAGTAACTAAGTTAAACGATTTAATCATTAGCTGTTTAAAAAGTGATGAAGAATTAATAGAAACAGTAGGTAAATATTTACTAGAGGCGGGTGGTAAAAGAACTCGTCCGCTTTTAACTATAATAACCGCTAAAATGTTTGATTACAAAGGCGATAATCATATAAAGCTCGCAAGTGCCGTTGAATTCATTCATACCGCCACATTGCTTCATGATGATGTGGTAGATGACAGCACTTTAAGAAGATTCAAACCTACGGCTAACGTTATTTGGGGAAGTAAAACAAGTATTTTAGTGGGTGATTTCCTCTTTAGTCAGTCTTTTAAGTTAATGGTAGCTTCCGGCTCTATTAAAGCTATGAATATTCTAGCTAAAGCTTCAGCAATTATTTCCGAAGGGGAGGTAGTACAGCTAGTTAAGCTAAATGAGCGACGTATTATAACTATAGAAGAGTATCACCAAATAGTTAAGTCTAAAACTGCTGAGTTATTTGGTGCTTCTTGTGAAGTTGGAGCTATTATAGCAGAGCAGGCGGACCATATTTCTAAAAATATGCAGAACTTTGGGAAATTACTCGGTACAATATTTCAGGTTATAGATGATCTACTTGATTATTTGGGTAATGATAAACAGGTAGGCAAAAACATCGGCGATGATTTCTTAGAAGGAAAAGTTACGTTACCGCTGATTTTTTTATATAGTAAGCTAGAGCAAGATAAGCAGCTTTGGCTTGAAAATATAATTAAATGCGATAAGCGTACTAATGATGAGTTTATGCAAATACGTGACTTAATGGTAAAGCATGAAATCTACAATGAAACAATTAATTATTTGAGTAACTTAGAAAATGAAACAAATAAATTATTAAATAAAATTCCGGTTCAGAATATTTATAAAGATTATTTGTTTTCGATTATTAGATTTATTTTAGACCGTTCTTATTAAAATGACAACATTTGCATTCGTAGCTCAGCTGGATAGAGCATTGCCCTCCGAAGGCAAAGGTCGTTGGTTCAAATCCAATCGAATGCACCATAGCCTAGCTTGCCTCGAAATGGGATGTGGAATAAAAAATACGGGATATAAGGACCATATTTTGGTCCGGAGCAAAAGATATTTACTTCCAAACCTTACTATTTATTTTCCATAATATAGATTATAGAACAATTATGTAAGATTGACAAATGGCTGGGACGGGAGGATTCGAACCTCCGAATGACGATACCAAAAACCGTTGCCTTACCACTTGGCGACGTCCCAATGTAGAAATTAGAAATGTATAGACTTTATACCAATAAATAGCGGAAACGTCAATTACAATTTATTTCATTGTTAAGCCAATCCCTCGCTTGCGGAGATAATAAATCATAAATTTTAGCTCTAATTTTGTTATAATATTCCTTAATATAATTTATTTCATCAATATTAAGTAGTTTCGTATCAATCAATTTACTAGCATAAGGTACTAGGCTTAAGGTTTCAAATTCAAGCCATCCGCTATTTTCTTTTACATACATTAAATTTTCTATTCTAATTCCGTATTTTCCAGAAATATAAAAACCGGGTTCATTGGATAAGATCATACCTGCTTTAAGTATTGTTTTATTACGAAGATTTATGCTTTGCGGTCCTTCATGGACACTTAAAAAGCTCCCTACTCCATGCCCTGTACCGTGTGGATAATCTAGCATTTCTTGCCATAAATATTGCCGAGCGAGTATATCGAGATTCGCTCCTGTTACGATATTTTTCGGGAATTTAGCTTTAGCTAAAGCAATATGTCCTTTAAGTACTTGCGTATAACGCTTTTTCTGTTCATCAGTCGGCGTACCTATCATGATTGTCCTTGTTATATCGGTAGTAGCACCACTATATTGACCGCCGGAATCTATCAGTAATATCCCCTGCCCTATAATTTTTTTAGCATTTTCCGGAGCAGCTCTATAATGAATAATGGCACTATTTTCCTGAAATCCGCAAATAGCAGGAAAACTACCCGAAACATAGCCCTCTTGTTTAGCTCGTTGCTCCGTAAGCTTTAAACCGAGGGAATATTCGGTTAATTCGTTATCCCCGTTTTCACGGGGATGACACTGAGAAAAATCAGCAAAAAACTCACATAAAGCTACTGCATCTTTAATATGAAAATCGATTGCATGCTTAATTTCTACATCGTTCTTACAAGCTTTAAGCGTTAAGCATGGATCGGTAATTTTTTGTACTTTTTTATCAGCTATTAAGTCCATTATATGAACAGAGGCTATAGTATCATCAATAAAAATATTGTCATGACCCTTTAAAATATTTTCAAATTCTTCTTCGGGTAAAATTGTTATTTCAGGACGTGCATTAATAATTTCGGCATCAATTCTTGTGAGATCGATAAATAGATATAATTTTGTAGACGCAACGATTACTTTTGCAAACATTAAAGGTGTATAAGCAACGTCACTAGCCCGCAAATTTAGTAACCAACATATGGAGGAGCTGTCGAGAATAACTAAGGCGTATTGCTCATTATAATTACTAGATCCCGCGGTCAAGCCGCGGGATGACAATAGGGTTTTACGACATTTATTTATTTTATCATTATGACTAACACCCGCAAATTTAATATCATGTAAATAAACTTTAGAGTTTGGCTCTAACAGCTGATTTTGCCAAATTTTCTCAACTAAATTTCTATTAATTTTTTGAAAATTGAACTTTAAATTTGATATAGCGGGATAAGTAAATAATTCAGGATCATAACCTATTTTTGCATCTTTACCAAATTTAGATATATCTTTTAAGTCAAAAATCTTAAAAAGCTCTAAATCTAGTTCTTTGCTTGCTTGCTCTAAATAACGTCCGTCGGTAAAAAATAATGCTGTATCTTTACATATAATAGCTATACCGTTTGAACCGGTAAAACCTGTTATATATTCAAGCCTTTTGGCATACTCAGGTACATATTCGCTCATATATTTATCGTTAGACGGAATTATATAACTGTCTATATCATATTCTGTGAATAAGCTTCTAAGTAGATTAACTCGTTCTTTTATCATGTTTATAGCCCTTATGTCGTTCCTGCTTAGGCATTGTTGTATGGCTCGATGTCATTCTTAGCTAAAAGCAGGAATCCAGTAATTAAAATGTGCATATACAACAAGTTTTTAAAATTAAAAGCTCGATTAATCTCGCTTTTTTTTCTGGATTCCCGCTTTCGCGGGAATGACATCGTATGCTTTTTCCGAACCATGCAACAATACCTGCTCTCAATGACGGCTCAGCATTCACGCAAGGCAACGCTCATAGACGGGAATGACATTTATACCATCCATAATATAACGGAATACCAAGGATAGTAAAGGTACTAACTATAATTAGAGTTTTAACAGGTGTTTCATAGATAACCCATGCACAAAAGATAATCGATATTAGGGCTATAAGTAAATAATAATAAGAAAAATTTTCTTTTGAACTAAGAATTACCTTTAAGAAAGCTAAGCTACAAATTAAATAAACAAACAAAAATGCTATTACCGAAAAATCTATTATTTGCGTAATCTGCTCGGCAAAATTATCATTTGACGTAAAGACTAATAATGGCACAATGCCAAGGCAGCTTACAATAATTCCGTAAGTTGGGGCGTTATTGCTATTTTTCTTAGCAAAAAATTTCGGCAATAACCCGTCTTCTGCAAGTCCTAGAGCAATCTGTCCGCTAGTTAGCACCCAAGCGTTGAGCGTACCTATACATATAATCGAGGCTATAACTGCAATTACGCTTGACCATTTACCACCGAACAATAATGCAGCGGCATCGGCATAAGGAGCTTTAGAATTAATAAGTTCAGAAGCAGGAATTAATCCCATTATACCTACGCTATTTATAATATATAAAACCGCTACGCAAAAAGTCCCAACTATTATGGCTCTTGGGATGGTTTTTGCCGGATCTTTTACCGCCCCTGCCGTAGTAGTTGCACATTCTACGCCGATAAAGCCCCAAAAAGTAAGAAGTGCAACTCTTCCCATAATGCTCGGAATGCTTAAACTCTCTACTTCTTCAGCTATAGTTATATTATCTATATTAAAATGAGATAATGCACATAAGCCTACTACAAGCAACGGAACAAATTTTAAGAGAGTCAAATAAAATTCTGCTTTTCCTGCTACTTCAGGACCTTTTAAATTTAAAACCGTAATAGCACCTAATAATATTATCTGTAATATTAAATCCAAAATCGCTTGTGATTGAAAAAAAGGCGTTAGATAACCTATTGCCGAAATGACAACTATACTTGTACTGACAAAGGATATAACCCAGTAAGTGAAGCCGGTGAAGAAAGCTATTTTATCCCCGAAACTCTCTCGTACATAAACATGAGGACCGCCTGTTTTAGGAAATTTTGCACATAAGGATGAGAATACAAGGGCTATACTCATAGCACCGAATAATGAAAGTACCCAGCCCCAAATGCTATATATACCGAACGGTGCTAAACTTAGCGGTAATATAAAAACGCTAGTACCGATTTGACTGCCGGTTACTAAGGCAAAAACCGCCCAGAAACCTAATTTTTGCGACATAATAATTTGATTTAAAGAAATAGCTTTAAAATAGCTGAAATAATGATTTTTAGCAATAGTTAAAACTACTATAGGCTAGGCATTGCTAACTAAAGGCAGATATCGTCATTGCGAAGCCACGAAGTGGCTGCGGCAATCTAGAAAAATAATAAAAGAATGCTAATTTAACGCGAATAGCAAATTATTACATAATCCGCTATTCGGTTAAAACTTTTATGGGTGTGCTGTAATTGCTAGAATAGTGATGTTATCTTTGTTTGGTCCGTAATGCCAAAAAATTCTATAAGCAGCAGGAGTATTATTTTCAGCATAAACTTCAAATATTTCTTCTCCGTTATTTCCTTTAACAGATTTATATTTATGGGTATTTAAACTAGGATGGCGAGGATTTGTTTGTAAATATGCCAGTGTTTTTTTCACTGCTTTTAAACGTTTTTCTAGGTTCTGTGAACATTTCTAATTGATTTTTTATTTTGAGATATTTTTTAGCGAAAATTAATAAGATTTTTGAAGGAATAGTTATTCATATTTCAAAAAAATCTTATAATTTGCAGCAAAAAATAGCCAAAATCAAATCTTTTTAGAAATGTTCACAGAGCCTAATCCTTTATTATTTTTAAGTTCTTCTAAATCTTTACTAACTTGAATAGTAAAAAAAATTTTAAAAGTCATCATCTAAATACTTGCTGAAATCTTCTATAAATTTAACTTGTCCTTTAGCGGAATCTTTAATACCGTTATTTAATTGTGTTAAAGCCTTTTTGTTATTAAATAGCCAACTTTCTTTTAAAAGGTAGTACAGCGTCATTCACAAAGCTTGATACAGGCGAATTTTTCGAGTTAAGTCTGTGCTCACGTACTATTGTACGCTCCGTAGACTTACTCTTAAATTCATCCTGTCTGAAGCTTTGTGAATTTTGCTGTATTTCCGTATATGGTTCTAAAATAACCGGTTTTAATATATATGTTTGAGTCATACAAATTATATTTTATATTATAATCAAGTGGGATTATCACACACTAAAGGATTTGCCGCAACCGCAATTAGCTTTTTCGTTGGGATTGGTGAAAGTGAATTGGGATTTGAATTTAGTCTCTACATAGTCCATTTCAGAACCTAGAATATACATTAATGCTTTTGGGTCGATTAGTATCCGTACGCCCTTTTCTTCTACTACTTCATCGAATTGATTTTTACTGTCAGCATATTCAACGTAATAAGTTTGACCGGCACAACCGCCGGCTTTAACCCCTACCCTAATGCCAAAAGTAGGCTTGGCTCGTTTTTCTATTAGCAATTTTACTTGCTTTGCAGCAGAATCGGTTAATGAAATAACATTTTTCATGTTTTAAGAGTCTTTTTTGCTTTCTTTTTTCTGTTTGTAATCGGCAATAGCTGCTTTTATTGCATCTTCGGCAAGTAGTGAGCAATGTAATTTTACCGGCGGGAGCGATAATTCTTTCGCTATCTCAGTATTTTTAATTTCTCCGGCATCATTTATCGATCTTCCTTTAACCCATTCCGTTACTAAAGAACTTGAAGCAATAGCTGAACCGCAGCCGAATGTTTTAAATTTAGCATCTGTAATAATCCCGTTATCGTCAACCTCGATTTGTAACTTCATCACGTCACCGCAAGCAGGAGCTCCAACGAGTGCCGTTCCGACGTTTTTTTTCTCTTTATCAAGTGACCCGACATTACGAGGATTTTCATAATGATCTATCACTTTTTTGCTATAAGCCATTGTTATTCTCTAAAATTTGGTTTTGTATGTTATATTTGCGTGAATACCCGAACCGTCATTGCGAGGAAAAACTGTAAGTTTTGACGAAGCAATCTCAGGATATTTGACGAGATTGCCACGCAGCCTACGGCTGCTCGCAATGACGATATTCTCAATGTACAGCCCATTTAATCTTCTTCAAATCAATCCCCTCTTGCATCATTTCCCAAAGAGGACTTAATTCCCTTAATTTATCGATTTTTGAACATATTAAATCTACTGCGTAATCAACTTCCTGTTCGGTAGTAAATCTACCTATGCCGAACCTAATCGAAGTATGGGCAAGCTCTTCACCTATTCCCATGGAACGTAAAACATATGACGGCTCTAAAGAGGCAGAAGTACAAGCAGAACCGGAAGAAACCGCTAAATCTTTAATGGCAAGGATAATTGATTCTCCCTCTACTCCGGCAAAGCTTAGATTTAGATTGCCTTTATATCTTTGATCTTTATCACCGTTTAAATAAACTTCCGAAATTCGACTATGTATATTATTTAAAAATCTGTCGAATAAGTAATTTACATGCTTAGTATCTTTTTCCATCTCACTATACGCTATTTCAGCAGCCATGCCAAGCCCTACGATTAAAGGAGTCGGTAGCGTACCCGAACGCATACCCCTCTCCTGCCCACCACCGTTTATCAGCGGTGTAACACGTACACGAGGTTTTTTTCTTACATATAATGCCCCTATTCCTTTCGGACCGTAAATTTTATGCCCTGAGATACTAGCAAGATCAATATTAAACTCATTAACGTCTATTGGAATTTTACCGAATCCTTGAGCAATATCGGAATGAAAGAAAACATCTCTTTCACGGCAAATTTTTCCTATTTCCTTTAAAGGCTGAACAACACCTATTTCATTATTAACCGCCATAACTGAAACTAACATAGTCTGATCAGTAATGGCATTTTTTAGAGTTTCTAAATCGATTATTCCATTTGATTTAATCGGTAAGTATGTGATTTTTATACCTTCTTGCTCTAAATGCCTGCAAGCGTCAAGTACGCATTTATGTTCACTGACTATAGTAATAATGTGATTCTTTTTATTGCCGTAAAATTTTGCTATTCCCTTTATTGCAAGGTTATTGGATTCGGTTGCACCGGAGGTAAAAATAATTTCTTTAGTATCTGCTCCTATTAACCTTGCTACTCTACTCCTTGCCTCTTCAACGGCGTTTTCTGCTTCCCAGCCGAAAGAATGGCTACGTGAATGAGGATTCCCGAACTTGGTAGTAAAATATGGCAACATTGCCTCCATTACTCTTGGATCTAGTGGCGTTGTTGCCTGATAATCCATATATATAGGCAAGGTTAAATTGTTTAATTGTTGGTTCATATGGTTTATTAAATTAATTTTTTGTATACAAAGCCTAAAAATAGACGAAGTTTAATTTGGAAAAGAGCAAGGCGTTTCATATTTTTTGACCGCAGCGTACATACTAGTACGTGAGGATCAAAAAATATGAAACAACAACACCAATTTTTCAAATTAAACGAGTATATTATACACTTCCTCAAAAGCTTTTATAAAAGCCTCTATATCACTTACCGTATTAGTATGGCTCAAAGATACTCTAATAGAGGATTTTGCCTCTTCTTCCCCTACACCCATATTGTTTAATACGTGTGATTTAGATATTTTTCCTGATGAGCAAGCAGAGCCGGAACTTATGCAAATATTACGTAAATCAAACCCGATTAATTTCACTTGTGCATCTGTATTTTGTATAGTAAATAAAGTAGTATTAGGCAATCTTGCTATATTATTACTAACAATATTTACATTAGGATATTTTTTTAATTTTTTCTCTAAATTTTCTTGTAAGCTTTTGATTTTTATATATTTTTCTGAGATATCTTTTGTTATTAACTCAGCTGCCAAACCAAGCCCTGCAATAGCTAAAACATTTTCTGTACCTGATCTTATTCCTTTTTCTTGTCCTCCTCCTATAATCATTGGAGTAACTTGAAAGTTAGAGTTAGAGATTAGAGCAGCACCACCCTGCCCCCCTCCTATTTTATGCCCTGAAATTGTCGCAAAATCTAATCCCAACTCTTTGATATTTATAGATACTCTGCCAAAACTTTGTACTAAATCACTATGAAATTTTGCATCATATTTTTTAGCTATTTCACTTATTTTGGTTATATCTTGCAGCACCCCGCTCTCGTTATTAGCCATCATTACGGAAATTAGTTTTTTAGCAGCGTTACTTTGAGCTAATAACTCTTCTAGATGTTCTAAATCAACCAAACCTTGATTGTTAACTCTTATAATTTTAATATTTGGAGCATGTTTTATATGGTTATAGATCGATAAATGTTCAATAGCTGAAATAAAAATATCGCCGTCATAAAAATTTTTCATTATTAAATTATTACTTTCAGTTCCCGATGACGTAAAAGTAATGTCATATTCTCTAGACGACAAGGTTATACCAAGAGCTGCAGCTAATTGAAAACGTGCTTCTTCTATAACATTCCTAGCAAATACACCTGATCTATGTATTGACGAAGGGTTAAGCTCTTTATCCATCAAACTTATTATATATTCTTTTACCTTGGGATCGATAAAGGTGGTTGCATTATGATCTAGATATATCATATATTTAAGTTTAGAGCATCTTTAATGGATATATTTTCAAAATAATCTCTAATATGCTTACCAAGACCTTTCCATAATTTATGCGAATTACATTTTATTGTATCAGGTACACAAGTTTTAACCGATTTCTTATAGCAGGTAGTCATTATAAAATTTTCGTTAACAGCATCCATAATATCGGAAATTTTTATTTCTTCTAGGTTACCTATTAAAACATATCCACCTTTCGAGCCTCTAATAGCCTTAACTAGATCAGCTTTTTTAAGTTTAGAAAATATCTGCTCTAAATAGTTAAGCGATATATTTTGTTTTACGGAAATTTCATTCAAAGTGACCGGTTCAGCACTTGATTTTGCAGCCATTTCAAGTATTGCCATTACGGCATATCTTCCTTTCGTCGTCAGCATCATATAACCAACCTATTAAAACTTAAAATTGTTTTATATCTACAATACCCAAGTAATTTAGTCAAGTATATAATTATATTATTTAATAAAAAATTAGCTTGTTAATATAAACTAAAATTTAATTGCGTAGAATCTGTTAGAAGTGAAAAAGAAAGAGAGAATATTATAAATAAGTGATTAATACAGCATTAACTAGGGATATTGTTGCATGGTTCGGTTTTCTATTATCATCCCCGCGACTTGATCGCGGGATCCAGGTTTTACCGGTCTACGCAACAATGCCTCCTCGCAGGAATGACATCATTATTTACCCATGTTCCCTGTTTGTTATTCTATTTCTAGCTTTAGGTTTTGAAGAAGCAGCAATATTTTTTAAATTAGCTTGATAATTTTTAATTTTTTCTATTCTATTTTCTCTTAGTTTTTCATGCTTGGTTTTAGCACTTTTTCCAAAACCTACTTTGGTTTCCATATCTTTTATAAAATCAGTAACAAATATTCGTGGATGTCCTTGAATATCGATTTGACAATTTTTATCTAAAGCACCGGGCATAGTTTCTTGTATTTTTTTTACAGCACGGTACATATCTAAAGCTTCAGGTTGATAATGACCGCTATTATTACTAAGGTAATCAATTTTTCCTCTATTATTTATACCTATAACTCCTGCTGCTTCCGCAGGCTTTCCGCTTAAAAATGAGCCATGAACAAGATTTTTAGTATTTGGCAAATATTGATTTTTATGAGTACCCATATAAATTACTCCATCCTTTCCCATTACAAATGCTTGAACATTATTCATGCTTTTACTTTCTTTACCAATAGTAGAAGCTACTTTACCGTTAGAATCAAGTAATCTCTGAGAGGAGGTATCATAGAATAGTCGATGATTTTTTTGTTCCTCAGGTCCCATACGCAATATTTCAAATTCATGCCCATCCCATATTTGTTTACCTTGAGCTATTTCTTGAAGATGATGTTCCGCAAGTTTTGGATTTGGATGAACTACTTTAACTCTTACAGAATCTACTATAGCATCGTTTAATTTTCCTAACTCATGTTCCGGTATTAAAGCAGTCCTAAATTTATTTATTAATCTATTCCAATTATCTCTAGCTCTAGTTTTTGGATCCCTAAAAGGTGTATTAATATTTCTTCCGGCGTCTCCGACTAAATAAACTTTATTATCTTTTTGGACTAAGTTGTCTTTGTATAAAGGCTCTCCTTCTTGATTTATAAGTTGACCTTTTCTTTCAATAGCAGCTAATTGACCATCCTTATAAAGGATAATTTTTTCATTATTTAATCCAAGCTTTGAATTAATTTGTATTTTACCTTGATGATTTAAATTACCAATACCGATACCATCAATATCCGCAATTTGAATATCTCTATTTTTATCAACAAATTTTCTAATTTCTTCGGGATTATTAATAAATTGACCGTTATCCTTTAATATTCCTTGTATATCGCCGGTAGTATAAGTAAATTCTTCTTTGATTGTTTTTGTATCCATAAGACCTACTGCAGCGAAAATTTGTTGAACGAAATTTAGATTTCTCTTTACTTCAACATTTTTTACTCCAGTATCTTCTCTTTCATGAATTACCAATTGATCCGGCTTTAAGTAGCCGCCTTTATCATAAATATTAATTACTCTTCCTCTTATAAGATCTACTTCTGTTGCTTCTTTATCTTGCGAAAATTCCTTAACTTGCGGCTCTTCTGCAAACCTTACTTTCTTTTTTTCTTTACCCATTTAAATTACCTAAATTTATAAACAAATAATTTTAGGTTTCATTTTAACAATAAAAACTTTTATTTTTTTAATAATAGGCTATTTTTTTAGTAAATTGAGGATTTAAAATCACATATTATATAATAACCGATTTTTCTTATATATAACTCGACAGGCTCTTGTTAATTTGCCAAATAGCGACAAATACTAAACAAGTTGTAAACATTTGTAGTAGCTGTAATAATATGCTTAATTCCGGTATTAATATAATAATAACCGGTTGTAATATTATCGGGACTCCGCTTGAAAACATTACTAACCTTATAGAAGTTTGTATTGAAGTTTTAGTAGTAAGTAAATTAGCTAAACTATATACTAACAAAACTATAATACTTCTCTCTAATAAGAATGTTACAAACCAAAATAATATAATAGCCGGCATACCGAAATAAATAAATAAATTTGGTGCATATAATAAATTATCGGCAAAATATTTTTTTATTATTTCAGGGGTTAAAATTACTTCATTTTGCTTGAATATCTCAGAATAGTTAACGGTACTTGGGAAATTTTTCTTAGTATTGGCTACAATTAAATTTATCTTCAGCTTATTCTCTTCAAGTACAAACGGTATTTTGCTTTTTTCTTTGTTAGAAACTTGATTTTTTGTATCAATGACAACTATTTTATTGTTATTCTTGCTATATAAATATATAGGCTCTACTTCTTCAACTGAAATTTTTGAATTATTATATTTAATTTCCGGTAATTGATTGATAATATATTCAATATTGTCTGTAACTTTTGATGATTGTATTCCGTTAAAATAATCTTTTAAAGTTATTATGTAATTTAATATAAAAATACAATAAATTATTGATGGGATAAAAGATAAGGTAAATAAATATCTTATTCCGTACCCTTGATAGTTTTTATATACGTCTTTATAAAACTCTATAGAGCTAATTGATAAACGTAATTGACGGAGTAATGCATTTAATCCTCCTAATATAAATGATAATAAATACATATATAAGTAATTTATTTAAGTTTCTCACCCTCTTCCTTCTTTAATCCGGTTAAGGTTAGCTATTAAGTCAGTTCCACAGGCTTTGATTAAATTTTTGTCTATATTAATTATGATTTAAGTATTTTTTCTATTTCTACTATATCATTTTGACCAAATTTGGTCAAAGTGTAGAATAAAATTAACTCTATTTTGTATGCCATTATAAAACACTAAAGGATATATGAAAGGAAATTTTTTGTTTTTTATTACTTTTATATGATATTCAGCAATATTTAACATATACCTAAATAACCGAAAAGCCATATAATAGTGTGTAACACGAGGTTGTATCAAAGAGTTGTTTCCGCTAGGCAGGAAACTATCCATGTCACTAGATGAATCTAAAGGTATGAATAAAAGAGCTAGCCTGACAATGTGATGAAATACCGTTAAGTATAGGGAAAATCTCGTGAGAGTAATTCCCATGATAAAGATATCTGATCCTTATGCACGATTCTTAGGAGAGTTACAATTGCCGCTTATGACTCTGCATTTATTGGGTATCAGAAGAGATTAACATTAAACAATATTACTATTTTCACCCTTTTCATCCTGCACGTAAAAATCATTTTTTTTATTCAATATATCATCATGGTTTGTATATAAAGATTCGATAAATAAAATAGAGTCCTTTAAAGCTAGTTGCACGGCTAAATTATCCATATCATGTCTTTCTATAGCTTTAGGACTTACAAGTTCTTTAACCTTATTAAATGTTTTTTGTACATAAGCTCGAAATTTCCAGGAATAAGAATTTGATATATGTATTTCTTGCATTTTTTGGGGATTTATTATTTCGTTTTTATGTTCTTGGGTTTTACTAATAGCTATTTTCTTTAAGTTATCGTCTAAATCTTCCATTCCAATTGTATTGCGAATAATATCGTTTATACTAATTACTCTATTTTCCTCTTTTCTCTTACGCCTTGCTGCTAATATACTGCAAACACCTTCTAATAAACTTTTTATTGTTAAATCCAAACTTTTTGTAAATAATTTAATTATAGCTTCCTCCTCTATATTATTATTTTTAAACATCTTAGCCTCAGCAATTTGAAAATCTAGTATAATATTTCTTGTGGTACAATAAAAAGTGTAATAATAATTGTAAAACAAGATGTTTTCCTGTTTTAGTTTTTCAATTTCTCTAAAGATTTCTGCTTTTTGTATTGTTCCACTATCTTTTAGTGTTTTATTATGACTGTCTACCTTAATTTCATGGGCATCTAATCTTTTATTTGCCCCGGCATCTAGTAATTTAAAATTACTGGTTTCCAATCTTATTTTCGCATCTTGAATTATTTCGGTTGCAAACTTTAGTTTGTTAGGGCATTTAAATATCCGTTTTTCTTCTTCAGACTTAAGCTTTTCATTCTTAATAAAGCAATTAAATTGTTCTTTGGATTCTAATTCGTTAAATAGTTGCCCTCTTAGTTCTTTGCTAATTTCTGCTGGATAAATAGTGGCTATTTTCTTTAAATTATCCTCACTAAATTTATATATTAGATGATCACCGAAAATACTTCTTTTTTCTAACAACATTACGAACTTATCTTTATTATCACCTGCATAAGATAAAAGATATCTTTCAGTGGAAAGTTTGGTATTTTCATTTGTAATACTACTTACGTAATTAATGTCACTTGCCGCTATTTATTTTAAGCCCTACTCCTTTGTTTGAGAATAAAGGTGTATGCGTTTTATATTGCTCTGCTAACGGATCATCTGTTTCCGCAAGTAATTTAGTTGCAAACTCTTCTAAACTTACTATTTTGCTTGCTGAATTATCGGTTTTAAATATTTTATAGTTTCTATCTTCAAATATTATCTTACCTTCTATTTCTGGCTCTTTACTAACCGATACCGTAAAAGTAAAATTATATTTCTTTATACAATTTAAAATAAACTTACTCTCGTACTCATTTATCACACCGCTTTTTAATATGCTTTGACATATTTCTTTTAAAAATATTCGTGTTTCACTTATATTCGGTAATTCATTAAAACATTTATTAAACCATTCTATTACTTCAGGATTTTTACTTTTCTCATATTCTTGAGTTATATGGGCGGTTATTTTGTGTAGAGTGGTTTGGGCGTCTAGGTATAGTTCTTTGTAATGGTCTTTTGTTTTAGTTAAATCAATTATTGTTAATAATTCATTAATTGGCTTATAACTAGCTTTACCAAATGATCTTACATTTATTATATTAATTAAACTTATAGCAGCTGCATAATTAATACCACCTTTAGGCTCTATAATTCTCTCTTTTAGCAAAGCAAGGGCTTTTTGAGTTAAATTTGATTTTATTTTTACTATCGCTGCTATGCTTTTGGTAGCATCATACTCAACATTATAAGTGTTATAAGTTGTAATTATCTCTCTCAAAAAAGTAAAGACTTGCTGGGCTAAACTTGGCATCCCTCCTACTACTAATGCTATATTTCTAGTCAATTCAGACCTAGTATTAGAGCCGGTGTCAGGATTTGTAATTACTAATTTCAAGAAAACAAATGCTTCTTGAGCTACACTCGGCATTTTCCTTACTATTTCTATTATGCTTTCAGTAACTATAGGATTAATATATTGATTAGTTTTAGGGTTTATAAGTACTATTTTTAAAAAAGTAAATGCTTCTTGCGTAGGCATCACTTTTGCTATTTCAGCTATGCTTCTAGTCGCTTCAAATTTGATGCTGCTATTAGTTTTATGATTCGTAAATAACTCCTCCAAGAAAGTAAATGATTTTTGGAGTAAACTTGGCATCACTATTACTATTTTTGATATGTTTTGAGTAGCTATAGACTTGGTATATGGGTCAATTTTAGAGTTCGTAATTACTTCTTTTAAGAAAGCAAATGATTCTTGAGCTAGATTTGGGTTCATTTTTACCACTGCCGCTATACCTTCAACAGCTTTAGGCTTAATATCATAGTCAGTGTCAGGATTTATATTTATAATTATCACTTTCAAGAAAGTAAAAGCTTCTTGGACTAAACTTGGTATTGAGCCTATTATTTCAACCATACTTTCAATAGCTCTAGCCTTAACCTCATATTTATTGCTGGAATTCGTAATTACTACTTTTAAAAAAATAAATGCTTCTTGGACTAAATCTGACTTTACATTTGCTATTTTTGCTATGCCTTCAGTAGCTTCAGATTTGACCTTATAGTTAATTTTAGGATTCGTAATTATTCCTTTCAGAAAAGTAAATGCTTCTGCGGCTAAATTTGGGCTTGTCTCTACTATCTTTGTTATACCTTTAGTAGCTTTAGCTTTAGACTTAATCTCATCTTCATTGTTAGGATTCGTAATTATCTCTTTCAAAAAAGTAATTGTTTCTTGTGCTAAACTTGGTATAGCTTTTACTATCGCTACTATACTTTCAGTAGCTACAGATTTAAGATTATTTCCAGCGTTAGAATTCAGAATTTCCTCTCTCAAGAAAATAAATGCTTCTTGTGCTAAACTTGGTGTCAATTTTATTATCTCCTGCAAGTTCTGAGCCATTACATGCTTGACCGCACTATTAGGATTTACAAGTAGCTCTTTTAAAATAGTAATTGCTTCTTGAGTAGGCATTGCTTTTGCTGCCCAAAACAACCCGGAAGCAGCTGCAAGCTTAAGCTCGTACCTAGGATTTACAAGTAGCTTTTTTGAGATAATAATTGCTTCTTGAGTAGGCATTACTATTAATATCTCGACCAAACCTCCAGCAATTAAGGTTTTATTTAAGAATTTATTGTTTAGCTTTTGTACTTGATTTAATACTTCCTCACCCAAATCAGGTACAGTAATTATTATTTTGGCTAATATTATTTTTATATATTTATTTAATAACGGTACTATTTTTTTTAAGCTTTCTTGTAATACTGTTTGATCTATTGTCTCATCTAATATTTGTGCTAATTTTTGTAGTACTATTTTCTGTAACTGTGGATCTTTAATTTTTAATAGGTCGATTAATTTTGTATAAACTTTAGTTTTACTACCCCATTCATGTTTATTTGCTAAAGCGGCTATTATTTCCGCAGATGTTTTTAATTCTTGGAAATCAGTTTTGCTTTTTCGTAATTTTTCATTTACTGTTTTAACAATCTCTTCCGATAAATAGCCGCTGTCTATTATATGTTGTTCCCAAATTGTAATATCTTTTAGTACAACCTCATCTATTAACTCTTGGATTTGTTTTAAATTCGGTATTCTGTTATCAAATTTCCCATTAATTTTGCTTTGAGCTAACAAGTGCATTAATAATATAATCTTTCTTTCAATTCCGAGTTCTAATATTCCGTCAACGTTACAGATGGCTGCTTCCCAAAATATTTCTATTAATTCTTGATTATCATCATTATTTACTATCCCTGCTAAAAACTTCAGAGTCATTAGATATTTTGGGTCGTTTCTATGCTTACCTATAAAATTCGCTTCTTTGTATTTTGTGTTGTTATCTGCTAACTGATTTTTTAAATAACATGCAGCTAGATATTCTTGAAATGTTAAATGAATAAATTGAAAATTTTGCCCTTCTCTTCTTAATAGCCCTTGTTCTATAACTTCGTCTATATCTAATGTATCTTTCTTGCTTCTACTACTTTGTTCTCTACTAACTTCCCTGTCGCAACAAATGACTCGTAGGCTATCTGTTCTAAAAAACTCATTTTGTTTTTTTAAGTGATTATTAGCTTCGGTTTTATTTTTATATTTATTTTGTGTTTTTTCTAAATGCCTATTGTTAAGCCAACTTACTACTTCATGATATAGTTGACTTATATTAAAATCTTCATTACTATTTTTTTGAAATTTATCCCTTATATCTTTATCGCTCCAAACCAAACATATTAATGCAGTATTGATAGGAACTTCACATATTTCCTTTATTTTACTTAATGGTAGAAAATATATTTTTATTAGAAAACCTAATTAGATTAAAACAATTATAGGTGTGAGTTTAAGAATTAAATTTGTTTAAGCAATTTAAAATTGATTAACCAAAATAATTTATTTTTTTATTTATTGCAACTAATAATTATCAAGTTGCAATAATTATTATGGGATTAGAGCTAAGTAAAATTTTACGAAGAAAATAATTTTAATTAGAGGTAGTATTAAAGTTCAATATTATATATAAGTTTGTTGATAAAAAATGATTTATTTACTAATATCTATATTTCCATAAATAATATTAGTTTTATATGCTACTGCTACTTCCTGAAATAACTTTGACTTTAATAGCACTTTTAGGGCAGTTTTTTGCCGTAATGATCCCAAATAAAAATAGAATTATTTCTAATATCATTATTTTATTATGTATATTATCAATTTTTCTTACCTTTAAGTACTCAAGCTATGAAGGAGTATGGTACTCATTTGCTACCGGAATAAATATCGGTATTAGTAAAAGCATAGTACTGCTATTCACTATTATATCCATGATTATATACCGTGATTACTCTATTCTTGTTGCTGAGGAATTAAAGTTTGAATTTATCACTTTAATATTATTATCGGTCGTAGGTATTTTTGTTGCAATTTCATCACGGAATTTTCTATTATTATTCTGCGGTATGGAGCTTACTGCTTTAACTTCATATGCACTTGCAGGATTCAAATTAAATGATATTAAATCATCGGAGGGTGCTTTAAAATATTTTATCTTGGGTAGTTTAGTTAGTTGTTTATCATTATTCGGGATTTCTTTTATATACGGATTCGGCGGAAGCCTACAATTTGAGGATATCTTATATAAACTAAATAATAATTCTGGGATGAATCTTGGTTTAATAATCGGTATTGTATTATTTTTAAGCAGTATTTTCTTTAAACTCTCAGGCGTTCCACTCCATTTTTGGGTTCCTGACGTATATGAAGGATCACCGATTAGTTCGGTTACTTATTTCACCACTGCCTCAAAAATAGGTATGGTTATTGTTTTATTAAATATTAGCAAATTAATTATAGGTAATTACTATCCTATTAATTATAATTTAATAAAAATAATTGCTATATTATCTATGCTGTTTGGAGCTTTTGGAGCCATTCGTCAAACTTCTCTAAAAAGATTAATGGCTTATAGTACTATTTTAAATATCGGTTATGTATTAATCGGCGTTCTTCTGCATAATCAAGAAGGGTATAAAGCAACTTTACTATATATTCTAATATATGCGGTAGGAAGTATAGGATTTTTTACTTGCTTAATCATGCTGCTCGGTAAAGACGCCGATAAAGCTAGTTTTAAAACTATACAAGGAATTGCAGAGAACCATAAAACTATAGCTGCCGTAATTAGCATAGTTATGTTCTCGATGATTGGAATTCCTCCTCTCACAGGATTTTTCGGTAAATATTACCTTTTTTACCAAGCAATTAATCGAGAAGAATTCGTATTAGCTTATTGTGGTATTTTTACCAGCGTAGTTGCGGCTTTTTATTACCTTAAAGTAGTAAAAGCCATGTATTTTTCTAAAAAGATTGAGATAATTAAGCTTCCTATGCAATATGGGCTTTTACTGATTAATTACTTAGTTGTAGGCTTCTTGTTGCTTGGTTCATTTATTATCTCGTTTTAGTCGGTGTAGACTTTTTATTAACAACACTAGCCGAAGTAATTTTTGTAGGCTTCATAACCTTTTCTTTTAGATTCTTTATATGTTTTAGATCTTCTTCATCTAATTTTAATAAATCTTGGTCTTTCTGTTTAGCTTTTCTACCTAAACCTAATTGACTTGGAGTAACACTAACAATATCATCCGTTCCGACTTCTTTCTTAAATTTTTCTAGAGCGTCTACATATTCTCTATTTGCATCTATATTTGTCTTTGCGGATTTTTGTTTTGGTTCTTTCTTTATTTTATCAGAAGAATCAGCTAAATTTCTTTCATCTTTAATATCTTCATTTAAACTTTTTATTGTCTTTATTAAATGTTTTTTCGCACTATCTCTAATACCAAGTATTTCTAAAATTCTTGCAAAACTAGTAGTAATTTTATTTCTTAATTTAAGTTTTTGTCCTCCTTTTTTTCTTTCTTCATAATTAAGAATTTTCTCAAAATAATCAGGATATTCTTTCATTAATGTTTTTAATCCTTGCTCTTTCACTTCGTAATAAGGAAAACTATATTTTTTAGAAATTAAACTATTTACTTTAATTTCTAAGCCGTATTCCTTTAAGGATTCTTGCCTTTTTTTCATCGTATCTATTAAACTAGCCTTAATTTCTTCAGGCGTTATTTCTTTAGATTTTTTATTATTAAATTTCTTTGGCATTGCTTGTTTTGCAAATTCTGCAATTGCTTCATTACTATAATATTTAGTTAATTCATCAAAACTTTTATCAATGGTTTTGCTTAAATCAATTTTAGAAACTGCAAGTAAGCTATCGGCAAAATTAGGATTTTTTGTTCTTAAATTAGAAGGAAATTCTCTAAAATGATTAGTAGGACCGAATCCAGGCAAATGTTTAGCTCTTGAATGCGGATATATATTATTTGTTAAATTATCAAAACTACCGGCAAAATCAATTCTTACTAATTTAGGTAAAGTTTTTGGATTTTTTTGATCTCTGATAACACCTATATTTCCAACATGTATATCAAAATCGCCGATCAATAAACTTGCCGGCATAATGTTTTCAAAGTTCTGATACTTAATTTCCTTAAAAGCATTTTCTAAGGTTCTAAATAATTTATTTCTAGCCCCCATAAAAAGCGGTCTACCGCCGTCCTTTCTAAACCAAGAACTCGGTTTAGTTTTAGCAGACATATGTTTATCCATGTCCACATACATATCACTACTATAATTCTCAAAAAATTCAGATTTGACATATATTTGTGAATCAACGGCTTTAGATTTATTAAAATCATCAGGAGCAATTAAATTAACCTTTACTCCATTTCCGGGACTTATAGCTTCAAAAATTTGAGATCCTAAAAACTCGGCTATATTTTTTGAGCTTGAAGCCTCTTTTTTTATCATCGCCGTAATTTTACCGTCTGAGCTTTGATATACGCCACTATGCTCTCCTGCTTCATTAGCTCCGCCTCCTTTAGGCTTTAAAAAATTCCAACCTTTAAATACTGATTTCTTATTTTGAGTCATCCTCGCCTCTTTATAATGATTTACATAAAATTGATAATTTTGATATAATTATAAAACATATTATTTATTTTATATCAAGGATTGAAGCCGTTTTCTACTTAATTTTATTGTTCTTTAATATTTCAGCTACTTCAAGAGCAGCATAGGTAAATATACCTGTTGCACCGGCACGTTTAAAACTAATTAATGACTCCATCAAAGCTTTCTCCCAATCAATTGCCCCTGCTTCTGCTGCAAATTTTAACATTGCATATTCTCCGCTAACCTGATATGCAAAAATTTTAGCATTAAAATTATTTGCCGCTTCACGGATAACATCTAAAAACATCATACCGGGCTTAACCATTACCATATCGGCTCCCTCTGCTATATCATGCTCAATCTCAAGCATTGCTTCCTTAACATTACGTACATCCATTTGATAGCTTGATTTATCTAAATAATTCTTTTTATTACTCTTAACAGCATCACGAAACGGACCGTAAAAGCTTGAAGCATATTTAGCGGCATAAGCAAGAATTCCAACATTTATAAATCCCTCTTTGTCAAGATATTCCCTTATAGCCCCGATTCTTCCATCCATCATATCGGAAGGTGCAACAATATCTACTCCGGCTTTTGCTAGCACTAATGCTTGATTACATAAAGCTCTTACCGATCTATCATTATCAACTTCCCCATGATGCACAATACCGTCATGACCGCTTGTAGTGTAAGGATCAAGTGCTACATCACATATTATACCGATATCAATATTAGCGTTTTTGATGCTTCTAATAGTTCTACATATTAAATTATCTAAATTATAAGCCTCATCGGCATTTTCACTTTTTAGACTTTGATCAATACCAGGAAATAATGCAATAGCATTAATACCAAGCTCTGCTGCTTCTTTTGCCGTTTCTACTATTTGATCGATCGATAAACGATATATACCGGACATAGTCTTAATTTCTTGTCTTTCATTATGTCCTTCAACAACAAATAAAGGCAACACTAAATCACTAATCGATAAATTACTTTCGGCTATTAACTCTCTAAGCCAAAAAGCTTTTCTATTTCTTCTAAGTCTAATATGGGAGTACATAAAATTCATATCTCATTTTAGTTAATAACTTGGATTCTAATATATAAAATATATAACTTAACTATCTTATAGTAAAAATATTGCATTACAAAAAGAAATTTTTCTTGCAATTTTTAAGCAAACTAACGAAAATAAAAATATGGTTTAATTATGTAAATAAATATAGGAGTTTAATATGGCACAAGATAATATTCCAAAATCAGTAAAAGATAGAATAAAAGAGTGGGAAAACAAAACAAATATGTCAGACACCCCATCAAAAAATACAAAACCGGCTGTTCCTCCAAAACCTACTCCTGAGAAAATAAAGGCATGGAACGAGGAACATAAAAAACAGACTGACTTAACTACACATTCCCAAGCACTTGATATATTTGTCGATACCCCATCTCCGCAAGTTGAAACCCAAAAGCCTATTATTTTTTCAAAACCGGATCAGGAACAAACAAAAGTACCGGAAGAAACACCTAAAAAACAATCCAATTTAACCGTACAAGAAAAAATAGAGAAATTTTTTAAAAATCATAATATTGATACCAAAGATGCTTTTATTCCAGAATTTAGCCGCTATATAGAATTAAGCAATTCTATGGCAGGAAAACGTCTTGACGTTACTGCTAAAGCTTATGAACAATCATTAGGACGACTAATAAATCAAGTAGGAGTACCTCAAAAAGAGTTTATTTCTTTTATAGAAGAGGATCTAATAAAGAATCATCCACACAAAGATAAATTTGAGAAAATCAATCAACATTATAAATTACCTGAGCCACCTAAATTACCTGATATAATTGATAATCTTAGAGAATTAGTAAACAATGATGATATAATAGCTCATTTGAAACAAAGTAGAAAACACATTGAATTTAAAGAAAAAGTAAACAACCTTATTCAAATTTATGATGATAATAAACATAATCCAGCTGCTATAACTAAAGTTGAAGCAAAACTGAAAGAGGTAGGTAAATGGTGTGAAGAAACTACAAAAATGGATAATAATCCTATTTGGAAAAATATTGGTAATTTTATAAAATATTCTTTTACCGGAGATAAAGCTAAAGCTGCTTTTTATAAAGATGCTATAAAAAATTCTACTCAAAATACTAAAAAAGCTATAGCAGAAATACAAAAATCTCTTACTAATCCTTCTCCTCATTCATCTAATGTTCCACTGTCAAAGAATAAAGGAGAAAGATATAGAAGCTAATAAAAACTTTTAGGATCGATATCTATTTTTAGATGGCAAAAAGAAGGAATTTTTATAAGGCTTAGCCAAAATTTTAAATATTTCTGCAAATTAAATTTCTTATCGGCTATAATGAGTATCCGGTAACGATATTTACCGGCGAGCTTTGACATTAATGAGCTTGCCGGTCCTAAAATTTTCACGTTTGCTTTTGGTGCAATTCGGACCATAGCTCTAGCAATCTCTAAAATTTTAGACTCATTGGAACCTGATAAAATTATCGATGCTGTTTTAGAAAAGGGCGGCATATCTGCTGATTTTCTTATTTTAAGTTCATTCGCAAAAAAACTATCTTCATCACCGGCTTTAACATAACTAAAAATTATATTATCAGGATAATAGCTTTGTAAATATACTACACCTTTACTATCTCCCCTACCCGCTCTACCGCCTACTTGATGTAGTAGCTGAAAAGTTCGCTCAGATGCTCTAAGATCGGCGTTATTGCTTCCAAGATCGGCATCTATTACTCCAACTAAAGTAAGATTTGGAAAATGATAGCCTTTTGTTATTATTTGTGTGCCTATTAAAATATCAATTTCTAAATTTTCCATTTGATGTAGAAGTTGTGCTATTTTTTCAGGGTTTTTAGCATGATCTTTACTTATCACCGCAATTTTACTCTCAGGAAAGAGTGCCTTTGCTTCTTCCTCTATTCTTTCTATTCCTGGACCACAGATAGTTAATGTTTCATCCTCTAGACATTCAGGACAAGAACTAAAAATTTTACTTTGATAACCGCAATGGTGACATTCAAGTTTTTTAGTTGCTTTATGTACTACCATCCAAGAAGAGCAGAATTTACAGGTAAATCTGTAACCGCAAGCTTTGCATAGCATGAGCGGAGCATAACCACGCCTATTAAGAAATAATAATACTTGCTTTTTATTATCTAAATTATCTTTGATAGCTTCTATAAGAAGCTTGGAGAAATAGGAATTCTTAGATAGCTTTTCTTTAGTCATATCGATTATTTCTATATTCGGCAAATCGACATTTTTGTATCTATTAACCAATGTAACCAATTGATATTTACCTATTTCTATATTATACATCGTTTCAATAGACGGTGTTGCCGAACACAAAATAATTTGTGCTTTATCAAATGTACCTCTTACGATAGCCGTATCCCGAGCATTATATAATATACCGTCATCTTGTTTATAGGAATCGTCATGCTCTTCATCTATAACCACCAAACCGAGATTTTTAAAAGGTAAAAACAAACTACTTCTAGCCCCAATTACTACTTTAACTTTATCGCTTAATATACCTCTTAAAATCATTTTCTTTTGAGCTTTCGTAACGCTAGAATTCCATATTATAGGCTCAAAACCAAATCGTTCTATAAATCGATTAATGATTTGTGTACTTAAAGCAATTTCAGGCAACATCACAAGCACTTGCTTCCCCTTTGCTAAGTAAGCTGCTATCAGATGGAAATATATTTCCGTTTTACCTGATCCTGTAACACCTTTAATAAGTGTTGGCTTATTACTTTCATTCAAAATTGTTACTGCTTGTTTCTGCTCTTCTGACAAATCAGGTAGCACAAAGTTATTATTTACTTTCTGCTCTTTAACTTTAATCGGTTTTTCAGCAATATCTATAGGTAATATTAACTTGGCTATGCTCCCAAGCTCTGACATATAGTAGCTACTCATCCATTTAATTAATTCTAAAACTTCTGAAGTAATATTTAAATTTAATGGTACTTTCGCTCTAACAGTTTTTATTTTTTTTGCCTCGGAATTTGAAGTAAGTTCCCATACTATGCCGGTTAATTCCTTATTTCTAAAAGGCACTACAACAAGATCGCCGATATTTAGCTCTAAATCTTCAGCTATTAAATAATCTAGCGGAAATAATTTTGCTACCGGTAATAATATTTTTGCTATTTTCATAATATAAATGAAGAATTTATATACGAAGATCAACTTCAAAAAGAGCAAGGAATCCACAAGACGAGGAACGGAGCGTATAATTAATACGTGAGTACCCTCGTCCTTGTAGGATGACGTAGCCAATTTTTGAAGTTCATCGAGTATATATTTGTTTTATAATTTTTTTTTTATTATATACTAAACTGATAAATTATAGAAACCTAGATGAATAAAGAAAAAAAAATTGTTATAGCAATTTCCGGAGCATCAGGAGCAATATACGGTATTCGTTTGCTTGAAGTACTAAAAGAACAAAATATCGAAACTCATTTAGTTATTTCAGAGGGAGCAGCTCTTACTATAAAGCTTGAAACTAAATATTCTATAGATGAAGTTAAGTTTCTCGCTAATTATTGTTATGACGATAAAGATTTAGGTGCTACTATTTCAAGCGGCTCTTTTAAAACTTTAGGGATGATAATAGCTCCTTGTAGTATGAAGACCTTAGCAAGTATCGCTCACTCGATGGAAGATAGTTTAATTAGTAGAGCGGCAGGTGTTGTACTTAAAGACAGACGAAAACTTATTTTAATGACCCGTGAAACACCTTTGCATATTGGACATTTAGAAAATATGTTAAAAGTAGCGAATTACGGCGGTATCATAGCACCGCCCGTGCCGGCTTTTTATAATAATCCTAAAGCAATAGATGATATAGTGAATCATTCTATTACTAGAGTTTTAGATTTTTTCGATATTGAAACTAATTTAATTAAACGCTGGGGGAGTGTTTAGACAGGAATATTATATCGTCATTGCGAGGAAAATTACGAAGTAATTGACGAAGCAATCCAGTAAAAAATTCTGATTTACAGAATTTTTTTATTATTTTTTCTGGATTGCCACGTCGCTTCGCTCCTCGCAATGACGATTAGATATCTACGCAACAACACCCCCTCACAATGACGCTCCAACAACAATAAACTTTAACAAACAAAATGGCACGTAATAAAATAAATAACGACACAAATATACTAACTGATGATGAAGATAATTTACCCGTACCAAGGGTTTTACCTTCAAATGTTCAAGCAGAGCAAATGCTACTTGGGGCGATTTTAACCAATAATGAATTACTAAATTACGTATCGGAATTTTTACGTGAGGAACATTTTTTTGAACCTATTCATCAAAAAATATATAACGCAATTGAAAAAATTACCGAAAAAGGTTTGATAGCTACACCTATTACTTTACGTAGTATGTTAACTCAAGATGAACTATTTCAAGAAATAGAAGGAGCGGAGTATTTAGCAAAATTGATAACTATGTCAATGATGGTAATAAATCCGGTTGATTACGGTAAAATAATATATGATTTAGCAATAAAGCGTAATTTAATAAATATCGGTGAAGAAGTAGTAAATAATGCCTATAATTCTTCATTAGAAGTTGAAGCAAAGGAACAGATTGAACATGCCGAAGCTAAACTTTACGATTTAGCTAGCGAAGGCTTGAATGAAAAAAGTTTTACCAAAATCGGTATATCTATTTCAGAATCCCTTGCTAGCATCAATAGAGCTATGAAAAATAACGATCACGTAATCGGTATATCTACCGGTTTGCTTGATTTAGATAATAAATTATTCGGCTTTCATAATTCCGATCTTTTAATTCTCGCAGGACGTCCATCGATGGGTAAAACAGCATTTGCTATAAATCTTGCACTTAACGCTTGTAATAATATGCGTCTTAAAAATATTAGGGATAATCAAGAAATTCAGTCGGTAGGTTTTTTCTCTTTAGAAATGTCCTCAGAACAGCTAACCACACGTCTACTTTCAATGTGTGCAGAAATTGATTCTACCTCTCTTCGTACGGGGATTCTAGGTGAAGAAAAATATAACCGTCTTCGCAAAGAAGCAAATACTTTATCGGAATTACAATTTTTTATCGATGATACCCCCGCTCTATCTATTTCCGCTATAAGAACAAGAGCTAGAAGAATGAAACGCAAGCATAATCTCGGTATATTATTTATCGATTATTTACAATTAATTAGAGGAGTAAGTAAATCTGAAAATAGAGTTAGCGAGATTTCAGAAATAACCCAAGGTTTAAAGGCAATAGCAAAAGAGTTAAATATTCCGGTTATTGCGTTATCTCAGCTTTCAAGAGCGGTAGAACTACGTGAGGATAAAAAACCTATGCTATCCGACCTTAGAGAATCAGGAACTATAGAACAGGATGCGGATATAGTAATGTTTATTTACCGTGAAGAATATTATTTAACTAGAAAAGAACCGGCAGCAGGCGACGCTAAACATGCTGAATGGTTAGATAAGCTCAATAAAGTATATAATATTGCCGATATAATTGTTGCAAAACATCGTAACGGACCGGTTGGAAATGTTCCACTTTATTATGATAGTCAATTTTCTAAATTTGGTAATTTGGAGAAAAGAACTTTTAATTCTGTTTAAATCAGAATTGCCTTAACGTCAGTGTGGATACCGAGTCGTCATTGCCTGCGTGGGCCGATTTTCCGTCATTGCGAGGAGCGAAGCGACGTGGCAATCTAGAAAAAGATTAAAAAAATTCTGTAAATCAGAATTTTTTAACTGGATTGCTTCGTCGAAACTTACAGTTTCTTCTCGCAATGACGATATTTATCTTTTATTTTTTTCTACCCATTCTATTGCTTTATCAAGCACCTCATTAATTATTGTTCTTATAAAGCCACATCTCATTATCAGGAATGAACTTACCGGGCTTTATTATTATTTAGTTACTATATTAACAAGTTCATAGCCCATTACAAGCATTCCGACAATTATGCATATAATAATTAGATATTGTTTTTGCAATTCAGGATAATAAAAATTCTTTATCTTTGCTTTATATAACAGATAAACCGGTAATAAAATTGCAATTATTACAAGAATCATACCGGCAAATCCTAAAATTGTAATAAAAGCATTAGGTACTACTACTGCTACAATATAAGCCGGTAATATAGTAACAATAGAAGCGGTCATATTACGAATTACTACATTCGGTATCGAATTCATAAACATAGTTTTAAGGGAATCACATAGCCCTACTCCTACTCCGAGTATTGACGTAGCGATAGCAAGAGTTAAAATTATCCAAACTAATAATTGTACGGACTGCCATTCTGCTATATTACTTAATTCCTTAATTAAATCTCCAACTTCTACATTACTTGTAATCATTTGTTGATAAAATGTTGGATTATTATGATGTACTACAATAAGAATACTACAAGTCCAAATTATATATACTATTGCAGGAATTAAGCTGCCAAATAAAAACGCCGTCTTTAGCATTTTAGCATTTTTGTTACAATAATTAGTTAAGGTATGGAAGATTACCTGGAAACCAAATGAAGTAAAAACTACCGGAGTTACTACCCCCATATATATATTTCTTTATAATTTGGTGAGAATAAAGGTAAATTATCCCACTGAATCATGGAAACAAGTCCAATAACTAAAATTGCAATTATTATAAGTAACCCGATAAATAGCACTCGATTTATATAATCTACTAACTTTAGAGGTAATAATATTAGAATGCTAATAATAACATACCATGCTCCTATATAAGTTATACTTGTATCTAAAGCTAATAACTTCTGTAATATTGAAGAACCTCCATATATAAATACTGCAAGTAAAGCATATGAAAGGAGCTTAAGGCTTACCGTACCGATGATTTGAGCAGTATGTCCTGAAAAATACTTTCCAAGCATCCCCAGTGTTAAGCCTTTACCCGCTTGAAGATTAAGCTCCAGGTTAATTAAAGAAGTATAATACATTATAAACCAAATTATAAACATCAATGTTATACTAGGTATTATACCTAATTTTGCTAATACCATAGGCAGTGCTATCATACCGCTTACCTATACAAGTACCTGAAATTAACAGGATCGAACCAATAAGTTTTTGCATAATTTAATGAAGTTTAGATTAAAGAAAAAAGTATGTAATTTTTGCTAAAAAGAAAATCAGCTAAAAAAAGAAGATAAGATTTTAAAGGAAAAAGTTTTGATAAGTAAAATTAACATTCGTGTAATTTTGTTAAAGCATATGTAACGATATAGTATAATTATATTAATTATTTATGTCAAATTATTAATATTGCTTTTTAAGGGTATTTTTGTATGTTTTTATTAGACATCTTTCTAAATCACCTCTAGAAGCCGGTTTAGAAAGATGTCTATGAAATTTACTATATTTAAAAATGCAGAGATTAGCCAAAGTAATTAGTAATGCAGGAGTTTGTTCTAGGCGTGATGCTGAAAAGCTGATAGTTGAAGGACAGGTAAAAGTAGACGGCATTACAATTTTATCACCGGCTACAAATGTTGATATTAGTAATCAAATTGAAGTATCAGGCATATTAATCAATCAATCGCAAAAACCAAGGCTTTGGATTTATTACAAGCCTGTCGGTTTAATTACCACTCATAAAGACCCTTTATCTCGTAAAACGGTATTTGAGCAGCTAACCGGTTTACCTCGTGTTATTTCAATAGGTAGGCTGGATTTAAATAGCGAAGGTTTGTTATTACTAACTAATAGCGGTGACTTAGCTCGTCAGTTTGAGCTACCTTCAAATAGGTTAAAGCGAGTATATCATGTTAGGGCATATGGGAAGTCTGATATTCTACTAAAAAGCGATTATAAAAATTTAGAAATTGACGGGATATTTTATAATCCTCATTCGATAAAGTTACTTAAGCAAAATAAGAGTAATTCTTGGTTTGAAGTAGTTTTATTTGAAGGAAAAAATCGTGAAATTAGAAGAATATTCGAGTATTTTGGACTAAAAGTTAACAAATTAATTAGGATTCAATATGGTAGTTTTACAATAGATAATCTAAAACCCAGAGCTTATAAAGAAATAAATAATAAAATACTGGAAAAATAATTAGTAATGTGTTATTTATTAACGCATTTTAACTAATCATATAGAAAACATATGACAAATCTTAATATATATAAATGTGAAGAAAAAGACTTAAACGATTATCTTGGTTATATAAAAGATAACCCTAATGTCTCATTAAATGATTTTATCAAAAATAAATATTTCGCTGAAGATAATGATAAAATTATCATTACTAGCTTAGAAAATATGGAAATTAACGCAGATTTAGTCAATGCTAATTTCCAAGGTACAATATTAACAGATGCCGTATTTAATAATTGTGACTTAACAAATACCATATTATGTGATTCAGATTTAACAAATGTAAAATTTAATGATTGTACATTTATCGGTACCGACTTTAGAGGAGCAAATCTTCATTACACAGACTTTAATTATAAAGATTATGATTATGATAACTATAAAATCCCCAATCTAAAAGATAAAATACGAGATATAAAACTATCTTTTTCAAATCTTGAAAGATTAAATAAATATATAGATAAGGATTTAGAAAAAGAACGTGTTAAAGAAATAGTTATAGATGAAGTTACGAATAAAAAGAAATATATTCTAGCTACGGAAGACGAAGAAACTTTACATACAGTTAAATCAAAAGAACTAAAGACTAAGCAAGAAGAGTTAGAAACTCTAAAGCAAAACCTAGATAATCCTGGGATTGCTACCAATCTTTTAAATACTTTTTGGAATAGTGCAGAAACTATTGCTCAAAACCGACAAAATGAACTAGGAAAAATCAATAAGTTACAGCATGAAGTAAATAAATTAGAAACTGAAGTATATGCTTTAGATAACCTTAGAATGTTCTGTGGTAACGGTCTTGCAGATATTTTTGAGCAGCTAAAAAATGAAGAAATACAAATAAAACTAGACCCATCATATATTATAGGTTCAACTGCCAAAGAGCGTGATATACCGAAAGAATATATAAAATTAACTTCTGCCGAATTTGATCTATATTTAGCTGAAGCAGCAAAACAATCTGACACAAAATTATCTCTTACCGATTTTGTTAGAAAACAAAAAAATCTTTCAAAAGATACACATATAATCCCTGATCTTTCAGAAATTAATTTATCAGGTAAAACCCTTACTAATCTTAACTTGAAGAATACATTATTTGCTTCAGCTAATTTAGAAAATATTAAAATTTCGGATTGTAATTTAGATTTTACTAATTTTGAAGGAGCTAATTTACAAAATGCCGTTTTTCAAAATGTTACGGCTCGTAACACAGGATTTCTTTTTGCTGATCTTAAAAATAGCAAAATTGAAAATAGTGATATGTCGAGAGCTTACATGCCTAAAGTAGATTTATCTGAAGCAGAGGTAACAAATAGCAAATTTAATGCTGTTATGATGGTTAATGCCGATGCTGAAAAGTTAATTATTAAAGATTCAGAATGGAAAAATTCTAATCTTACAGGTATATCACTTGCTTATGCAGATATGCAAAGAGTTCAAATGCAGGGAGTAGTTTTAAATAATGCACTTCTAGATCAAGCAAATATCGTTTCTACTGATCTTGAAAATGCTTTTATGAATAAAACACATGCATTAGAAACAAAATTTAAAGAGCAATGTAACATGCAAGGCATAACTGCAAGGAATGCCTATTTTAGCGATGCTGAATTTGAAAATATACTATCTTTAAAAGAAGCTGACTTAAGAGAAGCTATAATGCAGCGTGTTAAACTTAAGAATGCTGATTTAACAAAAGCAAAGCTTGATAAAGCAAATCTTGAATATGCCGATCTTATAAACGCTACGCTTACTAATGCAACTGCACAATTTGCTAAGTTAAGTAATGCTACTTTAGAAAAAGCAAAAGCTGAAGGATTAAATATTTCTGATGCTATTGCTAAAAATATTAATGCTAAGGAAGCTAACTTTAAAAATGCAATTATGCAGCGTGCCGATCTTACTAAAGCCGATTTCACTAAAGCGGTGCTTGAAAATGCCGATATGCAAGCAGTAGAAGCAGCCGAGGCTATATTTAAAGAAGCAAATCTAAAACAAGCAAATCTAAAAGCAGCAAATCTAGCTGGAATTAATAAAGAAGGAGCAGATTTTGATAAAGCAAAAATCAACGATGCTACAAAGATGCATGATACTAAAGGTGAGGCTAAAGGGAATTTAGATTATCAAGATAAAGACGGTAAAAAAACATCTATCAATGTTAACGAACATGCTAAATTACAAGATAAAATTCATGCAAGAGAAAAAAGCGGTTGGTTTCTGAAAACCAGAGTAGGACAGCTTTGTACAAAAATTGCTAAAACTACTACATCAGGAATTAGCAGCGTAACAAATTTTTTAGCAAGTAAGAAATTTTTAGTAGGGCTTGCCGTAGTAGCGGGTCTTGCAGTAGCAGCTGCACCTTTTGTAGCGATGCCTGTATTATTGGTCACCGGCACGGCCCTTACTACTAAAGCTGTTATTCTAGGAGCAGGTATTTTAGCCGGAGGTCTAGTCGCTACCGGAACTTATAAACTTACTCAAAAACCTTTACGCAATCTTCAGAAATCATTTGAAAATTTGACTAGCAGTATAGATAAATATATCTCACCGCTTCCTGAAAATATTGATGAATTAGCAACAGAAAAACAACAAGCAAGACAAAAAGCTGAGACAGAAAAATCTAAAGAAAGGGAAGAAAATTTAAATAATGTAAATAATAATATTGATAAAGCTAAAGAACAAGATATTTTAAAACAAGCACAAAATAATTTAAACCAAGAAACACCAAAAGTAGAAATAAAAGAAAAGAAAGATAAAACTGTAGAAAAACAACAAACAGAGCCTGGTAAATTTGCAGCAAAATTTAAGCCTAACACTAAAGGCAAAGGATTTGTCGAAAAAATAAAAGACGAAAAAAAAACAACAAATTCAACAAAAGAAGCATATAACTAAATAAGTGTTAAAAATAATATCCGGTAAATATAGAAACCAAATTATACCTACCGCTAAAAATATCAAATATCGACCTTCCACCGGTAAGCTCAAAGAGGCAATATTTAGTATATTAACCTCCGGTGAGTTTACCGGTAATAAATTATTTAACGAAAATACCCACATTCTCGATTTATTTGCCGGTAGCGGTAGCCTTGCTTTTGAAAGCCTATCAAGAGGAGCAGGTTTTGCTACCTTAATTGATATTGATACATCCTCATTAAAAATAGCAGAAGGATTTGCTAAATCTCTAAACATTGAAAATAATGTTAATTTCGTTAATATTAATGCTTTAAATCTACCGAAAGCAAATGAATCATTTGATCTTGTATTTATCGACCCTCCTTATCATAAGGATATAGTGCCTAAAGTAATGAAATTGCTGATAAAAAATAACTGGCTTAAAGACGGTACTATCATAGTTATTGAGATGGCTAAACTGGATGATTATGTTTTAGATGAAAATATTGAAATTTTACGTAAAAAACTATATGGTAAGAGTAAGCTATTGGTTTTGAGATATGGTTGTCATCCCGCGACTTGATCGACCTTGTTGCATGGTTCGAAAAACCTACTCGATGTCATTCCCGCGTAGGCGGGAATCCAGTAAAAAACAAACATGACCAAAGACAAGAAGCATTACATCTGTTCTAACTGTGGAAATATTAGTCCTAAATGGTCGGGGCAGTGCTTTGATTGCGGTGTATGGGGTACTATTGTTGAAGAGATAGTAAGTACGAATAAAGCAATTGCTAAAACAGGTAGTAGACAAGATTTCGAGAAACTTTCAGGGCACGTAACTGAGCAGTTACGCATTCCTACCCCTATAGGTGAATTAAATAGAGTACTAGGCGGCGGTTTGGTGCTTGGTTCTGCTATATTAATAGGAGGAGACCCTGGCATAGGCAAATCTACTTTGTTACTACAACTAGCAGCAAGTAACTTTGCATCAAAGATGAATTGCTTATATATAACGGACGAAGAATCATTAGACCAAATAAAATTAAGGGCCATAAGGTTAAATCTAACTAACTATAATACCGATATTTTAGCAGCCACTAATTTGGAAGATATTATTGCGAGTATAGAAGCTAATAAAAATAATATTGATTTAGTAGTGATTGATTCTATTCAAACAATTACCATAAAAGAATTATCATCGCCTCCAGGCACTGTTTCACAAATTCGTACATGTGCAAATGAACTTGTTAATTATGCTAAGCAAAACAATATAATTATTTTATTAAGCTGTCACGTAACTAAAGACGGTTAGCTAGCAGGTCCTAAGATACTTGAGCATTTAGTTGATACCGTGCTATATTTCGAGGGAGATCATAATAATCATTTCCGTATTTTACGTTCATATAAAAATCGTTTTGGCGGTGTTGGTGAAATAGGAGTATTTGAGATGAGCGGCAGCGGGCTTATTGAAGTAACAAATCCGTCTGAACTATTTTTGATGAAGCGAGAGCAGAACGTTATAGGTACGTCTATTTTTGCAGGAATTGAAGGTTCAAGACCATTACTTATGGAAGTACAAGCCCTCATAGTACCTTCAAATATGGTAACTCCTAGACGCTCGGCGGTTGGTTGGGATGCTAATAGGTTATCAAATGATACTTGCCGTACTTAGTAGTAGGATAGGACTTAATCTTGCTAATTATGAAGTATATTTAAGTATCGCTGGAGGGCTTAAAATTGCCGATCCTGCTTCTGATTTAGCAGTAGCAGCGAGCTTAATATCCGCTGCAACTGGCAAACCTGTACCCGAACATAGCGTATTTTTCGGCGAAATAAGCTTATCGGGTGAAATAAGAAAAACCGCAAAAGCAGAAACAAGAATAAAAGAAGCCGTAAAGCTTGGATTTAATAAGATTATCTGCTCTAAACTTGAAAATTTAACGTATGATTTTATATCTTCCGTCTCACATTTAAAGGATTTAAAAGAGCTAATTAGATGAAAACTTATGTTGTAGTAAATTTGGAAGAAGCACGTAATTTTTTACCTAGTATAGAAGAACAGCTGATATTAACAAATCATGCCTCTAGCGTAAAATATTATGGTATGCTAGTAATTGATTATATGTTTAAAACTTTAAGTAAAGAATTTCCGGAAAAAATTTTAGATTTTACCGTAAATGTAGGAGAGGATCACACTGCTTTATTTACTGCAATCAAACTAGGATACAAGAATATATTATATACAGGGGATTCTAAGGAAGCTAGGGGGATGTTGGGTAGATATCAAACCGTCATTGCGAGCGAACGCCAGTGAGCGTGGCAATCTCGGGAATTCTCACAAGATTGCTTCGGCAATTACTACGTAATTTTCCTCGCAATGACGAAAATTTAATATTAAAAAACTATGAATATCAAAGATGTAGGAGTAATAATTGCTAAAAAACCTTTGAAAGAAAATACATTTATTATTACGGTTTTTACTAAAAATCATGGTTTATATTCGGGAGTTGTAAAAGAATCTTCTAAAAAAAGCAAATTTATATATCAAGAAGGGAATATTGTAGATTTTCTTTGGCAGGCAAGACTACACGAACATATCGGCATGGCTAAATGTGAACTCATCAAATCTTACACCGGTTATTTTATCATAAATAAAGCTAAATTATATGCCTTTAATTCCGTTATATCTTTAATCAAAGAGTTATTTCATGAAAGAGAAGAACATTCTAATTTTTTTTCATTTCTAATTAACTATTTAGATAATTTATCAAAGAATTTTTGTTTTCGTGATTATATTAATTTTGAGCTGGCTTTACTTGCCAAGACGGGTTATAAGCTTGATCTTACCAAGTGCGGCGTGACTCATGTTACAACTGATTTAACCTATATATCACCTAAATCAGCTAGAGCATTATCATATGAAGTAGGGAAGCCTTACAAAGATAAATTATTAATTTTACCAAAATTTTTACTTTCAGATGATAGTGAGATTACATTAGAAGAAAAAAGACAAGCTTTAACCTTAACAAACTATTTTTTTAATAGATATTTATTTCATAATAATAGACAAGTTGAAGCACGCCAAGCTTTTATGGAGTATATACTTAATCTATATCATACCTAGCTAAAAGCGGTCTTGTTGTATGGTTCGGACCTTGTTGCGTGGACTGGTTTTTCGTCATTGCGAGGAAATTACGAAGTAATTGACGAAGTAATCCAGTTAAAAATGCTATTTTATAGCATTTTTTTATTATTTTTTCTGGATTGCCACGCAGCCTACGGCTGCTCGCAATGACAGGGTGGTATCCACGCAACAATACCTCACAGGAATGACACCTTGTAGCCACAAATAATATAATAATCTATGAAAATACTAGCATTTGACACGGCCAATAATACTGCATCGGTAGCAATATCTGAAAATGAAAATATTCTTGCGTATATAGAAGAATTACGCCCTTCTATGCAAGCAGAGAATCTCATACCGATGATAGAAGACGTGATGAAATCATCTAAATGTTCATATGATGATCTAGATTATTTAGCGGTAACTAACGGACCCGGTAGCTTTACCGGCATTAGAATAGGACTTGCTAGTGCTAAAGGTATATTATTTGCCAAGGAAAATATTAAAGCAGTAGCGGTTAGTAATTTTGAATATGCCTACTTTAGAGCCATAACTCAAGTTAAAGACTATGATAAAATATATGTCTTTTTAAACGCTTATCGCTCACAGCTTTATATGCAAATTTTTCATAAATCAGAGAAAATAGAAGAGCCGTTATTGATAGATTTCGAGTATGCTATAAAGCTGCTTGCAAATGAGAAAGGTAATATAGTGTGCTGCGGTAGCGGACTTGAATTTATATATCACCAAATTATGCATTTACCGAATATAATAACCTTGCCACGTTTTGCACGAGTTAAAGCACGGGTTATTTGTAGATATATTGCTAGTAGACTATCGAGCGGTATGAAGTTAAATAGCTCTATCGAACCGTTATATATACGCCCACCTGATGCTAAAATAGCAATAAATTACGTCATTCCTAGTTAAAAGCAACCTTGTTGCATGGTTTGTTTTATGTCATTCCCGCGTAGGCGGGAAGGTATTGTTGCGTGGATACCACCCCGTCATTGCGAGCAGTCGTAGTACTTGCGTGGCAATCCAGAAAAATAATAAAAAAATTCTGTAAATCAGAATTTTTTTTCTTCCTTGCTTCGTCAAAACTTACAGTTTTTCCTCGCAATGACGACCTTCAGTATCCACGCAACAATGCCATGCAGGAATAACATCAAGTAGGTTTTTTGATCCATGCAACAAAACTGCTAAAAGCAGGAACCTATTTTTTTGTCTATCATATGTGTGGAATAAGATAGGTTGACATAAGAGCTTTACTATAAGTATATTACATCATCACTTTCATAATCAAAGAATCCAAAATCATTACCTGATAACTTCGTAGTAAAATCACTATTAGAGAACCCTACTTGATTGTCTGATACTTCTATTTCATCTTCACAATCAGAGAACCCGGAATCACTATCAGATACTTCACCTGATTCCTGCTTTGCACACTTCTTGTTATATATAAGGGTTATTATTTGTTGAACTAATGATTTCGATAAATCATGATTATCCGAATCAATAATATCAATGATTCTTTCTAGACTTTCATCTGAGGCGTAAGAAATTATTGTTGCTAGCTTATCATTTGAAATATTACTTATGATTCTTACTAAATTTTTATTTGGAATAATATCAAAATTTTCTGCAAGCTTTTCTTCTCCAGCTAAAATAATTATATTTTTAAACCATTCATCAGAAATATCCTCATTTGATAATTTTTTTAGTTCCTGCTCGGTAAGTTCTTCTAAAGAAAGATTATTAGGATTTTCATTAAATAATTTATCCAACTTATCTTGTGTAATTAAATCTATTACTTTTTCAAAATGCCAAGGCAAAATATAATTAACTAATTTTTGTGCTTGCTCATCGGAAATATTATTAATTAATTCTGCCAATTTTTCATATGTCATCTTTTCAAAAACTTCATCTAATTCATTTTCAGGCATATTTAAAATCTCTTCTACTAACTCATTATCAGAAAGAGTTTCAAGTTGATCTAAGAGATTAAATGTTTCTTCAGCGTCATTATTTAAATAATAAAAAACTTTATTACTCACAAAATTAAAAGTTTCAGCAACTTTAGAAGAAAGAATACTAGATGTATTTTTTATAATATAAAAATTCTTTACTCCAAAATCATAAACTGTTTTTAATGATGAACTAAATGTACTGAAAAAGCCTTTACTTTCAGGTGTGTTAGTTACTTTTTCGCTACCATCAAGCTCATTCATAATATCAGTATATTTGAAGATGCCTAGAGTATCTGGCTGACCTTTTACTGCTTCTTGTGAGGTTGTTTTAGAATTTAAAAAAGTATTATATGGGATTAAATTTTGTAACTTATTAAAAATTGATGTTATTGCCATAATTCTTCCTCTTTTCTTATTATAATAATCAGCGTTGCATTATAATAGAAATTATGAGGAGGTCAAGATAAAGGCTAATAATTATTAACTTTTTATTATATTTTGCTTAAAATTGATTATTTACCAAAGAGGGATATTCTACTAAATGTTATTCCCGCGGAAACAGGGCGTTGCCTGCATGGCTTGTTTATGTCATTCCCGCAAAAGCGGGAATCCAAAAAAAATATAAATACAGCAAATTTTTTAAATTAAAAGCTCGATTTATGCTGGATTCCTGCTTTCGCAGGAATGACATTGAACACTTTTCTTGAACCGTGCAACAACGCTCGGAAGCAGGAATGACATAAACGAGCCATGGCGGGCGACGTCGCAACTGAAAAGAACGCAGCAATCTTAAAATTTTGGCACGAGATTGCTTCGTCAAAATTTTCAATTTTTCCTCGCAATGACGGAAAAACCAAGTCATGGTATTAACAATTCTACTATAATTGTCTCTGTTCTTGAACTAGCTCAAAAACTTCAACTGTGTCTCCTTCTCTAATATCTTCGTAATTTTCAAATGCTATACCACACTCATATCCTTCTCTAACTTCTTTAACTTCATCTTTAAAGCGTTTTAAAGTTTTGAGCTTTCCTTCATGAATGACTACATTATCACGTAATAAGCGTACGCCCGCTCCTTTCTTAATAATCCCTTTAGTTACATAGCTACCGGCAATTTTACCGACTTTGGTAATATTAAATATTTGTCTAATTTCTACGCTTCCGATATATTGCTCTCTAACGATCGGATCAAGCATACCGCTCATAATGGCTTTTACGTCATCAATTAAATTATATATTATACTATAATATCTAATATCGACTTTTTCTTTTTCTGCGGCAGTTAAAGCATTTGCCCCTGCTCTAACGTTAAAGCCGACAATAATAGCTGAAGAAGCATGTGCAAGAGATACATCGGATTCCGTTATCGGACCTACGCCGCTATGAAGTATACGAAGCTTTATTTCATCACTCGGTAATTTTAATAAGCTACCTGAAATAGCTTCAACCGACCCTTGGACATCACCTTTAATAATTAAAGGTAATTCCTTAATTTTACTATTACCGGAAGCTTTTAAAAACAAATCTTCTAAACTTGAACGCGGTGCAATAGATATTTTCTTTTCTTTAGCAAGACGCATTCTATATTCAGCTATATCTTTTGCTTGTTTCTCATTTTGTACTACGTTAAATTTATCACCGGCAAAAGGTACTTCGTTTAAGCCTTGAATTTCTACAGGAACAGACGGTGTTGCTTCCACTATTTCTAGTCCCTTATCATTAGTCATCTTTTTAACTTTACCGTAAGAAGTACCGGTTATTATAATATCACCGTTTCTTAAAGTACCTCGCTGAACTAATATAGTGGTTAGCGTTCCTCTTCCTTTTTCGATTTTTGACTCGATTACAACACCGGCAGCCGAACCGAAAGGACTCGCTTTTAAATCCTGCATTTCTGCAATTAATAAAATCGCTTCTTCAAGTTTATCTAAGTTAATTTTCTTTAATGCCGAGATAGGAATAACCATAACGTCACCACCTGCCTCTTCGCCTATAATTTCGTGGACATATAATTCGTTCTTTACACGCTCAATATCAATATCAGGCTTATCAATCTTATTAATAGCTACAATTATAGGAACGCCCGCTGCTTTCGCATGATTAATTGCCTCAACCGTTTGCGTTTTGATTCCATCATCTGCTGCGACCACTATAATAACTATATCCGTTACTTTAGCACCTCTTGACCGCATTTCCGAAAAAGCCTCGTGCCCCGGAGTATCAATAAAAGTAATCGCTCTACCGTCTGCAAGAGTTACTCTATAAGCCCCGATATGCTGGGTAATTCCTCCAGTTTCACTTGCAGCAATATCCGTAGATTTAAGAGCGTCAAGTAATGATGTTTTACCGTGATCTACATGCCCCATTACTGTAACAACCGGAGCACGCGTTCTCAAATTTTCAACCTTATCATCACTAATTAAAACATTTTCAACATCCGATTCTTGAACTCTTTTTACCGTATGCCCTAAATTTGTTGCAACTAGTTCCGCCGTATCGGCATCTATTGTTTGGCTGGCATTTGCAAGAATACCGAGCTTCATTAATTCTTTAATTACATCAGCCACTCTTTCAGACATAGCATTTGCAAGATCGCCGACTCCGATAACTTCCGGTATCGTCACTTCTCTATATACTTTCTCAGGTGCTTGTGATACTAATTTACGCTTTTCTTTTTCTCTAGCTCTTTTTATAGAAGCAAGACTTCTAGTTCTGCCGCTGCCGCTTTCGTCGTCGCCAAGCATATTGAAAAGATCGGCTTTTTTGAATTTTTTCGGTTCTTCTAGCTTAATTTTTGGTGCGACTACTTTATTATCTGCTGTTTTATCTAATTCTTTCTCTGATTCTATCCCGTAACGTGTTCGCATTCCTACTAAAGGAGATTTTACAAAAGATTCTTCTTTCTTTTTAGATATTTGTGACGGTATATCTTCATTATCTTGAACGATTTTAGCACTAACTTCTACTTTATTTTCTTCGGTATTTTGCTGTTTTTGTTCAACTTCTTTATCAGTTTCTAGCGGTTCTATTTTTGAGTTAGCAGACTGGTTAATACTTGCAAGTTTACTTAAAGTGCTTATTTGTGAAGGGTCATTTAATTTAGATTGCTCAGCAGCTTTTTTAAGAATAGATAAACGTCTGTTAAATTCTTCCTTATTAGCATCAATAACAGTTTGATCTAAGCTATTTCTTTCTTTATTTAATGAAAGGGTAGTAGTACTACCGGTAGAGCTTTTTCTAACTTCTACTAGCGTTTTAGATTTAGCATTAACAAAGCTTTGAGCTCCTGTAAGAGAGTCAAAAGACTTATTAAGCGATAATTTTGAATTGCCAAGTGTCAACTTTTTGGGTTTGATTTCCTGGTTATCCGTCATATTTAAAACCTTTGTGTTTCTGTTTTTTCCGTCTACTACTTATTATATTATGTCATTCCCGCAGAAATGTTGCCCGCATGGATCAGTTTTTTCTTGTCATTACGAGTAGCCGTAGGCTGCGTGGATATCGCCCCGTCATTGCGAGGAAATTGCATAGCAATTGACGAAGCAATCTCAGGAGTTTGTTATTATTTCATGAGATTGCCACGCAGTCTACGACTGCTCGCAATGACGGGGCGATATCCACGCAACAATGCTACGCAAGAACAATACCCCCATCCTCTAACTATCCTTTAATTCACCATGCTGTCTAGCAGTTTTAATCAGCAATTTAATATTTTCGTCCGTTATATTAGAATTTGGAGCTAAATTTTTAAATTCATTTACGCTCATCTCTCCTAAATCTTCTATGGTCTTTATACCATATTCGGCAAATTTTAATATTAATTCAAGCGGTAATTCTAATATATCTATTAATTCTTGCTCAACTCCCAGATCCTCTAGCTTTTTGATAATCTTTTCATTCTTAAGGTCGACGTAATTAATAGCTCGATTTTTGATCTCTACGGCAAGTTCTTCCTCAAAGCCTTCGATTCTTGTTAAAGTACTAACTTCACTAGTTGCGATTTGCTCTACCGAATTAAATCCCGTTACCGATAAAAGCTGACCTATAACTTCTTCAACATCTAAAGCTTCCATAAATAATTCCGTAGAAGTTAAGAATTCTTCGTTTCTTCTTTTTGATTCTTGCTCTTCGGTCATTATATCGATATTCCAACCTGTAAGCTTAGAAGCTAAACGAACATTCTGCCCTCTTCTACCTATTGCAATACTTTGATTTTCTTGCGAAACTACTACTTCTACCTTATGCCTATCCTCATCAATCAAAATTTTTGTAATTTCCCCGGGTGCAAGCGGTGCAAGAGCATTAACTATAAACTGTGCAAGGTCATTACTCCATAATACTATATCAATTTTCTCTCCGTTTAACTCATTTGTTATGACTTTTACTCTATTACCTCTAATACCTACGCATGAGCCTACGGGATCTATACTACTATCCGAAGCAAATACCGCTATTTTTGCTTTTGAACCGGGATCACGTGCTACTGATTTTATTTGAATAATATCTTCAAGAATTTCAGGTACTTCTAGCTTAAATAGTTTAACTAGCATCTGGTTATCTACTCTAGACAAGAAAATCTGCGGTCCTTTTGTTTCTTGCCTTACATCCTGTACATATGCTTTTATACGATCATTAGGTTTAAAATTCTCACCCTTAATTAATTGATCTTTTTTTATTATTGCTTCAGCATGACTCAATTCAACTATTATATCACCGTATTCTATTCTCTTAACTATACCGTTTATAATTTCGCCTTTTCTATCTTTAAAGTCATGATATTGTTTTTCACGTTCAGCTTCTATAACACGTTGAGTTATAACTTGTTTTGCAGCTTGAGCCGATACTCTAGCATGATCAATCGGCGGTAAATATTCATATATCTCATCACCGATTTTAGCTTCTGGATTCTTTATTAAAGCTTCTTCAAGTGAGATTTGCGTTAAGTAATCTTCTACATCTTCTACTATTTTTAAGATCCTTAAAAGATTTATCTCACCGGTTTTCCTATTTATCTGAGCTTTAATATTATATTCATTACCGTATTTTTTTTGTCCTGCTACTTGTACCGCTTGTTCAACCGTTGAAATCAAAATTTCTTTTGATATTCCCTTCTCACGAGCTACAGAATCTATAATTTGTAAAATTTCTACATTACCTATATTAGACATACATTATCTCTTATTGCTTTAGGTTCTTGCGTACAATTTCTAAAAAGATTTAATTTTGGTTATTTTTTAAAAATACCTCAAAATAGCCAATCAATTAGAAACCTTCACAGAACCTAGTAATTTTTTAAATACTTCTTCAGTTAAAACTAGATTAGCATTTTTAATTAAATCATAATCAATTAGTACTTCTTGTTCTTCACATTTTAAATATATTTTATTATTTTCGGCTTTAATTATTTTACCCTGATAACGAGTTTTGCCGTTCAATAATTCTTTAAGTTTGATTTTAACTTCTCTTCCTAAAAATCTATTATAATTTTCAAACTTTACTAACGGACGTTCAAGACCGCTTGATGCTACCTCTAAAGAATATGCATCTTCTATTAAATCTTCAACATCTAGAATAGCGGAGATAGTCCTACTTGCTTTAGTACAATCTTCCACAGATATTTTTTCACCGTTTAAGCTATCAATTAATATCTCGACTACTTTAGGGTTAACACCTTTAAACTTAACAAGAACTAACTCAAATCCCATATCAGTCAAGGATTCTTCTATTACGTTTGTTATTTGTTGTTCAATAATTTGCATATTTGATGTTTATAACAAAAAAGGTGGGATAAACCCACCTATCTATAATTTTTATAATGCTTATCCGTAACGAAAATACACTAATTAGAATATATAAGCAATATTTAACTTTATATTTTTGTAAAACTACATATTTATAAATGGGCAAATACTTGATAACCCATCTTGTCCGCTTAGAGATGGATCATAGTCTCCTCCTGATGAACAAAATTCTTCTATATGAATCTGAGTATACATAACCCCCATTTTCTCTTCTAATATATGTTGCACATGATTGTTAAAAGAATGAAGACCGCAAATTTCATAGGTTTTGCCTTTTAACATACCTAATAAAAATTCTTCAGCTATTCCACCGGTATGATAATGTATATTATCGTTCTCATTAATATTATTATAACTATCTTGAGTATAAAATTTATCATAGTGAATTTCAGTATCGCATATTGCTGCAATATCAGTTAATTTTTTTACAGCTGCATCTAATTGAAATGTGTCACTGTTTTTATTTTTAGTAGAGTGAATAACGGCAGGAAGCTTAACATTTTCTTCATTTGTTATACTATTAATTCTAGAAATAGAATGACTTTCTCCCGACCCGCCGCTGATCAGAACAAGATCTTTATATTTTTATGCAGTTAACAAGTTTTACTGACTACGGATTACGTAGCCTTATATATCTTGCTTCAAAACCGGAAAGAGTTTGTAGTGTAAAAGAGATATCAGAGTACTATAATATTTCCCTTAATCATTTGGTAAAAGTGATCCACAGATTAGCACAATTAGGATATATTAATAGTAGTAAAGGAAAAGGAGGAGGAATTAAGCTAGCATTTAGCCCTTCTTCCATGAAGTTGGGAGATATAATAGAAAAATTAGAACCTAATATGGATATAGTAGAATGTTTCAATAAAAATACTAATAGCTGTAGAATTACAAATTCATGCCAATTTAAACATTTTATTAAAAAGGCAAGTGAAGCATTTATAAAAACATTGAATAATTATACATTAGAAGATGCAATGATTACTAAAACAATTCAAATTGAGGATAAAAAATAACCATTTTTTCTTTTTCCGCATATTAAAAACTCCTTATTTCCCTTAGCTCCTAGTATTGGACTTTCTATAATACCAAATATTTTAAAATTATGCTCTTTTTCAAGCCAATCTTTGATTTTATCGCATACTTTTTGATGTAAGAGAGGATTTTTAATAATTCCTCCCTGCTCTACTTCATGCTTTTCGACCTCAAACTGCGGTTTTATTAAAGCAATAAGCATGCAATCTTCTTTAGCTAAATTTAGTGGAGTCGGTAATATAGTAGTTAAACTAATAAAGCTTGCATCGCAAACAATTAAATCAGGCTTCGTTGTTATTTGCTTATCGGTTAAATATCGTGCATTAGTCTTCTCAAGCACTTTAATTTGTGGATTGTCACGTAATTTAAGATGAAGTTCGCCATAACCGACATCTACGGCAAAAATTAATTTTGCTTTACGTTCAAGTAATACTTCGGTAAAACCGCCGGTGCTACTACCGATATCAATACAAACTAAATTTTCAGGATCAATTTTAAAATAATCCAAAGCAGCAATTAACTTTAATGCTCCTCTTGAAACATAATTATGCTGAGGTAGCTTTACCTTAATGTCGGTATCATTTATATTAACCTGTATTCCGGGCTTAATTAACTGCTCATGCTTATTATGTACTTTACCTTGGATAATCAAGCTTCGTGCTATAGTAATATCTGTTACAAAACCTTTTTGCAGCAAATATTCATCAAGCCTTATTTTAGTCATTACTTTTTAAATTTGAATTTAACTTATGTTATAGGGGTTCATTAGATAGAAAATATACAATTTGTCTAATTGAAAGTTGCAGTTTCAATTAGACGTAATATATTTGAGCCATACAATAATGTTGCAACTGAAGGGAGCATGGCAATCTAGAAAAATATTCAAACCTTAACTAATATATGTCTTTTTTTACCGGCAGAGAGCTTTATAACATTTTTATCGAGTAGGAAAGTAGTATTAATTATCATATTCTCATCTGCAACCACCTCATCATTTATTTTAGCACCTTTCCCTCTTATAAGTTTGCGTGCTTCTGACTTAGAACTAGCAAGACCTGCTTCATGAAATAACTCATACGCACTAATACCTGCTTGTAATACTTCCTGCTCTAAAACAACGGTAGGTAAATTCTCATCGATTTGCCCTTCTTCAAATATCTTTACCGCAGTTTCTAAAGCTGATTTTGCTGCCTGCTCCGAATGACAAAGCTTAGTTAGCTCATAAGCAAGCTGTTTTTTAGCTGCATTAATATCTTCAGCCGCTAAACTTTCAAACTTATTAAGCTCTTCTTGAGTTAACTCGCTATATAATTTGGCAAATCTAACTATGTCGGCATCCTCGCAGTTACGCCAATATTGGTAATAATCATATGGGCTTAGCAAATCTTCATTGAGCCACACTGCTCCCGCCGCAGTTTTACCCATTTTAGCACCGGAAGCGGTCGTAAGTAGCGGCGTCGTCATACCAAATACTTCTTTGCCGCTTATTTTACGGATTAAATCCGCTCCCATTACAATGTTACCCCACTGATCGCTACCGCCAAGCTGCAGGCTGCAATTATAATGCTTGCTTAAATAGTAAAAATCATATGCTTGCAACAACATATAGTTAAACTCTAAAAAGCTTAAATGCTGCTCACGCTCAAGCCTTAGCCTTACTGAATCCATAGTTAGCATACGGTTTACCGAGAAATAACTACCGAAATCCCGTAGGAAATCTAAATAATTAAGGGAATCTAACCACTCTGTGTTATCCAGCATTATAGCATCACTTTCACCTTCGCCGAACTTGATAAATTTCGATAAAGATTTTTTAATCCCTTCAGCATTCTTAGCGATGTCTTCTTTACTTAAGATTTTGCGAGCTTCGTCTTTCCAAGTAGGATCACCGATTTTACTCGTACCGCCGCCGATAATTACAATAGGCTTATGTCCATGCTGCTGAAGTAACCGTAATATCATTATCTGCATTAAACTACCAATATGTAGCGAGGTAGCAGTACAGTCAAAGCCTATATAAGCCGCTATTTTTGTTTCTTTCGTTATAGTAGTTAACCGATCCAAATCGGTACATTGATGGAAATATCCTTTATTTATAAATTCTTCTATAAAACTCATATATTATTTCTTATTTTTTAAAAAATTCCTTTTTTGCTTTTCCTATAGACATTTTACTTACATGTATTTTTGCAGCCTTTTGCAATAAAGCTATTTCATCTTTATCATCAATTGTTTGCTGTTTTTCAAAATTATCTTCAATATCTTGTTCATAAGAATCTAACTTATCACTCATATGCATCTTCTATTTCTACATTTGGTTTATTATAAAGTATGTAAAGACTTTGTCTACAATATAGAGTATCTTCAAAGTAACAGTTTAATATTTCTAACTAATATTTTAACTTAACTTAATTTTAATTAACTTGTTTGACTGAATAAATAATGGTGTAATAAAATAACAGACATTAAATATAGGGGATTTATGTCAATAGAAGATAAGACAAAATTTAATAAAGTTGGTAAACAAATAAGCGACAGCGAACATCAGGCAACACACAATGTTTTGAATACACCAAAAAGACAACAAGGTGAAGTAAATAAACCATACCAAGATTTTACACCTTTTTCAGAATCTAACCCAAAACAAGAGCTAAAAAGGACTCATCAAGGTTATGCAAGCTCTATTGAAACACCGGCTCCCCAAACAAAGCCTATTTCAAAATCCTCTACTCCTAACACTACTCTTACAAAAACAATCGTAACAAAAAACTTAAATGTTGCTAGCAAAAACCCCATTAACGCTATAGCAGAAAAATTAATAAACCAATTTAAAGGCAATAAACCGATTCATAAAACTAAACAACCTCCTACTCCATCGTCTAGCCCTACTAATAAATCAACTGGCAAAGGTCAGGGTAATAGTAGATAAAATTTTTATTTTCTTATTCAATGTCATACCGTGGCTTACTATCCCACGAGGCATTACCTGCGTGGATACCTAAATCGTCATTGTAAGCGAGCGTTGTTGCGTCGATTGGTTTTCCGTCATTGCGAGAAGAATTACGTAGTAATTCGACGAAGCAATCTAGTAAAAAATTCTGTAAATCAGAATTTTTTTAATTATTTTTGCTGGATTGCCATGTCGCTTCGCTCCTCGCAATGACGATTAGATATCCACTCAACAACACCTTCCCGCTTTTAGCTAGGAATGACATAGATCCGTGTAACACCAGGTCCCTCACAGAAAAATCATCAATGTATTTTTAACTAAATAATTATTAATTTTTTAATATTTCCTCTTGACATGTGTCAGGCTATTAGTGTATAATGCACCTAAGACAAAAAAGAAACTATCAATAACGCATTATAATATTTAGTCGGAATATATTATTACTTTCTTAACTAAGTATTAAATTTAATCAAAATTTTTAAAGGAGATAAATTATGTTTAAATTTTTTTCAAAAAATACAGATTCTAATAATATACCATCAGAAGTAGTAAACAAAGTAGTAAATAATTCGACTACATATGCAGGAATAAAAGTTTCTGACGCAACATTTAACTACTTTGCAAGTGCTACAAAACATTTTGCAGACGCAACAACGGCTGCTGCAAGCTGTGGAGCTTATGCTACTTTAACTGCTACTTATGCTGCTAAAACAGCTATTCAAGGTGTTCTTGGACTTTGTGCTTACAAAGAATTTGCCGCTGAAGCAATGACCGGACATGCCTTTGGTATAGTTATGCCTGAAGTTGTAAAAGCTGCAGTAGGTACAGCTGCAAGTGCTATTTATCACTATCCTACAGCAGTTATGGCAACCTTTGTCACAGCAGCAGTTGTAGCTTCACCGGAAAATGCAGCAGAAGCTGTGAAGAATGCAACTTGCACAGTGATTAAAGCAGCAGAGTGTGCATATCACGATGTAGCTGGTATAGTAAATGTAGCAGCAGGTGTTGGACATTTTGTTTATGATAACTTACTAAGCTACAGCGAAATGGATCTAGCCGGTAGCGATAGCATGGAAGCAGTAATTCCATGGATAGGAGCTGTCGCATAAATCTCTAAAATAGCTAATAACTAAAAAAGCTACTCGCGTCATACCGTGGCTTGTCCACGGTATCCAGTAAAATAACTAAAAATACCAACAACATTAGTATTTTTAACTAAACCCCGTGGTCAAGCCCATAGTACCAGACAATTTCTATTCTATGTCATTCCCGCGAAAGCGGGGATCCAAAAAAAAGCGACGTGGCAATCTTTCTTAAATTTCATGAGATTACTTCGTCGGCATAAATGCCTCCTCGCAATGACGGGGATAGGCAGTACTGGATCCCCGCTTTCGCGGGGATGACATCGAGGTCTTTTCAAAAACTGTCCGGTATTATAGGTCAAGTGAACTAGGTAACACAGTGGATTTTACCGATCCACACAACAGTACCTCCCTGCGAGGCGTTGTTGCATGGAACAGTTTTTCCGTTATTGCGAGGAAATTACGAAGTATTTGACGAAGCAATCTCAGGATATTTGATGAGATTGCCACGCTCCTTTCAGTCGCTCGCAATGACGATTCGGTATCAATGCAACAACGCCCAAAAACAGGAATGACATAGAATAAAAACGGTCCAGTTACCTTACTAATATCTGTTATATTTTATAATAATAAAATTTTATTTTGTTGTTTTTAAAGGCATCTTTTTTATTCCTAAAACCCTTTTTCAAAGAGCTACAGGAAAAATTAATATTACCGGCTTGAGCCGTGTCCGGTCCTTCATTCTTTATTTTCTCTATATCCTTACTACTTGGTACCACAACGGCAATATGCCCTGCTCTTTTTGGGTTAGCATTTTTATATACGGATACAACAAAATATCCTTGATTAGCAAATTTTTGTGCTTGAATAAAATTATCATCACGATTTCCTGCTTTAACAAAATTCCATCCGTTTTTTATTCCGTCTGTTTCAAGCCACTCAGCTTGCTTATTTGATAAAGTAGGTATAAATTCTTTATCGCTTTCAGGATGAGGAAGTAGAGACTTATTTGGAAGCCCCAAGGCTGCACTAGCAGCATAAGCAAAACAACTACAATGAGTCAAACGCTTTAACTTAGGAGAGTTATATTTTTCCGTTTCTTCTAATAAATTTTCTCCCGACTTACAATTTATTACATTACCTTTCTGCCATTTTTCCTCAACATTTAAAGAATTAATTACCTCTAAATTTTTTTTAGCAGTTTCTGATATATTATCTGCTCGTGCAGTTATATTAATACAAAGTAAGCAAATTATAATTAATTTTATTTTATTCATTTTTTTCTCATATTAATTTATGAACCTCTATATACAATATATAATATGATAATTCAACTATTAATTGTAATTTTTTATATTTTATTATTCAGAGAAACATAAGAACACTCTATGTTTCTTGACAAATGCTATGCTTTTATATATGCTTCTTCGTATGTTAGCAACAAGAAATAAGGCTTAGAAATAAGTACTTCAAGCTTAGCACCCGTAGCTCAATTGGATAGAGTATATGACTACGGATCATAAGGTTAGGGGTTCGACTCCTCTCGGGTGCGCCATTCTTCATTTTTCAGTATTACTACAAACTTATCAAACGACAGACTCAGCATAAAATCAAGCTTTTGACCGTTTAACTAAAATATTAATAATTTAATTAAGCAACAAGCCGCCTTAATTTCTTTTATCTTCAACTTTGGTAGCGGGAAGTTTCAAGCATCAACATTACGGCAAAAGTTAAACCGAGGCGAATACTTAAACGCTGCCAATGAATTACCACATTGGATTCACGTTAAAGGCGGTGTTAAGCTGCAAGGCTTGGTAAAACGTCGGCAAATAGAGCGGTCATTGTTCTTAAGCGAAGCAGATACAGCCTCAATAGTTAATGAGATTGCCGTTGCTTCAAATGCAGAAACTAATTATTTAAAATAATTAACTAATATATTAAATTAGTAATTGTAATTATTGCCATTTATTAAAATCTCTTATTATTTCCTCTAATTCTTTATACATTCATATATATCTTAAATCATCATCAATTTATTTATTCATACTTTTAGTTAAATTTCTATTGCTTTCTTAAAGTTCTCTATTATGATTCTGTCTATAAGCTCATTTTTAACAAAATATTAAAATTTATAGAATTTAATAAAGATATAATTATGTTCAAATGGAAAGTACCACAAGAAGTAGCAGCAATAAAAACGCCGCATGAGAGATTAATAGAATTTCTAGAAAAAAGAGGGTTACAGAAGCAAGCAGATAGTTTAAGAAAGGGTGGTACAACTCTTGATCTTAGATTTAACCAAATAGGAGCTGAAGGGGCAAAATTAATTGCTGACTCTCTTAAATCTAACTCTACTCTTACAAATATTTATCTTTCTAGTAAAAAAATAGGGGCTGAAGGCTTAGAAACAATAAAGAAATATTTACAAAGAAATAAAACTATAGCCAAAAAAGCAGAAAGCTTAAATGCAGAGGGTAATAATTTATGCAGTCAAGAAAAGTATAATGAAGCTATAGAAAAATATAAAGCAGCAATAAAAATTATGCAATCTTTATATAAGGAAAATAAATTATATGAAACAAATAAAACAAATGCAGAAAAGAAATATGAAGCACAGCAACAGCAAGAACTGGAAAAACGACGAGTAGAAGAAGAAAAAAGAAAACTATTGGAAGAACAAGAAAAAAAGAAACAAGAAGAACAACAGCAAAGCCTGAAATTGAAACAAGAAGCTTCCATAATAAATGAGAACAAACCAGCAGATATAAAAGATTTACCTGAAGAAAATATTAAAGAGAAATTGGCGACATTTCAAAACATAGTAGTGGAAGCGGTTTCTAAATTAGAGAATAGCACAACAATTAATGAACAAGACAAAGCGGTATTACAAGATAGAATAAATGAAATATCAAGAACGGTAAAGACTTTTATAAACAACGCTGATATAAATACCATGATTAAAGCCGTAGAAGAGCTTGCAAGAGGCAAAATTACTAAAGCAAGAATTGCGGTCGTAGAAGAGGATTTAAGCGAAATAATAGAACAACAAATTAAATTAGCTGAACAAATACGAACAGAAAAACTTACCATATTTCAGAATGTAGTAGAAAACATGACAACTAAAATAGAGAGTAGTACAACTATTAATGCAAGGGATAAAGATATAATGCAAAACAGTATAAAGGGGATAGTAATTAAGGTGCAGAGATTAGCCAATAAAACTGACATAGAAACAATAACGAAAAGTATAGAAGAGCTTATAAGCGGGAAGCTTACCAAAGCAAAGCTTGGAGTTGTAGAGGAGGATGTTGATCTGTTAATAGAACAACAAAACAAACCAAATCACGACGTTACTGTGAATAAAGTAGAAGAAATAATCTATGACAAACCGCTTTTGAATCATCCGAAATTGCTACAAACTACCTTAGATAGTAAAGTAAACTAAGCCCTGATTTAATCTATGATGCAATTAATAATAATGATGAGGAGCTTATTTTAGCCGGATTACTAAGCATGGGATATGATGCAACACAAATTAATTAAGTAAGGATAGAGGCAAGCAACTTGCCTCCACCCTTTAAATTTCTATGCTGCTTGTAAATTTTGTTGCATAAAAAAAGTATCACTTATGTACTGTCGTTTAGTAGAAATGGTTAGCAAATCGTACACTAGCCCGTGCCATTCTTCATTTTTCAGTATTACTACAAACTTATCAAACGACAGACTCAGCATAAAATCAAGCTTTTCAGGTCTTAATGTTAGGTTCACAAAAACTAAAAGTGGTATAGCATAATTCATAAAGCTTCAGACAAGATGAATTTAAATGCGAGCCTGCGAAAGCCGTTAAAAACACGTGAACACAGGCGAATCATGCAAAATTTGCTTATATCAAGCTTTATGAATTATGCTGTAGAAAAACGATGCGGGCAGTTATATATGGCAGCTGTTACGTCTGTAAGATATAATTCTGCAGTTAAACTTGTTCCCAGGAAATAAAGATTTTCTCCTATATAGAGTTATCTTCCAGTTGAGATATTTCTTTTTGACTGATTGTTTAAAGCTTTCCGTTGTACCATACTATTACCTTTAGTGCTTGCTTTTATGTTAACCATTCCTGTTGGAACGGAATTTCCAATATTTAAAGCTTTCTGTAGTATTTTTCTAGGTATGTGACTAAATCCTATGTCATGTTTTTTACTGTTTTCTAAGTTTTTCTCTAAATTAATCACATGACTAGAGCCGACACTTGCAATCACATTATATCCTTTACCACGAATCTTATTAATTACGTCCGTCATATATTGTTCACGATTCTCATTATAAAGCGGTGTATCTTTTAAGTGTTCTAGGTTTTTACCTTCTAAACTGATAATTTTAATTTTATTTTCTTTAGCTATCTTATATAAAAGAGCGTCTTGTAATATAGGTGTATTTGCTAGTTCTGCAGGTAGTTTTATAGGAGTATTAGGATTTTTTTCATTATACTCTAATATAGTTGCTATTCTAATTATGTCTTTCATACCGAGATTTTCGCCATATTGCTTACGTTCAATAGCTATTATCGTATTTTTATCAATAGTACCCGCTTGAATTTCAGAGATTAATGCTTTAGTGTTATTAGTATGATCAGTTAAATGATTATGTTCTGCTCTAATTTCTACTGAGCCTATTTTTGCAGCTTCTTTTGTATCAATTGCTTTAAAATCTATATTTGTCGTAATTACCGCTTCCCTATCAAACTTATTCAATAGCTCTTTATTATCATTTACGGTAACCAAACGTTCATTTAAATTGTATTTTCCATTTACATTTAGCTCTTCTTGTAATAATAAATTAGTAAGGTTTTCTTTTTCGACGCGAGTAAGATTACTAAATTTCAAGTTTTTGACTAGATCAAAAAGTAGGGGCATCACCTCACCAAAATTGCTTACTTTAGGTTTTTTATTTAACTGCTTCTTAACACTGCTACTAGATAACTCATCTTCGCTATCACTTAGTGTTAACTCTTCATTCTCACTGGAACTATGTTTTCGTTTATTTGTATTTATACTAGAACTTTTACGTGGTGACTCATTATCGGTAGGTAATACGGGCCTACTAAAATACTAGTTCTTCCTCAATACTGCTACTAAGTAGTTCATTTTTGCTGTTCTTCACATCATCATTATCACGTTTTATTTTATCTGTATTGGTATTACTACTAGATAGATCAAATATGATATTATTCCTATTAAATACTAGTTCTTTCTCACTACTGCTGCTGTCCTGAGAAGAGCTAGAGCTTCTACTTTGTAACTCTTCAATACTATTAGGTTTAGAGCTCATTTCATTACTCTCTATATCATTAATAGCAGCAGGGCTTGGAGTATCTTGAGGTGAGCTGCCAAATGGTTGAAAACTAGAAGTATTTAACCAATTATGTGATGAAGTTGAAAGTTTTTGTGGTGAAATTTGTGTATCCTGTGTATCCTTATTAAATATATTATCACTAGGAGTTGCTATATCTTGGCTAAGCTTTATATCGGCTTTTAATTGCTCTTTTTTCTTCCTTTCTTCGGCATTGATTATTTCTTTTATTTCTACTAAGGAATTGAGATCAACATCGAGTGCTGTCGGTAGCATCTCATTAATTATCTTATTTTTTAAGTCATCACTTTCATGAGCTTTCTTAACCTCCTTAAAATCTTCTTCAGACCAATTAGGTATTTTCTCGATTTCATTAGAAGTAACTGTATAACGTACTCCTCCGGTAATATCTTCTTTTTTTCTATATTAAAATTAGAATTCTGCAGAAATTTTTCTGCAGTTGTTGCATAATTCGTAGGAGTAGATATGTGATATTCATATTTATATTTCTCTGCTTCTTGTTGTATATTACTGAGTTCTAAATATAATTTAGGCTCATTATGGTTAGTAATTGAAAATGCAGAGTTATAATCCAATATTTCACATCCTGCAATTTCCGGAGTTGAAATAGGTTGCAGTGTCGTATTCAATAAATTATTAATTGATTTAAGTTCTGATTCGTGTCTATGATGAATAGATGATTTTATAATATCTTTTAACTCCTGATTAAGTAATTTGTTATATATACCTATGACATATTTTTTAGCAAATTCATTTTTTCTAGCTTCATCTGCTTCTTCACGAGATGAAAATGTGTATTCTTTAAAGTTACGGATAAAGCTTATTGCTTTGTAGGGTCAATAATATTTTTATATATTATTTCTGCATTTTTTAAAGCATATATACCACAATTAACATCAACACCCTTACTAGTTAAATGTCCTCCTTGTTCTTTTGAGTTTATTTACAATGGGTTTTACAGTTTGACCATTAGAATACATTTCTGCCGCTTTCTGAATATCTTTTGGACAATCACCTCCCATAGAATCTTTATAAAGTAGTACCACTTGATCCTTTCCGTCTTTTAAAATAGCAAAACTTGTCCAATGTCCTATCCCTCCAGGTATATTATAAATTCCTATTATAGGCTTATCTAATACCGGAAATTCGTTTGCGATATTTTTTATATTTGTGTCATTATCTTTATCCTTGTCACTATTTTGATCTTCAACGAAAATTTTAAAATTTACTTTTGTTTTATCTATCAATTGAGGGCTAATTGCATCAAAATCACTATATTGATAAAGATAAGGAAGAATGTTTGGTTTACTAATTCTTTGATTATAAGCGTTTTTCTTATCTTCTAGGTTGGGGGCATTTTGTGGACCGGGCTTGTCATTTTTTTTCTTATTTAGTTGTTGTTTTTCCAAAATAAGACGTTGAAGAAATTCTACCGATATATCAGGATGCCTTAATAGCTCCTGGTATAACCCATCTCCTGAAAGATTTTTTATGGTATTTTCTTGTGCATAAACAAGGTCTGCTTTTGTTTTTTCAAAAGCTAAGTTTTGATTTTCAAGTTGTTTCACTGCATCGTTTTTTTCAGCTTGCAATTTTTTTATTTCCTCTAATGCCGCATCAAGTGTAGTAGGTACATTTAGTTGTATTGTAGAAATGATAGGCTGTATTTGTGCTGCAGGAAAGGTGGAGCCATAAATTGCAGCAGCAATTATCTTGTTCCTAGGTTCATTTTTTTCCTCACCTTCACTAGAAGAAGTGTCAGCTGTCAATTTCTTTTGTCTCTGTTTTTTTAAAGGTTCATTTTCTTTATCTTTTCTCTGTTCTTTCTTCGGATTTATTTTAAGCGGGGTATCCTTAATCTTTAATTCCCCTTTTCCAATATATCTTACTATACCGTTGATTGCTATTTTCTTCTCCTGTTCTGATAAAGCGTTATATTTTTCATATGCTGTTTTACCTAGAAAATCTTCTAACCAGTCAGGATTTTTTCTTATAGCATCTATTAAAGCCCATTCATATCCTACTCCATTTCCTCCTCTAGTAGTAATATTAAGCGGTATTAAGTGTTTTTGTTTATTCTTATCGGTAAAATGAAAATCTACATTTTTCGTTTCTTTATTTATAACTAAATCACAACTAATACAACAAAGTTTAGATAATCCTATGTATATTTCTTCACTTAATTGATTATTACGGTCTTGAAGTTGTCCTTTTATATACTGTATTATTCTCATTTCAGCATGAGCTTTATCACTAAGTGGACCATCTAATACAATTTTATATGGTTGTTTTATAGCTTCAATAATTGAAGGGGCAAATTTTTTACTTGCATCAATAGTATCAGGGTTTAATGCATCTTCTAATTTCATCAAATCTCTTCTAGCTCTAGCTACTGCCTTAACTACTTTTGGACTTGCACTGGTTACTTTACAGACTTTTTGTTGAACCTCTTGATTATTATTCGGATATTTTTCTAGTTCTTGCAAAATGCGTGGTAATATATCCTTATGTTCACTATTATTTTTATAATAATATTGTGCAGCATCTAGAAGTAGCTCTTTTCGTTGAGTAGATAGATTTTGTTGTTGTAGAAAATTTTTTTGCTCTTCTTTAGGTAAAGCTGTGTAAGTAGTATAATCTTGTAAATATTTAAAAACTTTTGCGGTATGTGTCTCAATTTGTTCAACTTTCCTTATGTTAACACTAGAATTATGTAATTCGTTGAACGCTACTAAAATTTGTTTGCCGTCAAAACATACGGCACTACATTGGCTATTATATTGAATTAATCTACCTAAGGCATCAAAGCGTCTATTTTGTAAAGGAGTATCATTTTCTTTTATAATCTTTGAGTTAAGTCGAATACGGAAAGCATGTGCAAAATTCTGCAGATTTGAGTTGTTGTTGTCATTTAATAGTCCCTGGGTAGGATTCTCTTCAGCAAATCCAACATGAAATGCCATATAAGGAACAAGTTCTTTTGGAATAATCTTTTCTGTTTTACCTGCTAAAACCGCTAGAACTGCTAATTTTTCAAAACTTTCATCAAGGGCTTCATTATTATTTTTGTGCATTTCGTTATAACATTTAGTAAGGAATTTTAAGGCATCTATAGATATAGATTCGCTTAATATAATATCTTTTAATAAAGTCTCTCTCGGTTTTTTATTTCTTATGAGTTCCTCTACTGTTTGGCTATCTACATATTTAACAAACTCTGCTTTTAATCTTTCTTTCCGTGTATTTGTTAGATTTGCCATATATTTGCCATATAAATATTATTTTATAATTTTAATTATTTTCTCCTAAAGCCTCAACGCTTTCCTCAAATATTGAATTATCAATATCATTACCGTCTATTAAAATCGTCATGTTACCTGGAATGCTTTTTAAGCTTTCCGCACCCAAATTGGTTATGTTATTATCTCTTAGGTCTAATTCCTTTATATGTTGTAGGTGATCTTTGTGATAAAGAAATACTGTAGCAAGATAGGCGGCTCCTAGATCTCCTAATTTAATGTTCATAAGAGCTAATTTTTTTAGAGAATTGTTTTTTTGTAGCATGTTTGCTATTGCTCCAAAACCTAGATCTCCTATTTCAATATTATTGCTTATTAGTAAAGTTTCTAACGCTTTATTTTCGGTTAATGCAGTAGTAAGTTCTTTTATATTATTATGGGTTAAATTATTGTCATTAAGATTTAGAGTTTTTAACCATGGATTTAATCTTAAAGCAGATGCTATATATTTTATTCCATCCCCTAAGTTATTTTTGTTTAAATCTAAAGTGTCAATGGGGGTTGAGGTTAAAAATCTTCCAATTACTTTTGCACTTTTTTCGGAGATTCTTGTTTCATTTAATATTAATTCTTTAATATATTGATCAGCCATTAAAGCATGAAGTAATTTTATGACTCCCTCGTTTCTAAGGTTATTATACCCTAAATTTAACGACATTAATTTTGCACTGCTAATATTATTTGCGATAATTTCTATCCCTTCGGCAGTAATATTAATTTGTCCTATATCTAAGGATTTTAACGGTAGTTTTGAATGAACCAACTCACTAATAATTGCTGCTCCTTTATTTCCTACTTCACTAACTACCTAATGCTAAAGAACTTAAATTAGGGTGATTTTTAATAGCATCTATATAGAATTTAAAGATAAATATTCAAGGGAGGTATTATCTGCTAAAGCATCGATAAGAATTTTTATTTTTTCACTATCTAAAGAAGTAGAATTCAGGTTTAAATGTGATATTTTATTTAACTTTACAATTTTGCTTAGATTTTTTATATCATCGTTACTAAGTTTGCTGCCATATAAATCAATTTCTTTTACTACAGTATTTTTTTCTAAAGTTTTAATTACAATTGACAAAAAACTACTATCTTCTTCATAAGGTAGCTCTATACAAACAATTTCAGGATCATTATTCTTAATTTTCTGCAACAATAAATCATTTCGGCTGAGGTCAGTTTTTTGTCTTTTGGGAGACTCATCTTTTTTAAAATCATCTATGCTAGGTAAAACTGTTTGTTCTAAAGGACGTTTTAAATCTTCTCTCTTCTTTAACTCTTGTGCCACTTCTTTCATATTAAACTCTTGTTTTAAATTAATAATATTTTTCTAATTCTGTATTTCTATTTTAGAATTATTAATAAATAACTAAATTTTTTAATATTTTTTAACTTATATTTTACCCTTATGAGATTATACTGATAATATCTTCTAATATATTTAAGTAATTAAGTTAGATATGGTTTGAGAATTGTACGAAATTTTTAATTTTGCAGTGAATGGAAAATATGTTCTGATTAGCAACGTAAATTGATCTTTCATGATAAGACTCCATATTAAGCACTAATAAGCCAAACATAACTATAAATATTATTGCCATTACAATAATCTGACAACAAAAATAATAATTTATCCTGACTTTACACTTTACTAGGAAGCTAAGCTAGACGAGTATTTATTTTTAAAATAAATCATAAGATATTTATATAAGTTAACACATAAATTAACTATTCTCAAATGTAATCTAAATAAAAAGTAATATAATTTAATAAACTGTAACTTTTTTAGTTGCAGCTGGCTATTCCACTTCCAATGATGAAATGCCTTTAATTGGGTAGCGGCACCACTATGTACAGTACCGGACAATTTTTAAAAAGCCCTCTATGTCATCTCTGCAAGGCATTGCCCGCGTGGATACTGAAGGTCGTCATTGCGAGGAGGTGTTGTTGCGTGGATCAATTTCGCCTCTGTCATCCCGTGGTCTGACCACGGGATCCAGTTAAAAATACTAAAATTATTAGTATTTTTTATTGTTTTTATGGACCCCGTGGTCAAGCGAACTAGGTGACACAGTAGGTTTTACCGGTCTACGCAACAATGCCTTGCGAGGAGCAAAGCGACGTGGCAATCTAGAAAATAATCAAAAAAATTCTGGATATCAGAATTTTTAACTGGATTGCTTCGTCAAAACTTACAGTTTTTCCTCGCAATGACAACCTTCAGTATCCACGCAGGCAATGCCTCGTGGGAATGACATAAAATAAAAATTGTCCGGTACTATGACTACATAGTTACTAATATATTTAAAATTAAAAAATTATTTTGTTATTGCAATTTTTTAATTTTTACTGTAATTGTAATCAACTAACTATTAACAATAAATTAAGAAACAACTTTTTATGGAAGATATAAGCTCTTGGAAAGAAAAGTTTGAAGTTTGCGTTTATGCTAAAAAACTACTTGATAAACTTGAATATTTAAACACTAAAGTAAAAAATCCTGTTGATATATAGAGGAAGTTAAAAAAGGTATCTACTATGCTCGTAAATATCACGGTTCTCAAATGCGTCAATCCGGCGATCCTTATTATTCGCACCCGATTGAGGTGGCAATTATGCTTGCGGTATTTGTAGCTGAAGAAGCTCCTAAACTTTATACTTCTAACATGATAAATGCTGCTCTACTTCATGATACTATTGAAGATACAGAACTTACCGAAGAAGTCATAACTACAAATTTTGGGCTAGAAGTTGCAAACCACGTAGAGGGTTTAACTAGAATCAAGTGCAGAAGAAAGCCTCAATTTATTAATTCAGCAAAAAAGATATGATACAGCTCTCATAAAATTATTTGATAGAATCCATAATATACAAACATTAGGAGCTAAATCACCTGAGAAAATAGAAAAGATACTGAATGAAACTCTTAAGGCTTTTCTAATTATTGCTGCTTATCTTGAGATATATAGCATAGAAAAAGAGCTGATTAGGCTTACTAAAGTGTACTGCTTAAAGCCTAAAAACGCTATACCTTTTGGGGATAATTCCCAGCTACTATCTCTAATCCTCTAAAATGATTTATACCAAATATATACCCTAATGAGACTGGAAGCATAACAATTAATAATCCCCAATGATTAAATAATTTTATTAAATAAATCATTCCAAAAGAAGTAATTGCGTATATTAAGGCACGAGCTGCTGCATACATAAAAGTACTATATGTAAATCTTTTAAAAATTGGTAAATGCTTAAAAAATATAGCAGCAGCCGGTTCTACTCCCGGAGCGAATGCTACTAAAATGACTGAATACACAGTAAAGTAAAAGGAGTTTTAACGCAAAATATCAATAGGTATGGACATATTAATACAAAAACCAAAAACATTATTGATACAAATTTTAGAATTTTTAAAGGATGTATTTTATAGCTTAAGTAAAGTAATACAAAAAAACTGGCTAATTCTGATAATGAGACAATAAAATTATGATTAATAATTTGCTCTGGATTATATAATTAAACGAATGTTTTAAAATATCGCTACAATGTACGTAAACAAAGTAGAAACATATAGGCCATACACAATTTTATTAAAAATATAGCAAAAGCCGTTTTCTTATTAACTTTTTCATTCCAAACTACACTAGTTTTTAAAATTTCAGGATCCTTGTTAATCTCAATCATAGCTTTTGTTAGTCTAAGCTTTGCGTTAACAAACTCAGGTGTTTCTCGAAGTTGTTTTCTTGCTACTGTTCCAACTAAAGCAACTACAGCTCCAATAACAAAAATAATACGCCAATTAATACCTAGAGAGAGTATTAACGATGCTACCCCTAATGCACAGCTTGTGCCAAAAGTAGAAAAACCAGCTATTAATGAGACGATAGGATATTGTATTGGAGGAGCAGTAATTTCCGTTAAATATAATTCTGCCCCAACTTTTTCACCCGTCGATGACATACCCTGCACTATACGACATAATGTAAATATTAAGGCTGCTGTAAATCCTATTTCTGCATATGTTGGAACAACCGCTATAAGTAAACACGAAAGTGCCATTAAGAAAGTTGTAATTATTATTGTAGTTTTTCTTCCTATATTATCTACCTATCCAACCGAATATTAAAGCTCCTACCGGTCTAAAAACAAAAGTAGCACAGAAAGAAAAAAGCAGCAAGAAGAGAATGAGTATACGGGTCTGATTTAGGGAAGAAAAGCTCGTTAAGAAGTACTGCCATATGCACATACAGCATAAGATCAAAATATTTGTTAAATTTCTTTGCTCTTTCTCATAGCCACGCATAAATTCTTTACAAAAAATTAAATTGTAAAGAAAATTATACTGTTTTATATAAAAGTCAATAGGAATTTTCGCTTTATACGATAAATAAAGAAATGAAGTGCAACTTAACCTACTTCATATACTAATGCGTTGATCTTATGTGAATATGACATAACCTCACCGATAGTGGAAAACTAAGACCTACTAAAAACCAAGTTAAATAAAATTTATAGCCCAAATATTGTTTGAATAAATAATTAATATATTCAATCAAAGCTACTGAAGCGACAATTATAGTTAAATTAATAAAACGATTTAATTTTGATTGAGGAAGATCAAAATATTTATAAAACAGCCCCCAAGAAATAGTAAAACCGAGTAATCCCCAAAATACCGTCCATATCCAAGCAAGACAATTCACCTCAATAATTTTAAGATAAGCTACCATAGGCACGGTTAATAGCCATAAAAATGCTCCAAACATATAAGGATATTTTTGAATAATCTCTTCTTTGGTTAAACTATATATAACAGCAATAACCATTATTCCGATTGTTATAGATGCAATAATATCAACCGGGTAATGATAGCCCTTATAAATCAGCGAAAATCCCATGCCGGTTAAAATCACCACTATTATTATTCTTAATAAGGAATATCTCTAATATTCGCAAAAAACCAACCGTAAAATACTACGCCACTGCTCATATGACCGCTAGGGAAAGCAAAACCTTTAATATTTAGAGCAGGATTTAAAGGTATTTCAAATGTATATTTTAATAATATATTTAAAATTGTAGTGAAAAGTAATACACAAATAGCTTGTGCAAATAGTTGCCTCCTAAATATAGTAAATCCGAGGAGTATTATAATAATCTCATAACAATATTCTTATCCAAATAACAAGAAAAATTTTGTTAAATATTGAAAAAAAATATCCTTATTCATTGCTTTACTTAATTTTATTTATATATAATCGAAGTTATCATAAATAATAAGCTATAGATATGAAAAATATTTTCTGCAAATTTGTATTTGCTATTTTCTTATGTTTAATAAATTTACAACTAATTGCTGCAAGCTTTAACGAAAAAATACCTTTATATTTTAAATTAACTAACGAAAATCTGTTAGCAGGGCAAAATTCGTTAAATATTGACCTTTGCGACTCTAGAATTAAAGAATGGTGTACAAAACCGCAAAGAGAGCTAGGGCTTAACGGAAAAAGAATGAATGATTACATATCTATTTCGCCTGATATTAAAGGAGAATGGCGATTTGGCTGGTGGTATAACATAAATTTTACTCCAGAAAGCAATTTTGCAGCTCATCAAACTTATAAGATTACTATCGAAGATTATATATTTCCTCATTTTATCAGTCTAAAAAGTAATAATATAAGTTTTACAACTTTACCTCTACTTCCTGTTATTAAAGAAATGAATTATCTACAGGATAATATCGATATTTCCAAAAAATTCGTTCAAACTAAAATAGCCTTTAACTACCCTATAGAGCCTAAAACTTTAGAGGAAAAAATAGAATTTATAAAATCTTCAACCAAGAAAAAATTACCGTTTTCTATCAAATTCAACACGGATAATACGGAAGCTACGATTATTACTAATATACCACCGCTTACAGATAAAGAAGATACTGTTTCTGTAATTATAAAAGACGGTGTTAAACCTCTATATGGCGGAGAAATTTTCACATATAAAAATGTAGAAGATCAAAATAATAAGACGCCGAATAATATAAGATATTCTTATAAAGAAAATGTATTAATTCCAAGTCTATCCTCATATTTAAAAATCACTAATAGTACTGCTACAATTGTTAAAGATGATAAGCTAAAACCGGAACAGATAATTATAATTACTACAAATACACCGGTTTCGGGTGAGGAGATAAAAAAACATTTAGAGTTATTTTTATTACCGCAAGATAAGCCGGCTTTCTTAGGAGTTGCAGGCAAAAAAAACTATAAATGGCAAAGTCCGAAAGAAATAACGGATGATATTCTAAAATCGAGTGAAAAAATAAATTTTGAACTTTTACCTTCCGTCCCAAGCATTACTACTATGCATAGCCTTAAAGTAGATACCCTTACCTCAAGAACTTTGCTTATTAAAGTCAATAAAGGTGTTAAAACATCAGATAATTTAACACTTGGCTCAGATTACTCTCAAATAGTACAAATACCCGATAATCCTAAAGAAGTTAAGCTAATGTCTGACGGTTCTATTCTTTCATTAGCTGGCGAAAGAAAGCTTCCCGTATATTCACTTGGCATAGATAAATTATATGTAGAAATCGATAAGATTAATCAGCAAGAAATTAATCACTTAATCAGCCAAACAAATAGATATAATATTTTCCAAAACCCAACTTTCATAAATGAATATAATTTTAATGAGTATAATATTTCTGAAGTATTTCAAGAGGAAGTAATAGTTAATTCCCCAAATTTAAATTTACCTAATTATACTGATTTAGATTTCAGCAAATATTTTAATTTAGAAGAAGCAAGTAGCTATTCTAAGGGATTATTTCTAGCAAAAGTTTATGCTAAAGACAACAATAATAACATTATATCTCAAGATAAAAGATTAATTTTAGTTACCGATCTTGGTTTTATAGTAAAAACCGATAAAAGCGGAACACATCATATCTTTGTTTCTTATATCAGTAACGGTAAACCGGCCGGTGGCGTTAAAGCAGATATTATAGGACTTAACGGTGAGGTGTTAGTAAGCGGCAAAACCGATAGTAAAGGACATGCCGTTTTATCAAATATAAATGATTTTACAAAAGAAAAAACTCCAGTGGCTTATATATTAACTACTAAGGATGATTTTTCGTTTATGCCGTATAGTAGAATTGATAGGCAAGTTAATTATTCTCGGTTTGATGTAGCAGGAGCCGTTAGTTCCGATCAAGGGTTAAAAGCTTATTTATTTTCCGATCGTGGCATCTATAGACCAAGCGAGCAAGGCCATATAGGTATTATGCTCAAACAAACCAATTGGCAAGGAAAATTTGACGGCTTACCTTTAGAAATACAAGTAACTAACCCTAGAGGAAAAGTAATAGATAAAAGTAAAATAGCTCTAGATACAGAAGGATTCGGCGAATATTTATTCTCAACGCTTGATGATTCCTTAACCGGCTTATATAATATAAGCTTATATTTAGTAGGAGATAAAGGCACAAATAACTATCTTAATAGCGTATCTGTCAGGGTTGGTGATTTTCAGCCTGACCGCATGAAAATAAACATAAACTTCAATAACTCACAAGATGAGCTATGGACGAATCCAAAAGATCTTAAAGCAAATGTTAATCTTATAAATCTTTACGGCACTCCTGCAGCAAATAGAAAAGTCAGCGGCTTTATTGATATTAGACCTACCGAGTTTTTCGTACCTAGCTTTAAAGAATATAAATTTTATAGTAACAAAGGAAATAAAGAGTTTTTTAACGAACGTTTAGGAGATATTACTACAGACTCTACAGGTACGGCAAATTTTGACCTTAACCTTGAAAAATATTATAACGCTACTTTTAATCTAACATTTTCGGCGGAAGGATTTGAGCCTGACTCAGGAAGAAGCGTAAACGCAAGCAAATCGCTTATAGTTTCACCTCTGCCTTATATTATAGGATTTAGAAGCGATAGCGATCTAAAATATATTAAGAAAAAAACTACTTCAGCAATAGAATTCATAGCCATATCAAATAAAGCAGAAAAAGTAACTGCACCTAATTTAACTCTTAACTTAAAAAAGATTAATTATGTAAATAACTTAGTAGCAGATAGTAACGGTAATTATTCTTACAGTTCAGTACCTATTGAGACTAATATATCTTCTGACAAAGTTAATATCACAGCAAATGAAAGTTATATTTATAAAGTGCCTACTAAAGAAGCAGGCGATTACGTTATTTACTTAACTGATAAAGAAGATACAATCTTTGCTCAAGCTGAATTTTCGGTAATAGGTGAAGGAAATGTTACAGCTAATTTAACAGACAAAGCAAATTTAAAAGTTAAACTTGATAAAGATGATTATAAAGCCGGCGATAACATTCTTTTAAATGTTATAACTCCTTATACAGGTTATGGATTAATTACTATCGAAACAGATAAAGTACATAATTTTGAATGGTTTAAAGCTGACGAAAATAATAGTATTCAAGAAATAAAAATCCCTGACGGTTTTGAGGGTAAAGGATATGTAAATGTACAATTCATAAGAGACATAGAAGCTACGGAAATCTTTATGTCACCGTTTAGCTATGCAGTAGTACCGTTTACTGCGGGCATTTATAAACATAAACAAGATATTGAATTAACGCTTCCTGCAAAAATTAAATCAGGCGAAAAATTAACAATTAATTATCGCACTGCAACCCCAGGTAAAATCATAATATTTGCCGTTGATGAAGGGATATTATCATTTGCTGGTTATCAGACTCCCGACCCGCTTAATTACTTTATTAACGATAAAGCCTTGGAAGTCCGAACATCACAAATCATGGATTTAATATTACCTGAGCGTCCTTTATTAATGAAAGCTTATATGGCGGCTCCTGCCGGAGACGGTTTTATAAATGTCGCTCGAAACCTTAATCCATTTAAAAGAAAAAGCCAACCTCCGGTAGCATTTTGGTCAGGAATTTTAGAAGCAGATCTTGATGAGAGAGAAGTCACATTTGACATACCGAGCTATTTTAACGGCACTTTAAGAGTTATAGGGATAGCCTCAAGCCTTGACTCTATAGGAACTTCCAAAGCTGATTTATTAGTCCAATCCGATCTTATTATCAATCCAAATTTACCTTTATTTGTAGCTCCGAATGATGAATTTACAGTACCGGTAACAATATTTAATAACCTAAAAGATTCAGGAAATGCTCAGGTTTTTCTAAATATTGAAACAAGTGAAGGACTTAAAATATTAGATTATCCTAAAGAGATACCGATAGACGAAAATAAGGAAGCTACTATTAATGTTAAATTAAAAGCGACTGATAAACTCGGTTCAGCAGATTTAAAGGTTGTGGCTTCTATAAATCACCTAAAGCCGGGTATAATATCTATGGCAGTAGTGCATAGCTCCGAATTAACTAGTACTACGAGCGTTCGCCCTGCTAGTCCGAGCGTTACAACAGTTGATACAGGCTTTATTACAGACAACAAAGCTAATTTAAAAATCTTGCGGGATTTATATCCTGAATTTGCTAAGCTGCAAATTTCCGCTTCTAAATCACCGCTAGCTATTATTTCCGGCTTTAAAGATCTCCTAGATAATTATCCTTATGGTTGCACTGAGCAATTAATAAGCCAAAATTTTGCTAATGTTTTATTATATGATGAACAAGAGCTAGTTCAGATTCTTAAAACTGATCGTAAAAAAATGGATGAATCATTATCGAAAATATTCCAAACTTTATCGGAACGTCAAAATTATGACGGTGGATTTAGATATTGGAACAATTTTAATGACGATTCCGATCCATTTATTTCCGTTTATGCTATGCATTTCTTAAGCGAGGGAGCAACTAGATATTTAGCCGTTCCAAGTGATATTTTTAATCAAGGTATTTACTACTTAGAGAATATGGCGAATAGATCAATCAGCTCTTTAAATGAAGCAAGAGAAAAAGCATATGCGGTTTATATCCTGACAAAAAATAGCGTTATTACTACAAGCTATATTGCAAATATTTTAAAATATTTAGACGAGTACCATAAAAATACATGGCAGGATGATTTAACTAGCGTTTATTTAGCCTCTAGCTATAAAATGCTGCAAATGAATGAAGAAGCGGATAAATTATTAGATAGATTTACTCTAAATAAACCTATATCAAAAACAGACTATCAGTATTATAATCCTCTAATAAAATATAGTCAGTATTTATACTTAATTTCTATGCATTTTCCGGAAAAGTTGAAAAACTTTGACCCAAAAATTGTACAGGATATCGCTCTTTTTGCTAAGGGTAACTATAATAGTCTATCAGCAAGCTACGCCATTATGGCAAGCCTTGCATATGCTGATAAGATAAATAATGTAGATGAGGCTACTATTAAAGTAACCTCTAACGATAAAGAAGTTACTTTAAAAGGCGATAAAGTGATGATTGCTGAGCTGTCGGTAGAAAATAAGGATATCGACTTAACATCCTCAAGTAACGGCTTCTTCTATCAGCTTCTAACTTCAGGCTATGATAAGCAATTAACAGAAAATAAAGAGATAGTTAAAGGCATAGAAATAACCAAAAAATATCTCGATGAAAATAATAAAGAGATTAGCAAAGTAAAATTAGGTGATAATATTACGGTGGAAATCACCATGCGTTCAGGTAGTAATAAAACCTTGAGCAATATGGTGATACTTGATTTATTACCTGCAGGCTTCGAGCTTTTACCGGATAACAACAACGTAAATATATTAGAACGCACGCAAGAAGTAATGATATGGAAACCGATATATATAAATAATCGTGATGATAGAGTTATGATTTTCGGTACTATTTCTGATCAAAAAATGACGTATCAGTATAAAATCAAAGCGGTTAATAAAGGCATATTCGCAACTCCCGCTATTTACAGCGAAGCTATGTATGACCCTCATACCTATTATCGCGGCACTATAGGAAGCATCATTGTGGAGTAGTGTTCCGCATGGTTTGTTTTATGTTATTCCCGTGAAGCATTGTTGCGTAGACCGGTAAATGCTCTCTATGTCATTCCTAGCTAAAAGCACAAGAATCTTATTATACAGCTTTAGACCTTAGTGAAGATTCTAAGTTTAAACTCGGTATATATTACAAAGTGACGAATTTATCGGAGCAGAACCATAATGAATTTGCTCTCAACTATATATAGTATTATTTATCAGCTATATAAAATGCATTATTCTTATGAGTTAGGTTACTTTTAGCAATCTCAAGCAGAATCTAAATTCGCCTTTAAAAATTCCGGAGCAAAATCTGCCCCGTTAGACCAACTAATAGTTTGCAATTCTTCATCTATCGTCACTTTATTAAATAAATTTTTATCTTGAAGCGGTTCAAAAATTGAGCCTTTAAGATGTGGATATAGGTTTATAATACCTTTTGTTCCATCATCAAAAACTAATTCTAAATAATAATCATCTATATAACTTACAGATATTACATGCAACATCTTTACTCCAATGGGGCTATAGAATTTAATGGTTCACCATTTTGTGTTTTATTCCAGTTATCTATTAGTTCTTCTTTATGGATATTTAACCATTCTATAACTAATTGCAAAGCTCTTTTAGGAAATTTACCTTCTAATATTTTACCGTTTAGTGAAATTATTACTTCATAATCACCATATTTAGCATGAAAATGAGGAGTATTATGGTCTCTATAGTACATCATAATTATTATCCCAAAAAAACGACTAATTACCGGCATAATAATTTTTTATTTATATTAATATTTCAAATTTTAATCCATTTTTTATATTATTTCAAGATCTCATAACCACAATAAAGAATTCAGAATATCTTAATAATCTTTCACTTCACAATCACTCTCAGCTTCTCTATAGTTTTTGGATCTTTTGCAAGTTCTAAAAATATTTCCCGCTCATAGGTAAGCAGCTCCTCTTCATTGGTCTCATTATGTTTATCAATAATATCTTGAAATTTGCTAATTACCTTATTTTGTAGATCGTTATATTTTGATGTATCTATTTCTGTTGCTAAATTTATTTTAGGCAAAGTAATTTTATGCGGAATCGGTACTATCTTTTTAGATAGGTTTAATTTTAAAGCTTCATCTAAAATATAATGCTTGTTCATATTTACGTGCATATTCTCTACATCATAATCTGATTTAAAGTAATCGGCTGAACTTGTTTTATTCTGCTCTATAATATTTCTGATATTTCTAATTAATTTAGTCTTATCTCCCCTGCTTCGTACAAACATTTCAGTAACACCGCCCCATCCCGGTATTAAACCGACTCCAAGTTCTACAAGTCCGGCGTTAAGTTCCTGATTTGCCACAATATAGCTTGAGTGCAATAGCAGCTCACATCCTCCGCCAAGTGCTACTCCTTTAGCACAACTAACAATATGAATCCCAGAATATTTTAAGTGCAGCATAGTTTGCTGTCCCAGCTTTAGTAAATTCTCTAGATCATGAAAATTACCGTCTTCAATATAAGAAAGAAGAAGCTTTAAATCCGCACCGGCAGAAAAATTATTTCCTTGCGGATAAATATAAAGATTTTTGCCGTCATTTTCGGCTTTACTTGCTGCTTCTTGCAGTAAATAAAACACATTATGATTTAAACAATTCATTTTTGTAGTAATAACAAAAATGAAATTCTCACGATAATTTATTAGCTTTGCAGAATCGTTTTCTAATACTATCTGACTTTCTTGTAAAATATCTTTGTGAGAATTAAATTTTTGTTTATCGATTTTTTGATATTCTTTATTGTCTAAATATTGCGGAAGTGGGATATGCATTAAATCGACATTTTTAATTACCGAATTCCAGCCGTCTTTAGCTGCTATGGTCAATAATTCAAATGGACCGTATTTCCAACTATAACCAAGCTTCATAGCAGCATCGATATCATAGATATTATCGGTTACAGATGGTACTAAACTTGCTAAATAAACATAAAATTCCGTGATAATTTCAGTAAAAAATTTACCGTAAACCGGATCGCTAGCTAGTAACTCATCAAGATTATTAAATGAAATATCTACTTTTTGAACAGGACTATATGATAAATCGTTTATATTGATAACTTCTTTAATCTTTTTGCCATTTGATACCGATAAACGATAAAACCCACCTTCACCCTTACGTCCAATTAACTTCTTCTCTATCATCTTATCGAGAACAGGAGTATTTACATATATTTTATGATAAGCATCATTTGCAGGAAGGGCGGCAAGTAATGAGCTTGATATTAACTTCATTACGTCATGCCCGATTAGATCATATAAACCAAAAATTCCGGTACTCGGCAACCCCAAACATGTAGTAAATATTTTATCCAAAGCTATAAAATCAAGCTTTTGACTTATCGCTTTGCGAGCTACTAATTCAAGTAAAAAACACCCTACTCTATTAGCAATAAAGCCAGGCGTATCATTACATTTTACTATAGTCTTACCAAGAGTTTTCGTTAAGAACTCCGATACTCTTTCTATGACTTCAGACTTTACCGTATGGTCTATAATTAACTCAAGCAGTTCCATATATCTTGGCGGATTGAAGAAATGCGTAATAACAAATCTAGATTTAATATTATCCGGTAAATTCTCTTTGAGTCTTTTAAGAGGTAATGTAGAGGTATTAGAAGCAATAATTGCATCTTCTTTAAGATAAGGAATAATTTTATTATATAATTGGTGTTTGATTTCTAACTTCTCAACAATAACTTCAATAACTAAATCACATTCTTTAATTAAATCTAAATCTTGTTCTAAATTACCTATGGTAATGAAATTTACTTTATCCGGAAAAGACAAAGGAGGAGGTTTTTGTTTATGCAAGTTTTCTATGGCAGTTCTGACTATTTTATTCGGATCATCGGAATCTTTAGCGATAATATCAAGCAGCACTACTTTATGAGAGGAATTAGCAATTAACGCTGCAATCCCTGAACCCATTACTCCCGAACCGATAATACAAACTTTTTTTATTTCATTTTGCATAAGTTACTTCACTCCTGATGGTTTTGTAATCGTCATTGCGAGGAGCGAAGCGACGCGGCAATCTCGTGTAACAGCACAAAATTCCTGAGATTGCCACGCAGCCTATGGCTGCTCGCAATGACGACGCTAATATCCACGCTGCTCCTCGCAATGACGTTCTAAGTCATCGCAACACTCATCACATATACCGATACCACCCCCGCTTGTCGTAAAATTTTAGTACATTCATTTATAGTAACATTTATAGTAACACCGGTGGTAACGACATCATCGACTAATAAGATTTTTTTACTTACAATATTATATTTTGTGTTAAATTTGATACTACCCTTTATATTATTTTTGCGTTGTTTTCGTGAAAGAAAAGTCTGAGACTTGGTCCATTTTGATTTAGTTAAAATATCGGCTTTTAACATTTTATCGGTAACTTTTGCAATTTCCATAGCTAAAATATGAGCAGGATTATACATTCGTAGTAACCTCTTAAATCTATTCATAGGTACAGGTATGATTAAATCAATATCTTTTATATCCTCGCTATATCTATTATATAAAAGCTTAGCAAAGGTCTTAGCAAATATCGTCTTATCCTGATATTTAAACTGATGAACTATTTTTTTGCTATGCTCATTAAACTTAAATAGGCTGCGAGCTAGATCATAATTAGGTTTGTTGCTATAACAATTTCCACAAATGCAGTTATATAAGATTTTTATACTAAATCTTTGTCCGCATATAATGCAATAGGGTCTTGCTAAAAACTCTTCTAAGGCTTTGGTATCTATTTTTGCTTGCCTTTCTTTTTCAAGCAAGTCTTTCTTATCTTCATAATTTCCTATTGATGTTTTTAAACTATTTATTTGGTTTATTTTATCTTTTTTTCGTTCCATACGTACTAATTTTGTGTCTGCTTCACCTATAACATTACTTCCTCCTCCAATAAGACCAGCTGCTAAACCGGTTATAATACCGCCTGCTGAACTTGCTTGTGCCACTAAGGCTGCTACTTCTAAAACATTATCCCGAACTGCTTTTAAAATTTCTTTAGTTCTCGTAGTATTTAACTTTTTAGGTTCAAGAGTTTCTTGATAAATTTTAGGTAATTTAGTATCCAAAAAATTTTTAAGTGCAGGACTATCTTTTCCTTTATCTATTTGAGTAGCAACTACTAACTCTGCTTGCTTTACATAATTAGCTTTAATATTTTCTAAAGTTTTTTTCTCTCTATCTAAATGCTTATCTTCTCTTACTTCTAAAGTTTCTTTTCCGACATTATAAGCAACGGCTGATAAAGAAAGTGCAGCAAGACCAAGTCCAACTGGCGTCGGGTTAAGGGCTAACGATACCATGACACCACCAATTTTTGCCGTACGTTTTACTGCCTTACTACCCAATGTTTTATATGTTGTCTCTAATACATTTGCTGCCCTTTCAGCACCCGGTAAAGTTTTTATTTTATCAAGCACCTTATCGGCAATACCAGGGCTTGGGGGACCTTTTTCTTTAATTTTTGCACCTTGCTGAAGTTTATCAACCGGATCATAAGCTTTTGCTACTTTTTCTCCAACGTTAATTACTCCTTCTACTATATGAGCAGGACTAGCGATAACTTTACTACCCTCCTTTACCACTTCGATTGCTACTCCACTTGCTGCGATTCCGGCACGAGCGACTCTAGCACCGTAAAGTGCCGTATCCTCTTTCAGCGTTCTTTTTCCTGCCGGCTTATTTTGCGATTGCCGTTCCTGTGGAGGCTAAGAAGCTTTTGTTTGTACTGCTTCTAAAGGCTCTACTCTTTCAGGGGTATTTATTGAAGATTTAAGCTTATTATCTTCTGCTGCACTTTTTACTCCTTCTTCAGGAACATTAATAGATGAAGTGTTTAGCTTTTCTTTACTCATGCATATCTCATAAAAATTATGTTCTATGTTATTCCTGCGTGGATACCAAATCGTCATTGCGAGGAAAAACTGTAAGTTTTGACGAAGCAATCCAGTTAAAAATGCTAATTTTTAGCATTTTTTAATTATTTTTACTGGATTGCCACGTCGCTTCGCTCCTCGCAATGACGATTCTTAAGACATAAGACAACACTCACCTCTTCCCCATCGCATAGCTAGTAATGAAGTTTTTTATAGGCTTAAAGTTATTTATCGCCTTAAATCCTATTTGTCTTAAACATCTTAAATTTTTGGAATAATTTGAAAAAATATTATTTAACTCATCAGTCAGCTTATACATAATAAAATTATCCTCTTGCCTTAGCTTTTGATATTCTTGTAATGTACCATTATTACTAACAATCATACTCAAAATACTCAAAGTCTCTATATCCTTTATGCCCTGATTAAGCCCCTGTCCTGCTAAAGGATGTACTGTGTGAGCAGTGTCGGCAATAAGCACTATCTTATTATGAAAATATCTATTTGCTATACGAGCTTTTAGCGGAAAACTACTAATCTCACTATCAATAGTAATTTTACCTAAAGAATTACCGGCATTTCTTTGAGTTAAAAATTTAACTTCTTCTACAGGCAAATTAACAATTAAAGCAGCCTGATCAGAAGAAGTTGACCATATTACGGATGAAGCATATTGATTTTTTAAAGGCAGCAAAGCAAAAGGACCAAGTGGCAGGAAATGCTCCATAGCACAATTTTCATGCGGATTTTCATGCTTAATATTAAATGTAAGAGCAGTTTGATAAGGTTTCTCAATTTCATTAGCAAAGTAATGAGACCTCACTTTTGAATTTGCTCCGTCACATATAATTAATAAATTACACTTAATTTGTTTATCATCAAATTTTATAATCGAGTAGTCATTATGGCTTATAACCTCTTGATATTGATTATTATCAATTAATGTTATCAACGGATTATTAGTTATTTTTGACAATAGTATTTTTTTAAAATCACTATTCTTAACCACATATCCAAGTACAGCGTCATCGTCATTTCGTAAGTCTAATATCTCTGAAGTCTTATTATCTACTACATATATTTCTTGCATTTTTGCCACAAACTTCTCAAGCTCTTCCCATATATCAATAGAAGATAAGAAATTTTTAGAATGCGGCGTTAAAGCAGTTGTTTTTATGTCTTTAAAAAACTCTGGACTTTTTACCGATTTACTCTCGAATATAGTAGTTTTTATACCCTTTTGTGCAAAAGAAAGTGCCGTTAGCATGCCGCTAAGACCGCATCCTAAGATTATAGTATCAATCTGTTTTGTTTTCATTTGACTCATGTATAAAATATTTTAAATAACCGTTTGTTGCTATAAAGCTTAGAAGAAAATAAATAATTGCTATATCCAAATATGAGCTATTTCCTGAATATAAGCCTAAACAGCAAATAAATAAACTCACTAAAGTCGTGAAGCTATTTAAAATCAATAAATTTGTAAAAATATCTGTTTTTTTGATAAATAGGTAGGTTATTAAGCAAATAAATAATGAAATAATAATTAAAAAGATGTTAAGCATAATTTTTAAAATTTAGTTTAAAATCGTCATTGCGAGAAGAATTACGAAGTAACTCGACGAAGCAATCTCAGGATTTTTGCACGAGATTGCCACGTCGCTTCGCTCCTCGCAATGACGATTCTAGCCCTCTCATTATATATAATCCCTTACAATCTTACAAACTGCAAATAAAATTAATTAAACTTCCTTAAATAATTTTAATATTATGTAATCTTAGCCAACCTTTACATTATAAATAGCTATTGTGACAAAAATGTTATAAAAAAATGTTGCTTTCTTTTATATTCGGCATTAACGTATATATTTAGGCTTTGATTAATATTTTTAAGGTAAATTGTAATGTCACAACTAGATGTTTTAATAGTAGACGATGAAGAGAGTATACGAAATCTCATTGCTGCAAATTTGAAAGATGAAGGTTTTAATCCTAAGGTTGCCGCTAATAGTACTCAAGCTCTTAAAATACTTTCCGAAAAACCGGTCTCTGCAGTTATACTTGATATTTGGCTTCAAGGAAGTGAAATTGACGGGCTTGGGATTTTAGAGATAATTAAAAAACGCTATCCTTTAATGCCGGTAATAATTATTAGCGGTCACGGTACTATAGAAACAGCAGTAAATGCTATAAAAATGGGTGCTTACGATTATATAGAAAAACCTTTTAATAATGATAAATTAGTTATTTTACTTAAAAGAGCTTGCGAAGTAACAAAGTTAAAACGTGAAAATATAGATTTAAAATCAAAAGTTATAGATAAAACTGAATTAGTAGGTGGATGTTCGGTAACTTTAAAATATAAAATGGAAATAGAAAAGGCAGCTAGCTCTAGCAGTCGTATAATGATTCACGGTAAAGTCGGTAGCGGTAAAGAACTTGCAGCAAGGTTAATTCATAAACAATCTAAAAGGGTTAATAATCCGTTCATTATTTTCAGCCCTACCTGTATGACTACAGAAAAAATTAATCAAGAATTATTCGGCGAATCGGAAAAGCAGGAAAATAATACCAAACGCCCTACTATCTTAGAATTTGCCAATAACGGTACTTTATATATAGATGAGGTCAGTAATATTCCTATTCCTATCCAGGTAAAATTATTAAAATTTCTTAAAGATCAAACTATTACAAAGCCTTGTGGAAAAAATATTAAAGTTGATATAAAAATTATCACCGGTACTTCTAAAAATATCCAAGATGAAGTTAATAACGGCAAATTCCTAGAAGATCTATATTATCGCCTTAATGTATCCTCTCTAAAAGTACCTTCATTATATGAGAGAAAAGAAGATATACCTCTACTCGTTAAATATTTTGTTAAGCAGCTTTCAAAATTTTCAGGTTTAAAAGAACGTAACTTTGCCGATGAAACTATCGCTGCTCTTCAATCCTATGAATGGCCGGGTAATATTAGACAATTACGTAATGTAGTTGAATGGACTTTAATTATGAATCCATTAACTACAGGTAATAATGAAATTATAAAACCTTATATGATACCTTCCGAAATATTAGCAAATAGTGCTAATCTCACAAAACTTGAAGATAGTTTTGATGTGTTATCTATGCCGCTTAGAGAAGCTAGAGAAGTTTTCGAGCGTCAATATCTATCAGCACAAATGAGTCGTTTTAATAATAATATTTCAAAAACATCTTCATTTGTCGGTATGGAAAGATCGGCTTTGCATCGTAAATTAAAATTATTAAGCTTACATATACCTCCTACAAATAGAATAAATGAAGAAGAATATGAGGAAGCAAATGCTTAAAGTCATATCAATAATTACTATTTATTTGTTATTAAGCAGCTGCTCCGAATCTACTCGTGATGCGAATGGATTACTTACGGATAGCCAAAGTACGGTAATTCGGAATTATATAATATCGCAAAATTCTAAAAACCTTAAAGTGAACCTTAAAGAGAAGTTCGGTTCAAATTTAAAAGGAGTCAAATTAATAGGAGTAAAGCTAATAAATGAAGATTTATCAGGAATAGATTTAACTTCCTGCGAAATATTACGTACTGATTTTGCAGGTAGTAATTTAGAAAAAGCTATACTTACAAATGCTATAATTCAAGAAAGTAATTTTGCAGATTCGGTAATAAAAAATATTTCCGGGTATAATTCTGACTTTCAAGGTTCAATTTTTAACAATATAACATTACAAAATACAAATTTTGTTCAATCAAATTTTAGCGATACTGCTTTTAATAAAACTACTATAATAAATGTCAACTTTGAAAATTCTAAATTTAGTCATGTATTATGGAGTGATAATACTATTGACGGTGTTAATTTTCAAAAAACTAACCTAAAGAATAATAGCTTTAAAAATACTAATATAACAAATTCAATATTTTACGGTACGGATTTAGAAAAAAGTGTAATGAATAATACCAATTTTACTAATAATTATTTTGAATCTAGCGACCTAAGTCAAACTAAATTAACAGCAGTAATAATTAAAGATTCTAACTTCACACAAAGTATTTTTAATGAAGTAAACTTTAATAACGTACAAAGTAATAACTCTTTCTTTTCATACGCTTCCTTTCAAGATTCAACATTACAGAATATTAGCCTTACTAAATGTGATTTACAAAATAGTACAATTAGTAGTTCAGTTTTAAATCATTTTAAAATCGATAATGCTATATTAAATAATATGAGTCTAAACGATAATAAATTTAATAATTTATCAATAAAAAATAGTAATGCTAATTTTGTAAGGATTAATAAAACTAAAGGCTCAAATATTACTTTAGATAATATTAGCTATACTAATAATATTTTTAGCAATAATGATTTTAAACAATTTATAGTGATTAATACTGACTTAAACAGCAGTGAAATAATAAACTCAAATATAACTAACGGACAATTTAATAACGTAAATTTTTCTAAATCTTTAATACAAAACGTAAATTTTTCAGATGTTAAAATTACTTTAGGTAATTTAAACCAAGTAGCTCTAATAAATTCCAATCTAACAAATACTACGGTTATTAACTCCGTCCTTTCTAATTCACAAATAAATAATATTAACTACCAAGCATATTCCGGTTTTATTAATACTAATGTTTCTAATAATATTATTTTAAATAGCGATAATTCGAGCAAAATTCCACCAAATAATATAGTAATAAGTTCGGTAAAAGATTTGCAAAAAATAACTAACTTAACAAATATAAATTTAACAAATCTTGACTTAAGTAGTTTAGTATTTAATGGAACAGATTTTTCAAATAGTATCTTTAAAAATGCTAATTTAACAAATACGGTAATAAAAAATTCTATTTTAAAAGAGGCTAATTTTTCTGCAGCAATACTTACTAAAACAGATTTTTCAAACTCAATATTAACAAATAGCATATTTAAATCAGCTAAAATTGATCAGGCGGGCTTTAATAACTCTGACCTAACAAATGCTGATTTTACCGAAGCAACAATTAAAGATACTTCATTTGATAAGGCTAAGACAAACGGAATGAAAGGGGTGGAATAGTTTTTAAACGCTATAAGCGACTGTAGGATTTGTTGCATGGCTCGGTTTATCCGTCATTGCGAGGAAATTGCATAGCAATTGACGAAGCAATCTCAGGAGTTTGTTATTATTTCATGAGATTGCCACGCAGTCTACGACTGCTCGCAATGACGGGGTGGTATCCATGCAGCAACGCCCCGCTTATGCAGGAATGACACAGAATTTACCTTTGGTGGTTCTTTGAAGATTTTCCTTTATTAGTAGGAGTATTAGACGGTGTAAATGAATTATTATTCATGAAAGCAGTAGGACTTTGCTTCTTCATTCTATTAATAATTCGTTGTTGTTTAAGATTATTTATCTTTTGTCTTCCGGCTATCCTTATAGATTTAGTAATTTTGGCAGTTTCTACAAATATTTCCTGAGGAGTTTGTAGCTGATCAATTTGCTCATAATGTTTTTTAAGAAACTCTTCTTTTATCTTTGGTTTTACTCCTTTCAAATCAACATATGTTTTATATAACTTCTTTAATTTTATTTTCGATTCTTTTATTTGTTGTTTGGAAGATTTTTGAGGAAGTGATTTAATCGAATTAACAAGACTACTACCTATTTCTTTTATAATATTAACTGCAGGCGAAGCTATTTTCTTTATTCCTTCATAAATTTTACCGAGCCCTCTAGCAATAACATCTAATATTTTAGGCTCATATTCTTTAGATATAGGGGGTGTATCCCTAATAATATCTCTAGCTTCAGTTAGATTACTCGCTAAATTAAGTAATGCTTTTTTCTCCTCTAACTCGGTAGAGCGATTAGCATATGAACTAGCTATATCTGCCTGAGCATCTATAGTATCGGTAATTATTGATTTAGTATCATTAAAAGAAAGATCTATAGGTGTCTTTTTTTGCCTTATAGGGCTGTCTTCTCTTAATTTATCTAGCCTATCACGTATTGCTTGGTCTTTTTGATCATTGAGGCTTTTACTTTTTTGTTCTAGTTTAAGCTCAGATTGCATCTGCTCAATTAGATCATCTACTTCATTCCCGGATTTTTTTGTGGGGACATAAGGTCTATCTTGAAGCTTTGCAAACCTTTCTTCTAATTCTTCAAGTGTTGGAGGAGTGCCTTTAAGTTTTGCTAATCTTTCTTCTAATTCTTTTATTATTTGATCGTCCTGCTTTTTCTTAGACATATATACCTCTGTAATAATTCCTAGGTTTTGTGAAAGAAAATTAATAAGATTTTTGCAATAATAGTTATTCCTATTTCAAAAAAAGCTTATGATTTACAGCAAAAAATAGATTAATTTAATTTTCCGCACGCAAAGCCTAGTTATTTAATAACACAAACTACTAACTAAAATAAAGTATTTTTTGATATGAGCAAAGTATAATTCTACTTTATCAAGTATTTTTAAAGGGTAAGGCAATTCAGCTAATTCAGCGAGTATACTTATCCAACACGTCCGACATGATTTTACGAGCTACGGGGGCAGCGGCTTTACTACCGCCTCCTCCATGGTCAACAAAAACAGTAACAGAGTAACGAGGATCGTGATAAGGAGCGAAGCCTAAGAACAAGGCATGATTACGCCTCTCCCAAGCAATAGAGTCATGGCTTAAATCGTCTTTAGCATTTAGTTTGCCTTGTACTTGGGAAGTACCGGTTTTACCGGCAAGCTGCCTATTTTCACCTAAAATTCTATTATAATACGCCGTACCTCCCGCAACATTCACAGTATTATACAAACTTTCTTGTATAATTTTGATATTTTCAGGCTTAATATTGACATTATAAAATTCCGGATCATTTTTTAATATTCTAGGCGTATATAATTTACCGTTACTTGCAATAGCCGTAATAAATCTTGCAAGCTGCATCGGCGTTACTCCTAAAAATCCTTGCCCGATTGCTAAATTAAAACTATCCCCTATTGACCAAGGAAGTTTTAATTTTTTCTTTTTCCACTCTTTTGACGGTACAAATCCGCTACTTTCAGGAGCTAAATCAATACCGGTCTTTGAGCCGAGACCAAATTCTCTTGCAACTTCAAGAATTTTATCCGGACCTACTATTCTGGCTAACTCATACATATAAATATTGCAGGAATGCTTTAAAGCAGACATCATATCTACCGTCCCGTGTCCGCTATGATTCCAACATCTAAAGCTATTAGTACCAAGAGCAGAGCTACCGTCGCAAAAAACGGTTTTATTAGGATTAATGCCTACTTCAAGAGCTGCAAGTACGGTAATTATTTTAAAAACCGAACCTGGGGGATATGAGCTTTGTATTACCTTATTAATTAAAGGCTTATAAGGATCGCTCATTAAACTTTGCCAATAATTTTCCGATAATTTACTGAAATTATTTGATTCAAAACCCGGTGTGGAAGCACAAATTAGTATGTTTCCGGTTCTAGTATCCATAACTATTGCCGAAGAACCTTTAGGATTTAAATATTGCTGGATATTTTGCTGAAGAGAAGCATCGATATTTAAATACATGTCTTCACCCGATTTAGTAGGGGTTCCTGCTATTTCTCTTACCTGCTTACCGTAAGCATTTACTTCAACTTTTTTATAACCGAATTCTCCTCGTAATTTATTATCGTAATATTTTTCGATACCGGATTTACCAATATTAAAATCGCTTAAGCTATGTATATTTAACTCTTGCTTCTCTTGCTCATTTATTTGACCTAGATAACCGATTAAATGAGAAGTAGTGCTTGAAAAAGGATAAAACCTTAAATATCCTATATCGATAAATATTGAAGCCAGTTTATGCTTTTGTTCTTCAATCATTGATACTTGCTGCCAATCAAGCTGATCAAGTATTATTAAAGGAGTGTGGCGACTAGATTTTTTAATTTTTTGCTTAATATAATTATATTTTTCCGGAGATAAATTTAGAATATTACTAATTATCTCTAATTCATCCCGATAATTATTATTAATGCTCCTATCGATTACTAGCTGATAACATGGTTTATTAGTAGCTAAAATATTGCCGTCTAGATCGTAAATTCTTCCTCTAGTCGGCGGAAGTACAACGAAATTAATACGATTCTTATCCGATAAAGTCTTATATTCTTCACTTTTAATAAGCTGTAAATAAAACATTCTTATTCCAAGCAACGATAAAAATCCGAGTTTACCTAATCCGATTATAAAGGCCCTTCGTGAAATTAACTCACCATGTAGTATTTTTTTATTTAGCATACTTTTTAAAGTAATTCATAGGAGAGTCAAGTATAAGACGAATTATATTATAAGAAAATATAGTTGTTAAAAATTGAAAGAAAATTATTAAATATCCGTCTGCTTCTAGCTTCTTGATTGTTATTAGTAAATATTTAAAATTCAATATAAATAAGCAATAAACACAAAAAACAACAAAATTTATCAAATAGTTTTTAGCTATAAAAAATTTTGAAGAGAGTTTATATATTATATATGCCGACAAAAAAACTAACGAATTTGTACCGATAGGCATACCGCTTACTTGATCTATAAATAAACCGAGAAAAAATATACTAAAAATATTTAAGGAATATAACGACATAAAATAATAAATAAATATAATTTCCATCGCCGGAAAAATTCTGCTTTGAATATTTATTTTATAACTCACTAACGGAAATAATATTATAAAAAAACATAGCAAAGCAAACAGCAATTTTAATATTATTTGTAAGCTATTTTTATATATTTCCTGTTTTATCTTTAACATGAATAATTTTTTATTATGTGTTTTGTAACTGTCACCAGCTAACTTGATAGACGTTGTTGTACGAATCGAGAAGAATGTTCGATGTCATTCCCACGAAAGCGGGAATCCAGCATAAAGCGAGATAAATCGAGCTTTTAAAAATCTTTAAAGTAATGGATTCCCGCCTACGCGGGAATGACATCGAGTGGTTTTGTCTATCCATACAACAACGCCGGTCAAACCACGGAATGACACCTGTATACAAAATATAAATTAATTTTCCATTTTGTACAGTTTTAAAAAATGAATATGGACTCTATAATAACTCACAACAACTAGGATTACATCTTTTATCATCACCGCTAAGCTCTAATTCTTGTTGCTCATCAGAAATTGTGGTGGAGAAAAATTGCTGTTTTGATATAATATTATTTCTTGTTATCGTAGGATCAAAAGACTTAAGCCGTGGGATAGGTATACTAGGTTTATCTGTTATATTTTTACTTTTTGACATAAAAACCTCCTTTTTAGCTTATATACTCGTCATTGCGAGGAAATTACGAAGTAATTGTACGTCCGCAATCTCAGGAGTTTGTTATTATTTCATGAGATTGCCACGTCGCTTCGCTCCTCGCAATGACGGGATGGTATCTCAACTTTCTTCTTCTTCACTTTGTTCTATCGGCTCCAAACCATATAAAGATATCATACGCTCAAAAACTCTACCGGCAGTAGGGGCAGCCGTCCAGCTTGCCGTTGCAAAGCCAAAGCTTTCTTTAGTCGGTTTCGGCTCATCAAATCTAATAAAAATAACATATTGCGGGTTAGATGCAGGTAGCACTCCTAAAAACGATGAAGCTCTACTATTTTTTAGATATTTCTTTTTTCCCCCTGCACCTTGTGAAAGCTTTTCTGCCGTACCGGTCTTACCGCCGATAAGATAGCCTTTGACCTCTGCTCTTTTACCGTTACCTTCTTTTACTACCGATCTAAATAATTTCTTCATTTGGGTAGAGGTATTTTCACTAAAAACTTTTGTACCTATTACTTTTTCATCCTTTCTTTTTAATAAAGTAAGATCATACAAAGTACCGCCGTTAACGACCGGTAACATTGCTCTAACAAAATGCAAAGGGCTAATCGAAATGCCGTAGCCGTACGACATAGTAACACTAGTTAATTCATTCCATCTTTTCTCGGAAGGAAATAACGGAGTACCTCGTTCAGGTAATTCTATTTGTAACTGATCTAATAGACCTAATTTCTTTAGGTATTTTTTAAAATTGCTTTTACCGATTTCAAGCATAATTTGACTTGTGCCAATATTTGAAGAATATAGAAAAATCTCAGGCACACTATGCCACCCTTGCCTTGGTGTATAATCCTTAAGCTGGAATCCTCCTACTTTCATATAGCTTATATCATAAGCATCATTCATATTTATTGCACCGGTATCAAAACCGACTGCCATAGTTAATGCCTTAAATACCGAACCCATTTCATAAATGCCGAGACTTGCTATATTAAACAGCTCTTCCGGTTTGGCTAAACTCGGATGATGAGGATCGAAATCAGGTTTATTTACTAATGCTAAAATCTCACCATTATTTGGATCGGCAATAATGCCTACTGCTCCTATGGCCTTAAATTGCTTTAAAGTTTTATCAATCTCTTCACTTAAAATACTTTGTAATCTGATATCAATAGATAATTGAAGTGGTTCTTTCCGATTCTTTGGTTTGTTTAATTCATAATCGGAATTAGTTAAATATTTATCGTAAGCGAGTTCTAAACCACTAAGCCCTACCAAATCTCTACCTACATAACCGACAACATGCGACAATAAATTAGAAAAAGTATAAATTCGTTTCTGCTCTTCTTCAAATTCAAAACCAAGTAACCCAAGGCTAGTTATTTTTTCCTGCTGACTAGGTAATAAATCCCTTTTTACCCATATAAAGCTTTTATTTGACTTAAGTTCCGCAAGTAATTTAGCTTTATTAATATCAGGTAGAATTTCTGCTAGTTTTTTTATGGAAGTTTCAGGATCGAGAACTATTTGTGGATTAGCGAATAATGACGCAGAAGGTAGGTTAACTGCTAATAAATTACCGTTTCGGTCAACTATTTCTTTTCTAAATTGATGATTTTTTTTAAAGGAATTAATATTTTTATCGTAAACATTCGTAGCAACGATTATCAATCTGTAAGATAAAGTACAAAAAAGAAAAGAAAAGCCACAAATAACCATTAATAATCGGATTTTTGTATTTTTACTACAAACATTCCAAATTATCAGACTTTTAATTGCAGGTTTCCATTTTTCTAAAATTTGTTTCATATATTATTTATAATGACGTTTATAAAAGCCATGCAACAATCCTACTAAGATACGAAGATCAACTTCAAAAAGAGCAAGGAGTCCATAAGACGAGGAGCGGAGCGTATAATAATACGTGAGCACCGGAGTACTTATAGGACGACGTAGCCAATTTTGAAGTTCATCGAGTATCCTTCACTCTACTCGAAACAGTCTGTATATACTTATTATTCGTAATTCTTTTGTAACGCCATTTACTACTCTTTGAAATACTAATATTATGATTAAATTTAATATTTTGATCGATATTTGGCCCTAACGGATCTTTTATCATTTGATAAGATTTAACTGTTTCCAATTTTAAATAAGCTGCCGCAAGTTTTTCCAATCTAGCCGGCAAAAGTAGATAAGCTTGCTCTGCTTTTAAAATATGAATATTATTATTCTCACTATTTATCTGTTTTACAACGCTACTTAATTGATAATCAAGGGTTGAGACTCGCTCTTTTATGCTAAACAAACTACATATTGCTATAATTGTTATCAATAATGTTAAATAGTGAAACTTTCTTATAGTCATAACTAAATTACTCTTGTATTTCCTATAATACTTAGACAATTTTTTAAAAGCATTCGATATCATTCCTGGGTAAAAGCAGCATTGCCTGAGTGGTTCAAAAACCTACTCGATGTCATTCCCGCATAGATCAATTTCGCCTCTGTCATCCCGTGGCTTGACCACGGGATCCAGTTAAAAATACTAAAATTATTAGTATTTTTTATTGTTTTTATGGACCCCGTGGTCAAACGAACTAGGTGACACAGTGGGTTTTACCGATCCACGCAACAAGGCCTTCCCGCGTAGTCGGGAATCCAGTGTAAAGCGAGATAACCTAAGCTTTTAAAAAGCTTTAAAGTACTGGATTCCTGCTTTCGCAGGAATGACATAGGCTATAGTATCTTTTTTGCGGCTCGAAGTTTTGCCGACCTTGCTCTAATATTTATCCCTACTTCTTTATCTGACGGTGCTAGAGCTTTGTTAGTAATAATCTTAAGCCATTTATTCGGGTCAATTACAATATCGTCTTTAGCGTATTTCGACCTTGCTACCGGCTTTTCCGAATTTTCTTTAAAGAAATTCTTAACTATCCTGTCTTCTAAAGAGTGAAAAGACACCACAACTAAACGTCCATCTTTCTTTAATATATTTTTTACATTCACTAAAAACCGCTCTAACTCTCCAAGCTCATCGTTTATATAAATCCTAATAGCTTGAAAGGTTTTAGTAGCAGGATCAATTTTGCCTTTTCTAAATCCTATACTACTTCTAACAATCTCGGCTAACTTACCGGTACTATCAATTCTCGCCGTTTTTCTATATTCTACAATTCTCTTAGCAATTCTTCGTGAAAAGCTCTCATCACCGTATTTATAAATTACATCGGCAAGCTCTTTTTCCTCTGCAATATTTACAAATTCCTCAGCACTAAGCCCTTGCCCGCTCATCCGCATATCGAGTGGTCCGTCATGCAAAAACGAAAATCCTCTATCTGCTATATCTAACTGCATTGATGAAACGCCTAAATCCAGCACTACCCCATCAAATTTTTTTTCCTTAAGCTTTGCAAAACTATCCGTAAAATTCGTTTCTATAAAATCAAATCTCTCACCGTAATTTTGCTTAATTTCTTCGGCTTTTTTAATCACGTTTGGATCACGATCCAAAGCTGTGACATAACAGTCACAGCTTTCTAATATTGCTTTGCTATATCCTCCTGCTCCAAACGTACAATCCAAATAAGACTCACCGCCTTTTGGGCTTAAGGCCTTTAACATTTCACTTAGCATTACCGGTATATGAGATTGCGGCATCAATTCGCATTCCTTAGAGTTAACCGCTTTTCATGAGCGATTTTTTGAGCGGAATTTAAATATTTCTCAAAATTTTGCGGCTGCCAAATCTCAAAAATCACCCCTTTACCTACAAAACACGCCTGCTCCTCGATCCCTGCATGCTTCATTAAAGATTGCGGCAATATCACTCTTCCCTCACCGTCAAACGAAAGCTGCACGGCTTCCCCGAATATCATAGTCTCAAAGGCATCACGCTCCTCGGAATAAGGATCAAGAGTCTCTATCATCTGCCTTAATTTCTCGATATGCGAAATGCCGCACGCTTCTATACAATTATTTCTAATCGACGGATAAGCAATCACGCCGTTAAATAGTTCTTTCCCTAGTACCGCACGGTAATTCGCCGGCACTGACACCCTACTCTTTTTATCAACACCATTTACATACTTAGATAAAAATACATTCATTGGTATAATTTGGGTTATTTTGGGATTTTATGGTAATTTATAGGATATTATAGGAATATCAAGGAGTCAAGCGTTTTTAACAGATAGGAGTTAAATTATTAACTTGTGTCTTTATTGTCATTGCGAACCGACATTGTTGCGTGGGTTGGTTTTTCCGTCTGAGCTAAGGAAAAATTGAAAATTTTGACGAAGCAATCTCAGGAATTTGTTATTATTTCATGAGATTGCCAAGCTCCTTCCAGTCGCGGCCTTGTTGCGTGGATCGGAAAATCCGTTCGGTGTCATACCGTGGCTTGACCACGGTATCCAAAAAACAATAAAAATATTAGTAATTTTAGTATTTTTAACTGGATCCCGCGATCAAGTCGCGGGATGACAGAGGTGAAATGGATCCACTCAACAAGGCCCGCTCGCAATGACGTAAAATCTTGACATATACTTTGAATCGGACTAAACTAAGTTAGTTTAAATCAGTTAAAAATTTTAAAGCTTAAAATGCAAATAGTTAACATTCATAATGCAAAAACTCATTTATCCGAATTAATAAAATTAGCTGCAAACGGCGAAGAAATAATTATATGTAAATCAGGCAAGCCTACCGTTAAACTTGTACAATATAATCCTAAGAAACAACGACGTAAACCCGGATATTGGGAAGGTAAAGTTGTTGTAAAAGAGGATTTTGATGACCTACCCGATGATTTTATGGATTTTTTTTAAGTAATTATTGTAGGCTCTATGAACATTTCTAAAAAGATTTAATTTTGGTTATTTTTTGCTGCAAATTATAAGATTTTTTTGAAATATGAATAACTATTCTTACAAAAATCTTATTAATTTTCGCTAAAAAATACCTCAAAATAAAAATCAATTAAAAATATTCATAGAACCTAGATGAAATATTTATTAGATACACATATTTTATTGCAGTGGCTAAATAATGATAAAACTCTGCCGCATAAAATATCAGAAATTATAGCTAATCCCGATAATATAATTTTCGTAAGCAGTGTAAACACATGGGAAATTACTATTAAAAAATCTTTAGGAAAACTAGAAACTCCAAATGATCTAGAAAAAGCCATTGAGGCTAATGAATTTCAAAAATTACCGATTTCTATAGCACATAGCACTTATATTGCAAATTTACCTTTATATCATAAAGATCCATTTGATAGACTATTGATAACCCAAGCAATAGTAGAAGGTTTAACCCTATCTAAATATTCCGTACATACAATTAAAGCTTAATATATAAAAAAATATTGATTTATTAATTTTTATTATGTTTTATTTGAAATAATTATTGATTAATGTTAATAATTATCTTACTTTTTATATAAATAAAGGTTAATTATGCTGCAACTTAAAATAGGTATTTTTAAAAATATAAAAACTACAACTCAATCAAACGCTAACTATCCCCTAAAGAAAAAAACTACTGAAAAAAAAATTTAAACCCCCACGGTAAAATATATAAATATGATCCCAACCAAGATATTTGGACACCGGATACTGAACTTCTTGGAACAGATTATGATACATAATTATAAATCTAGCATTCTTGACTAAATATATATATTGTGAACAAATGCTAAGTTTGAGCTTTAAAACCTAATTTATGTTTAATTTACCTATTGATAATATTATCGTATTCATATACCTAATATCTATTCTACTCATTGGTATATATTACCGAGCTAAACATAGTAGTTTTAAGAACTATGCAAATGTCGAAAGTAAAGCGAAAAATAGTAAGCTGTTATTAATAGCTACAATATTTGCAAGCTCTGTCGGAGGTGCTACCACTTTCGGCATTATGGAAAAGGTTTTTTTAGGACATGAATATTATGCTTATGCTTTGATGCTTACAATACCTATAGATATATTAATTGCGATCTATATAGTACCTTTAATTGCCAAACATTACGGAGCTGAAAGCATCGGCGATATCCTGAGTACATATTACGGTAACGTTGGTCGTTTTATCGGCGGTGTTAGCTCAGTCATTGTTTCAGTAGGGTTTTTGGCTGCTCAAATAAGCGTAAGCGGCTATATTTTTCAATATATCTTAGAAATAAATTATGTAAATGGGGTAATTTTAAGTTATAGTATAGTACTTATATATACTACAATCGGCGGCTTACAATCTATTGTTTTTACTAATTTACTACAATTTTTGGCGATGATAATCGCTATACCGACCATAACTTTTATCAGTTTAAATAAAATCGGTTTTGTAGATTTTATTAATAACCTACCTACGGAAAATGCAAATTTTGATCAGAGCAACCTACTTTCTTATACGATTGCAGCAGCTTTAAGCTTTAGCGTCATGAATCTATATCCTACATTTATTCAAAGAGCTTTAATTAATAAAAATCCTACGCAAACAACTAAAGCAATATATGTAAAATCCGCTATATATTTTTTCTTCTTGATTTGCATTACTTTAAACGGTTTAATTGCTTATAAGCTTTATCCAAACCAACCGTCAAATTTAGTATTACCTTATTTAATCAGCCAAATTATTCCACCTTTAATTCAAGGGGTAGTAATGAGCGGACTCTTAGCTGCTGTTATGTCTACTGCCGATTCTGATTTAAACGTTACTTCTATAGCTCTCGTTAAGGACATAATTAACCCTATACTTAAAGTAAAAAATCAGCAAAAATTATTATTAATTGCCCGAATTATTAACATTATAATAGGGAGTTTTGCAATAATTGTAGCTTTAAAATTTAGTAACGTAATTGACTTAGTAGTGTTCTTCACCGGTTTTTGGGGACCGGTAATATTAGTACCGTTAATAACAACGCTTTTTGGTATCAGAACATCTAAAACCGTAATGGTCTTACCATCGCTTGGCGGAGCAGCTACTTTCTTAATATGGGAATATTATTCTTTATCATTACAATATTTCAACCTTAGAGGGGTGTTTATAGGAACGATGGTGAGTCTGATGATATTTATTTTAGGACGGTATTATTATGGTTTGATGTCATTCCTGCGAAAGCAGGAATCCAGTAACCGCTAATGTCATCCCGCAGCTTGATCGCGGGATCCAGTTAAAAATACTAAATTATTAGTATTTTTAGTTTTTTATGGATACCGTGGTCAAGCCACGGTATGACACCGAACACGTTTTTCGGTTCACGCGGGAATGACATCGAGTAGGTTTTTCGATCCATGCAACAACGCCGTTTCTAGCTAGAAATGATGTTAATACTATATCTCGTTCCTTTGAGTTCTCCGGTTTTAATAAATACTTGCATTTCTACTAATTCTTGGAGATCTCTTGTAGCGGCTTTAGAGATTTTAGTAATAGTTATATAGTTTTTAGCACTTAAACCACCTTTAAAACCTTCCACTCCTTCCTCAAAAATTCTTTTAACTACTTTTTCTTGCCTTGCGTTTAATATATTTTTGAATTTATCGTAAAACTTTGTTTTATTTATTAAAAACTCTATATTACGTAAAGTATAATCTTGAGCTTTAATTATTGTTCCAACAAAATATAATATCCAATCTGTAATTTCTAAGCTTTTATTATTACGTTCTAAAGCATTATAATATAATTTCTTTCCCTCATTTATTACATGCGATAAGGCTATTAATATAGGTGCCCTATATTTTGACACAGCATTTTTATAGTAATAATTCTACCTATTCTTCCGTTACCATCTTCAAACGGATGTATAGACTCAAAATAAAGATGAGCTATAGCAGCTTTCGTCAGAGGAAGAATATCTTTAGTATCATTATACCATTTTATGAACTTATCCATTTCTTGCTGTACAATATTAGATGGAGGAGCTTCAAAATGAACTGTAGGTTCACATAATATTTACTTGATACTACCTGCATAGGCTCTAAACGAGTGCGATATTTTCCTATAGCACCCAAATCTCTTCTACCGTTAGTTAACATTTCATGCCATTGACACAAACAATCATGACTTAAGGGCTGCTCATACGAATAATACATATCGGCAAGCAATTCAGAAATTCCGGTTTCTGCAGGGGAAGTTTTTCTATTATCCGTTGCTATATTAAAGTAACGCTTTATAGAAGATTGTACGCTAGCTCTGTTTAAATATTCACCCTCAATTTCAGAAGTATTTAAAGCTTCATCACTTGCAAGCATAACAATTAAGTTATTTTGATCTGCTTCTGAAAGATATTTAGCTGCCCCTAAAAGAATACCACTATTTTTAACAAAATTTTTCTCTAAATCTAATATATGTTTCTGATCATATTTAAAGTTAGGCCAATCTTTATGCTGCCAATTCCATATCATGAGCTATAAATATTTATTTTATAACTCATATTATAGCATAATTATGAGTTATAAAATTAGTTTTTTTTGTGCAAAGCATTAAAAATCATCTCGGCAAGTGACTTGTTAATACCGTTTACTTTAGTAAGCTCATCTATTGTTGCATCACATACTGCTTTATAAGAACCGAAATAGTGCAGCAATGCTTTTTTACGAGTTTCACCTATACCCTCTATATCATCAAGGCTTGATAATTTTATGGCACGCGATCTACCGAGTCTATGATTCTTTATGGCGAAATTATGTGCCTCATCCCGCAAGATTTGTAAATATTTCATAATCGGCAAATTTTTATCCAGAGTAAATACTTCTTTACCTGTCATATGAAATTGCTCAAGACCGGCATTTCTATCTACTCCTTTTGACATACAAACAAAAGGAATATTCATTTCAAATTTATCCATTACCTCTTTAACAATACCTAAATGCCCTTTGCCACCGTCTATAATCATCAAGCTTGGCAATTTATGCGGCTCATTCTTAAGTCTAGTTAATCTTCGTGTTAAAACTTGCCTGAGCATTTCATAATCATCACCTACAGCATCATTATGCGTACTGCTGGTATCATCCCGTGGCTTGACCACGGGATCCATAGGGTTTGTTAATGTACTGGAGCCCGCGATCAAGTCGCGGGATGACAATGAAGAGTCGCGGGACGACAATGAGAAAACCCGATATTCCTTTTTATCAAAACCGGCTTTACCGGCAACTACCATAACACCGACTGCAAATTTACCTTGAATATGGCTATTATCATAAATCTCAATTCTTTCAGGAATTTCAGGAAGACCAAATAGCTCTTTGATTTCAAGCATAATCTCTTGATTTTTTGCAAATTTCTTCAAATATTGCTCTAGAGAGAATAAAGCATTTATTGCAGCATTCTGAACTAGCTTGGCTTTACCTCCACTAATAGGTATTATAATATTGAGTTTAGTAATATTATTGATTTTTTTAATCGCCTCTATCACATTCTCTTTATCATTAATTTCATGATTAATTATAATTTCCGCAGGTACTTGTTGTTTTTGGTAAAATTGTAATAAAAAATATTCTAATACTTCTTCTTTAGTACTATTTTCGGTAGAAGTAGGAAAATAAGGAATATTACCGCATGCTTGCCCTGCCCTATATAAAAACACTTCTACGCAATAATGTCCGTTCTTTTCTACAATAGCGATTATATCTGCGTCTTTAACAATATCTGAAACACCTGCCTTAAGCTGCACGTAACTAAGTGCCTTAATACGGTCTCTAATTTCTGCCGCCTCTTCAAAACGCATCTGACTACTTAGCTCTTCCATCTTTTTAGATAGGTTCTCTTGGAGTTCTTTAGTACGACCTTGTAAGAAATCTTTAACCTGAGCTACTAAGTCCCTATAGTCCTCCTTATTTATTTTACCGACGCAAGGAGCATAACAACGTTTTATTTCATATTGCAGACAAGGACGAGTACGTGAATTAAAGTAATTATCCGTGCAGGAACGTAATTTAAAGATTTTTTGCAATTCCGTTAAAGTAGTATTAACTTCCGTGGCAGAAGCAAAAGGACCAAAAAATTTTCCGTCATTTAGAGTTTTACCTCGATATTTTAGCAATTGCGGGAAATCATGATCTAAACGTAACTTAATGAAAGGAAAAGACTTGTCGTCCTTAAGAATAATATTAAATTTCGGCTGAAATTTTTTGATTAGCTGGGCTTCTAAAAGTAGTGCCTCAACTTCGGAATTAGTAATGCTGTACTCTAAAAAACAAGTATTTGCAATCATCCGAAGCGTCTTATTATCTAAATCGCTTTTAATGTAATTAGTAAGACGTTTCTTTAAATTTTTAGCTTTACCGACATAGATAACCTGTTTGTTAACGTCAAACATTCGATAAACCCCGCAGCGTTCAGGAGCATCTATAAGTTTAGATTTAATTAACTCACTTCCGGTAACTTCTAGGGTCATATGTTTTGTGCATTTGTCAATCCCATGGCTTGACCATGGGATCCAGTTAAAAATACTAAAATTATTAGTATTTTTTATTGTTTTTATGGACCCCGTGGTCAAGCCACGGGGTGATACAGTGGGTTTTTTACTGGTCCACGCAACAATACCTTTAGTAGCTTAGCTTATGACGTTTTTCTTAATTCCCTGTTTTATTATACGGATTGTCATTTGCTACTTTAACATTCACTATTTTTCGTGTATTGTCATCAAAGAAAAAGGTTATTTTAAACTCATCTCCTACATTTAAATCTACTTTTGGGTCATAAAGCATAATATGCATGCCACCGGGCTTAAAATCAACGTTAATATTACCGGCAATTGAAAATGGATAATCGACTTTTACCATTTTACTAACCCCTTGATCATTAATTGTTTGATGAATTTCTATTCCGCTTATCTTATCTGAAGATATATTCACTAAATTATAACTCTTACTTCTACTATTTATTAATGTAAAATACATAGCAGAATTGCTAACTTTACCTTGCACATTTGTTGTAGGTCTTGCCCAAGGCTGTGCAAAGTTAACAGCTGCCTCTGCAGGTAATAGATCATCGGGCTGATCAGAAGAAGAATTTGTAGAATTAGGATTTTGAGCTGTTTGGTTATCAGCATAGCTTACTGCACAAATTAAAGTTATAAAACCAACTAATAAAGTTTTTAGCATAATAGTACCTATAATAAATTAAAATAGGATATTAGCATAAGTTATTTTTTTTGCAAAATATTCTTACGCACCTCTTCAGGAAATTTCTCTATTGCATAACGAACTGCGGTTCTTGGCATTTGTGATATATAACGATCCAAAAAATCTATTAACTGTTTTTCATCTTTTTTTCCTGCTTCACGTAGCATCCAACCTATTGCTTTATGCATTAAATCATGTTTATCGTTTAAGAGTAATTTTGCTATTTCAAAAGTTGTATCTAATTGATTATTTTTGATAAAATACCAAGTAGCAACTATAGCTATTCGTCTCTCCCAAAGAATTTCCGATTTTGTTAATGTAAAAAGATAATCCTTTTCTTTATCCCATAAATAAGCTCCTACAACGTGATGAGCTGATGCGTCCACTAAATTCCAATTATTTACGTATTTTATATTGTTTAAATAAAAATTATAAAAAAACTCTTTATCTTGTGCTTTCTGATATTGCATAATCAAAATAGCTAACGCTAAAAATCTTTCTTCATTAAATTCTGAAGTAATAAGTCTGCTTAAATCCCCCACATCTAAATTATAATAACTTTTAGCTATTTTACGTAAAATCGGCACGGTAACCCCAATAAACCGGTCATGCTCTCCATACTCCCCTTCCTTAGTTTTAAAAAACAGCGTTCTACGTTCCACAGGAATAGTAGCATTCTCAAGTAAAATATTTCTAATTTGTTGTAAATTTTCTTTCATGTTCAATAAGCCATTTTTTACGATGTAATCCTCCGCCATATCCTCCAAGTTCGCCATTGCTATTAATAATACGATGGCAAGGAACAATTGTTGCTAACTGATTCATGCCGTTAGCATTTGCAACAGCTCTATAAGAAGTAGGTTTGCCCAAAGCTTTAGCCTGATTTAAATAACTTCGTGTTTTGCCGTAAGGTATATTAATTAATTCTTGCCAAACCATTTTTTGAAATGGGCTTCCTAAAAGATATATAGGAGTATTAAATTTTTGCAAAGTACCGTTAAAGTACAATTTTAACTCCTCTTCAATTGATAGAATAGGTTTAGTGCGATCTTCAGTAATAGCTGATTTTGTTTTAGCTTTAAGTCTTTTAATTTTATGCTCTAACCCTTTACTTTCAGCAAAATCGAGTAAATAAAGCCTCTCTTCATCACTAATTACCAGCATTGAACCAAGAGGCGTATCAAGCCAAGCGGATTTTAAACTCATTTGTTAACCTAAATATAATTTCTTAGTATTATAATATTAATTTTTTTATTTAACAATTTTAATATTTTAATACAACAATTTATAGGTAATTATTATGAAAAAAGCTCATGTTTTTAAATATTCTCAGGTAATTAAAACGGATAGAATAGCAACTATAACTCAATTTAGCCAACACTCTTCTATAGATCCACAAAATGCTGGAACTATAGCTATAAATGAAGAAAAAGACGGCGGGATAATAGACCAGTATAAAACCGGTAAAATCACTACCGAAGAATTTCGTATAGGAATGAATGAATTAATTGAAGAAGCAGGCGGTAAACCTATTACAAATCTTGAAACATTTGATAAATGCTGGAATGCTATGTGCATAGTAGAACCTAAAAAACTAGCAGAGCTATATAATTTACAACAGACGCATAAATTTCATATCCATATTGTAGGCGGTACAAACGAATTACAGCATAATTATATTCAGCAAGAAATACAAAAAGCCTCGATTAAACCTGATATTTCTTATACACTTTCATATGAACTCGGTACATTAGATAAGAAAAAATTAGAATATTATACAGAAAATGTTTTAAAAGCACAAAATTATGAGCCGGTATGGCACACTGCTAATCAAAATGACTACGACCAGAACGCTTTAGACATATTAGGAAAATATTACGATAATACTACTACAGATATTATATAAATATTGATGCCTCTAAAATTCTACAATAGCGGATTATACAATATTCGCTATTTGTGTTATTTAAATCATTTAGCTTCATGCTCTTTAGCAAAATCAATTAAACTCTCCACGACTTCGTTTAAATCTTCAGGCTTAAAAATGATACCAATTTTTTTCTCAACAACATCAAAAAAATAATCATCTAGCGAATTTCTCATTTCATTTAAAATTTTAGTGTTTTTTGTCCAATGAACAATTGTTTTCTGCTTAATGATGTCATAGGTATCACGAGCAATTTGAATGGCATTTTTACACTGATTTTGATTTGTTTTATCCTGTAAAAAGTTAAGTAATTTTCTGTAAAAAACTAGCTTTGTTTTGTTGTTGCTTAATTCACTTGGTACGTCTTTTTTAAGTTCAGCTCTTATTTTTTAAAAGATCACTATCCGATAAACGTTTATTATGATGCTGTATGATTGTGTTATTTATAAGGGTAGAAAATTTTTGATAAAAGGCAGGATCGATATTGATATAATCCTTAATAGTATCTTGTATTTGATTAACCATATCCATGACTGCGATTTCTGTTCTTTTGATAAATTTTTCAAACATTTCATCGTCAAAAATGTTAACCGCTTCAGTTTTAGTAATATTACCGACAATAACATGCTCATCAAGCAATTTTGTGATTTGAGTGGTATATATTTTTTTATCCGGTTTTTCTTTGTAACGCTTTTCCACGATCTCTTTGAGCTTATTAAATCTCTTTAATTCATTCTTTAGTTCTTTTGAAGAAACCTCAGATAATTTATTAGAGTTAGAAGCTATAGACATCAGATTTTTAAATTTATTCAACAAGAAATAAAACTTATTACGTATAGTTTCATCGGCTAAATGCTGTTCGAGCTGTTCAGAATCTAAATCGTTAGACACATTTATAAAAATATTTTTAATTTCTTGCAGTAACGGAAAAAGTTCTTTTAACTTATCATCTACAAAAAATATAGCGTCTTCTAAATCTTCTCTATCAAAATTGTTTAAACCGTAATTGTTATAAAATTGATGTGCTTGTTTTAATTGATTCAATAACCCTACATAGTCAATTATGTAACCGTATTCTTTAATTTTCCCTTTTTCTTCAAATAGACGATTTGCACGAGCAATTGCCTGTAAAAGATTATGCTCTTTTAATTCTTTGCATATGTAAATAACGACATTACGCGGTGCATCAAAACCGGTTAGTAATTTTGAAACTACAATTAAAATTTCAGGATCACCAGAACTTTTAAATTTTTTAATAATTCTATTATTAAATTTTAGTCCGTATTGTTCCCTCATGTTTTTTAAAAATTTATCTACTTCATTTTCACTTTCAATATCTTTATAACCTTCACGGTCATCAGTAGAAGATATAACAACTTCAGAACTCACCTGTCCTATATAATCTAAAATTTTTGTAAAGCGAACAGCGATTAATCTAGAAGGAGCTATTAACATACCTTTTAAACCCGTGCCTTTAAACGTTTTTAAATAGTGCGTTGAAATATCAAATGCTTTTGCATAAATAGCTTCCTTTGTTTGAGAAAGCATCTTTGAGCGACTGAATCTTGTTTTCAAAGCTGCTTTTTCTTCTTTATCTAATCCGTTAGTAATCATATCAAAATATTTATCAAGCAATGATTCATCTTCAAGATATTGCTGAATAATACGCCCTTCATAAAATAACGGTATGATCATGTTATCTTTTAACGCATCTTTTATAGTATATTTATGAATTTAGCCCACCAAACTTTCTCATAGTGTTTTTTTGCTCTTTTAAAAGCGGTGTACCGGTAAATGCTATTAACAAGCGTTAGGCAAAATAGTTCGCATGTTATCTGCTAAATCACCGTATTGAGTACGATGACCTTCGTCAATAAGAGCAAAGATATTATCGTTAGAATCTCTACAATAATCTTCAAGAACTATTTTAAATTTATTAATTACCGTAGTTATAATAGATACATTGCTTCTAATTAATTTAATTAGCTCTGCCGATGTAGTTGCAAGTTTAGGTTCAAGCCCGCAAGCTTTAAAAGTACTTTCAATTTGCCCGTCAAGTTCAACTCTATCGGTTATAATTATGATACGTGGATTCGTCAGGTTAGCGGATTTTAGTAGAAATTTGGCAATCATTACCATTGTTAAAGATTTGCCTGTACCTTGCGTGTGCCATATTACTCCACCTTTTCTAATATTCCCATCATGTTGCCCTATCCTTTTTATAGTTGCATGAGTGCCGAAAAATTGATGATGACGAGCTATTTTTCTTACGTTATTATCAAAAACACAAAAATTTTTAACTAAATCAAGTAATCTTTCAGGACGACATAGAGCATAAAGTACTTTATCTTGTTCGGTAGGTTCTATACTACCTACTAATTGTTGTTTATCAAAATAATTTCTACAATTAGCAAAAGCACCTGAATAAAGAGGATTTTTGCCCTCTTCAGTTAAAGGTTTGTTAATTAGATTACGTATAATATTGATATTTTGTTTTTTTTCTTCCTCTTCTCGCCAAATACTCCAATATTTATCTGAGCTGCCTACGGTAGCATATTTCGCTTCATTTTTATTTATAGCGATTAATAATTGAGCATAATGAAAAAGATGCGGTATTTCATCTGATTTTTGATTACGTATATGCTGAGATATAGCTTGATCTAAGGACTCGGTAGGCGATTTACATTCAATTACTACAAAAGGTATGCCGTTAACGAATAATACAATATCGCATATACGTTCAGTATTCATTTTGGTTTTTACAGCTACTTCAAAAGCAATATTGTAAGTATTATTCTTAGGTTCTTGCCAATCAATATATTGTAAATTATAGCTTTTAGAATCTTTCTTAATATTTGCACTTAAAGTTAGTAAATCATATATCTCTTGGTTAGTTTTTATTAAACCGCAATTTTTAATATCTCTAAGCTGACGCACAGCCTCTTTTGCATCCTTATCATCTGAGTTGATTTTATTCTTATTAAGTTCTTTAATTTTTTCGATTAATATATTCTCTAGCAATATGTTGTGAGGATTACCTCGTTCTATCTTTAGTTCTTGTTGAGTAAGCAGTTTATAGCCGAATGCTATTAATGCTTTCACGGCTAGTAAATGAGAAAGGTGTTTTTCGTTGATATTCGATTTGTTATTATTTGAAAGCATACTTTTAATCACTTCTAAATTTCTTTATGATTTCTAAGTAAGTTAACCGTAAAGATAATTTACCTAGTAAATTTGCTATCAAATCTGAAATTTAGAGCCTACCTGTAAATAAATTTTAACTGATAATTTAATTCTTTTTTGCTGCAAATTATAATTTTTACGTATACGTATCTACCTACACACGCCACTCGCCGGTAAGTAACTTCTGTATTAATCCTTGTTTTTGTTTTTTTATAAGCTCAAGCTCTTTTTTGTGTATTTCTAACTCAGAACACAAACTATTAAGATAACTTGCAATTCGGTTTTGTTGCTCAAGCAAAGGTATATATACAATATAATTCTCAATAGAGGGTTTTTGAATATTCGGCAAACCTGATCCTGTTTTTAGCCGCATAATTTTAGGCTCATTTTGTTTGAGTTGAAAAAATAAAAAATATTTATTTAAATTAGCAGCTAAATTAGTGACTGAATAGCAATGTCCGCCTAACCAAAATTTTTCCTTACATAAATTTACAAAACCACACGAACCACCTTCGCTAATAATAATAGTATTTGCTTCCATATTCCATTGATCCGTAAAGCCTGAAGGAATTACACCACCATTCCAAACAGGATAAATACCGCCTTTCATATCAGGCGATTTAATTGTTTTCCTTTACGAATAGTAGCTATGCTAGAAAGTTTAACAACTTGCCACTTTTCTTCCTTTGCCAGGGTACTAAAGATATCTCTAGCAATTATATTATAATTTTGTTAATATCTTTATACTTTCATCCCACACACGCAAAATATTAGCTATTTTTTGTTGTTCAGGGAGAGGAGGAATTAAAATAGGTAAATTTGAGTATTCTTCAGCATTTATATTTGATTGCACTCCACTTCGTAAAATTTTTTTGATCCAAATTCTATATTCATTAGATTGAGTGAACAAGAAAAGATATTCCGGTAGAATAATTTTTTGATTTGGACGAAAACGAATTAAATAACTTGCATACGTTATAACTTTATTAGATTTATGTAAATAAGTTTTTCCTACACTACCAGTACGTGCAAAAACAATATCGCCTTTTTCTAAATAATAACTTTTCGCATCTGCAAGATTTATACTTTTAGTATTACGAGCGATTAAATTACCTTGTTCATCGATATCGGTAATACGTAAATATCTCGGTAACAAAGGATCATAACTTAGAGCAGCTACATTTGCACCATAAGAACCTTTTCCTATAATACAGTCTTTTAATAATCGATTTTTCCAATCCTTATGCATCATTTCCGCTTCTAAACTCATACATCAACTCCAAGCTCTTTTAAGTGAGCATCCATCTGTGAGCGTATATTTACTAGCTCTTTTTCGAGTTGTTGAATTTCTTTTTGCAGTTCTGCAATGTCAATTTCTTCTTCCTCCTCGTATGTATCAATATAACGGGAAATATTTAAATTATATTTATTTTCATGAATTTCTTCTCTACTTGCTAGATGAGAATATTTTTCAATAGTTTTTCTATTTTTATAAGTATCAACAATTTTATTAATATGCTCGTCTTCTAAAAAATTCTGCCCTTTACCTGCTTTAAAAAAGCTACTAGCATCGATAAATAATACATCTTTTCGTTGTTCGTTTTTCCCTCTTATTTCTCTTGAGCGATCAAATATTAAAATAGCTACAGGAATACTAGTTGAGGTAAAAAGATTAGCAGGCAGCCCAATTACTGCATCTAATAAATTTTCCTCGATTAAACGCTGACGAATTAAACCTTCTGTTCCCCCACGAAATAATACGCCGTGCGGTACTACTATAGCAGCACGCCCACTATGCGGCTTAGTAGTTTCAATCATATGAGAATAAAAGCATAGTCTCCTTTAGTTTTAGGAGGAATACCACGCCAAAAACGTTCATATTCATCATTAGTTGCGTTTTCATGCCCCCATTTTTCTAAACTAAAAGGTGGATTCGCAACAACTATATCAAACTCCATAAGCTTATCGTTTTCAATTAATGCCGGATGATTTAGTGTATCACCCCAATGAATATGTGCTCCGCTTTCCATATGTAAAAACATATTCATTTTTGCTAATGCCCATGTTGCATTATTCATTTCTTGACCATAAAGTGCATAATTATGATTACCTACCTCTTTAGCTGCTTTAATTAAAAGTGAACCTGAACCGCAAGCCGGATCACAAATTATGTTGCCGGGCTTTGGAGCAGCAAGCTTTGCAAGCAAAGTTGATACGGCAGTAGGAGTATAAAATTCACCGGCTTTTTTGCCTGCATCTGAAGCAAAGCGTGATATTAGATAAATATAACATTCGCCTATAATATCTTCACTGACTCTGTCAGGACTTAAATCTAATTCCGGCTTGTTAAAATCTTCTAACAGCAATTTTAAACGACGATTTCGTTCTTTGGTCTTACCTAAATTAGACTCCGAGTTAAAATCGATATTACGGAATACTCCTTCTAATTTAGTAAAATTCTTCTCTTCTATTTGATCTAAAGCTTCATTTATAAGTTCACCGATATTATTTTCATTTCGTTTTATAAAGATATCATAAAAATTTGCATTTTCCGGTATTACAAATTGTTCTCGTTTTAATTGTTGTTTGGCTCTTAAAGGTTCATCTTTATATTTTTCTTCATATTCTTTTGAATGTGCTAGCCAAACATCTGAAATATATTTAAAGAATAGCATTACTAATATGTAATCTTTATAATTTGCTGCATCTATCACACCTCGAAAAGTATCACAAGCAGCCCAAGCAGCACTATTTATTTGATTTTGTTTTACTTGATCAGTCATATCTTTATTTGATTTATTTTATCTAGTGATAGATTATATTGATAGCTTTTTCAAGTAAACCAAGTTTATCAAGTATGATAAGTAAAGGGGTAATTTGTTTATTTAAATAGGCATCTTCTACTATATTTGTTGAATAAGAACTCGGACTATTCTGTAGTAATGCAGCCCCAACATCGCTATATGACATAGGTTGCCCACTCAATCCTATAAGCGGTGGTGGCGGCATAAGCAATGCCCTAGCTAATCTAGTCTCTATTAATTCAGGATGACTCTCTAATTTTTTACTTAAATTATAAGTGATTATCGCTAGTTCTTCTTTAACATTTTGCGGTAGATTATTTTCATTTGGACTTTTTCCTACCCAACCCACTAATTCTCTTATTCTCCCTTGCTGCGTTACTATTTCAGCAGAGCTATTAAGTAAATGCAGCACATCAGCTTTAATGCTACCGTTTGCAGCTTTAAGTAAGCTTCCAACAAACGTAGCTGCCTTACCGGCATCTATATCAATAGTTCCGGCATTAATTCGGCTTATAACTTCTTTAATTGCATTAGTATTCATTCCTCCGGCAAGCATTACTTCGTTATATAACGGTAACGGTAATATCTCGAGTGAATGAGAAGTTTTTATAATAACTGATTCTTTTGCAGAAATAGTCCCGCCTATAATGTAACCTTTTTTAGCATCAATATAGGCAGTTCCGTCTGTTGTGGTAACACTTTCGTAAATTGCCCCTGTCCTTTAGTTGGTTGTTGTTACATCATACCCCATACTCATTAGCCCGGCTAAAATAAGCTCTTCATCATTATTATTAATTGCTTCATGAATTAAATCAGGGCTTAGTTTACTATCTACGGCAGCTTGTAATAGCTTCGGATGATTTAAAAGTGGTTTGTCGTAAATTATTTCCTTTACTGCCCACGTTATTACTTTATTTGCAGCTTTATTTATTTGTTCTAATATAATTTCATTAAGTTTATCTTCTACATCTATAAGTTTGCCCTTTGTAACTCTTCCTGTAGTAAGCTCTTCCATACTAGCCGTTATTTTTTCTATATCATATGAATTTGTTAAGCTCGATACATCGTTTATTATTTTATTTATAATATTTTGCATTTCTGCTTTATTGCTACTTGTATTATTTTCTACGTTAATATTTACTTTTTCTACTATTTGCTTAAATATATTTAACTTATCTATACGTATATTCTCATTTATTATAGCTTGCTGTTGTATTGTTTCCTCAATTTCATTTTCCAAATCAATTAGCTTTCCTTTAGTAATTTTATCGCTATCTATAATATCTTGTATACTCTTAACTGTTTTTTGCAGATTAGGTTTATTCCTACCTAATTTTGTTACTTTGTTCATTATATTATTTTGTAATGTTTCCTTGTCTATTTCGCTAATATTATTGATATTTTCTAATTTATTGTTCATCCTTGCCAGTACTTCATAAATATTTTCTTCTGAACTTATAAGATTTTCTTGAGTTATATCTTGTTTTTCTGCTTCTTTAGGTAAATCTTTTATCTCTGCCGGCTTATTCTCATTTATAACCGAAGTTGTTTGTTGTAATTTTAGGCTCTGTTGTTGTTTTTCATATTTCTTTTCCACATTTATTTTATTTTTTTCATATAATTTGTTTTCTTTATGTAAAGATTTCATAATTTTTATTGCTATTGTATATTTTTCTATAGCGTCACTGTATTTCCCTTGACTACATAAATTATTGCCTTCCGCATTTAAAGTTTCTGCTTTTTTCTCTGCTATGTTTTTATTTCTTTGGATATATTTCTTAATTTCTTGTTTTGCATAGTATCCTGTATTTTTTTCCCTGTTCCATCCAACATCAAGATAAATAAGTGTAGTATTAATGACTAAAGCTACCTCTAGTTCTATTAGCCCTTGATCCCCTATACCATTAAGGTTAAGGTCAAGATAAGTAAGAGTATTGTTGGTTTTTAATGCTTTGGCAATAGCCTTAGCCCCTCTATCTTCTATGCTGTTACTGCTAGTTATACTGAAATTACTGCAACCAAAGCTAAGATGAGTGAGTGTACTGTTAATTTTTAAAGCTTCAGCTATCTCTACTGCTTCTATATTATCTATTTTATTCATGAAAAGATTAAGAGTAGTAATAATAGTGTTAGTTTTTAAAAATTCCATTACCTCTTTTATTTTTAGCTTATCCATTTTATTGTATGAAAGATTAAGAACATGGCTTCCTTTACTCAACAAAAGTGCTTCCTCAACCAATCCCCTATCTCTTAGATACTTTATTAATTCTTTCATAGTCTACTCCTTATTAAATTCTATAAATTTTAATATTTTGTTAAAAATGAGCTTATAGACAAGATAATAATAAGGAGTGTTAAGAATGCAATAGAAATTTAACTAAAAGTATGAATAAATGAATTGAGATTGCTTTAAGGAATATACAAAGTTAGTTTTTTTGATGATATTTAAAATTCGGAATTTAAAAGAGATTTAATACAAAAATTAGACATGTATGGACCTACCTGATAATGCAAGAAAAAAATAATATATAACAGCAAAAAAATCGAATGCAGTCATGTATCCGGCTTATAGTTAATAAATCACTTTAAATTTACCCTATAGCCCTGATGGAATTCGCTGGCTTACAAACTATATTACTTATCATTTTGTCGACTTCTAAAGAGTCATTGTCCAGTTCAGTTTTTTTGTAAGCTAAGGTTCGTCTTATTTACCATCAATATTATCATTCTTTCGCATATTCCGGATTAGAATCTATTAATTTAATTCTTTTATTTTTTTATCATTCTCTAGAAATTCTTCTTTTAACTCACTAAACGTTCGATAGCTTAGCTGACTTAAATCCCCTTCATCTAAAATTTCGGTTAATTTTGTCATAATCTTATTGATTCCTTGCGGAATAACAAAACCAAATTCATGTAATAATCCCCTGATCTCATTAACAAGAGCTGTACGATTTTTTACCAATCTCTGTCTTACCCTATGAATAAATAAAATATCTTGTTGCTCTACAGTTTTGATAGGCACAAACCTCATATTAGGTCTTGCTACTGCCTCACATATTGCTTCTGCATCAGCTTGATCATTTTTATTAGTTTTAACATAAGGCTTAACAAATTGTGGAGCCATTAGTTTTACATTATGACCTAATTTTGTTAATTCTCTTGCCCAATAGCTAGAACCACCGCAAGCTTCCATGCCTACTAGACATCTTCTTGGTAAATTAGCCATAAAAGTTATAACCTGCTCTCTCATTAATTTTTTTTTTAATATTGTCTTACCATTTTTATCTACACCGTGAATTTGAAAAATTCTTTTTGCAATATCTATACCAATTGTGGTAACTTCCATATGGACCTCCTTATTGTTGTTTAGGATTCATTTCCTATCCTAGAAGATTAGCTTCTGCTTCTCATTCTGTATATAGGGTAGGTCCATACCATTATTTTGGAACATAAAAGGAGCATTCAAAGTTTTTGCTAAATTTCAAAAAGCTCTAAAACCCTTATAGGAACTGGTGGAGGCAAAGGGAATCGAACCCTTGACCCTCTGCGTGCAAAGCAGATGCTCTACCCCTGAGCTATGCCCCCGATTGTGTAGAAGATATATTGTTTGTAAGTAATTAAGATAAGCTTTTAACTAATCCCCAAGGCAATGGCTGACCGTTACTTCCTACAACTAAATCTCCGGAAGATTCATATTCAGCAGCTAGAAAAGAATTTTGAGCAGCAATAAGCTTTACCGGTTTGATTTTCTGACCGTTATGAAAATATTCTTTAGCCTGTTCCCTAGAAGTCGGGTTATTTTTGGAAGCTGTTTTTGCTTTAGCTTTAGACATACACTATTAACTTTTTCTTAAACTTGTGAATAATATAAAATTTTTTCCTAAACTTGTCAATAACTACCGTCTAGTATCTATAGAAAATTGTTATTATTTACTTTCACCGACTAATGCTATTTTAAATTCTACTATTTCTGATATTGTTTTTCCGTCATATATACTAAACCCTACTCCTCTAAATTCTACTTTTGCGTTGATATTAGCACCATATGATAATAACAGCTTATATATTTCATCATCCTTAATATCTTTAGAAGTACACCGAACGTTTTTAGCAACCGCATGTAAAGGTGTTTCTCCGGATTTTCTTTGATCAACCGCAGCTCCTTTCTCAAGTAATAGTTTTGCTACATTCAAGTACTTACCGCTTACAGCTTCATATAAGGCGGTCCCAGCAAAGCTCCGTCGTAACCGTTTACTACAGCCCCTTTTGCTATTAGATATTCTACCACTTCATAATGTCCATAACGTGCAGCCGTATTTAAAGGAGTGTCCTTAAAAACATCACAACACATATTAACGTTTGCTTTTTTTGCTTTAACTAGCCAGTTAGCAACTTTTATTGCATTATTTGAAGATGCTGAAAATAATTCAGTAGTAGATACCACCCGTAATTCATTTAAACCCTTTACTACATCCGCTCTATCAAAGGGAGATAGCTTCTTTTAAAACATTTTCAAAACCATATCGATTTACAAGAGTTAAATTACACTTTAATAGTTCCTTTATCATATTCTACATAAAGAAATTACTCGTTAACTAAATTTAAATACCCGGATGCGTATTTGTGTAGAACGTTAGCAATAAGAGTTTGATAAGGTATTCCTTCTTGTGCTGCCACTCTTTTTATATGATTCAAATCATGTAACGGCAATCTAATATTAATTCTTTCTGATTTTTTTAAAAAATTAGCAGCTGCAATTTTAGCTATCTCCTTTTGCTTTTTTAGCTCTTCTTCAGGTAGTTTTACAAGTTCACCTTTTTCAAAATAATCTAATATTTCTTGCTCTTCCTCTGTTAATTTATATTTCTTCATAGTTTTTACCTTTAGCTTTTATATATTCTTTAGTAGCTTTTCTACTTGGAATAATTGTTTTTAAAAAGACTTTATCTTCCTTTATAACACACGGTACTAAATAACAGTATCTATCTATCTCAACTATATATATTTTTTGATTTGGATATTTATCTTGATTAGGATGATTTTGTATATTTAACACATAATCTTCTTGCTCTATTAAAGTAATTATCTGCTCAAAACTTACCCCTCTTTCTTTCAATAAAGTAATATTTTTGTCTTGATTAAATTCAAAATAATATTGTTTCTGCATATTATAGTTAGTATTATGAAATTTTGCATGCCTTTTGTCAACACAATTTGATAAGCATTAACCGGCATTGCTAACTAAAGAGAGATAATAATAAAAAGCTCGATGTCATCCCGTGATTTATTCACGGGATCCAGTTAAAAATATCAATATTATTGATATTTTTAGTTGTTTTTCTGGATACCGTGGACAAGCCACGGTATGACATATCTCTCTTTAGTTAGCAATGCTCATTAACCAATTCGCTTCAAGCAAATTCTTTCGGTGATTTCTTTCAGTTTTTCTACTCTCTCAATTAAGTATAAAAGCTGTTCTTTAGTAATTTTATAGTTTTTATCATATCTCGCATCAACATATGCTTTTTGAAGCAACTCAAAACATTCTTTTTGCTCTGGGTTGCTATAGGAAATACTTGCAATAACTCGCTATTATAATTTGCTGCTCTGCTCCCTAATTTCTTTATATCGTGTAGTTTTGGTTTATAATTAGAAAAAACTAATAAAATAACTTTCGGTAGCTTGATGAAGATAAAAAGCACTATGTCTAAGGCTTTTTCTTTCTAAATTATTTTTAGAATCTATAAGAAATCCTGCTCCAAAATCAAACCACTCTTCATAATAATCTTTAGCAATTTCTTTCATCTCGCTCCAAGGTAAATCTTTAGCTTCGCTAAGTGTAAATTCCTTGCTATCATATAAAAGAATTCCTTCTTTTTTTATATCCGTGTAAAAATAACGCCCTATCTCCAACTGCTTATTTACCTCTTCTATTGACTCTAGGATTATAGATATCTCTGAATCATACGGGATAATCTGAGGTTTTATTACTCCTGTTTTTTCTAACCTTTTATATATATTATCTTCTAACCTTAAAGCAGTATATCCTTTATATTTACTTTTCTTCAGAATTATCAAAATATCGGTATCGCTATGGTAACCGTTAGGTAAATCACGTACCCAATCGCCTCTCGCAAAAGAACCGTACAAGATAATCATAGCGATTTTATCTTGTGCAATATCTAAAATTTGCTGCACTATAAAATTAAGCCTAGCTTGGATTTTTAGGGAACGTTCAGGTAAAGTGGTTTTCATTATAATACTCTTATGTCATTCCCGCGAAACATTGTTGCGAGGATGTTTTTTTGTCATTGCGAGAAGAAACTGCAAGTTTCGACGAAGCAATCCAGTAAAAAATTCTGTAAGTCAGAATTTTTTTAATTATTTTCTGGATTGCCACGTCGCTTCGCTCCTCGCAATGACGGTTCGAGTATCCACGCAGGCAACACCTCGTGGGAAGGACATAGAGTAAAAATCGTAGGGTATTATAGGTTTTCATCTATTCATTTGCACCATGACAATATTTATATTTCTTGCCTGAACCGCACGGGCATAGCTCATTACGAGATACCCTCCCCCAGCTAGTAGGATCATCAGGATTTCTATCTTTAGGATCAATGCGTGATACGACTGGTTTAAGGTCAGTCTCAAGGCTACTTCCTGCATTATATTTCCTAAATGCCGGATCTTCCCGACTTTCTCGCATATTTTTCTGAAGTTTTTTATGCTCAAGCGAAACATCTTCTTTTTGAATATGTTTTAAATCGATATGGAAGTGATATACTGTTTGAATAAATAATTCTTTTAAATTATTAAGCATCTGCTCGAATAAGTTAAATGCTTCTCTTTTATATTCGCTAAGAGGGTCTTTTTGAGCATAAGCTCTAAGCGATATGCCTTGTCTTAAATGATCTAAGCTATATAAATGATCTTTCCAAACTTGATCAAGAGTAGTTAGTAAAATATATTTCACGGCATTATGCATTAACTCACTACTATAAGCTTCTTCTTTTGACTTATATATATCATGAGCCGTTTGTATAACGATTTTCGTGATTTCTTCTTCCGTTACGTCATTTTTACTTACTAAATTATGATCAAATTTCATAGAAAAGACACGATGCAATTCTACGCTTAAATTTTCTATATCCCAATCTTCTCTATAAGAGCCTACCGGCATAAAAGTTAATACTATCTTTTTAGCGAGTTCCTCAGTAGTACTATTTAAGAAACCGTGACTATCTTTAGATTTAATAATTTCAGTACGTTGCTCGTATATTATCTTACGTTGGTCATTCATTACATCATCAAAACGTAATAAATTTTTACGCATCTCGTAGTTATGTTCTTCAACTTTTTGCTGAGCTTTCTCAAGTGAACGACTAATCATCGGATGGTGGATAGCCTCTCCATCTTTCAATCCAAGTGTTCTAAGAACTCCTGATATACGATCTGATGCAAAAATACGCATTAAATCATCATCAAGCGATAAGAAAAACTTAGTTTTTCCTGGATCACCTTGTCTACCCGACCTTCCTCTTAGCTGATTATCTATCCTACGGCTTTCATGCCTTTCCGTACCTATCACAAATAAGCCATCCACTTCAATAACCTGCTTCTTTTCTTCGGCAATTTGAGCTTTTATTTCAGCTGTTTTAGCTTCATAATTATGTTCTTTATCCAGCTGCTCTATTAACATTTCAGGGTTACCGCCAAGCATAATATCAGTACCTCGCCCTGCCATATTAGTTGCAATCGTTACTGCCTTAAACCTGCCTGCTTGAGCAATAATAAAAGCTTCCTGCTCATGAAATTTGGCATTTAAAACTTTATGAGGGATTTTTTCTTTATTTAAAACGCTTGAAAGCTCTTCTGACTTTTCTATGCTTATCGTACCGACAAGTATAGGCTGACCACGATCGTAACAATCTTTAATCAGCTTTAATATAGCATCATATTTTTCTTTTTTACTACCGTAAATCTCATCATCAAGGTCAAGCCTTGTAACTTTATTATGGGTTGGAACTGCAACCACATCGAGATTATATATGTCTTTTAATTCAGGTGCTTCGGTCATAGCCGTACCGGTCATACCTGATAATTTAGGATAATTACGGAAATAGTTTTGGAAAGTAATTGATGCAAGAGTTTGGTTTTCATTTTGAATTTTCACGTTTTCTTTTGCTTCTAATGCTTGATGTAACCCTTCCGAATATCTACGCCCCTCCATTACACGACCGGTAAATTCATCGATAATCATTACTTTACCTTCACGCACCAAATAATCTACATCAACAGTAAACATATTATGAGCTCTTAAAGCTTGATTAACATAATGCACTAAAGTTAAATTTTCAAAATCATATAAACCAGTATCAGGTTTTATAATATTTTCTTTACTTAAAAGTGATTCTATATGTGTAATACCGGTTTCCGTTAAATTGATAGTTTTTAATTTTTCGTCTTTTTCAAAATCACTTGCATTAAGCAGGCGTACAATTTTATCAATTTTACCGTATAATTCCGAATTATCATTAACCGGACCTGAGATAACTAGCGGAGTTCTTGCTTCATCTATCAAAATCGAATCAACCTCATCGATGATAGCAAAATTAAAAGGACGAAGTACTCGCTCCTGCAAGCTATACTTCATATTATCTCTTAAATAATCGAAACCGAGTTCATTATTTGTTGCATGAGTAATATCGGCATTATAGGCGGCTCGTTTTGCTTCATCAGGCATACCGGCAACAATACATCCAACCGATAAACCTAAAAAGTTGTAAATTTTACCCATAGAAGCAGAATCACGGCTTGCCAAATAATCATTCACAGTTACAACATGTACACCTTTTCCAGTTAAAGCATTTAAATAAGCAGGAAGCGTTGCAACTAAGGTCTTACCCTCGCCGGTACGCATTTCGGTAATCATGCCTCGGTGTAGTATCAGCCCCCCTATAAGCTGAACATCAAAATGACGCATACCGCAAACTCTTCTAGCCGCTTCCCTAACTACCGCAAACGCCTCATATACTATATCGTCTAAAGTAGTTCCGTTTTTAAGCTTTTCTTTAAACTCTACAGTTTTATTCTTTAACTCCTCATCTGATAATTTTTGTATAGCAGGCTCAAGCGAGTTAATTTTCGTAATCTCGGCAAATAGTTTTTTTACAGTACGATCATTTGCAGTACCGAAAAGTTTTTTTAAAATAGAAAGCATTAAAATCCTTAAATAATAATTTTGTATTTAAAATTTATAGTACGAGGCAGTTTTTATAAAAAGACCTCAATATCATTACCCACATGGCTCGAAAAAACGCCCTAGGTGTCATCCCCGCATAGGCGGGGATCCAGTACTTTAAAGCCTTTTAAGCTTTATTTGAATAAAATCTTGATCTTAAATATTTTTTTTAAAGCTCGACTTATCTCGCTTTACCCTAGATTCCCGCCTACGCGGGAATGACATAAACCGATCCATGCAACAGAGTCAACACCACGCAGGAATGACATCGAATAAAGAAGTGTCCAGTACTATGTATTTTAAAATATAGGCGATTTTTGTTAATAGTGCTATATAAATTTACTACATAATTTTTGTAAATTATTATTAATAAATAAAATATTCTCAAATAGCTGTTGACGGTTATATATTATTTTTATAAAATTTAAGCTTATGTTTAACACAATTATGAGTCATAAATGAAAAAATTATCTGTTATATTTTTATCAGTTAGCATGCTTTCCGGTATTGCTTTTGCCGATAAAGACAAAGTAGTTGCTACCTATAAAGGCGGTGAAGTAAAAGAATCGCAAATTATGAAAGAATTTAAGCCTCAGCTTAATCTTCAATCAGGTGAAACAATCAAAAATTTCGATGATTTTCCACCGCAAGATCAGGAAAAATTAATAAAAATTTATGTTAATAATCTTTTGTTAAAAGAAGAAGTTGCTAAGTCAAATATTACTTCTTCTAAAGAATTCCAAGAAAAACTTGAAAATGCAAAAAATCAATTAGCTCAACAAGAATTACTAGCAAATTATATAAAATCTAGTATTACAGATAAGATGTTTGATGACGAATATAATAAATATGTCGGTAATCTTAAAGGTAAAGAGCAAATAAAAGTTGCTCATATTTTAGTTAAATCCCAAAAAGAAGCTAACGATATAAAGACCAAATTAAGCAAAGGCGGAAATTTCACTAAGCTTGCAGAAAAATCATCTCTTGATAAAGCTTCAGCTTCAAACGGCGGAGTTATAGGTTACATTCTACTAAATCAACCTGGACAGTTAGTACCGGAATTTGAGAAGAAAGCTTTTGCTTTAAAAGTAAATGAAGTTTCAACTCCTGTAAAAACCGATTTCGGTTGGCATATTATCAAAGTGCTTGAGAAAAAACCTGTGCCTATTCCAACAAAAGAAGAAGCAAAAGTAACTATTGATAATATATTAGCTGCAGAAGTACTAAAGAAATATATTTCTGATTTAGAAGCTAAAGCCGATTTAAAAATCTTGTTACCTAAAGCAGACAGCAAAGCCGGATCGTAATTTATTTAATATCATTCACTTTTAATGTCATTCCTGCGAGGTCTTGTTGCATGGACACCTGAATCGTCATTGCGAGCGACTGAAAGGAGCGTGGCAATCCAGAAAATAATTAAAAAAATGCTATTAATTAGCATTTTTACTGGATTGCTTCGTCAAAACTTGCAGTTTTTCCTCGCAATGACGGATAAACAGGTCCACGCAACAATACCATACGGGAATGACAATAGGTCACGCAAATATCTCTCACCAAGAATGACGTTATAAATCGCCCTCAATCACAGCAAACGCTACGCATACAGGATAATCATCAGAAAGAGAAAGGTGAATATTAAAAGGCGGGAGTTTGTTTGTATAGTTTGAACTAACTTCTACTATAGGCTTGCCCAAATTATCATTTAGTATAGTAATATCTTTTAAATTTATACCTTGACCTATACCAACTCCAAAGGCTTTACTTACAGCTTCTTTAGCAGCAAAACGCTTTGCTAAAAATACAGCATGACCTGTTTTGTCCAATAAACTAAACTGTGCTAACTCCTTTGAAGTTAGAATTTTTTTAGCAAAAAGTTCCGGATATAAATGTAATATTTTTTCGATTCTAGGAATTTGTACCATATCAGTACCGACACCGATAAGCATTTACTTATCGGTTTCATAATCTTCGCCATTCTCATCAATAAAGATTTGATCATCTAAATCAGAATAATCTTCCCCGATATAAACTTCAGGTAAATACTCAAATTTTTCTTCTACATCTTCTAATTCATCTTGATTAACAAGCGGCTCTATCATAGTTCTTGTACGCAGACTATTTATTAAGTCTTGTTCTAACTGTTCTACCGATACTTTTCCGGCAGCAATTCTACGTAATGATATAACAGGAGGTTTATCACGCTTTTCTTTTTTGATTTGATTAGTTTCTACTTTATAATTTAATAATTTAGCATATCTTGTTGCTAGTACAACAAGCCGAAACCTATCCGGTATAATTTTATTACAATCTTCTGCCGTAATTCTTGCCATAATTTTCTCCGTTAAAAATAAAGTTATGTAAGGCATCATTGCGAGCAGCCGTAGGCTGCGTGGCAATCTCGTCAAACATCCTGAGATTGCTTCGTCGAATTACGTTGTAATTCTTCTCGCAATGACGGTACAATACCTATATTATACTCTTTTTATATCCGCACCGCAATTACTTAATTTTTTTTCTAAATCTTGAAAGCCACGATCCAAGTGATATATTCGGTGTAATACGGTTTTGCTATTAGTACTAAGACCGGCGAGTATTAGCGATACCGAAGCTCTAAGGTCGCTTGCCATAACTTCCGCTCCTTTTAACATTTCTACACCTCGAACGACCGCCTTATTACCTCGTACTACTATATCTGCTCCCATTCTACATAATTCAGGGACATGCATGAAACGATTTTCAAAAATATTCTCGGTGATCATTGAAACACCGCTACTAAGCGTCATAAGGCTCATAAATTGTGCTTGTAAATCAGTAGCAAAGCCAGGATAGGGATTAGTTTCTAAATCAACTGAATTTAACTTCCCTTCATAAGTTACTTGGACTCCGTTATTGATCGGCACAACTTTTATACCCGTTTCAATAAGTTTTAAAGCTATATTTTCTATAATATGGTAATCAATCCCACAAATTTTTACATCACCTTTAGTAATAGCTGCCGCAAACATATAAGTACCGGCTTCAATACGATCAGAAAGTACTTTATAGCTCGCTTTATTTAAAGAATCCTTACCTTTAATTGTTATTTCGCTAGTGCCGACACCTGCAATATCGGCTCCCATTTTGATAAGGCAATTACATAAATCAACTATTTCCGGCTCTCGACCGCAATTAAAAAGCACGGTTTCTCCCTCTGCTAAAACAGCTGCAAGTATTGCATTAATCGTAGCACCTACGGAAACTTTATCAAAAACAAAATGAGTACCTTTTAAGCGTCCTTTACTTGAAGCATTAATATAACCGTCTTCTATTTCAATCGTAGCTCCCATAGCTTTTAATACGGCAATATGCAAATCTACTTGCCTTGCTCCAATAGCACAACCACCCGGAAGCGACACTCTTGCTTTACCGTATTTGGTAAGCAAAGGACCAAGAACCCAAATCGATGCTCTCATTTTACGAACTATTTCATAATTTGCGGTAAAGTTATTTATATTTCCGGTATTAATTATAAGCTCAAATTCATCTTGATGTTCTAATATTTCAATATCTGCCCCGTGACTTCTTAGCAAATCTTTCATAGTACTAACATCCGTTAACTTTGGAACATTAGTAATATGCAGTTTATCGGTAAGAATAGACGCTGCTATAATAGGTAACACGGCATTTTTAGCACCGCTAATATTAATACTACCTTTAAGAGGTTTACCGCCGTGAATAATTAATTTTTGCATAAATTATTTTGATAAAATTATAACGTCATTGCGAGGAAAGGCAAAGCCTTGACGCGGCAATCTCATAAAGCAGTATAAAATTCCTGAGATTGCCGCACTCGCTCCGCTCGTTCGCAATGACGGTTTTAAGGCTACACATCCAAATTCACGACATTCAAAGCATTAGCTTGGATAAATAATCTACGAGGTTCAACAACATCACCCATTAAAGTAGAGAAAATGCCCTCTGCTTCATCGACTTCCGCAACTCTTACCTGAAGCAAAGTTCTTTTTGCAGGGTCAAGAGTAGTTTCCCATAATTGGTCGGAATTCATCTCACCAAGACCCTTAAAACGCTGGATGTTTATTCCTTTTTTCCCACATTCTATAATGGTATTTAATAACTGGCTTGCTGTTAAAATACCGAATTCCTGACTTTTCACTATAAGCTTTAATTGCTTACTGAATATATCAAAAATTGTTAAAGCAAGCTTTGATATTTGTATAAACTCAAATGATTCTAACTGCTCTTTCAACAATATTTTACTTTCTTTTAAACCCCTACTAAAACGGAAGAACTCTATTTTATTTTCATGTTTTAAAATTTTCCAATTAGTTTTATCAGGCGACTCTTCTAAGCTATTTAAAACATCTAAAGCTTTTTCAAGTCTTAAATCACTTTCAGCTTCAAATATTTTGTTATTAAGTAAGTCATTAATTGCAAGAATTTCAGTAATTGAGCAATTAAATTTTTTGCTAGCATGATCAAGCAAGCCGTTAAACTTAACTACTTTATTAATTAGCTCTTCCAAATTATCGCCTACTAACTGTTCTTTACCGTCTAGAGTTAAGGTTGCATCATTGATAGTTGATTTTATCAAATAATCCTGCAAAGCTTGCTCATTCTTTAAATAAAGCTCAGCTGCTCCTTTTTTTACCTTATAAAGCGGTGGCTGTGCTATATATAGATAACCTTTATTTATTAGCTCAGGCATATGACGATAGAAAAACGTGAGCAATAAAGTTCTAATGTGCGAGCCGTCAACATCAGCATCGGTCATAATAATAACTTTATGGTATCTAAGCTTTTCTAGGGAAAATTCTCGTTCAACACTAATCCCAAGAGCTGTAATTAACGTACCGATTTGGTCCGAACCGAGCATTTTATCAAATCTTGCACGCTCAACGTTCAAAATTTTACCACGCAGAGGCAATATAGCCTGAATTTTGCTATCCCTACCCTGCTTTGCAGTACCGCCCGCAGAGTCTCCCTCAACAATAAACAATTCTGAAATTGCCGGATCTTTTGCATGGCAATCGGCAAGCTTACCGGGTAAGTTCGAGACTTCTAAGGCTGATTTTCTTCGAGTTAGCTCCCTCGCTTTTCTAGCAGCTTCACGAGCATTAGCCGCTTCCATAATCTTAGCTATAATTGCCTTAGATTCCGCCGGATGCTCTTCAAACCACTCAAGAACCTTTGTATAAACGGCATTTTCAACAACCGGTCGCACTTCGGAGCTTACTAGCTTATCTTTTGTTTGAGAGGAAAATTTAGGATCAGGAACTTTAACGGAAAGTACGCAACATAAGCCTTCTCTAGTATCCTCACCGCTAAAGTCATTTTTAGATTTTTTATTAAGGCCCGTAGTATCAAGGTAAGAGGTAATAACACGTGTTATTGCTGATTTGAAAGCACTAAGATGAGTTCCGCCGTCACGCTGCCTAATATTGTTAGTGAAACACAGGATATTCTCATGATAAGAATCGTTCCAGTGCATCGCAAGCTCAAGGCTTATACCGGACTCAGCATTCTCTGTATTAACTACTATACATGGATGAATGGCGTGTTTAGCTCTATCTATATATTTTACATAAGCTTCTATACCGCCCGTATAATAAAACTCTACTTCTTTAACTTCTTCAAAGCGATTATCGACGAGTAAAATCTTCACGCCTGAATTTAAAAAAGCAAGCTCACGAAGACGATGCTTTATAGTGCCGAAATCAAATTCTATATTAGTAAACGTTTCTACAGACGGGAAAAAAGTAACTTCCGTACCTTTTTTATCAATATTTTCTTTGACAACTGCAAGCGGAGCTTCTGTTATACCATTATTAAATCTAATCAAATATTCTTTATTATTACGCCAAATACGCAGCTCAAGCCATTCAGAAAGAGCATTTACAACCGATACACCGACACCGTGTAGACCGCCTGAAACCTTGTAAGAGTTCTGATCAAACTTACCGCCGGCGTGAAGTTGCGTCATAATAACTTCAGCTGCTGATATCCCTTCCTCTTCATGAATTTCAACGGGTATACCTCGCCCGTTATCGGATACGGTAACCGAACCGTTTTTATTTAACGTTACTTGTACTAAATCGCAATAACCGGCGAGCGATTCATCAATAGCGTTGTCGACTACTTCATAAATCATATGATGTAGACCGGACCCATCCCCAACGTCCCCGATATACATTCCCGGTCTTTTTCTTACGGCTTCAAGACCTTTTAAAACCTTTATAGAATCAGCACCATATGATGATTCGTTAAATTTTTCTTCAATTTCCGACATAATCCGACACAATATTTATTTGTTGCTAGAAACAATAAAAATAACTATAACGTAACTTATTAGAATAGTAAAGTTTCTTGATTTAAAAAGTTTACGTCATTGCGAGGAGCGAAGCGACGCGGCAATCCAGTAACAGCTATGCATTTTAAACTGGATTGCTTCGTCAATTGCTATGCAATTTCCTCGCAATGACGATATGACAATACCAAATTAGTGAGATAACAATGAATATATTAAAGTTAAAAAATATTTTCGATGTAATTGATGATTATGACGTGTTTTTATTTGATCTTTGGGGTGTAATAATCGAAGGAGGACATACTTATCCGGGCGTCGTAGAAAATATTAATAAAATTATTAAACGGAAAAAAGTATATTTTGTTACTAATGCTCCACGAAATATTTTTTCGCTGCATCAAACAATTAAATCTTGGGGAGTAAACGTGTTACCTGAAATGATTCTTAGCTCAGGTGAAATAGCAGTAGAAATGATTTTAGAAAGTAAAGAACGATTCGGTATTGAAAAGCCGATAATATATCACTTAGGACATTTAGAAAATGATATAATAAACGGAATTCAATGTCCTATCACTGATGATATTAACAAAGCTAATATTTTCTTAATGACTATTTACAGAGACGAAAACGAAAATTTAGATTTAAACGAATTCGATGAGTTATTTAAAATTGTTGTACAACGTAAAATGGTCAATATTTGTGCTAATCCTGACCTTGGAATAAATCAACACGGTGTTTATAGATATTGTAGCGGTTATTATGCCGAAAAAATAAAGCAGTTTGGCGGAAAAGTAATTTATAGCGGTAAGCCATATGAAGACATATATAGCAAGATTTTAAAAGAATGTCATAATACCCCTAAGAATCGTATGTTAATGATTGGGGACACTTTTTACACCGATATACTTGCAGCAAATCGCCTTGATATAGACTCTGCCCTAGTGTTAACCGGAAATTCTAGAGAATATCATAGTAATTTTGATAATATTGAGGAAAAACTGGATAGTTTAACAAAAACTGCTGTTAAGCAATCGATTATGCCTAGTTTTGTAGTGAGTTTGTCGTAGATACAGACACCGTCATTGCGAGCGGTCGTAGACCGCGCGGCAATCTCATGAAATAATAACAAACTCCTGAGATTGCGGACGTACAATTGCTACGCAATTTCCTAGCAATGACGGATAAACAACAACTCTATTGATATTTTACTTATAATCTGCTATAGAGTAAAACTAAAGCGGTCGTGGCGAAATTGGTAGACGCGCAGCATTGAGGGTGCTGTTCTGTAAAAAGATTGGAAGTTCAAGTCTTCTCGACCGCACCACTCGCCGGTTTTTCACAAAGCCAAATTTTTTCTGTTTTAACACTTCAGATTTTATATTTACTCCTAAGTTCTTCTTGTTAGCAAATGTTTGTGCTAATTGCATACTCCTGATAAATGAAAAGGAGTTGAAATAAAAACTATTGCTTATTTGTACTCTGTGATTTATATTGATTAGCAAATTGTACACAATTCCGTGCTAAGCCTAGCCTAGCTACACCGGCTTTAAATAATTATAATAAGTCTATAGTAAACTATTAGGTAAATAGGTCATGCCTAATTTCAATATATTTAAAAGCATCTTACCTGATCATCATGATCAATTTGCCAAGATTTTTGATCAAATTAATGATCTGATTGAAGATCACAATTATGACGCTGCTGCAAGCAGGCTGGCTAAGCTTCATTATGCCGATTTAGCGGATTTCTTAGATAATCTTAACAATAAAACATATAAAATAATTATTCCTTTATTACAGGATGAAATTAAGCCTAAAACGTTAGTATCGTTAAATGCTTATAGTAAGCCTTTAATAATAGAAACTTTAGGCATAAAAAAATCTGCAGAATTAATCAATAAGCTAGTTATAGAAGATGCTATTGAAGTAGTAATAGATCTAGACGATGATATAAAAGACCTTATCCTAAGTAATCTTACTAAAGAAAAAAAACACCAAATTACCTTAGGTTGTACATATCCCGAAAATACGGTAGGTAGGGTAATTGAGCGAGATTTTATTAATCTTCAAGAAGGATGGACGGTCGAGGAATCATTAAATTTTATCAAAAACGTAAAGAATGACTTTTATGCGGCAATCGTTACAGATAATAAATTACGCCCTATCGGTATTATTTCTCTTAGCACGCTAATTAAAGGCAAAAAAAATGAATTAATAAAAGATTTGATGAGCAAAGATTTTAAGCTTGCAGATGCTTTTACCGACTTAAATGAATTAAGCTTCATTTTTAGACAATATGCTTTAACTATTGTACCGGTAGTAAATAAAAGCGGTAAGTTAGTAGGTAGCGTATCAATCGATAATATAATTTATATTATCGAAGAACAAGCTGGAAAAGATATATTATCATTAAGCGGGGTACACACTCAAGATACTTTCTTCAATGTATTTTATACCGTTAAACATCGTTTTCCTTGGCTCTTTGTTAATCTAATCACTGCCTGCATGACCTCACTTATCATTAACCATTTTAACGACACTATTGCAAAACTTATAACGCTTGCAGCTACTATGCCTATTGTAGCTTCAATGGGCGGAAATGCCGGAACACAAGCCATGACCGTTACGGTTAGAGCCCTTGCTAATAAAGATATTCATTATAATAATGTCAATAAAGTTATATTAAAAGAAATAGCAGTATCGGCTTTTAACGGTTTTGTACTTGCAATTATCGGCGCAGGGCTTAGCTTTGTGATGTTGCTTGACTTAAATCTTAGCGTTATTTTTGCTATTGCAGTTATTTTAAATTTTTTAGTAGCCGGATTATTCGGCTCTGCTATTCCTATAATACTGCATTATTTTGATATAGACCCCGCTGCAGGCTCCGGCGTATTTCTAACAACCATAACCGATGCTCTAGGTTTCCTAACTTTCTTAAGCCTTGCTCATATTTTTTTAGTGTAATTGTTTATTAGGTGTCTTTCCAAACCAGCTTATAGAGAGGAATTTAAAGGAGACACGGAAGTGCTTGCCACCACAGCGTACGTAGAAGTACGTGAGGATGCGAGTAGGTCTTGTTGCGTGGATACCCGAATCATCATTGCGAGGAGCGAAGCTTTGCTGCAATCCAGAAAAATAATTTAAAAAATTCTGATTTATAGAATTTTTTTACTGGATTGCTTCGTCGAAACTTACAGTTTCTTCTCGCAATGACGGAAAAATTGATCCACGCAACAATGCCATGCGAGTCTAGGCTCGACGTATTAAATTACCTCTAGAAGCGAAGTTTGGAAAGATATCTATTCAAATAAAAATACATACACATTACAGCAAACAGTAGCTATAGCTCCAAGACATTTACATATACCGCAACAGTTAGATTAGTATTATTTAAGGAGCTAGATTGTGCATACTCTTGTACTTCTAAACTATTACGGTTTGACATAGTTACATTTTGACTTTAGGATTAATATTTAAAATTATATAACAATAATTTTTAATCTGCAGCTATTTATTATTAAAATTTTTTAATTAATAGCCTACAAATTATAATGAAATAAGAAATAACTTTTATGGAAGATATAAGCTCTTGGAAAGAAAAGTTTGAAATTTGTGTTTATAGTAAAAAATCACTCGATAAACTCGAATATTTAAATACTAAAGTAGAAAATCCTATAGATATCCTTGAAATCAAAAAAGGTATCTACTATGCACGTAAATATCACGGTTCTCAAATGCATCAATCAGGCGATTCTTATTATTCGCACCCGATTGAGGTAGCAATTATGCTTGCTGAATTTGTAGATGAAGAAGCACCTAAGCTTTATAACGTTATTATGCTGCAAGCTGCTTTACTTCATGATACTATTGAAGACACCGAATTAACTGAAGAAGCAATTACCGAAATTTTTGGATCGGAAGTAGCAAAACACGTAGAAGGTCTAACTAGAATTAAATCTTACGGGAAGATAAGTAGCGGAGAAAGCCTAAACTTACTAATTAAAGAGAAAAGATACAATACGGCATTAATAAAATTATTTGACCGAATTCATAATGTGCAAACTTTGGGAGTTAAATCACCTGAGAAAGCTAGAAAAATTATTGAAGAGACTTTAATAAATTTTCTTTTGGTCGCTGCTAATATAAATTATAAACTAGAACGAGAATTTGCTGAATTATGCCTAAAAGTTTTTAATATCGAACTGGAAAGACAAAAAACTTTTTCTAATAATAACTCTCTGCTTCCTCCTCTAACTTTATAAAATGATTTACTCCAAATGTATAACCAATTAGAATTGGAATAATAAAGAATAATAATCCCCAGTGATTAAAATAATCTATCAAGTAAATTGTTCCAAAAGAAGAAACTGCAAACATTAAAGCTCTTGATAAAGCAAATATAAAACTGCCGCATGTAAAACGTTTTAATACCGGACATCTTACATAAAACACTGCACCTGCCGGAAAAGTAGTAGGGCAAATACTACAATAAATAATTGGAATAAAAGTAATTCTATAGTATTTGAAATATTGTTTAGTAAGATAGGAGACATAATAGCTACAATAGAAAATATTATTAATCTTACCTTAAGAACTTTTAAAGGATGTATTTTACAAACCAAATAAGTAACAATTATTGTACTTATTAATTCTGTACCACAAACAATAAAATTTTGATGAATTACTTGAGCGGCACTGTAATTAAATGAGTTTTTTAGCATATTACCGCAATAAATATAAACAATATAAAACCATAACGGGGCTCCACAATGTATAAAAAAGAAAGCTATTGCTGTTGGTTTATTAATTTTTTTACTCCAAATAGGGCTTGATTTTAGCCTATTACTATCTATCCCCGCTTGTGCTACAGTTTTCTTTATTCGTCTTTTTGCATCAATGAAATCCGGAGTCTCTCTAAGATTTGTCCTTGCAACAGCACCAACTATAGCAATAGCTGCTCCAAACCAAAATGCAATACGCCAATCAAGTCCAAAAGAAGTAACAACTGTTCCTAGCGCCAATGCTACGGTTGCACCTAAAGTTACAAAAACAACAAGCGAAGCCACTACCCAATAACGTTGAGGAATTTTTGTCATTTCGGTTAGATAAAGCTCGGCACCTACTACCTCCCCATAGAGGACATCCCCTGAGCGATACGACACGCAGTTACTACAGACACGCAGTTACTACAAAAGTTGCCGTAATACCAATTTCGGCATAAGTTTTTAAATTAGCCATTATAAGACAACAAAGCGACATTAAAAAAGTTGTAATAATTACCGTTGCCTTACGACCTATAGTATCTCCTATCCAACCGAATATTAAAGCACCGATAGGTCTAAATACATATGTTGAACAATATGCAATGGCAGAATATAGAGAAGCAGCTCGTGCATCGGCTTCAGGAAAAAATAGCTCGTTAAGTAGTACCGCCATGTGTACATAAAGCATGAGATCAAAATATTCAAGAAACGTACCTATCGATAGTAGCCCTATTGCTTCTTTTTGATTACGGGCTAAACTCTTTTGCTCTTTTGCGTAACTTAACATGCTTTTTTACAGATTAGTTAAAATTAATAAAGAACTATACTGTTTTATATAAAAATAAAAGTCAATTTAAAAAAATTAGATTTTATAGCATTGCTAACTAAAGATAAATGTCGTAATGAGCTGAGCTTGTTGCGTGGTTCAATTTCACCTCTGTCATCCCGTGGCTTGACCACGGGATCCAGTTAAAAATACTAATATTATTAGTATTTTTTATTGTTTTTTGGACCCCGGGGTCAAACGAACTAGGTGACACAATGGGTTTTACCGGTCCACGCAACAATACCTAATGAGCTGAATGACTGAAAGGAGCTTATCAATCTAAGAAAATAATAAAAAAAATTTTAGTTTACAGAGTTTTTAACTAGATTGCTTAGTCAATATACTTTTAAATTTCTTTGCAATGGCGTTAATTTATTAAATAATCTATCTTTATTTAGCAATGCCAATAAATTTCTAATTTAATACTTGCAATTTATCTTATAATTACTTATATTCAGATTCGCTTAGATTAAAAAGCACTAAGGCGTTTTATATGTAATTAATTTTGATCCCCTTAAACTTTTTACATTAAAACGCCGTTGTTTTATTTAAGCGGGTGTAGCTCAGGGGTAGAGCGCTACCTTGCCAAGGTCGAAGTCGAGGGTTCGAATCCCTTCACCCGCTCCAGTGATTTTTCCGTTTTATGTCATTCCCGCATGACGTTGTTGTGTGAATACCAAAACCGTCATTGCGAGGAGCGAAGCGACACGACACGGCAATCTAGAAAAAGATTAAAAAAATTCTGTAAATCAGAATTTTTTACTGGATTGCTTCGTCGAATTACTACGTAATTCTTCTCGCAATGACGGAAAATCAGTCCACGCAACAATGCCTTTTCACAAATGACATCATTAAGTTTATCATAAATTTAATCTTCCAAACCATATTTTTTCTTAATATCTTCTAATGAAATTACTTCTTCTCCTTTTTCTATACGAGACAAAGCAATTAATAAATCCGCTTTTTCTTCTATATAATTTTTTATATCGGCGATTTTAGTTGTCATAAATATAATTAGTTTTTGATTATTTATACTAGCACGAACTATAATTAACTTATACATTATTTATTTTACCCTTGCATTAAAGCTATTAGGTAGCTATTTTTATTTTATTGATTTTTTTTAAAGGAAGCAACATATGTCAGCAAATACGCAAGATAATCAGGCAAATAATAACGACACTATAGAGATACAGGAAACTGAGGTAGTGCCTGTAGAAACAAATTCTCTACAATCGGGGTTAACAAGCTTAATACCGATGGTTTTAATTTTTGCCGTATTTTACTTCTTATTATTACGTCCGCAAGAAAAACGACGCAAAGAAAGAGAGAAATTAGTAAGTGAAGTTAAAAAAGGCGAAGAAGTTCTAACAAATAGCGGCATTTACGGTATTGTGACTAAAGTAAGTGAAAATGACAATAATATTGAAATCGAAATAGCTAAAGACGTACGTATTAAAGCTTTAAAAAGTGCTATTATCGATATAACTAGTCGTACAAAAGAAGTAGCAGTAAAAAAAGAAAATAACAAAAAAGATAAGAAGGTAAGCGGTGCAAAATCTTCCTAAGTGGAAAATTTTTCTTTCAATTATATGTACGGTTTTTGCGGTTATTTGTGCCTTACCTAATTTCATGCAGGTAAACTCTAAGTTTCTGCCTCATGATTCAGTAAATCTAGGGCTTGACCTTAGAGGAGGAGCCCATTTATTACTCGATGTTGATTTTGACACCTACTTAAATGATTCAATGGAAAATCTTGCTGACACTTTACGCAAAAATTTTCGTGAGGATAAAATAGGCTATAAAAATCTGTTAGTTAGACAAAATAACATTCAATTAGAAGTAAGATCGCCTGAAGAATTAAAGCCGTTAAAAAAAATAATTAACAAAATTGATCCGGAAATTATCGCTGAAGTAAACGAAAATAAAATAAAGCTTAGCTACAGCGAATCTAGATTAAATGACTTACTTAATAAGGTAGTAGACCAATCTATTGAGATCGTTCGCATGAGAGTTGATAGTACCGGCACTAAAGAGCCGACACTACAGAAGCAAGGCGATAAACATATATTACTGCAAGTTCCCGGCGAAGAAAATCCCTCTTACCTGAAGAATATATTAGGGAAAACTGCAAAGCTAACTTTTCATTTAGTTGATGAAAATGCCAATATCGAAGAAGCGGTAAAAGGACATGTTCCGGTAGGTTCAATGCTAGTTAAGGGAGATAGCGAAAGTCATGGGGAGTATTATGTAGTTATAAAGAAAAAAGTTGTTTTGGGTGGAGATCAGCTTACAACCGCTTCAGCTTCTTTTGACCAAAATTCACAAGCGGTAGTTGCTTTTTCTTTCAACAATTTAGGTAGTAAAATATTTGGTGAAATAACCAAAAATAATACCGGTAAACGCCTTGCTATAGTTTTAGACAATAAATTACTAAGTGCTCCAACGATAAACGGAGCGATTATGGGCGGAAGCGGTATAATAACAGGAAATTTTACCGTTGAGTCGGCAAATGAGCTTGCACTATTATTGCGAGCCGGTTCTCTCCCTGCCCCGCTTAAGATTATTGAAGAAAGGAGTATAGGTCCTAACCTCGGTGCTGATTCTATAGAATCAGGAAAAAAAGCAGGACTTCTAGGATTTATAGCAGTGTGTATATTTATGGTTTGGTCTTACGGTGTGCTCGGTTTATTCGCCAATATAGCTTTAAGCCTTGCATTATTATATATTCTAGCTTTACTTTCACTTTTCCAAGCTACTTTAACTCTGCCTGGAATTGCAGGAATAATACTAACTATGGGTATGGCTGTTGATGCTAACGTATTGATTTACGAAAGAATCAAAGAGGAATTGCATAAAGGAGTTTCTAATCTTTATGCTATTAGAACCGGTTTTGAATCCGCCTTTGCTACTATCCTTGATTCTAACCTAACTACGCTAATCGTTGCTTTTTTACTTTATATATTTGGAGTAGGTGCAATAAAAGGTTTTGCCGTTGCATTAACAATCGGGATTATATCTTCAATGTTTTCAGCGATTATCATTACTAAATTGTTAATAGATATTTGGGTAAAATATTTTAAACCTAAAAAACTAGGGCTGGTGTAAGAGTGTATCAGTAATGATTTTTATGGCATTGTTGCGTATTGGATTCGTCATTGCGAGGAAAATTACGAAGTAATTGACGAAGCAATCTCAGGATACTTGACGAGATTGCCACGCTCCTTTCAGTCGCTCGCAATGACGATTTTGGCAATTTTCCTCAAGCTACAGAATGATAACGAAAAAATGGGTAATATCTTATGAAAATGCAATCAAATGTTATAAAAATAATTATCGTAATTAGCTTATTAATAGGAGTAGGAGCATTATATTTGTTGTTATCTTTAAGAACGCCTGAAAAACCGCTTGCCGGTCAAGTTAATATCTATGAAGATAACGTAAAAATTGGCGGTGATTTTGAGCTAATAGACCAAAATGGAGAGATATTTAATAGTGATAAGTTGAAAGGCAATTTAAGCCTCATTTACTTTGGATTTACTAATTGTCCTGATATATGCCCAACCTCTCTAAATAAAATGACGGAGATTGTAGAAATTTTAAATAAACATAAAATAGATATTCTACCTATTTTTATCACTATTGATCCAAAACGTGATACACCTGAAGTACTTAAAGAATATTTAAAACATTTTCATCCGAAATTTATAGGTCTTACCGGTAACGAGCAGCAAATAAAAGATGTAACTGATAAATTCAAGGTTTTTTATGCTCGTGTAAATGGTGACGATGACGACCCAAACTATATGCTTGATCATTCATCTTTTACCTATTTAATCGATGCAAACGGAAAATATCTAAAACATTTCTATTTAGATTCTTCACCTAAGGAAATTATGGAGTTTTTAAAAGGCAATTAATGAGTAATGACTTGCAGCTAAATTCAGAAAGCTTTAGACAAGAGGAATTTAAGGTTGAGCCTGCACAGCGTATTATAATACGTGAGCATAGGCGAACACCGCAAAATTCACTTGGATCAAGTTTTCTGAATGACGCTGTATTAACTGCATATTTATTTACTTTTACAGCTTTAACGATATTGTTAATTGCAAGTTTTTTAAATTACAAATCATTGAAAAATAAACAGAACTTTAATGCAAAAGAGAGTAAGAAATAGATTAATAACAATAATTATTTGTTTCTGCTCTGCAGCTCTTGGAATTAGTATAATACTTTACAATTTAGAGAAAAATATAGTATTTTTTTTGCCGCCGTCAAAAATTAATGAAATAGAACAAGGCAAAGAGTTAAGAGTCGGCGGGCTTGTTAAAATAGAATCAATAAATAAAATTGCTGCTGATAAGATAAGTTTTGTTATTACCGATAATATTAAGGATTTAGAAATATTATACCAAGGTGTACTCCCTGCTCTATTTCGTGAAGGACAAGGAATTATTGCTATCGGACAATTATCGGACGGAAAATTTATAGCAAGACAATTACTTGCAAAGCATGATGAGAATTATAGACCTCCGAAGTAACAATGTCATTGCGAGGAGCGAAGCGACGCGGCAATCTCATGAGATAATATAAAAACTCCTGAGATTGCTTCGTCGAATTACTACGTAATTCTTCTCGCAATGACAAAAAATAACTAAACCAACCAACAAAATAAAAAACATGTTTATAGATAAAATCAAAGCAAAAGCAAATAATGACGAAATAAACGTAATTATCGAAATTCCGATGAATAGCGGTCCAATCAAATACGAATTTGACAAAGAATCAGGAGCGGTTTTTGTTGATCGCTTTATGCAAACTACCATGAGCTATCCTTGTAATTACGGCTTTATTCCTCATACTCTTTCAAATGACGGTGATCCGGTAGACGTACTTGTCGTAGCTCATCATCCGATAGTGCCTGGGTCGGTTATAAAATGCCGAGCAGTCGGCGTATTGATGATGGAAGACGAATCGGGGCTTGATGAAAAAATAATCGCAGTACCGACTTCTAAACTCGATATTACTTTCGATCATATTAAAGAATTAGATGATTTATGTGAAATGCTAAAGAAACGTATCGTGCATTTCTTTGAGCATTATAAAGATTTAGAAAAAGGTAAATGGGTTAAAGTTACCGGATGGGAAAATAAAGCAAAAGCGGATACTTTAATCAATAAAGGAATAGATAGGGCTAGCTAGGATAAGAATTCATGGCTTTCAAGTCGTCATTGCAAGCAGCCGTAGGCTGCGTGGCAATCTCGTCAAATATCCTGAGATTGCTTCGTCAAAATTTTCAATTTTTCCTCGCAATGACGATGAAACCAATTCGCATAGGCAATATATCCTTACAATAACATATCTATAAAAACAGTAATATTAATAAAACAGTGACATTATTTCGTTCAGGAGTCGTAGTAGCTTTTTTCACATTAATTTCTCGCATATTCGGGCTTGTGCGTGAACAATTTATCGCATCATTATTTGGTTCTACCCCTATGGGTGATAGCATTAATGTTGCTTTTAAACTACCGAATCTATTTAGAAGAATTTTTGCAGAAGGAGCATTATCAAGCGTATTCATTCCTATTTATAATGAAAAAATGCTTATTTCTAAGAAAGCCGCTAATAATTTTTCAGGCGAGGTATTTACCCTTCTACTTCTGACATTAATAGTAATAATAGCATTAATGCAAATCTTCATGCCACAATTAATGCTGTTTATTACTCCTGGATTTCACGGTAAAAAAGAAAAATTTGAGCTTACGGTATTTTTATGCCGAATTACAATACCTTATTTAATATTTGTTTCATTAACGGCTCTACTTGGCGGAATATTAAACTCTGTAAAGAAATTTGCAGCCTTTGCTTTTTCACCGGTTATTTTAAGTGTATGCGTAATAATTTTTACTTTAACATTTGATAATTATATAGAGTCTACTATCTCAATTAGCTTATCTTTAATAATTGCCGGAATATTACAGGTTTCTTTTATGTTTGTCTGTGTGAAAAGAGCGGATTTAAACTTTCCGATAATTTTTAACCCAAGCGATCCCGATGTAAAAAAGCTTTTGATTAATATGGGACCGGCAACCATTAGCTCCGGCGTACAGCAATTAAATCTTTTCATATCCCAATCTATTGCTAGCTTTATTGAAGGTGCTATTTCTATATTATCTTATGCCGACCGGATATATCAATTTCCTCTATCAATAATAGGTACTAGCTTCTCTACTATATTGCTACCTGAGCTGTCAAAAATCTATAAATCAAATGATATAGTAGCTGCAAAAAAAATACAGAATAACGCTATTAGAATGGGGCTATTGTTATCATTGCCTGCAACATTCGGTATTATAATTCTATCTCATCCGATTATTAATATAATTTATGAAAGAGGAGTATTCACGAGCCAAGATACTACAAATACAGCCGAGGCTATTTCTGCATTTGCACTCGGACTTCCTGCTTTTATTTTGGCAAAAATTTTAACTCCTATTTTTTATGCTAACGGAGATACTAAAACACCGCTCAAAATAACTTTATTTTCAATAATAATTAATACCGGTATGAATCTATTATTAATGGATTCTTTGAAGCATATAGGTATTGCAGTCGGTACATCTATTGCAGCTTGGTATAATCTAGGTTTATTATATAGCTATACTACAAAACAAAATAAGCTACATATAGAAGCAGGTATAAAGCTTTTCTGTGGTAAAATTTTGTTATGCTGCATAATAATGTCTATCATCATTGCTTTAATAAAACATTATTATTTAGAATATTTTTATTCGGAATATTTATTGATTAAAGTTTGCATGCTAGGCGGTACAATTGCAGTTGGAATGGGAGCATTTTTCGGCACGGCATATTTATTAAAAGTGGTCAATTATGATAATAACAAGAAATAAGCACCAATCAAATTATCAGGATTTGCTAAAAACCTTAGCTATTATAGCTATGATCATTGATCATGTTGGTTTATATCTATATCCTGAATTAACTATTATGCGGATCATAGGTCGTACAGCTATGCCGGTATTTTGCTTTTTTGCCGGTTATAATTTTCATGATAAGCCAAAAACCCATATAATAATATTCGGTGTTTTATTACAAATATATACTACTGTACTATTTAAACAGTTTCTTACTACAAATATTCTAATCTCTATCTATTTAGGGCAATGGTATATTTATTATTTTCGTAATTCTTTAATTCACTTTCTCTATAGCGGTTATTGTCATGTAATTATAATGGTAATATTATGGTATATTAGCTGGGCTTTGATTGATTACGGGACTCTTGTAATTGCTATAATGATACTTGGATTTATTTCAAAACATGAGCAGACAAATCTAAAGCTTTGCTGCTTTATAGCAATTTTTGCTTCTTTCGTGCATTCAACTCTTTTTACTCTTGCAATTTCCTTTAATGAGTTTAATTTTTCAAATACTGAATTAATTTTAGATCTCATCTTCTTAATGATTACCTATACATTAATGATACTAAAAGATTACTCACAAAAAATACCGATAAATTTAAAATGGATAAGCCGAAATGTTTTATATATTTACTGCATACAAATTATAATCTTACAATTCATATTCATCTATAAATACACATATGGTTTTAAAAATTGGTAAGTAAATATTAATAATTAGTGACAGTGGTCCTAGATTAATATTAATATGATTTAGATAATATTGATATTACTTATATGGATTTGATAGATCGTCTAATTTCGGATAATGAACAATATAAAGAGCAATTTAGAAAAAACAAACTATTTGAAATTAAGTTAGATAGTTCCCTACAAAAAAATAAATTTCTTAAACATTTTCGGATTTGGTCAGACGAATTTCAAAAAATGGTATTAGCAAGAGTAGTGTTTTCTGAAACAAAAGAATTTAAACAACTTGCATGGGAGCATCTTACCGATGAATTTGGACATAATATAGAATTATCCCAAAATCTAGAAAATAATGAAGAAGCTACAGATTCTATTTTTGAGGCCTTAGGTTCTTGGTTTACACTAAAAATGATGACTCTTGGAGATAGTGAGCGAGCTGTTCTTGTCCATTTAGTAATAGAGTCTTGTGCTACTATATTCTATGAAAAACTAGGATCAATATTTTTAAATCATAAGTCAACAAAACATTTCAAAACACATATGCATCTTGATCCCGAACATGAACAAATGGGAATAGATTTATTAAAACAAATAAATATTAATGATTCTTCTTTACTCACTATTCAAAAAAAAGGCTGGGATATGATTGACTCTCTGTTTACTAGACTTGCTGAAATCACACAGGACTAATTGGATAATAGGGTATCAGTAAATAAATTTTAACCGAATATTATAAATATCAAAAATAAAAACTAATTAATTGACATTTAAATCCATTATATGTATATTAATATATTACTAAGGCTTATTTACATATTTTATTTACATATTAAAAGTTTTTAATATGTAAGCTATACAAATATTAAACAATATTAATGGGTTAAGTTATGTCAATACTCCGCGTACTAACAGCAACACCAAAAAGCATTTTTAGTAAACTTACTTATAAATACGATCTAGCTACTACTATACGGGCTTATAATGCTGTAAATATATCTCTAGATGAAGCTTTCAAAACTTCATTACAAAATAATTCTTACAAAACTGCAAAACTACTACTTTCATCAGGTCAACTTAATCTTAATTATAGGGACGCCGAAGGAAATTCAGTTTTAATGAATATACTTCAATCACAAAATACTCCTCTACTAAAAAATTATTTTAGCAAGGCAAAAGTAGAAACTGATTTTAAATTATTTCCTTTAATACCTAATAATAGCGGTCATACAATTTATGAGATTGCTGCAGTAGCAGACAATAAAAAAATTTCAAAAATTCTTTATCATAAAATAGCAGAGCTTCATGATCTTAATAAAATAGTAATTCAAGCCTCTGCTAACAAAATAGATTCAAATACTTTAGATTTAGATTCTCCTCCACCTTATAATCTTTCATATCATGATGATGCTACCCATATGACAGGAGAAATACTAGAAGGTAATTAAATCCTACGAAAGCATTATTGAGTGAATAAAAATCGTCATTGCAAGCGACTAAAAGGAGTGTAGCAATCTCAAGGAAATTAAAACTAGATTGCCACGTCGCTTTGCTCCTCGCAAGGCATTGTTGCGTGGATACCACCCCGTCATTGCGAGGAGGGACATAGTCCCGACGTGGCAATCTTGTCAAACCTTCTAAGATTGCTTCGTCGAATTACTACGTAATTCTTCTCGCAATGACGAAAATCACTAAACCTAAACCAGCTCACTTACTTGCGATTTGGCGAAGAGCTTTATCTGAAAGTTAACAAAATTTAAATTACCTTTTGAACCTATTTCCGCAAATTTATGAGCTTTAAGTAACAGATCATAATCTTCCGCCAAATCAGCAAAGAAAAACTCCATTTCACCACTTTGTTTTACTCCTAAAATCTCACCGCTACCTCGAAGTTTTAAATCCTGCTCAGCGATATAAAACCCATCATTAGTTTGTTTCATTATCTCAAACCTACCTCGTGCAACTTTTCCAAGCCTTTTAGGATTATAGAGCAATATACAATATGACTGCAAAGAGCCTCGCCCTACTCTACCTCTAAGCTGATGAAGCTGAGCGAGACCAAACTGCTCAGCATTTTCGATAATGATTAAGGTCGCTTCAGGTACGTCTATTCCGACTTCAATAACAGTTGTTGCAACTAATATCTTAATTTTACCTTCTTTAAACTGCTTCATTATTTGGTCTTTCTGCTCGTTCTTCATCTTACCATGAATAATACCGGTATAACCTTGATATATATTTTCGATAGAGTTAAAACGATTCATCACATCCATTAATAAACTATCCTTTTCCACTGCTTCTTTCTCTGCTTGCTCTATCAATGGACAAATCCAATATACCCGCTCACCTGCTATAAGCTTCTTATTTATCGCTTCGATAATATTGTTCTATCTTATTAACTGACATGGTGTTCGTAGCGATAGGCAAACGATTCTTCGGCTTACCCGTTAGCTTTGAGATATTCATATCACCAAACATAGTAAGTGCTAAACTTCTTGGAATCGGTGTTGCAGTCATAACTAAAACATCAGGATTTACTCCTTTATTTATTAGATTCAAACGCTGCTGCACTCCAAATCTATGCTGCTCATCGATAACTATATAACCTAACTTCTTAAAACTTACTTTCTCTTGAAATAACGCATGAGTACCGACTAATATATCAATCTCACCGTTTTCAAGTTGTATCATAATATTTTTACGAGCTGCCCCCAGTATTTTACCTGTAAGTAATCCGACTCTTATATTAGTATTTTTTAAAGCTTTAACAAAGAACTCATAATGCTGATTGGCAAGCAAATCGGTTGGAGCCATAAGCGTTGCTTGAAACCCTGCTCCCACTGTATTTACCATCGTAAGCAAAGCTACCAAAGTCTTACCTGAGCCGACGTCACCTTGCAACAATCTCATCATTTCTACTTTATCGCTTTGCTCAAGCTCTATTTCTTCTATAACCTGCTTTTGATAGGAAGTTAGCTCAAACCCTAACTCATTTAATATATTTGCTTGAATGCCGACAGCTTTAGGATAAATATTACCTTGTTTTCCGGCAATTTGCGTGCGTACATTTAAAAGAGATATTTGATTAGCGATAAGTTCCTTAGCTGCTAGTTGTTTTTTGGCGTTATTATATAAATCGTCATTGCGAAGCCCCTCTATGTCATTCCCACTCTCTATGTCATTCCCGCCTACGCGGGAATGACATAGAGAGTGGGAATGACATAACCCATGCAAAACCTTCAAACTCTGCAATACCTCCTCCAAATAATCCTTTACCTCCTTATCTTCAAGTAGCTTACACTTCTCCTCAAAGATATCCATCGCTTTTATGATATATGAATATAGCTGCTTGTTACTAAGCAAGTATGTCAGGGAATAAATCGGCTCTATTTCTTTTGCAAATTTAGGATTCGTAATAAATTCAGGATGCGAAATCTACAAATAATGATCAAAAAATTGTACTTTACCGCTAATAATATGCTTTGTTCCGACTTTCAGCTTATTAAAAATAAACGGTGGAGGCTTATGAAAAAACACTAATAACAAAGAACCGGTATCATTACTAGCTGTAATTTTTAAAGGCTGATTACCTTTTTTTGGTAAATTAACACTCTCAATTATAATTTCCGTTTGGATTATTTCACCGTCCCTAACCTCAGTTAAATTAGGCGATAATATTTTATTTTGATATGTAACAGGTAGATAAAATAATAAATCACGAATATTATTAATACCGAGCCTCTTAAGAGCCGATACGGTATCTTCACGTATATTGATGAACGTTTTTACAGGAGCAAATAAAAATTTTTCTAGAATAGTTAGCATATATTTTAAAGAATCTAAAACATATATTCTAAATTATTTTGCTAAGAAAATTAATAAGAATTTTTAGTTTACATAATTATATTTGTTTGCTATTTTATAAAAAAAATTAAATATAGGTTAATATGTTAACTAATTAACAAGGAAATTCATATACTGTATTCATGCAGAATAAAGCTAAAGAATTAGGAAGTAAACTCCAAAAAACAATGAATGAAAATAATGTAGAAGATTTTAAAAAATTAATGTTTGAAATGACTAATTTTATCGATATGTTCGGTATACAGCCGGACTCCATAATATTAGATGAAAAAAGCCTTATAAAAATCGCTAAACTTGATCCTATCATCTCCCTAGCTTTTCTTACTAAGATATATATACCCTCAGAACAACCGCACTCCTCTATTATATACAAAGCTTTAACAGATTGTATCCAATCTCAAGAAATAACAGGGGCCGGCACTTTATTATCATTATTATTCCGCTTAACAAGTAATAACATTCAAGATGTTAATAAATACCTTTATGAAGGAATAAAAACAGGAAATATAGAAATAGTAGATAATCTTTTACGCTACGTTGATTTAAATCAAAATGCATTTAATATAGCTATGGAGAAAGGGGGAGAAATTAAAAATTTTATATGTCAAAGAGATAAAAAATTCTACCAGAGTGAACTTTCTAAGAATTATCTCGCCAGCGAAACACAAGTAGATATTACAGGGGATTCAGAAAGTCATCCGGAATAAATATAGTTGCATTGATACTAAAGTCGTCATTGCGAGGAAATTACAAAGTAATTGACAAAGCAATCCAGTAAAATGCATAGCATTTTTATTATTTTTACTGGATTGCCACGCTCCTTTTAGTCGCTCGCAATGACGGAGCGATATCCACGCGGGCAATGCCGCTTCGCAATGACGTTTTTTGCAATGCTTATAAATCTAATTTTAGTCCTGCTCTTAAGAATAGCGGAAGATTTTAAAGGCATACCTTCGATAAATCCCGCTGTTTTGTAACCACCTGAGCCGACTATCTTAAATGTTTCATTTTAAGCTAAGCTCAAAATTAACTGCCCCAAGACCGCCCTGTTTACAGCTCTCTTTTAAAGGAGTAGCAGTTAACATTTTAGGCTGATTCCAAAATGCCGATTCTAAACCTAAACCGACAAAATCGAATTCGATTAATTTATTTGCTTTAACTCCAACACCTTAAGACTTAAATTTCTGATTTTTGCCGTAATTAATATTAACTTGAATAATATTTATTATCAACAACAAAATGGTTAACTAAACCACGCTCTAAACCATATGGAGCAAGTATCGCTCTAGTCGCAGGTAAATATTATTTAACCGGTCCTAATTCAATCATCGGAATATTATTAAGATCTTGATTCATTACAAATGAATAACCTGAATAAACTAAAAACGGATCAAATAAATCTAAATAAGCATATGAACGAATTTTATTTTTAGTAATATAATTTTTACCGTATATAGAGTTAATCGCTTTTACATATGCATTTATATCATTACCGTCTTTATCTTTACCGTCGTACTAAAAATAACTTGCTTGATCTAGTCTTGTCCATAAATAACCTATACCGTAAGTAGGATTAATTTTGTTACTTGTCATATATCTATCTTTAATATTTTCAGATAACAAATAGCTTGCTTGAATCCCACCTGTATCTATAGCAATTTGCTTATGAACTTGCAAAGAATTAAAATCTTTAGCTTTAAAATATGTTGTACCCTCAAAAGGATCTACTTCATATTTTGTTACTTTTAAATCAAATTCTCTTGCTCTTGCTCCATGACCTCCTATTTCATGATTACCTACCATAATCCAAGATGTAGCAGTAAATCTTGTAATATAACTTAAGATTTTCATAGCTATATTATCTGAATCGGCAAACATAGCATCATCTAATTGACGGTAACCTTCAATCAATGACATAGCAGCATCGCTACTTGCTCTTGAGGACATATCTTTATCATAAGTAATTACATAGCTATAATTTTTTTAGAATTTTCTTGAATTGTCATATCGTCATCAATATTTGATGCAGTTGCTAATACTGATGATGAATATAAAAGACAAGCAGCAATAGTTAAATTTAGTTTATTTAATTTCATAGTATCGTTAATTTTTATTAATCATAAGTAGCTACGGTATATACTATTTTAAATTTGTAAAGTATTTTTTTAATATACCAAACTTGTGTATGTCCTTGACTTCTTTTGAAAATCCTCCTAATTTCTTAAATAATAGATATTAAATAATTTAAAATTTATGAATAAAATCTATCCTTCGGCTGAAGCTGCTCTTGAAGGACTTCTTTATGACGGCATGACTATAATGTCGGGCGGATTCGGTCTATGCGGTATTCCTGAAAATTTAATAAATGCACTTCTTAAAAGCAATGTTCAAAATTTAACGATTATAAGCAATAATTGCGGTGTTGATAATTTCGGACTTGGGCTTCTTCTTCAAACTAAACAAATAAAAAAAATGATTTCTTCGTATGTCGGAGAAAATAAGATTTTTGAGCAACAATATCTTGATAAAGTACTTGAGCTTGAATTAAACCCACAAGGAACTTTAGCTGAACGAATTAGAGCTGCTTGCATGGGAATTCCGGCTTTTTATACTAAAACAGGTATAGGTACAATAGTTGAAGAAGGCAAAGAAACAAAGGAGTTTAACAGCGAAAAATATATCATGGAAACGGCGTTGCAAGCCGATCTTGCTATTATTAAAGGCTTTAAAGCTGATAAAAGCGGCAACGTGATTTACAATAAAACTGCACGAAATTTTAATGCAGTCATGGCAGGTGCCGCTAAAGTTACAGTTTGTGAAGTAGAGGAAATAGTTGAGGTAGGAGAACTTGACCCTAACAATATTCACACACCTAATATTTTTATACAGCGATTAATAGTAGGTGAAAGATATGAGAAACGTATTGAGCAATTAACTGTCAGGGAAAAATAAGATATGGCTTGGAGCAAAGAAGAAATTTATCAAATAACCGCAGAGGAACTTAAAGACGGATTATATGTCAATCTTGGTATAGGTATGCCTACGCATGTAGCAAATTATATACCTAAAGGAGTGAATGTAATATTTCAAAGCGAGAACGGTATGCTTGGTATGGGACCGTTTCCTTACGCAGGAGAGGAAGATCCTGATTTAATTAACGCCGGTAAGCAAACTATTACTGCTATTCCTGAAAGCAGCTATTTCGACAGTAGCTTTTCATTTGGGATGATTAGAGGTTCGCATGTCGATTTAACTATTTTAGGTGCTATGCAAGTCTCACAAAAAGGTGATCTTGCCAACTGGACTATTCCGGGTAAAATGGTTAAAGGTATGGGCGGTGCTATGGATTTGGTTGCTAACACCAAAAGAGTAGTTATTATAATGGAACATAACGCAAAAGACGGTGGTGCTAAATTATTAAAAGAATGCAGCTTTCCGTTAACAGGTAAAAAAGTAGTTAACAGAATAATTACCGATCTTGGAATTTTTGATATTGATAAAGATGAAATGATATTAGTTAGAAAGGCTGACGATGTTACTATTGAGGAAATACAATCTAAAACTGAAGCCGAGTTTATTGTAGGCTTATAGGAGAGAGGAGTTGTTTCGTATATCAGTAGTTTAGCCGTCATTGCGAGCGACTAAAAGGAGCGTGGCAATCTCAAGAAGGTAGTGTAAAATTTCTGAGATTGCCACGTCGCTTCGCTCCTCGCAATGACGATTTAGTTGTAATATTTATATGGAGAATAAAATGGTTAAAGTAGCTATCGTATATTATAGCGGGTATGGTCATACTGCAAAAGTAGCTGAAGAACTACACAAGAGCGTAAAAGAAGCAGGAGCAAATGTTTCTTTAATAAAAATAAATTAAAGACAAGCCAGATAATATTGATTGGGATTTATTAGATAATGCCGATGCTATAATTTTTGGAACTCCAACTTATATGGGTAGTTTAGCCGGTCCGTTTTAAACCTTTATGGAGGCTACCTCAACTAGGTGGGCACAGCAAAATGGAAAGATAAAATAGCTGCAGCTTTTACTAATTCTGCTTCTTATTCAGGTGATAAGTTATGCAGCATCCAACAATTATTTCATTTTGCAATGCAGCATTGTATGATTTGGGTTGGGCAAACTGAAGCAGCCCCGAATTTTGCCGATCATGAGATGCCTGATCCCGACAAAATTAACCGCCTCGGTAGCTGGTCAGGACTTATGACTCAATCTAACCACAAATCTTCTCCTGATATTACTCCTACTAAAGGCGATTTAAAAACTGCTAATTTATTTGGTAAAAGAATAGTTGAAGTAACTAAGAAGTTTAAAGGGTAGACCCCGAATCGTCATTGCGAGGAAATTGTATAGCAATTGACGAAGCAATCCAGTAAAAAATTCTTATTTACAGAATTTTTTTAATTATTTTCTGGATTGCCACGTCGCCTACGGCTCCTCGCAATGACGGCTTAGGTATCCACACAACAAAGCATACTTAAAGATTAACTTCTAACAAATGATGGTTTTTGTGAACTCCTATTACTTAGAATCTTTTGAGCATGCGTAGTCGTTTTAGCATCTCGTTCTCCTCTAGTTTTTAGAGCCTTTGGTTTATTGCTATTAACACTAACATCACTCCAGTTACCACTATCGCTTTCACTGCCACTACTGCTACTACTAATCACTCATCTCCATAGCAACTCTTCGTGCTAAAATTGATGCAACTCCATTAGGTTTGTTAACATTCTGAGCAGGCTTACTATGCGAATGTGCAACCGGTTTTCCTGTATTAGGATCAAACTCAACTTTTCTTAGTTTGTGTTCACCTCTTATAGACTGCAGCAATAAGTCTCTAGAATCTCGTGTCTTAACATCCGTTTTTTCAACTTTTCTTAGATTTTTTGGTCCTGCTATTTCTCTCATTAAATCAGAAGTATCTATAGAAGGACGTGGTTGATTTTCCGGTTTTTTAACCGTAGTAACTCCTACAGGCTTAGATAATATCTCAGTCTGAGCCGGAGCCATAGTAGGCATAGGCGGTGGTGGCGGATTATTTTTCGATAAAGGAGGTGGCGGCGGTGGTGGTGATGGAATATTATTTTGTGATAAAGGAGGCGGCGGTGTTACACTATTTTCCAAAGGTTTAGCTAGGGACGAGTTTGCTAATATTGGTTCTTTTTTTGAAGCCATGTGATTTGTAAGGTTACTTACTATCTTTTGTAACTCCTCATTGTCAGGCAACTTTGCAATTATATTATTAATATTTCTTTCCTTATTTTCAATTAATTCCTCAAATTTATGCTTCGTTTTATATAATTGTTCATCAATCTTTCTAATTGTTCTAGTATTACTTTCTTTGTTTTTTGCTAAAACCTGCTCACTATTATTTACAAAAACATTTTTAACATTTTGCCAAATATTATTTAATTTTTCAAAAAATGTATAAGGTATTTCTTCTCTAATTTCAGCAACCTGTTTTTGTATTTCCTTAAGTTCTTTGATATTAGAATTCTCAGATATTAAATTTTGGATGTTTTGTTTTGTAGCATTTAAAGAATTATATTGTTTCTCTAGTTCTTCAGCCTTAATGAATTGTAAAGGATTTGTCATATGTAGAGCTGAGAATCTTTCAGGTTTACTCTTATAACTAAAATATACTTCCGACAATCTTTCTCTTTGTTCTTTAGATAAATCTTTCTTTGTTAAATCCTTAAAATTTTTTTCGATTTCTTCTTGTAATTCTTGCTTTAAAGGTGCAGATTTTTCCGCTATATTATATATCTTATTATTAATATCTTTTAATATTTTGTTATTATACTTTATTGCTTCATTTGTTAACTGTTCTTCACTTTTTACAAAAATATACTTTACATTAGAAACTGTTTTTACAAGTCTTTTAAACCAAGGCAACGATCTATTATGTTCTTTTTCTAGTTCTTTAGTTTCATTTTGTATTTCGATTAAACCTTGCAACTTCTTATTTTGTTCGCATAATTCATTTACTTGGCTTAATATAGTATTTAAAGCATTATTTTCTTATGCTAATAATTTATTTATATCTATTTCTTTAGCCACGTCATACACCTACTATAAATTAATGTCGGCATTATAGTAAATTTCTTGTACAAAAGCAAAAATAAAGTTAATTTATGTTAATATATTCTCAATAAATGAAAAGTAGATAGACGAGTATAGTTAACGTAATTTTAATGATGATAAGCCTATAAGAGCAAATATAACTGAAATAATCCAAAATCTTATTACGACTTTTGATTCTGCCCAGCCGTGTTTTTCAAAATGATGATGGAGCGGTGCCATTTTAAATATTCTTTTTCCTTTAGTAGCTTTAAAATAATATACTTGTAAAATAACAGATGCCGTTTCAATAACAAACAAGCCGCCGACTATAGCTAAAACTATTTCATGCTTAGTAATGACGCTAATAATCCCAAGTACACCGCCAAGGCTTAAACTACCGGTATCGCCCATAAAAACTTCTGCCGGTTGTGCGTTAAACCACAAAAATCCAAGGCAGCTACCGACGAGTCCTGCACATAACACCGTTAACTCTCCGGTATTCGGTATATAGGTTAGCTGTAAGTAGTTCGAGTAAATTAGATTTCCTACTAAATAACTTATTAAAGCAAAAGAACCAGCAGTAAAGGCAATAGGAACGGTAGCAAGACCATCAAGCCCATCCGTTAGATTCACGGCATTAGAAGAACCGACTATAACAAATATAGCAAAAACTATATAAAAATAACCAAGATCCAAACTTAAATTTTTAAAAAACGGTACGTTAAGTAAATGACTTGGATTTTTATCTAGATATTCTAGTAAAACACATATAATTAAGCTAATAATTCCTTGCAGTAAAAGCTTACTTTTTCCCCTTACCCCGTAATGGTTATTTTTAGTTACCTTAGCATAATCATCCATAAATCCTATAATACCGAAGCTAATAAAACCAAATAACGTAATCCAAATATATTTATTAGTTAAATCAGCAAGTAATAAAGTAGAAATACAACTAGACAAAATAATCATAATGCCTCCCATTGTCGGAGTACCTGCTTTTGTTTGATGCGATTCAGGTCCGTCTGAGCGTATAGGCTGACCGTTTTTTTGAAGAGATCGCAGAAATTTTATTAATATCGGACCCGTGATAAAGCTAAGGCTTAGAGTTATAATAATAGCAAGACCGCTACGAAAAGTAATATAGTGAAATAAATTAGCTATATGTGAATTATGGATGTGAGGAAGTAAAAGATTATATAACATTTGTAGATTTAAATTAAAAAGTGTGTTTTGATGTTGCTCATTGCACGCATGGATACCAAATCTTCATTGCGAGCGGGCATTGTTGCGTGGACCTGTTTATCCGTCATTGCGAGGAAATTGCATAGCAATTGACGAAGCAATCCAGTAAAAAATTCTTATTTACAGAATTTTTTTAATTATTTCCTGGATTGCCGCGTTGCTTCGCTCCTCGCAATGACGGAAAACCAAACCACACAACATTAAAAATATCTTAGTGTATTTATTTATAATAATCAACAATCTTATCAAGTTTTATACCTCTTGAACCTTTTATTAAGATAAGCTCATTACCTTCAAATAAATCCGTGATATGCGTAATTAATTCATCAACATTTTTAAAGTATTTTTTAGCTGTTTTGGGAGGTAGTAAATCATAAATATATTTAGTATTTACTCCTACTAAATAAACTTTAGAACAACCAGCATCTAGTATATAAGGTACTAGTTCTTCATGTAGCGGTTTAGAGCTTTCCCCCAGCTCTAGCATATCGCCTATTATAGCGGTTTTATTCTCGGCAGGTACTTGCTTTAAATATTCTAATGCAGCTTTCATTGACCCTGGACTTGCGTTATAGTAATCACAAATTACACGAGAATTTTGTATATTGATAATTTTCCCTCTTCCTTCGGTCGGAGAAATATTTGCTAAGTGATTTGCAGCTAACTCCATATCTTTACCTAATATATCGATAATTAAAAGTACACCGGTATAATTTTCGGCAAAATGCCTAGGAATGAACGGTATAGTTATCTCTAAGGATTTATTATTTATCTTATATTTTAAATGAACTTGCTCTCCTAGGTTCTCATATAAAACTAATTGTGCAGGTGTATTATGTGATATGCCGAAGTTATATACCCTATCAATAGAAAGGTTTTTTAATATCGATAATATTTTGCTATAACAATTAGTATCAGCATTAATAACGGCAATATCATTTTTGCTAAAATTTTCAAAAATCTCACATTTAGCTTCAGCTATCTCTTCAAGCGAATTAAAAAATTCTAAATGAGCCTCCGAAATATTAGTAATCATGGCAATATTCGGCTTTAATATTTGAACCAGTTCTCTTATCTCGCCTTTATGGTTCATGCCAAGCTCAAAAATGGCATATTCCGTATCATCAGCCATTGATGCAAGATTAATAAGCATACCGAGTTTGTTATTGAAATTACCTCTGCTAGCAAAAACTAGGGAATCATGTTGCAATAATATCTTCAGTGCTTCTTTAGTAGAGGTTTTACCGACACTACCGGTGATAGCTATGAATTTAGCTTTTGAATTCTCTCGTTTATATAAAGCCATTTTTTGTAGAGCCTCAAAACAATCATCAACTAGGATAATTTTATCTTTATCATTTATCTCTACTTGCTTACTAACAATTACGGCTGCCGCTCCTTTATCTATTGCATCCTGAACATAATCATGACCGTCTCTATTACCCTGAAGTGCTATAAATAAGTCACCTTTTTTAACATCTTTGGAGTTGAATTGCACCTCATTACAATTGATAGAATTAGAGATTGTTATACCGAGAGCAGCACTTAAAGTTTTAGAGTTCCAAATCATATATTTTTGTTATTTACGTGTTGTTGTATGGCTTGTTTATATCATTCCCGTATGGCATTGCCCACGTGGATGCTCAACCCGTCATTGCGAGCGACTGTAAGGAGCGTGGCAATCTCAGGATTTTGGCATGGGATTGCTGCGTCAAGGCTTTGCCTTTCCTTGCAATGACGTTAGTTTCCCTACAATTTCAGCATCATCAAAAGGTAATTTCTTATCGCCTATAATTTGGTAATTTTCATGACCTTTGCCGGCAATTAATAAGATATCGTCCTGTTTTAAATTATTTATACCATATTTAATAGCTTCTTTCCTATCAGCTATTTCGATATAATCCGCTTTCTCTATACCGCTTATGATTTCAGCTCTGATTAGCTTTGGGTCTTCATTGCGTGGGTTATCATCGGTAATTATGACGTTATCAGCAAGTTTTGCGGCTATTTGCCCCATAAGACTTCTCTTTGTCTTATCACGATTACCACCGCAACCAAAAACTACGCTTAGCTTACTATCACGTAATTTAATATTTTTCAGTTCCGTTAAAGCTTTTTCAAGAGCATCGGGAGTATGGGAATAATCAACAAAAATATTAGTGTTGCCTATTCGCTCCATTCTGCCTTTTACCGGTTTAACTTGGGTTAGAATTTCGATTATTTTATTAAAATCAAATCCGATATAATGAATGCTAAGAGCGGCAATTAACAAATTGCTAGCCTGAAAACTACCGATTATAGAGGTATTAAAACTACATTCTCTATTATTAAATGCAAAATTAATATTTTGTCCTTTTAAAGAACCATTAATTTTAGTTATTTGTACATCACCTTTTTTTCCAACAGTTATAAATTTAATATTATGGTTATGTAGGTAATCTTTAATAAACTCTATTTCTTCTATATCGGAATTTAATATTGCAAGACCGCCTTGTAATAAATGCTTGGTAAATAATTTCAGTTTGGCTAATAAATAATTTTCTTTTGTATAGTGATAATCTAGATGATCCTGACTAAAGCTAGTAAAACATGCGATATTTACTTTTATTTCCCCAAGTCTTGCTTGATTAAGACCATGACTAGAAGCTTCAAAAGCTAAATATTCTATATTGTTTTCAGCTAAATTATGGGCAATTTTTCTAAAGCTTAAATAATCAAGCGTGGTTAATTCCGGCACATCATTTATAAGATTATCGCAGCCAAAAATCTCTACACCTATCGTACCTACAGATGCGGCTTTTTTCCCAAGTAATGAATATGTTTGAGCTATATAGGACACTACCGAGCTTTTGCCGTTAGTACCGGTTACGGCTATCAAATTCTTTGGTTTTTTAGGATAAAAAATCTCTATAGCTTCATATAAAGCTGCTTGTACATCTTCTACATAGATTACTTTATCTATAGTAGCACTTTTTTCATTGTCCGTAATTACTAATACTGTACCTTTGTTTAAAGCCTCATTTATAAAATCATTTCCATCAACATTTTGTCCTTTAATCGCAAAAAAGACGTCTTTATCCTTAACGGTTTTAGAATTAATCGACAAACCTTTTACGTTATGTTTTTGGAATAATTGTTTTAAGTTATGGGGCATGTTTATTATGTTAAAAAAATGTTACCGTCATTGCAAGAATTGGTTTTCCCGTCATTGCGAGAAGAATTACGCAGTAATTCGACGAAGCAATCCAGTAAAAAATTCTGTAAATCAGAATTTTTTTAATTATTTTTCTGGATTGCCGCGTCGCTTCGCTCCTCGCAATGACGACCTAGGTATCCACACAGGCAACGCAGAGCTAGGAATGACATCGAGTCTACGCCTCCGATAAATTCCAAAGTAACTGATTTGCCTCGGTAATTATATTTTTATCTACTAATTTCTTAATATATACTAATTTATTATCCGGTTTGATTTTTGCCTGATTAGAGTAAGTACTAACGAATTTCAAAATTTTATCGGTCATATCGGCATTTTTATAAAATTTAATCACAAATCCGTTATCTCCTGAATCTAAATTCTCAATATTTAACTTAAAACATAATAGTTTTATTTTTACAATATCAAGTAAATTATTAAATTCAATCGGTAGTGAGCCGAATCTATCAATCATCTCATCTTTAAATTTCTCTACTTCTATCTCGTTGCTTAAATTACCTATTCTTCTATATAGCCCAAGTTTAAGGACTGAATCGGATATATAATTATCGGGAATAAAGACGGATAATCCTAAATTAATAGTCGGAATAAATAGCTGTTCCGAGACAATCGGTTCATCTTTAAAAATAGCTATTTGTTCTTCCAGCATTTCTTGATAGAGTTCCGTACCTACTTCTTTAATTTGGCCTGATTGTTCTTCACCTATCAAATTACCGAAGCCCCGTAAATCCATATCATGACTTGCAATAGTAAAACCTGAGCCTAAAGCACAACTATTTTGTATTATTTCTAAACGTCTTAAGGAGTGCGAGGTCATCTTTTTATGACTTGCTACCGTTAGATAGGCATAGCCCCGCACTTTACCTCGACCTATCCGACCACGCAATTGATATAGCTGGCTAAGCCCCAGCATATCGGCCTTATGTATGATCATGGTATTTGCTTCGGCTATATCAATTCCTGATTCTATAATAGTAGTTGAGACTAGTATATCGAATTTACCGGCATAAAACTCGCTCATAACCTCATCAATTTTACTCGGGGTCATTTTTCCGTGAGCTATTTTATAGCTTAATTCCGGCACGATTTGTTTTAATTGTTTTTCGATATCCTCTATATCTTTAATTCTTGGAACTACATAAAAGCTTCTTCCACCTCTAAAATGTTCGCGTAATAATGCATCTCTGATAATAACGGGATCAAGCGGCATAACCATCGTCCGAACTTCCAACCTGTTTAGAGGCGGCGTTGCAATAATGCTAAGTTCTTTTAAACCGGTCATTGACATTTGCAGCGTTCTAGGAATCGGTGTTGCCGACATTGCAAGTACATGGGAAGAGGATTTTAGCGATTTAAGAAATTCTTTTTGACCGACACCGAAATGTTGTTCTTCATCAATTATTAACAATTTCAAATTAAAGAATTTTGTATTTTTATGTAATAAAGAATGAGTGCCTACTATTATATTTATTTTACCGCTTTCAAGCTCTGATCTTATAATTTTTGCTTCTTTAGAACTAATAACACTAGATAATTGCTTAATATTTAAACCAAATCCCTTAAATCTTTCTATGAACCTTGAAAAATGTTGACTACATAAAATAGTTGTCGGTACAACTACGGCTACTTGAGGTAAATGTTCATTTAGAGATTTTGCTACCATAAAGACGGCACGCATTGCTACCTCTGTTTTACCAAACCCGACATCACCGCATATTAACCTATCCATTAACATACCGTTTCTTAGATCTTCTTTAATATCGTTTATAGCGGTTAACTGGTCTTCTGTTTCGCTGAAAGGAAAATTAGCACAAAATTTATCATATTCTTCAAGGTCAAATTCAACGGAAGCACTGCTATTAAGTTTCCTTTTAGCTGCTATTTGTATTAAATGCAGTGCTATCTCTTTTATACGGTTTTTAAGTTTCGCCTTACTTCTTTGCCATGAGACGCTGCCAAGCTTATCAAGCTCTGCATTATCATTACCGTATTTTTTTATTACCTCTATATTTTCAACCGGTATATATAACTTATCATTGCCGGCATATAAAATCTTTAAAAAATCATGCAGCTTGCCTTTGATTTCTAAAGCTTCTAGCTTTAAAAACTGCCCTATTCCATGATCTTTGTGAACAACAAATTCGCCCTCAACTAAATTATCAAGCTCCAGCAAAATATTTTTAAGTTTTTTGTTAGTGTTTGTAGGACTAGGTTTTTCTTCTAATAATTCGCTAGCGGTAATAAATAAATATTCTTTCGTATAAAAGCTTTGATTTAAAGGAATTATCCCGACATTTATTACTGAAGCCTTAGCCTCATCTAATTTATTTATCTTATTATATTTATATTCATAATTTTGAATTATGCTTTTAATTCTCTCAAGACCACTTAAAGAAGCTGCACCTATTACGGTTTTTTTAGAAGAATGAGCTTTAATAATCTCAAATAATTTATCAAAAACCGTTTTCTTTTCTATAAAACTTGTAGCGGCTATATTTTCAATTAAGCTAGCTTGCTCTGAGTTTTCAAAAGTAAGTAGTATATTATTTTTTTGTTCTAGTAATTCTGTTATTTCAGAAGCGGTAAAATATAAGCTAGTCGGTGAAAGGGTGGGATAGAAACTATTAAATTTAAGTTTATTTGCCTCTGATCTTGCGGAATAAAAATCATTATAACTATGCTCAAACTCTAAAATGGCTTGTTTTGATAAATTATCGAATATGAAAATAGGATCGTTTAGGTAATCTACTAAACTAGAGCAGGAATTATAAAATAGCGGGAGTAATTGTTCATATCCTGCGAATTTTCTTCCAGATATTACCGCCTCATATAAAGGATTATCGGTATGATTAACTCCAAAATTTCGTAAGTAATTATTCTTAAAATTACTGATTGTTTCAGAATTTAAAACTATCTCATTTGCAGGACTAATAACGAGTTCCGTACAAGATTTAGTTGAAATTTGTGTATCAATATCAAATTCTTTTATTGATTCAATATAATCCCAGCTAAAATTAATTCTATAAGCTTTAGGACCAGGCAATATTATATCAATGATTTCGCCTCTAACCGCAAATTCCCCGACATCGATGCTACTCGCATTTCTTGTAAAACTATTTTCTACTAGAAACATAGCAAGCTCATCCGTAGTAAATTTCATTTTAGGGGATAATTTCAAAAAATATTTAGAAAAAAAATCTTTCGGCGGTAATTTGTTTAATAAGTTTGCTGCATGAGTGATGAGTAATTTGCCGTTATTATTATTTGTTGTTAGCTTGGTTAATGTTTCTGCACGTCTAGATAAGATATTTGCATTTGGTGACGTATGGTCATAAGGGATGATATCATAGCTTGGAAAGTAATAGATATTTTCATTAGAAGAAAAAAATAAAGCTTGCTTGTATAATTGCAACGCCTCCTCTTCATTACTCGCACTCAAGATAAAATCTTGCTTAAGATTCTTAGTAAAATTATCGATTGCAAAGAAAGATTTGGCAGCCGCCGGAAATTTTTGTTGTAACATTCTACAGGAGTTTATATTTTTGCTATTTTGCGTAATTTATCAATTATTTCGGCATCTAGATAAGAAGGAGCAGAAGATTTATTATTAATCCAATTATAAAGATCATTATCATTTTGATCAAGTATTAAAGTATAGCCTTCAAGTTTTTTTTCATCCATTAAGGATAGGTACTTTTCGGCAAAGCTACCGAGTATATAATCCATTTCTTTGCAACCGCGGTTTTTACTACGGTAAAAAAGTTTCTTTTGTAAAGAGTTTTTATTTAATTTATTCATCTATAACATCTTGCAAAATTTTTTTATAATAATATTATTAAAATTATCAGATACCAAGATCATTTTAAAATGCTTTAATAATTAAGCACTCTAATAAATCCATTCTACATGGGTAAAATTCTATTAACTTTTATTATCAATAACAGCAAAAAAGCGTAAATATGTCGGTTCAAAATATCTGTTCTACAAAAGCTTATGATATATTAATTTCAAATGATAATGCTTTTCTTGTGGATGTTAGGAACTAAAGAAGAGTGGCAACAAGTTGGGATACCTCATTTAGATAATAAAAATAAGGTGGTCTTTCTAAGTTGGCAATTGAATAAAGATTTTGAAGATAATTTTTTATTTTTTATCTATAATTAAAGATAAAATAGAGGCAACAAACTTCTTACAAACGTCCACTAATAAGGAGGAATTTGAAGGAAACACGGCACGCAGCACCGCAGCGTACAAAAAAGTACGTGAGGATGCGAGTACCGGATTGACGTACAAATTACCCTTAGAAGCAAGTTATGCAAGAAGTTTGTTAATATTTTTTCTGTGCCGTTCAGGATATAGGTCATTTATCGCAGCAAATTTTATAACTAACATAGGTTATAAAAATTGTTATAATATTAGTGACGGCTTTGAAGGAAATAATCAAGACAAAGGCTGGAAACAAAATAACTTACCGTGGCAGTTTTAAGTGAGTACTAATCAAATAATTTTAACGGATCAAGGTGATAATTATGTAAATGTCTGGAGTCACGTGGCTCAAGATCTTTACAATCATTACGGTGAAACTCTATATAATAGCTGGTTTAGTAAAGTCAATTTTATAGAGTCTTCATTAAATACCGTTATTCTTTGTGCCCCTACTAACTTTGTTAGAGATTGGATAAAATCCAAGTACTCTATGGTCATATTGCAACTATTTCAACATTATAATAATACCATTAAGTCGATTGAAATAATTACTAAAGAGCTACCTGGAACAACCCAAACAGTTATAGAATTACCTACTAAGACTTTTGCCGATATCGGCAGTAGTGAGCTTAATTCGGAAAATATCTTTTCAACTCTTGACGTACGGTTTACTTTCGATAATTTTGTGGTTGGAGCCCCAAATGAACTAGCTTATGCAGCAGCAAGAGCGGTTGCGGAATCATCAGGTGCGGTTTCTGAGTCTAATCCGCTTTTTCTATATGGCGGCGTAGGGCTTGGTAAAACTCATTTAATGCATGCAATCGGTTGGTATATCAAGCAGAATAACCCAAGCCGCAAAGTGATATATATGTCTGCAGAGAAGTTTATGTATCAGTTTGTTAAAGCTCTGCGTAATAAAGAAGTAATCTCGTTTAAAGAGAAATTCCGCTCAGTTGACGTGTTGATGATTGATGATATTCAATTTATTTGCGGTAAAGATAGTACGCAGGAAGAATTTTTCCATACTTTTAATACATTGATTGATAATAACCGTCAAATGGTTATTTCTTGTGATAGGTCGCCTTCAGATTTAGATAATATTGAAGATCGGATAAAATCTCGTCTTGGATGGGGCTTAGTTGCCGACGTTCATAGTACTACTTATGAGCTGCGACTCGGTATTCTAGAATCTAAAATTGAACAGATGAACGTTAAAATACCGAAAGACGTAATTGATTTTTTAGCCTCTAAAATCGTTTCAAACGTTAGAGAACTTGAAGGAGCTTTAAATAAAGTGATAGCTCATTCTAATTTTACTTTAAAAGAAATTACACTCGAAAATACACAAAATATTTTAAGAGATTTATTACGTTCTAATGAAAGAATAATTACCGTTGAAGATATTCAGAAAAAGGTAGCTAGTCGTTATAATATTAAATTATCCGATATGTCTTCTTCTCGAAGATTACGAGAAGTTGCAAGACCGCGTCAAATAGCTATGTATCTTAGTAAAGCATTAACACCGAAAAGCCTTGCAGATATCGGTAAAAAATTCAGTAAAAAAGACCACACGACGGTTATGCATGCTATTAAGAAAGTAGAAGAATTACTGGAAAACGATATAGAATTACGCGAAGAGATTAATTTGCTAATGAAAATATTGCAGAATTAGCTGTGATTGCATGAGTTTTTCGTCATTGCGAGAAAAAACTGCAAGTTTTGACGAAGCAATCCAGTAAAAAATGCTAAATTTAGCATTTTTTTATTATTTTTTTTGGATTGCCACGCTCCTTACAGTCGCTCGCAATGACGATTGCGGTATTTTCTGCATAATACAACAAAACACCAAATGCCCTCAAAAAACGATTTAGTAAAAGAAATTTTTTTAAGATTATCCGGAAAATACCGAATTAACAGAATTATAGATAATTATGGTTACGGTGAGGGGATAGCATATTTCCTACTTAAAAGTTTAAATGAATTAATCTATAAAGAGGAATTGCAAATTCACTATAACGACTACGATCATCAAATCCTTGCTAATAAAGAATATAGATATATTTTAGAAAATAATAATATTGTAAAATATTTTGCCAAAGCAGAAAATAGCTTATTTCATCGTTTAGATTTTATAGATAACTCAAGAGCTACAGGTAGCCATTTACGCGGCAGCGATGAATATAATGCTACCTATATATTTTTAAATCCTGATTCTTTTACTCTTAACTACCAAGTTCTAGGACCTCAAAAAGACTATAATATTAATACTGTTTTTAATCGCATATAGTATTAGTATGTTCTCCCATTAGTTTAAAATATTCTTTCATACTATCGTCTATAGCAGTTGTTTCCACAGTTTGATTACTATAATCATCATTTTCATCATATATATCTTTTCTTTTAGAAAAAGAAAGTTTTAATCTCTTTTTAGACGAGGTAGGAGAAATAGTTTGATTAAATTTGGGGGTAATATCTTGTAATACATCTTTGGTATATTCAGGAGTATCAATATCATACCATTCTTTTATTTTAGCACATAAAATTTGTAGAATTTCAGGTAAGATTTTTTTAATTTCTTTCTTGAGAGATGCTTGTTTTTGAGCTAAAAACCCCTCAATATTTTTTAAGCTTTCAGTAAATTCCAAGTAGGTTATTTCAATTAAATCCTTTAAATCTTGAGAAAAATCCTTTTTTTCAAGCAGCTTAGTTTTTGTAAGCTTTAAATTGCGTTCTCCTATATTATTTACTTTAAGAATTAAAGCAGTTAAATTTTGGTCTAATGAATTTAACAAATCCGTAGGACAATGTTCTAATTTATTAACTTGTTCTAAAAAATGTTTGATATCATTGATTTTTATATTATCCATTTTTTTGTAAAATTGCATTGAAGATAAGATGTCAAATATTCGTGCTATATTTGCTAATTTATAATTATTTAATTTTTCACTAAGCCATTCTATTAATATATTACCTTCTTTGATAAGTAATAGATCACCGTTTTGTACATTTGTAATGTCATAATCCATAGAATAAGAATTTGGTAACACATATTTATAGTTTTTAATTATGCCTCTTGTTTGAGCAACGGCATGCTCGGTAGACATAGGAAAAAACTCCTTATTTGATAAAAATATACTATTTTTGTCAATAAGTTCTAGAAACATCGGAGCTGTAAATAAGGTTGCATTATTTCTATATATTTCAACTATAAACAATAAATATGTTAGCTTTTCAGCAAAATAGTTTAAATCACGCGGTAGCTCTTGTATAGTTTGTGAAGCTTCTTTATTTTTTATAACTTCAAATATACGTTCTATAATATTATTTTTATGTTCTAGCCTTTGATTAAATTTAGATAAGATTTCATCATATGTTCCAAAACCCGGTACATCTGTTTGTATATTACCGCTTTTATAATGCATAACATGATTAGCTGTAAATGTTTTTTTCATAGTATTAGGGATATTACATATAGTAGAAGAATTATCATCCATACCATCTAACATTACAGATTTTAGAGTAATTTTAGTTGTTTTAGTAAATGCTAACAACTCTTTAGAATTATGTATTGTAAAATTTAATAAGTTATTACTTATGCTTTTTAAGTTGATATTACTATTTTGCAATTCTTGTAATAATACTTTCTTTGCATACTCAGCAGTAAATACCACCTGCTAAAGTAAATATCTTAGGAATAGAGTAATTTGTATAAAATACACAGTGCAATAGCTTTTGATAATCCGTATCACTTATATTTTCTTTGTTATACTCTTTAAATAATTTATTAAGATGCTTATTAAAAGCAGTTTTTATAATTTGTAAGTTTTTTTGTAAAGACTCATTATCTACAGTTAATATTTCAGATTTAATTTTTTTATAAGTATTTCTAATAGCAGAATATTTAAAAAATCTATCGGCTAAATTATGTAATATTAAACCAAGTCTAAGTTTTAATCCTTTAGAGGTACTTATATAACTAATATCAAGTATATTTCTTAATAAAAAATCAAGATGTTGAGGTGAGGTGTAATTTTCTTTTGACTCTTCCTCAGAAGAGCTGTCTAAGATTTTGTATTTTTAGTGTCATTATTTATAGTAGTAAGGTTTAATTATTTAAAATATATTTTTATAAAGTCGTTTAAATTATCTACAGCATCAGCGAGAGGAATTGTTTCACCTATATAAGGCAGATAATCTACATTAGAAACATGATCATTTTCAGATATTAAATCTTTAACATTCAAAGTTACTCCAGTATTTCCTTCGAATAAATAAAAAAATGCCAAAGCTTTAACTATTTCACCTTTTATAAGATGCTTAGATAATTCTTTTTTTCCATAAGCAATTGTATCTTCAGTACTGTTTAACTCGTTAATTACTGAGGATTCCATTTTCTTTATTTCAGCTGCTAATAAATCGGGATTTACATCGCTATTACTAGGATTACTTAGCATATCTCATACCATTATAGTTATAATATTAGCTATATACTAAAATATTAATCATTAATCAAGCCTTCTTTACTAATAGTTACAATTTTATTTTATAAGTTAAATTTTGTTAAGTTTATACAGATAAATTTATTGACAATTATTAACTTTTGTTATATACTGCCGCACAATGTAAATCTTTGAGGTATTGTTATGGCAGAAAAAATTGATAATGCAAAAACTAATAGAGTACTTGCACTTTCCGGCGGTGGAATTAAAGGTATATCCGAGTTAATGGTGCTTATAGAAATCGAAGAGAGAACAGGAAAATCTATTACTGAACTATTTCCTATTATTTCCGGTACTAGTGTCGGTGGTCTTATCGCCGCATTATTAACAATTCCGAAAGAACCAGGTTCAAAAGAAGCAAAATATAGTGCTAGAGAAGCCCTTGAGATATTTAAGTCGAGTGCAAATGATATATTTCCTGATACTTTCTTAGGTTCAGTTAAGCAGTTATTTACTCATAAATATAGTCAGAAACCTTTAAAAGAATTAATAGAAAAATATTTAGGCGATAATAGAATGGATAATACTACTTCCCGCCTTGTTATTCCAGTAAATGATTTGACTACTAACGGTGGAGAATTGGAAATTTTTGACAGCTTTCACGGTTATAGCCCTCATGTTAGGGTAAAAGACGTATTGCTTGCAACAACAGCTGCACCTACATATTTTAAACCTATTATGGATAAAGCAGCCGTACAAGGATATGATTATGCTTCAGGTACTCCTTATGTATATGCAGATGGGGGACTCGATGCTAACAGACCGGCAAACGAAGTTTTAAAGTTGATCAAAAAAGGTTATATACATAAAGAGCAAAATCATATACGCGAAGAGAAAACCCTCACACGTGAAGAGCAGAAAGAGATATTAGACAATACTATGGTTTGTGCATTCAATTTCAGTAATGACATCGAACCTATGAGTTCCATACCTAAAATCGGCTTTGACGGAGTAATAGGTTGGCTTGTGAAAGGAAAATTAGTAAGCAGGCTTATGAACAATATGGAAAATTCTTCCACTATCGAGGTTAAAAATGATTTACCAGGAGAAGATGAATTTTTTGAAATAGGATTACCTATTACTAAAAAGACTGAAAGTTTAGATGATGCAAGTCCTAAAAATATTGAAAGATTAGAAGAAATAGGACGTAAATATGTGCAGGAGAATAACGAATTAATTCAAAAATTATGCGATAACTTGCTTGATAATTTAAACAAAGAACAAGCAACTAACCAAACTGTAGATCTAATAGATGAAGGCTTTGAAGAAGAGGATATAGCAAACAACGAGGATGCAGTTAATACACCGATAGCTCAAGCTCTAGATTCTAAAGATATAAAAGACATAGAACCTGGAAAAGAAGAATTATTAGCAGGTATCAAGGAGTTTTTTAATCCATTTATCGAAAAAAATCCAGAAGCAAAAGCAGATATAGAGAATTTTTTACACGAAATAAAAAATTGGACATTAGAAGAAATTGAAAATGGTATTGTTAGTTTTAAAGAAGCTAGCTTAAAATGGCAAGCCGAGCAGAATAGCCTTGATGTATTTAGTAGCTGTAGTATGGAAGCCTTAAAGGAAGAGATGGACCTTGAAGGGATAGACGATGAGGTCTCAAACCATGAGATTTTAGCGTAAAAGCAACACTTGTCATAAAGTTAGATTAGTTATAATAATATTCATACAATATTTCCACTTTATAACTTACACAAATTATATGACTACTCTACCGCATACTATATATAAAAAAAGTATCATTTATTTGGGTTCTATGGTTTGTTATAGTTAACAAATCATACATTATGTCTTCCCATTTTCTCTTTGATAAATCTATAAAATTATCAAATGGCGGACGCAGCTTATAATGAAGTTTTTCGGCATCGTGCTTTAAGTCAAAAAATATTAAATTTATTAATTTTCTTTTTTCTTCAGCAATCAAACCTATAAATTTCTGATGAGCTTCAGAAGCAATTTTTACTAAGGAAATCAGTTTTGTAATAAAGCTATCATCTGCTTTATTACATATTTCAATTTTGTTATTTATTTCTTGGTATTTTTGCGTATATTCTAATAGTTTCTCTTCATATTCTTCTTTACTGAGCGTATTATCAAAAAATAAATCTTTTAATCTATCTATACGCATTTTGAATTTGGCACTTTCTGCCTCTAATTCTTTCTTACGTGTTTTATAATATTCTTGCTCTATATCTGTCGAATTTTTTATATAGTCTATTAATTTTTCTAAAAATTCCGGTTCTAATTGCATTTGATGTTAAAACGCTTTCTATATCATCTAGTACTTTTTTTTCTGGTATATATATATATATTGACTTTTTGGGGTTATCCGCATCCCATATTCTTAAGTAGTTCCAAACTCCAACATTACCATTAGCATAAGTTTTTTGTTTAGTATCGGATGTTACAACTTTACCAGTATTAGCACATTTAATTAATCCCCTAAACACACAACCCTTATTACTCTCTTTAAATTTATTTCGTTCTTTTAAAACTATCACACATTGTCAAATAGTTCTTTTGAAATAATAGGTTCATATAAATGCGGATAATATTTATCAGCTTTTTTATAGTACATTACTCCATAATAAAAGGGATTTTGAATAATCTGCAAAAGATGGATTGTGCATAAATAACCTTTATTACCTCTTAAATTGGTTTAACCCCATTCCTTTGTTTTTTCTAATTATTTCAGGCAAAGTATATATGCCTTTAGCATATAATTCAAATATTCGCTTTATAAGCGGTGCTCTATTAGGATCAATAAATATTCTATCTCTGCCTCTTTTAGCTCTATCCCTACTATGTAAATAACCGATAGGAGAAGGAAGACTAATCCATTCACCATGGTGTAATTTATACTCAGTAATGTTATTTACGTTATTACGTGCATCATCAGAACGGTATTGTACGAGCTTTATACCTAAATCCCATTGCATTTTTTCTTGCGATGTTGAGTATTTATGTATAACAAGATTTTGACGACAGAAATGTAGCTCTATTTTTTCATCATCAATAAGTTTCTTAAGCATTTCTAATTCTTTAAAATTGCTACTTTGTAATATATTTACTTCACATTCTACTACTGCTACAATTTCTTTTTGGCTTGCAGCAAAATTGATCGCCTCCATAAATATTTTACGCTTTCCCGTTGTAGCAGATTCAGCCAATTCATAAATTTTTAAAATTTCTAAATTGTTATCTGCACAATATTCCTTTGAGTCTGACGTTTGACCTGTAAGTGAATAACCTGATTGCTGCTGACGTTTAGTTGATACTCTTGAGATTATTATTGCTTTTGCTGCTATTTTTCTTTTTTGCATATTAGGCTCTGCGTATGGAAAATTAATTTAATCTATTTTTGTTCTTTTTGGCTACAAAATTATAATATTCTTTTGAACTAAAAGCAACTTTTTATTGCAAAAATCTTATCAATTTTCACTCAAAAATATCTAGGGACATAAATAATTTAATTTTCCGTACGCAGAGCCTAATACTTAATTTTTGTGTTTTTTCTTATATAAAATCCAAATACAGTAAAATGCAGCAGCAGAGCTAATACTTAAAACGAAGCATAATAAAGCAAAATTGCTTATCGTTTTGCTGTGTATTTTAGAAACCAAATAAGTTACAGCAGCAATAACTACGTAGTATATTGCACCGAATATAGATCCCCTGCCGTACCTGTTACTTTAGCATAATCCTCCAGTGCATAACGAAGCGTCATAGGGATAAGTAGATTATGCCAACCATATGAATCATCATCGGTGCAAATACCATAGCGATTGCAAGACTATGACTCGCTGAAACCACTTCTAATATAAAAGCATTTACCGCAAATAATATACAACCGCACAAACTAAAAATAAATCCTAAACCCATAACTTTTTTATCGTGTACATGGCGTTTTTTTATTAAATACCCTCCTAAAAATCCTCCAAAGATAGCGGCAAAAGATAACAAAAACGCTAATTTACCGTAAAAAGATGGCGAAACTTTCATTTTATCAATAAAAAGGAGCTTCTATGAAAAAACCATAATATATGCCGTTAAATGCACCGATGATAAAAGCATATAACCAAAGAATTTTATCTTTAATAATTACCTGCAAAACCTCAAAATATTTACTGCTTTGTGAAAAATTTATATAAGAATTTGTTTCAGGTAAAACTTTATAATATAAAGCTAGTAATATAGTACCGGTAAGACTAAAAAATACAAAAACATAATGCCAGCTTGAATATTCTATAATATAGCCCCCTATAGATGAACCGAGAGAAGGGATAAATAACAGCCACGGAGATAAGCTAGCATAGACATATGATAACTCTGAGCCTTGATAGGAATCTCTAGCCATAGCCTGCCCAATAACAGAACCAACGCTTACACCGAAAGCTTGTACAAAACGAGCTATCATCAGCATTTCTATATTAACTGCAAAAATGCTAATAATTGAAGATACAACATAAATAAAAAGCCCAAGTAAAGCTATAGGTCTTCTGCCGTAAATATCCGATAATCTGCCAAGCGTTAATATACCGAGAGCAAATCCTAAAAAATATAATGTAGACGTAGTTTGAGTGACACCGCCGTCAATGCCGAAATATTTGGTTAAACTCGGTAATCCTGAAGTATAAATTGTTTCCGCGTAGTCGGTGATAAAATAAATAAGCATAGAAGCATCCATGCCGGGATTTTAGCGATTATTTTCATAAATGATTTTTTTATTTCGGTTCATCGAGTTTTATCGATTAATCCGCTCCAAACAAATTCGTTCCGTAATGTTTTTTAATTTTTCTACTCTCTCAATCAAGTAAAGTAACTGCTCTTTGCTAATTCTATAATTTTTATCATATCTTGCATCAACATATGCTTTTTTTAGTAATTCAAAACATTCTTTTTGTTCTTCATTTGCTTGCGGAAATACTTCCCATAATTCGCTATTATAATTTGCTGTTCTGCCGCCTAATTCCTCTATATCACTTTGGTTTATAATTAGAAAAAACTAATAAAATTGCTACTGTAAAAACTTTCCGTAGCTTGATGAAGATAAAAAGCTGATATAGGATTATCTTTTCTTTCTAGTGGATATTTGGAATCAATAAGAAATCCTTTACCTCTATTGAACCAATAATCATAATAATCTTTAGCAATTTCTTTCATCTCACCCCAAGGTAAATCTTTAGCTTCGCTTAAGGTAAATTCCTTACTATCGTATAAAAGGATGTCTTCTTTTTTAATATCTGTGTAAAAATAACGCCCTATCTCCAACTGTCTATTTACTTCATCAATTGACTCTAGAATTATCGATATTCGTGAATCATATGGGATAATCTGATCTTTTATTACTCCCATCTTTTTTAATCTTGTATATATTTTATCTTTTAATCTTAAAGCAGTGTACCCTTTATATTTACCTTTTTTCAGAATTATCAAAATATCAGTATCGCTATGGTAACCGTTAGGTAGATCACGTACCCAATCACCTCTTGCAAAAGAGCCATATAAGATAATCATAGCAATTTTATCTTGTGCAATATCTAAAATTTGGCTTACTATATAATTAAGCCTAGCTTGGATTTTTAGGGAGCGATCGGGCAAAATTGTTTTCATAATATTACTTTTTATTTCTATGTCGTTTCAGTGTTCTTTATGTCATTCCCGCGTGGATACTGAAGGTCGTCATTGCGAGGAGCGAAGCGACGCGGCAATCCAGGAAATAATTAAAAAAATTCTGTAAATCAGAATTTTTAACTGGATTGCTTCGTCAATTACTTCGTAATTTCCTCGCAATGACAGATAAACCGGTCCACGCAACAATGCCTACGCGGGAATGACATCGGCAGTCTATGGTTAATAAAACAAGTATACTCTGAGGTAAAATAAAAAGTATTATAGACGAAGATCAACTTCAAAAAGAGCAAGGAGTCTACAAGGCGAGGAGCGGAGCGTATACTTAATACGTGAGCACCGCAGAACTTATAAGACGACGTAGCCAATTTTTGAAGTTCATCGAGTATATTAAACGTTAAATCTAAAATGTACTATATCTCCGTCTTGCATTTTATATTCTTTACCCTCTAAACGCATTTTGCCTACCTCTTTGGCTTTTGCCTCACTACCGAGATTTATATAATCTTCATAGCCGATAACTTCCGCTCTAATAAAGCCTTTTTCAAAATCGGTATGAATAATGCCGGCAGCAGCCGGGGCAAGCGTGCCGTCTTTAAAAGTCCAACTATGGGCTTCTTTAGGACCTATGGTAAAAAAGCTTTTAAGGTTTAAGAGATTATACCCCTCTTTAATCACTTTACTAAGCCCCGTTTCCTCTAAACCTATAAATTTTAAGAACTCTTCTTTTTCTTCCATGCTTTCAAGTAAAGCAATTTCAGCTTCTATTTTTGAAGAAATTACGACGCTTTTAGCGTTTTCTTTCTTTGCTCTTTCTGCTACTAATTTCGTAAATTCATTACCTATAGCTGCATCTTTTTCAAGTACGTTATATATATAAAAAACGGGCTTAGAAGTAATTAACTGCAATTGTTTTAAATTATCAGCTCCTAAAATTTCATTTAACACTCTTGCAGGTTTACCGTCTGCCAACACTTTATAAACCTCTTTTAACAATTCTATCTGCTCCGACATTGTTTTATCGCCTGACTTTAAGCGTTTTTCACTTGTTGCTAAACGCTTTTCGACCGATTCTATATCAGCAAGTATTAACTCTGTTTCAATAACCTCAAGGTCATGGATTGGGTCGACTTTGTTATGTACGTGCGTTATATCCTCATCTTCAAAGCAACGCAGTACGTGCAGTATTGCATCGACTTCCCTGATATGAGATAAAAACTTATTACCAAGCCCCTCCCCTTTACTTGCTCCTTTAACAAGTCCTGCAATATCGACAAACTCAATATAAGACGGAATAATTTTTCCGCTTCCTGCTAAGCTTGCGAGTCGTTGCAAACGCTCATCCGGTACTAAAACTTTGCTGCTATTAGGCTCAATAGTACAAAACGGATAATTAGCGGCATCTGCAGCCTGACTTGCCGTTAAGGCATTAAATAACGTCGACTTACCGACATTCGGTAACCCAACAATTCCGAGTTTTAGTGTCATAAATTTTTCCGTAAATAATACATTATAGAATCTTTTTCGTAACCGTGCATAGCAAATTCAATTTTATACCCCAGTTTCTCATAAAACGTTTTTGCTTGGAAGTCCATAGTAACAAGATGAATAAAATTACAGCCTCGTTCACGTGCTAAATCCTCAGCTTTTTGCATTAGTAAAGTACCGTAATTTTGGTTTCTTATATTTTCATTAACAAAAAGTGAATCAATATAAAACCCTCCCCAAGAACTCATACCGCTAATTCCTGCAACAAAATTTTTATCCTGATCTAAACAGGAAAATGAAAAAGATTCAATATCTCCTACTAACCCCTTTTTTTCTCTAGCATCTTTGTTCAAAGCCTCAATAATTATAGTTCTATGAGTTTTATCCATTTCTTCGGCATAAACAATTTCAAAATCTTGTATCATAAATTTTTTCTGTTTAGTTTTAATATATCAAGCTATCTTATTCTTAAATTCTTCTAACTTATTCTCTAATATTAAACCAAAATTATTAACTATTCTATCTATAGCTTGCAACGCTGTTTCATACTCCGGTTTAGAGAAGTTATTAAGTACGTAATCTGCTACATCCTGATTATTTTGCGGTCTACCTACCCCAACCCTAATGCGATTATAATTATTGCCTATAACACCGTCAATTGATTTTAAACCGTTATGCCCGCCGTTACCGCTACCGGTTTTAAATTTTATTCTACCTGTTTCTAAATCAATATCATCATGAATAACAAAGATTTTTGCGGGGTGGATATTATAATATGTTTTCACCGATATCACTGACTTACCGGACAAGTTCATATAGGTAGTGGGCTTTATAAAAATTATCTTTTGCCCATCACTAATAGTTTCAGCAATCTCGCAATTGAATTTTTTCTTTGTACTAAATGATGAATTATATTGGTTTGCTATTTTCTCTATAGCAATAAAGCCGATATTATGCCTCGTATATTGATACTCTTTTCCTGGATTACCAAGACCAATAACAAGAATCATAATAATTTACCTAATAAATAGTAATGGAAAATTTTTGAAGAAATATTAATTTGGAAGAAGTATATGAACATTTAGAATGTCATTCTCGTTTCTAGCGGTATTGCCCGCGTGGGATCGGTTTTCTGTCATACGTAATTCTTCTCGCAATGACAGAAAATCGATACACACAATAAAACCACCGCACAATGACGAAAAAACTAATTGATGCAATGTCCTGTCTAAGCAGCTTACTTCCCTGCTTCAGCGGCTTGTTGTTCACCTTCAGCTTCGGTCTTTGCTCCTCTACGTCCTATAATAGTTGCAAGAACAAATTCTTTTTTAGTAGTAAAACTGCATCCTTTCGGTAATTCTATTTTTGAAGATTTTAGAGAAGTAGCAATAGGCATATTAGTAACGTCGATAGTTACGTTTCTTGGGATATTATTAACATCACATAATAAAGTAACTCTTCTTTTTACTATATTAAAATATCCGCCTCTTTTAACGCCTAAAGCTCTTTCCTTCCCTTCATATACTACAGGTACTTCCATTTTTTGAGTTTTCTCTTCTAAAAAGACAAAATCAACATGGCGTACTATATCCGTAACAGGATGTAACTCCACGGCTTTCGGCAATACTTTATATTTCTTCTTATCAATTGTTAAATTAATTAACTGAGAGATAAAAGCCGGCTTTCTATAATATTTAGTTATTTCCTTTTCTTCCAAAGAAATACTAACAGGGGTTTTACCCGCTCCGTAAATAATAGCCGGAACACGCCCTTCTCTTCTTAATGCTCTTGCTGCTCCTGTCCCGAATTCATTACGGGATTTAGCTTCAAGTTCTAATATTTCACTCATTATTTCAACACTTTAAACTTAAAAAAGATTATAATAGCTTCAATTAATATAAAATTCAAGTATTTTTAAAATACCTGTGCTGGCTTAACGCTTCGATGTCATTCCCGCGGAAGCGGGAATCCAGTACTTAAAAGGTATAAGTAAGGTAAATTTAAAAACTAAAAACTCAATTTACTTTGCTTTTTCCTGGATTCCCGCTTCCGCGAGAAGGCGTTGTTGCGTGGACCGAAAAATCCGTTCGGTGTCATACCGTGGCTTGACCACGGTATCCAAAAAACAATAAAAATATTAGTAATTTTAGTATTTTTAACTGGATCCCGCGATCAAGTCGCGGGATGACAGAGGTGAAATGAGTCCACGCGGGAATGACACAAAACGATCATGATATTATACACTCTCAAATAAAACGAGTATCTTATTCTATACCTAAAAACTTATGAGTTTGCAGAGATAATCTAGCACCGCTTTCTAGTGCTAATTTTACTGCTAACTCATTATTTTCGTCATTAAGTCTTTGATCGTTTTGATCCATAGGTTGAATAAAAACCGGTATATTATAAGAAGTTTGTCCTACTTCCGGTATAATGCTATATTCTGCAATATTTTTAGCAACGATAAATTTCACCGCACTAATTTTAGGCAATAAATCTTCTCTTATTTTACTATAACCGGTTTTACCGGCTTTCGGCGAACAAATTATAGATACCCCTTTTGGCAAAGAGCGATATAACGTACCGTTAGTCTCTATTTGGACTTTTAAATTTTGATCTAGTAACTTCTGACATAATAGCTCTATAGGTTGACGCATCGGCTCACCGCCGGTTATTACTACTAAATTAATCGATTTTTCATTTTTAGAATTTAATGCTAAGCTTTCTACTTTATTTAAAATCTCAGCTATATCTACTAACTCAAAATCTTCAAACTCCGTATCACAAAAATTACAAGCAAGATTACATCCCCCAAGCCTAATAAAAATAGCAGGGCAACCTACAAAAATACCTTCACCTTGTATAGTCTTAAAAATAGACTGCACCTCTAAACTAGTACCGTCACCACTTAATATGCTTCTTTTAGGATTTTGTCCAAACATTATCAATATTAATATGTATTTAGCATTCCCATTATAGCAAATAGCTTAAAAAAATAATAGAGTTGTTTGCTTAATAAAAATTTAATCGAGTTCTGCAATATTATTCATAGGTACATCACCTAAAGGAGTTACCTCTAACTCATCATTCAGCATAAAAGACTGATAACTCTTGCCTGGTTCTAATATTACTGCTTTGGAATTTTTATCACATGTAAATTTAATATAAGGCCTATTTTCAAGCAAACCAAGCATTTCATCATTTACTGTAACGCTACTACCTATAGGGATACGAATTTAATCGGTACTCCATGTGGTATACAGAGATTGAAGTCAGCATCATCAGGAGTCTTAAAAGAATTAGTATTTTTCATAGAATTTTAATTTTAGATTGAATTTATAATAATAAAAATATGAGTTTTTCTTAAAAAATCAATAATTAATTTAAATTTAATTAAAAATTTATTTACAGACGGTCTCTTAAAAAAAAATCTTGCAATAACTAATAAAAAAACTATTATCTAGTTTTCTATCTGTACATGGCTTTGGTATGCCTAATTACAGTTTAAGTCTAGTAAATACCAATTTAAAGGAATAATCATGCCTAAATTAAAAACAAAATCCGCTGTAAAAAAGCGTTTTAAACTTACTGCTAGCGGTAAAGTTATCGCATCCCAAGCAGGTAAAAAACATTTTATGCGTCGTCGTACTAAAGCTCAAATCCGTAACCTTAGAGGAACTACAATACTTTGTCCTCAAGACGGATATAATATTAAAAAATATTTTTTACCGTATGGTATAAATTAATTAATCAGGAGCTACAGCAATGACACGTGCAAAATCAGGAAAAATTTCTAAAAATCGACATAAAAAAATCCTCAAATTAGCCAAAGGCTATAGAGGTAGAGCTAATAGCTGTTTTAGAGTAGCTATTGAAAAAGTAGAAAAAGCTCTTCAATATGCTTACAGAGACCGTAGAAATCGTAAGCGTGATTTCAGAGGCTTATGGATTCAAAGAATAAATGCAGCAGTAAGAGAGCATGGGCTTGTTTACTCTCAATTTATGGGAGCTCTTAAAAAAGCAGAAATCGATATAGATCGTAAAGTACTTGCAGAACTTGCCGTCAATAACAGTGATGGATTCGCAAGTATCGTAGAAAAAGCAAAAGCACATATTTAAGTATTTAATATTCCCGCTTAATGATGTCATTCCCGCGGAAGCGGGAATCCAATAACAATTAATTTTTATTTTCGTTCGGTATAAATATTATGAAACGTACATTTCAACCTAGCAATTTAGTTAGAAAAAGAAGACATGGTTTTAGATCTAGAATGGCTACTCCAACCGGAAGAGCAATCTTAAGAAAACGTCGTGCGAAAGGTAGACATAAATTATCTGCTTAAAATAATCTGACTTATCAAATTGTCTATTACCTCTTTAAAAAATCAAAAAGAATTTGAGCTTATAAATAAGCTTGGAAAGAAGTTCTATGAGAGATATTTTATTTTGGTAATAGCCAAAAAACTTCCTAAAATCTTCTTTGAATCAAAATATAATACTTTTTTAGGGATCAAAGTTAGCAGAAAGCTAAATAAAAAAGCTGTGGTTCGCAATAAAATTAAAAGACGTATAAGACATCTAATTAGAATTATTGTTAGTGATTCTAAGCTTAAAGCTATAAAATTCGCAATGATTATTATTCCAAGAAAAGGATTTGAAGAGATAAACTTCTCACACTTGAATTGTGAATTAAGTAAAATAATTCTAAGAAATATTTAGATTTTATTGAATGGCTTAACATTGCCCGACGTGGAGCGGTTTTTCTGTCATTGCGAGTAGGTATTGCCGCGTGGATACCATACCACCCCGTCATTGCGAGCAGTCGTAGTACTTGCGTGACAATCCAGAAAAATAATAAAAAAAATTCTGTAAATCAGAATTTTTTACTAGATTGCTTCGTCAATTACTACGTAATTTCCTCGCAATGACGACTTGGATATTCATGCAACAATGTCGAGTTTGTAGAGCTTTGTGATATTGTTTATTAAATCTCCGGATCAGTATTTCCTAATATTGTTATATCTGAATTACTATCCGTATTTTCTTCCGTAAAATTTAAATTGAGTGCAATAGTCTTATTTAAAGGAATTTCAGGAGTTATTCCTTTATAATTTATATTTTCTATTATATTTTTTGAAACAATATTTGATCCTAGAGTTAGTGTACCCTCACCTGATATATTTAAAGTGCTTCCTGATCCTATAGTTAGTAGACCGGCGATATTCAAAGATTTTCCTGTTTCTATAATTACGGTAGTATCAGAATTGAATGAGATATTACCAAGAATCACATCTGATGCTATAATAAGTTTAAGAGTATTCATATTCATAGAATCTAAATGAATATCTAAACAATCTTCAATTTTTATTTCTTTTAAATAATTTTCTTGTGCCTCTTGCGACATTTCAAGTAACTCATTTTTAGAAATAGTCATTTTTTCTGCTAATTTATATAGATTTTTATCTTTTAAGAGATCTAATAAAAATTTTTTACTAGGTAACAACTGCAATAGTTCCTTATAAGTTATAGAATCAGAAAACCATTTTATTAACTTCCAATTTTCAAAAAGAATTTTTTATCATTTTCCTCTGTTAGTGTTCTATAGAATTTTATTCGCTCATCATTTACCGTAAAATCATCAGCTAACTTTTTGAGAGTTTCTTCTAACCTACCTAATATTGCTAAATCAAAAAAATCATTACTGCTATGTATTTGGTCATTATTAAGAGTAAGGATTGCACTATTTCCTGCTATTAACTCACATAATTTATCTAACTCATTACCAACTACGTAATCAATATCTTTAAAACTAAGTTGCTTTTGTATAGTTTATTGCTCCAAGTTCATTTATGCCTTTTTGCTTATCATCTTCATAATAATTACGAGCAATTTCAAATAATTTTGTTACTGCATTTGCACTAGCCGTATCATTATAACTATCTAATGTATTTAACAATTCATGATTTGAAATAATAGTTTTCATTTCTTCTGCACTTAATATTTTCTCTTTAACTAAAAAATGATCTTCCATCTTTTCTATTGATGATTTAGCTCTTAACGCTTGTACCTTTGCACCTAATTGTTTAAAACTGTCTATACTTTCCTTATCTTGTTTTTTCTTATAAGCATTTTCTATTTCTTTTTGCCTTAATTCGTTACTCTTACTCCAGTTATAAGCCTCTTTTTCTTCTTCATTTTCAGCTTGACCGTTTTTAATACGCTCTATTTTGTTCTCTATTTCTACAATTTTTTCTTTTATAAATTTAGAAGACTCTATATATATTAACTTCAAAAATTCCTTATCTACATTCCTAACTTTATCTTTAATATATTTTCTAAATTCTGATTTTAATCTGAAAAACTCTTTCATAACCTCAGCATTCTCAATAGGCATTGATTGGTTAAGGTACTTTAAATTATTGTAAATATACTGGAAATTTTCTTTTTGCTTTTCATAGTTAAATAAAAATTCTGCTTTTATATACTCTTCAATAGCATCAATAACACTTACTACAAAACTTGTCTTTTCTACTTCAAAATCTAATTCGCTCATATTCAAATCCTAATTATTATTAATTAAGATAGTGTCAATGTCATATAGTCAATTCAATTGGATTTTTATACAAGGAGCAAGGAGCGAAGCCTATAACTAGTAGGCGAGTCCAAATCAATTGACTATAAAATACGGTCATTGATTTTTATGTAAAATTCTATCAAACTATTATCAATAAAAACTTACAACCACTTCCGTTTCTTAAAATATTTATAGGTAATAATTGTAGATAATAGCATTAAGAATAAGGCTATAGGATAACCATACGGTGATTTAAGCTCAGGCATTACGGTAAAATTCATGCCGTAAATACTAGCTATTAAAGTGGGTGGGAGAAAAAATATAGTAACCAACGAGAAAATTTTAATAATATTATTTTGGCAATCATACCTAGTGCTGCGTCTAGAGTTCTTGCAATCTCACTAGATATAAATTGTGAAAAATTAATTATTGAGTCTACGTCTCGAAGCAATGTATCTAATAGATCCTTAGATGCTTTATTTTGAGTTATTTGTGGAGATTTTAAAATATATTGAATAGCCATAGTTAAAGAAAATAAACACTCACGACTTTTAGAAAGTAAATCACCTTTTCGACCTATTTTCTTTAATACATTGGTATGATCTATACGCAAATCATTAATGTTATTATCAAGTATTAAACGTCCATAATCATCAATATCCATACTAATCGAAATACTATAGAATGTGTTTCAGGAAATTCTTACTCTTTATTAACGAGTTCCGTAATAGTTAGATATAACGCCTCATTTTCAACATATAACCTCTCGGAAATCTCAATTTGTGATATATCCTTTAAAGTCGGTATTTCTATATTTAATGTATTTTTTACTATTACTTTTTCTTCATCGGTTATATTGAATAAATCAATCCATAATGTGGATTCATTAATAATATATTCTTCATTTTTTACTATAGAATTATTTTCCTTTAAATATGTAGTTATCATATAATCTCAAATATGTTTTTGTAGAGATTAACAAACTTCACTCTTTAAAGCAACTTAAAGCTTTTATTCTTGCAGATGATTCCTATTATTAGACTTCTTACATAACCTATCTTAGAAAGAAACACGAAAGCACTTGCCACCGCAGCGTATATAAATACGTTAGGATGCGAGTAGGTATGTTGCGTGGACCGATAAAACTCACTGTGTCACCTAATTCGCTTGCTAACTAGGTCTATAAAAACAATAAAAAATACTAATAATTTTAGTATTTTTAACTGGATCCTGTGGCGGGGCCACGGGATGACAGAGGTGAAATTGATCCACGCGGGCAATGCCTTGTGAGTACCGGATTAACGTACAAATTTACCTTTAGAAAGAGATTATGCAAGAAGTCTATTTTCTAAATAACAAATAATATACAATATAAAACCATCCAAAAAATCCATGAATGATAGCCCATAATATTGATTTATTCACATTAAACGATATTACTATTGCAAGTATTGTTCTAAGAGAAATACCACCATATCCTAAGTAATTCATATATTTTACCCTTAATATTTTTTAATATTATTGTAGGATATTTATTATGTTTTATTAAGATATTTTATGAATTAAAAATAATTAATTTACATATCATTGCTTAAAAACTACTTTATGGAACTGTTAACAAAATAGATTTAATTGATAATATTTTTGAGAGGATATACCCTATTTCAAAAAAACCTTATAATTTGCAGCTAAAAAAAGCAAAGAGTCCACAAGACGAAGAATGACAACAGTTATTAAATGTTCAGCATTCGAGAACTTAAAAAGACATTACCGCCAATTTTTTAAGTTCTATCTGAATATATACGTTCCTTATAAAAGCAGAACTTTATATATTAATTATTTTTTTGCAGTAAGATTCCAAATTTTCTCTGCTTTGCTTCCAAGCCACCAAAAGCTTATTCCTAGAATTGTAAAAAATACTGCTTTATGAGTTGTATTCCAAAAATATTCAAAAAATCTTGTATATAAATTAATAAATAAAAAAGTAACTCCAAATCCTTTAGTTATCGAATTATCTTGTTTTAAACCGTGATAAATAGCTGCTCCGGACATTAAAGCAAATAATAAAGACCAATGAAATAATTCTATCAGCTTTATCGACTTTAAGTAATAATCTTCAGGGTCATAATTTCCAAATATTGATAATAACCACATTGCAATAAATGAATATAATAAACCAATTACAAGAGTTACTTGAGTAAAATGATTGAATTTTTTATTTTCTTCTAAAATAAGAGCAGCTCCTGTTAATACTCCTCCAAATAACACAAAACATAATGGATAATTCATACCTAAGTAATATGCTCCCCATCCTGACATATACCCGGTTTCTGCTCCCATCAAACTACCTAGTGAAATTAAAGCAAAGCACCAAATTAAATTTGATTTAAAGAAATATCCTAATATGGCATAAACAATAAAAGATAAAAGCAATAAAATGGAAAAATGTCCACTCCCTGAATCAAATGCTTTTCCTAGTTGATAAATAGCACAAGCAGTAGTTAAGACCCCTAAAAATAATATTGCCCCATTGCTAAAAATTTTCTCTGGTTTTTGTTGCTGTCTTTTAAAACCAACAAAATAAATTATTCCCGATAAAGTTGATAAGGTAATAAATTTCAGCAGATACGGGGCATTAAAAATATATTCTAATAATTCGCGTAGATACCGATCAGACAAAATAGCACTAATGGCAATAACTATACACATTAGAGAAATCCAAAAAGAATATCTAGCTAATTTCTTCCAGTCGAAACTTAATATTTCTATATTATCTTTAAGTAATATAGTTGTATTATCATCAAGTAAACCGGTGTTATTCCATTCATCTAATGCTGAAAAAAGTATCTATGCCTGTGATTTAGCAACTTTCATAAATTAACCTAAATATCTCCCAAATTTTAATAGAAAGATATTATTAATATAAAAATATGTCAAGAATTACTAGGTTCTGTTGATAGGTATTGCTACTATCAACAGATATCACTATTAGCGAACGAACGTAAGCGTTGTTGTATGATTTATTTATGTCGTTCTCGCTTTCGCAGGAATGACATAAAACGCATTTTTCGATCCATGCAACAACACCGCAAACGTAGAGAGCATGGTAATCCAGAAAAACAATTCAAAAATGCTAGAAATTAGCATTTTAATTAGATTGCTTCATCAAAATTTTCAATTTTTCCTTGCAATTATTTAAAATATAAATAATTTCTTATTTCGCACAAGGAGCAATATTCTCCATTGCTACTAAATAATGAGAAGGATATTTTTTATATGATCCACTTAATGCATCTACAATAAACCCTGGCCAAAACAACACGTTAATAAGAGTTACACTATTAAAATTATCTCCAACAGCAATATTAAGTTGTTTATATCCTTCTTTTTTGCAATCAACTAACACTGCCCCTGAAGTTCTACGTACCTTTACTATCCCTGGATTATTTTGTAAGACATAACTTCCTCCAGTTCCATCGGTAACAGTACATACTACATTTTCTAAAGTAGCGTTATTCTTATTATCTATAACCTTAACATGAATATCTTGAGTCGTACCGGAAAAAATTGTAGCACAACTGCTCAAAGTTATGGTACTTATTAATATAGTAACAAGTTTATAAAGTTTCTACCTTCAAATTAATTATAAAGATTTTTAAGACCTGTAGAAGAAACTGCTTAGTAGTTAAAAGTAAACAATTAGTTAAAGATAGTGACAGTAAATATTTGGACTGAGTAATTACTTATATAAATATAAGCAATATACTAATTTAGTCTTTAAGGAGGTAATCCAGCCGCAGGTTCCCCTACGGCTACCTTGTTACGACTTCACCCCAGTCGCTAATTTTACCGTGGTTGGCTGCCTCTTGCGTTAGCTCACCACCTTCAGGTAAAACCAACTCCCATGGCGTGACGGGCAGTGTGTACAAGGCCCGAGAACGTATTCACCGCGGCATGCTGATCCGCGATTACTAGCGATTCCAACTTCATGCTCTCGAGTTGCAGAGAACAATCCGAACTGAGATGTCTTTTAGGGATTTGCTCCACGTCGCCGTCTTGCTTCCTTCTGTAAACACCATTGTAGCACGCGTGTAGCCCAACCTGTAAGGGCCATGATGACTTGACGTCGTCCCCACCTTCCTCCGGCTTATCACCGGCAGTTTTCTTATAGTTCCCGGCATTACCCGCTGGCAAATAAGAATGAGGGTTGCGCTCGTTGCGGGACTTAACCCAACATCTCACGACACGAGCTGACGACAGCCATGCAACACCTGTGTGTGGTCCAGCCGAGCTGAAGGAAAGCATCTCTGCGATCCGCGACCACCATGTCAAGGGTTGGTAAGGTTTTTCGCGTAACATCGAATTAAACCGCATGCTCCACCGCTTGTGCGAGCCCCCGTCAATTCCTTTGAGTTTTAATCTTGCGACCGTACTCCCCAGGCGGAGTGCTTAATGCGTTAGCTGCGAAACCGAAAGAGAATCTTCCGATATCTAGCACTCATCGTTTACGGCGTGGACTACCAGGGTATCTAATCCTGTTTGCTCCCCACGCTTTCGTGCATCAGCGTCAGTTGTAGCCCAGATGACCGCCTTCGCCACCGGTGTTCCTCCTAATATCTAAGAATTTCACCTCTACACTAGGAATTCCATCATCCCCTACTACACTCTAGATTAGTAGTTTTGAAAGCAATTCCGAGGTTAAGCCTCGGGCTTTCACTTCCAACTTACTAAACCGCCTACGCACTCTTTACGCCCAGTAATTCCGAACAACGCTAGCCCCCTCCGTCTTACCGCGGCTGCTGGCACGGAGTTAGCCGGGGCTTTTTCTGCAAGTAACGTCATTATCTTCCTTGCTAAAAGAGCTTTACAACCCTAAGGCCTTCATCACTCACTCGGTATTGCTGGATCAGGCTTTCGCCCATTGTCCAATATTCCCCACTGCTGCCTCCCGTAGGAGTCTGGGCCGTGTCTCAGTCCCAGTGTGGCTGATCATCCTCTCAGACCAGCTACAGATCGTCGGCTTGGTGAGCCGTTACCTCACCAACTACCTAATCTGACGCGGGCTCATCTATCAGCGATAAATCTTTCCTCCGTAGAGAATATACGGTATTAGCTTTTATTTCTAAAAGTTATTCCGTACTGATAGGCAGATTCCCACGTGTTACTCACCCGTCTGCCACTAACTAATTGGAGCAAGCCCCAATTAGTCCGTCCGACTTGCATGTGTTAAGCATACCGATAGCGTTCGTTCTGAGCCAGGATCAAACTCTCAAGTTTGATTCTGTCAGTTTTACTTTAAAAAATTGACAGGTTTAATTATCACTTTTGTGATATGTACATGTTTACTGTCACTATCTATATCTAATTATTTACTTTTAAAAACAGCTGCGACTTTTCTTCATTTATCGCTTTGGGTAGGTGTAATTATATGCAATATAATCAGCCCTGTCAACTACAATTTTGAAATTATTTTATTTTTGTTCTATATATCTAATTTAGATCTTTCTTTTGCAGCTTATAATCATTACAAAACTTTAGTTAAAATCTAATCACCACTAATGGCTAATATTCTTTAACTGTATTATATACTGTGCAGATATCTATTACTCATTGATATAGTATTTAATAAATACCTATCTCAATCATAACTTTTCATGCTTATATAAAATATCATGATTCATAACTTTTTGCCTATTAGGTAAGTGATCAAGTCGGCGTTGTTGCGTGGATCGATTTTTCCGTCATTGCAAGGAAATTACGTAAGTAATTGACGAAGCAAGGAAGAAAAAAAAATTCTGTAAATCAGAATTTTTTTTAATTATTTTCTAGATTGCCACGCAGCCTGCGGCTGCTCGCAAGGTCTTGTTGCGTGGATACCTATGTCATTCCTGCGAAAGCAGGAATCCAAAAAAAATAGTCTTAATATTTACTAAATAAACCTAAAAAACAAGTTTTTTGTAGATTTTACTGGATTCCCGCTTTTAGCTAAGAATGACATAAAGAACATTTACCGGTCCACGCAACAATTGTATAATTCTAACCTCCGGAACGTTCGACTTTCAAATCCAGCTCTTTTAAATCAAATTTTATATCGATTATTGCCCCCTCTTCTTCTCTGTTCGCTATATCTAGAATGCCGCAATGTTCTTCGACTATTCTTTTAACTATAGCAAGCCCTACCCCCATACCTTTACTGCTGGTCGTAACATAGCTTTCGGTAGCTTTGCCTATTAGCTCAGGCGGGAATCCTTTACCGTTATCTATTACAATAACGCTAATAAAATCGTCTTTAGCATCTATAGTAACTTCTATTTTTCCGGATTCTCGCCCTTCTATTGACTCTTCTGCGTTTTTCAACAAATTGATCATAACTTGATTTATTTGTGTAGCATCACACATAAAATCAAATTGATCTACGTTAGACTCAAATTTATATAAAATATTATCATTAAGTAATTTACGTGCTTCAACAATATGCTTAACTAAATAAACTAATTCACTTTTCGTAAATTTAGGAGCAGGAAGACGTGCAAAAAGAACAAATTCGGACACTATATTTTTAATATCGTTAGTATGACGAATAATCATTTTTAAATAATTTTCAAATTCTGCCTTTTCCTTAATTTCAGGACTAAATTTCTTAAGCAATCTTTCAGAAGCAAGTAAAATAGGAGTTAACGGGTTCTTGATTTCATGTGCTACTTTTTTTGCAACATCCGACCAAGCCATAGCCCTCTGTGCTATAACTAAATCACGTTGCTGGCGGGAAAGCTGCTTAATCATTCTATTAAATGCCGCATAAAGCGTACCTATTTCGTCTTTATCTACTTCATTTTCAGGCACTTGTACCGTTAAATCACCGTCTTTAACTTTGTCAGTTGCAGTAACTAATTTTTTAATAGGCTTTACTATTTTAGCGGTAAATATAACCCCAAAACTTATAGCTACAAAAAGAAGTAATAAGGCAATAAAGATAAACATTATAGAGAACTTAATCTGTATATTATCTATTTCATTTTTAAGGCTATTATACTCGGCAGCTGCTCCGTTAGTTGCATCTATATGGTCGATAATTTTATTATCTACTAGTCTACCGACTAATAAATACACATCATTATATTCTTTTAATTTAATCAGCATCCTTATTTTAGTCGGATCGGATTTTACTTCCACCGGTTCCCCTAAATCCGCTTTTTTAATTAAATGTGCAGGGATAGTTGCAAATGATAATGAAAAACTTAAATAACTATTAGCTACTATAGTATTAGTAGATTTGTTTAAAACTATAGCTTCATCAAGCGAACGCATCTCTGCTTCGGTATTAAGTGTTTTAGTAAATAAAGCAGGATTATGAATTAAATCATAATACATATCGCTTAAATCTTCAGCAACGGCTAGAGCCGTTTCTTTTAGCTGTAATTTATGCTCGGCAATATAAGATTCCGCAACTATTACGGATTGATCAAGAACCGTAGAAATCTTCTTATCAAACCAAGCTTGAACACTAAGATTAAAAAAATAAACAGAAAATACTGAGACAATTATAGTTGGAATAGCTGCAACTAAACTAAAGGCAATTACAATACGATTTTGTAATTTAGAACTATCGTTATTACTATTTTGAGTAAAAAATTTTTGAGTTAGTAAAACGCCTAAAATTAAAAAAATTGCTAAATCAACTAATAAAAATCCAATAATCGTACTAAAATTCTTTGATTCTAAAGATATCACATAAAAAGTAGCACAGGCAAAAATAATAGCTGCTATTGCTAAAGTAAAAATTAGTACTCTACTAGAAAAATAAGAACGTAAATTTTGTTTAAGATAACTAAGCATAGATACGGTTTATATGGCTATAACAGTTCTTTATAACATAAAAAAAAGCTAATTGGGAATATTTTGTACTTTAATGTCATTCCTGCGGGGGCGTTGCTGCGTGGACACCTAATCGTCATTGCGAGGAGCGAAGCGACGTGGCAATCTCATCAAATATCCTGAGATTGCGGACGTACAATTGCTATGCAATTTCCTCGCAATGACGAAAAATTACGAAGCAATCTACATAACAAAAAAGCTAGAAATATTAATATTTCTAGCTTTTTATTTAGTATTAAAATTGTTTGAAATTTTATTCATCAAACATTTTTTTACGAGCAAATTTTCTCTGTCTTCTTGCTGCTTCTTGTGCTTTACGAACACGCTTCGCTGAAGGTGTTTCATAATAACGCTGTTCTTTCATCTTACGAAAATAAAGCTCTCTTTGTAGCTTTTTCTTAAAATTCTTAAGCGTATTGTCACAATTACCGGCGTGAACATTTACTAGTATCACTAAAATTACTCTCCTTAAAAGATATTGTGGTTTATTGAACTATACCCTATAATTAAGTTATATGTCAAGGTTAAAAAATATGAGCATTAAAGAAGAACACCATATCAAAAAAATAAGTTTCGTGCAATCTTTATTAGAATTATTACCGTTTAATGAATGGAATAATAAGCTACTTGAAGAAGCAGAAGAAAAATGCGGCTTTGCAAAAGGTTATGCTTTAATAGTTTTTCCGGAAGGTTTATCTGAAATAATAGAATTCTTTGAAAGCTACTTAGATAATATTATGCTAGAAAGCTTAAAGACAATAGAAGAGCCGGCAAAAATAAGAGATAAAATATCTTTAGCGGTAAAGATTAGGATCAAAACCGTACTCCCTATTATTCATAGTAAGAATGCCGCTTATTTTGCGTTAAACCCAATGCAAGGAACTGAAGTTGCATTCCGTAGTTGTGATGCTATTTGGCGTTATACCGGCGATAAATCTCTTGATTTTAACTATTATACTAAAAAAGGTTTATTGCTATCGGTTTATGTCTCCTCTATTCTTTTTTATATTCAAGACGAATCGGAGAATTATATCGAAACCGATAAATTTATTGAGACTTCCGTAGAAAATATAGTAAAAACTTTCTCGCAGATGAAAAAACTACTCGACCCCTCAAATATACCCATAGTTAGAATGTTTACTTAACGTAACTTGTTGCATTACTCTCGATGTCATTCCCGCGAAGCGTTGTTACGTGGATCAATTTCACCTCTGTCATCCCGCGACTTAGATCGCGGGATCCAGTTAAAAATACTAATATTATTAGTATTTTTATTGTTTTTTGGATACCGTGGTCAAGCCACGGTATGACACCGAACGGATTTTTCGGTCCACGCAATAAAGCCTCGCAGGAATGACATCGATATCCACACTAACAATCCCCTTCACAATGACGATATCAATCTATTATTTTACAATACCAAATAGTTTAGTACAAATTATGTATTTATCTCTGTGTCATTATCTATTATTATAGACCAAACTATTATAATAATTTCTAAAATAATGACAAATACTAAATATTACCCTGAAGTTAGCTCGAATGCTGATTTTGCAGGCTTAGAGCGAGAGATACTAAAATTTTGGCAAGAGAATAATATATTCCAAAAATCTATTGATGATAGGAATGGAGAGTCGGAATTTATTTTTTATGACGGACCACCTTTTGCAAACGGTTTGCCGCATTACGGTCACTTGCTTACCGGTTTTATTAAAGACGTATATGCTAGATACCAAACGGTTAAAGGCAAAAAAGTTGAGCGTCGCTTTGGCTGGGACTGTCACGGTCTTCCTGCTGAAATGCAATCAGAAAAAGAACTTGGCATTTCAGGACGTCTTGCAATAACTAATTTCGGTATAGAGAAGTTTAATGCACATTGCAGAGCTTCGGTAATGAAATATGCGAGCGACTGGGAAGAATATGTAACTCGTCAAGCAAGATGGGTAGATTTTAAAAATTCTTATAAAACGGTGGATAAGAATTTTATGGAATCCGTACTTTGGGCATTTAAGGAGTTATATAATAAGGGGTTATTGTATGAATCTATGCGGGTAATGCCTTATTCTTGGGCATGCGAAACACCGCTTTCTAATTTTGAAACAAGACTTGATAATTCTTATCGTGAGCGAGCAGATAAAGCTGTAACGGTGAGTTTTGTACTATGTCATCCTAAAAACATAACCGATGTCATTCCCGCGAAAGCGGGAATCCAGGAAAAAATGGAACAATCTCAACTTAACACTAACTATAAAGTACTGGATCCCCGCCTTCGCGGGGATAACATAGAATACAGAATCCTTGCTTGGACAACTACTCCCTGGACATTACCGTCAAATCTAGCCTTAGTCGTCGGTAGTGATATCGATTATGCATTAGTCCCTAAAGAAAATATTTGTTATATAATAGCTGCCTCGTCAGTTTCTAAATATGCTAAAGAATTAGGGCTTAGCGGTGAAGAAAATTTTGAGATAATTAAAGGCTCAGAGCTTCAAGGATTGAGCTATAAGCCTTTATTCGACTATTTCAAGAATCATCCAAACAGCTTCAAGATATTTGCAGGTGATTTCGTAGTTGAGGGTGATGGCACGGGTGTTGTACATATGGCTCCGGGCTTTGGTGAAGATGACCAAATACTTTGCGAATCGAAAGGTATTGAGCTTGTTTGTCCTGTTGATAATAGCGGTAAATTCACTAAAGAAATTCCTGATTTAGAGGGCTTACAGGTATTTGATGCAAATGACGAAATAATAATCAAACTGAAAGAGCAAGGAAATTGGCTAAAAACTGAGCAGTATATTCATAATTATCCTCATTGCTGGCGAACAGATACGCCTCTTATATATAAGGCCGTTCCATCGTGGTATGTAAAGGTTACGCAGTTTAAAGATAGGATGGTAGAATTAAATCAGCAAATAAATTGGATTCCACATCACGTTAAAGATAATTTATTCGGTAAGTGGCTTGAAAATGCCCGTGATTGGTCAATAAGCCGTAATAGATTTTGGGGAACACCCTTACCTGTTTGGAAGTCCGATGATCCAAAATATCCACGTATAGATGTTTACGGTTCTATAGAGGAATTAGAGAAAGATTTCGGCGTTAAAGTTACTGATTTACATCGTCCGTTTATCGATGAACTTACTAGGGTCAATCCTGATGATCCAACAGGTAAATCAACAATGCGTAGAATCGAAGACGTGTTTGACTGCTGGTTTGAAAGCGGCTCGATGCCATACGGACAAGCCCACTACCCTTTTGAAAATAAAGAATGGTTTGAGGATCATTTTCCGGCTGATTTTATAGTTGAATATTCAGCTCAAACACGTGGTTGGTTTTATACTTTAATGGTGCTATCTACCGCTTTATTTGATCGTCCGCCGTTTTTAAATTGTATATGCCACGGTGTGATTTTAGACGCTACCGGTCAAAAACTCTCAAAGCGTCTTAATAACTACGCCGATCCGCTGGAGCTATTTGATAAATACGGCTCTGACGCATTAAGAGTTACGATGCTATCTTCAAACGTTGTTAAAGGTCAGGAGCTATTAATCGATAAAGACGGTAAGATGGTATTTGATACGCTTCGTTTATTTATCAAACCTATTTGGAATGCTTACCATTTCTTTACGATGTATGCTAATGCCGATTCGCTTAAAGGTGAGGTTAGTTTTGCTTCTGAAAACGTGCTTGATGTTTATATATTATCCAAGCTTAAAATAGCAGTACAAAAAATTGAAGAGAGCTTAGATAATTTCGATACGCAAACGGCTTATCACGCAGTTTCAGAATTTTTTGAAGTATTGAATAACTGGTATATAAGACGAAGTAGAGCCAGATTTTGGAAAAGCGAAAAAGATGCAGATAAACAAAATGCTTATAATACTCTATATTCATGTTTAGAGACCATGGCTATTGCGATGTCGGCATTAGTGCCTATGATTTCGGAGGCGATATATAAGGGGCTATGTCATAAACAACCAAACGTCATTGCGAGGAAAGACGCAAGTCTTGACGAAGCAATCTCAGGACATTCTCATGAGATTGCCACGGCACTTTCAGTGCCTCGCAATGACGGTTTGGTATCCACACAGGCAACATCGCCTCGCAATGACGGTTCTATTTCCGTCCATCTATGCAACTATCCTGACCTCTCAAGCTTTGAGGTAAATCACGAGCTAGTTGCTACTATGGATAACGTGCTTGATATTTGTAGTAATAGCCTGTTTATTAGAAGTACTGAAAATATCAGGGTAAGGCAGCCGCTTGCTAGCATAATTATTATCAGTAAACATAATAACGATCTCAAAGATTTTGAAGATTTGATCAAGGATGAGATTAATGTTAAATCAGTAATTTATCGTGACGATCTAGAGAATTACGCAAGCAAAAAACTATCGATTAATTTCCCAATGCTTGGTAAACGTCTTCCCGCTAAAATGAAAGAGATTATAGCCGCCTCCAAAAAAGGTGAGTGGGAAGCTATCGCAGGCGGTTTAGCTATATGCAGTGAAACCTTAAATAATGAGGAATATAAGCTAATTTTAGAGCCATATTCACATATAAAAGGAGCAGCAAGTTTTGAGAATAATAGTAGCTTGTTAATACTTGATTTAGAGCTAACAGCTGAGTTAATAGAAGAAGGATACGCAAGAGACATTGTACGCTTCATACAACAGGCTCGAAAAGATGCCGATTTCTCTATAATCGACAGGATTTTAATTGAGATAATAAGCGAGTTTGATTTATCTAAGATAATTGATAATTATGGAGACTTTATTAAAGAACAAACTTTAGGCGAGTTTTCTAAAAATTTCACACCTGATTATGTAAGTAAAGTAGAATTAGAGAACCATCAAATACAACTTAAAGTTAAGAGATTGTAAATTATTTTACTATCAATTAAGATATTGATAATTTACTTAGATTAATCTATAGTACGCACGCTATAAATTAATTTAAGGTAAATTATCATGAAAAAATCCTCTTTAGCTCCGGGGAAAGGTTCTAAGATTAAAAACCGTTTAGGAACTAATACCACGGCAACTACAAACACAGAAATTGTAATAACTATATTTAAAACAATATTTTAATGCGTTTCATCCTCAAGAAGGAACAGCATTAAATATTGTAACTAGCTTAGATAATCCAGATTTAAATAAAATAAATCTCATAGAAGGCCTTATATCGCAAGGTGCAAATCATTAGAATTTGCATTTAAAAACAACTATGAACAAGCTGAATATCTACTTAATCATCTTACGTTTGAACCTAATTCTAGCCTAATACAAGCAATACAAAACCAAAGTTTAACGTTAGTAAAGTATTTTGTAGAAAAACAAGAAGCGGATGTCAATTTTAGTAATTTTGGTTTTAACCCATTAAGACTTGCTGCTGGCTTAGCAGAACCTTATAAAACAGATATTACATGTTATCTTTTAATAAAGGGAGCAACTTATTTAAATACAACCTTAGAAGAAGCAGCACAAGGCGGTCAAAATGTAAACGATCTTCATAAGCAAATCTTTTTTAAAGCAATAAACGAAAATAAACTTGAAGTAATTAAAAAATTTGTTGAAATATACAGTTTTGATGTTAATACTGAATATTGTTTTAATACACCGTTAAGTACCGCAAATTTAAAAAATAGAAAAGAAATTGCAAAATATCTTTTATCTAAAAATGCTAATTTGGATATAGCTCTAGAAATAGCAATAATAGACGGTAAGTTAGAAGGGGTAAAAACATTATTAAAGGCAGGAGCAAAAATTAACGGCAATAAAGATGCATCACCTTTAATGCTTGCATCAGAGCATGGGCAGACCATAATAGTAAAAATTTACTTAAACACGGCGCTAACTATAATGTTAAAGGATGGGAAAAAGATAACTTACATAGCGATATATCGTTTCAACTAACTCAAATCACTGAAATTTCTACATTATGTAAAAAAGCTAATAATCCTAACCACAAATATATATTAGATAGGATATTAAAAACAAGTGTCTCATCACATTATGACGAATACAAGAATTTATCATTAGAACAAATAAAGCAAAAATTTTCTAAATTCAAAAAACAACTAAAACAAGATTTACAAAATTTCACAGAAATTAAAGCACTGCTAGAAGATTATTCTAGCGGGAAGAAAATTCCAATAAATACACATACTATAGTAGAAGACGAGGGCTATGTTTCTGATTTTAAGTTTGAAACTGAAAAACCTAAAACAGGTTCTAGGTTAGGAGATATTCCTTCTTCTAACTCTGTATTCTTTTCTATTCAAGACCTTAATCAGCTTGGTGAAAATCAAACTTCTTTAGGCGGTGATACAAAAAAGCTATTTGATGCTAAGTTTGAAGGTTAGTTCAATGTGATTTCTTCATAGGCGTTGCCTACGTGGACCAGTTTTACCTATGTCATTCCGTGATTTATTCGGCGTTGTTGCATGGATCGGTTTTCCGTCATTGCGAGAAGAATTACGCAGTAATTCGACGAAGCAATCCAGTAAAAAATTCTGATTTACAGAATTTTTTTAATTATTTTTCTGGATTGCCACGTCGCTTCGCTCCTCGCAATGACGATTCGGGTATCCATGCAACAACACCGATTTATTCACGGAATCCAGTTAAAAATACTAATAAAGTTAGTATTTTTAGTTGTTTTTCTGGATTACTGATTTTAGTTAGAAATAACATCAAATAAAAAACCTCTTGCACATTTATTAGATACATATATATTACCATGAAATATGATTCCCATATTTCATGGTAATATATACTTTTTTATAAAAAAATCTAATTAAAATACGGAGGAACCATGGCTAATCCAAATCTTACGAAAGGAAATAATTATTTTGGGAATGAGCAATATAAAGAAGCTATAGAAGCTTATAGCAAAATAGATAAAAATAGCACATCTTATCCTTATGCTCTGTTTAATATAGAAGAGTGTTACTTTCAACAAGGAAAATTTATAGAAGCCATAAAATATTATAGTCAGATCTCTGATAACCATTTCTCACTCTATCAAAGTGCTTTATTTAATTGCGGTAGTTCTTTTTACAATCTAGATAAATACGCTGAAGCTATAGAAATGGCTGATAAGGTAAACAAATCAAAGATTTCAGGTATTGAAGAAAGTTTTAACTTAATGGAACATATTCTCGAAGAAGAAACTAGCTTTAATATTTTATGTCTTGAGAAAGATACTAACTTTAGTATTTTAGAAGAAAATTTTGACTTAATGGATATACCTGAATAAATAAATATAGTAAAGTGCTTTCTATTGTTGCATGGATAGGCTTTTCCGTCATTGCGAGGAGCGAAGCGACGCGGCAATCCAGAAAAAATAATAAAAAAATTCTGTAAATCAGAATTTTACTGGATTGCTTCGTCGAATTACTACGTAATTCTTCTCGCAATGACGGAAAAGCAGGTCCACGCAACAATGCCCACTCGCAATAGCGATAGCAGAGTATATCAAGCAAATTCTAATAATACCTGTCCTCTTACAACATTATCCTTTTCATTAACAAAAATTTTAACTATTTTTCCGTCTCTTTCGGCTAAAATAAGATTTTCCATTTTCATAGCAGTTAAAATCATAATTTCTTGCCCTGCCGTCACTTCCTGCCCTTCTTTCACCTTTATTGCAGCAATTTGACCGCTTAGAGGAGCTTGTAGTTCGGAGCTTTCTTCCACCACTACTTTTGAGACCATTAACGCTTCAAGTTCTGATATACGAGGAGAGCGAACAAAGGCTTTTACGCTAATACCGGCATGCGATAATAAATAACCGGTTCTGATATTCTCAATTTTTACATTTGTCTTTTTACCGTTAATTATAGCAGTAAAAAGTTCATTACCTAAATTCCAGTTACTACGAATATATATTCTATCGCTTTCGTGACGTATATTATAGCCGTTTTCAACAGGTGTAATTAATACGGGGAATAATTTATCATCGATAGTTACCACCCATCTTGTACCTATTTTGTTAGCTTGATTGTTAATATTGCCGGAAATTAAAGAAGCACGTCTTTGCTCTGATATATAAATAAAAATAGCCGTTGCTAAAAATACGGTAGTTACTTCTGAAGTTAGACTAGCTCCGGAAAAACCGTCAGGATATTCTTCTTGAATAAAGGCAGTAGAAATATCGCCGCTAACAAAGCGTGGATGTAGCATTACAGCTTCTAAGAAACTGATATTATGAGCAATACCATTAATTATATAAGAACTCAAAGCAGAACGCATTACCTCAATCGCCTGCTCTCTTGTTTCACCGTAAGTACATAATTTTGCAATCATCGAATCATAAAACATACTTACTTCACCGCCAAGCCCAATTCCTGTATCTATACGGATATTAGGACTCTTTGCAGGTTCGGAATAAGCTATAATTCTACCGCTAGAAGGTAAGAAACCTCGGCTTGGGTTTTCGGCACAAATTCGTGATTCAAATGCCCAACCTTTTAATTTTACGTCATCTTGCGTAAATGATAATTTCTCACCGGCTGCAATTTTTATCATCTCTTCAACGATATCTATACCAGTAATTAGCTCAGTAACAGGATGCTCGACTTGCAACCTAGTATTCATTTCTAAAAAATAGAAATTTTTATTGCTATCTACTATAAACTCAACGGTACCGGCCGAATAATATCCCACTTTTTGAGATAAGGATATTACCTGCCGATACATTTCTTGCCTTATATCTTCGGTAATAAAAGAACTTGGTGCTTCTTCGATTACTTTTTGATGGTGACGCTGTATTGAACATTCACGCTCTCCGAGACATACACTATTGCCGTATTGATCGGCAATTAGCTGAATTTCGATATGACGGGGAATTTGAATTAACTTCTCAATAAATAATCTATCGTCACTAAAACTATTGGCTGCTTCAAGCTTTGCCGACTCAAAAGCATTTGCCATTTCAGCGGGATTATTCACTACTCTCATACCACGTCCACCGCCGCCGGCAGCCGCTTTTACTATTACCGGAAAACCAATCTCTTTAGCAATATCCACCGCTTGCTTAACATCGTTTATAGTTCCCATATAACCCGGAACGGTGCTAACTCCGGCTTCTATCGCTATCTTTTTTGCTTCGATTTTATCGCCCATTTTTTTAATAGTTCCGGCACTCGGTCCTATTAAAACCACACCTTCTCTTTTAAGAATATTAGCAAAATTCGGATTTTCCGATAAAAAACCATAACCTGGATGTACTGCACTTGCTCCACTTTCACGAATCGCTGAAATAATATTTTTAATAGATAAATAACTTTCCGTTGCAGGGGAATCACCTATATAATAAGCCTCATCTGCATGCTGCACATACATTGAGTTTGTATCTGCTTCAGAATATACTGCAACCGACTTTATTCCCATCTTTTTTAAGGTACGTATTATCCTAACGGCGATTTCGCTACGATTAGCAATTAAAATTTTATCAAATAATGGTTTATTCATAGTTTTTTGTTATAATTTTAGTTTTTGTCATTGTGCGAGGAAATTACGAGGTAATTGACGAAGCAATCTCAGGACTTTGGCACGAGATTGCCACGTCGCTTCGCTCCTCGCAATGACGATTTATCCACACAGGAATAACAATTACAACGGCAAATTATCATGCTTCTTCCAAGGTAATTCTACTTTTTTAGTACGCAGGAAATTTAACGCCTTACATATTCGCCATCTAGTATTTTGCGGTCTTATAATATCATCCAAATATCCCCTAGATGCCGCAACAAAAGGCGAAGTTACTACTTTTCTATATTCATCGATTTTTTGTTTTTTAGCTTCAGGGTCTTTACATTCTTCCTTAAATATTATCTCGGCTGCTCCCTCTGCACCCATAACAGCGATTTCCGAATTAAACCAAGCATAGTTTATATCGCCTCTAAGATGCTTGGAATTCATAACTATATAAGCACCTCCATAAGCCTTACGGGTAATTACGGTAATCTTCGGCACTGTAGCTTCCGCATACGCGTATAACAGCTTAGCCCCGTGTTTAATAATACCGTCATGCTCTTGGGATGTACCAGGCAGAAATCCAGGTACATCAACAAGGCTTACTATAGGAATATTGAAAGCATCACAAAATCTAATAAATCTTGCTGCTTTTCTTGAGGCGTTTATATCTAAACATCCTGCTAAATGCAAAGGCTGATTAGCCACAAATCCTACCGGATAACCTTCCATATAACCAAAGCCAATAATGATATTCTTAGCAAAATCAGGTTGTAGTTCAAAAAATTCTCCCTCATCAACGATACGCTCAACAAGCTCTTTCATATCATAAGGCTTATTAGGAGTGTTAGGTATTAACGTGCTAAGAGACATATCGACTCTATCGGCAGGATCAATAGTCGAACGAACAGGAAGAGGACTACGATTAGATGACGGAAGGAAGTTAAAGAACTTACGAATTTCGAGCAATGCTTCTATATCATTATTGAATGCAAGATCGGCAACACCGCTTTTAGTGGTATGCATTCTAGCACCGCCGAGCTTTTCTTGGCTTACTTCTTCACCCGTAACGGTTTTTACTACATCGGGACCGGTTACGAACATATAAGAACTATTCTTAACCATGAATATAAAATCGGTTAAGGCAGGGGAATATACCGCACCACCGGCACAAGGTCCCATAATTAAGGTAATTTGAGGGATAACACCCGACGCTAAAACATTACGCTGAAATAATTCACCGTATCCGGCAAGAGCATCAACCCCTTCTTGAATTCTTGCTCCCCCTGAGTCGTTAATACCGATTACGGGAGCACCGGTTGCTATAGCTTGATCGATAATATCGCAGATTTTCTTAGCATGATATTCGCCGAGAGAGCCACCTAGTACGGTAAAATCTTGGCTATAAATAAATACCAACCTACCGTTTATCGTACCATGTCCCGTTACAACGCCGTCACCTAAAAACTTTTTATCCTGCATCCCAAAATTATCGCATCTATGGGATACAAACATACCTGTTTCGGTAAAGCTATTCGGATCTAATAATACTTCTATGCGTTCTCGTGCAGTTAACTTACCTTTTTGATGTTGTGCGTTGATCCTAGCTTCACCGCCCCCTTGCCTTGCAATATTTTTTCTCTCATCCAGTAACTCAGGAGAGATTATATTACTTTGATTCATAGATTATTTATATTTATTTATCCATAATATAATATAATAATGCTAATGTGAAAAGATAATTATTTATGTCATCTACCGAAGATACCAAAGAAGCACCGAAAAAAGCCAAACCGACAACTAAATTTAATAACTTATCAACTGCTTTAAAAAAGAATTTACAAAGAAGAAAGAAAGCTAAAACAAAAGATACTACAAGCCAAGCTTTATCTGAATTACAAACAATGGTAAAAAATTACACTGATTCTACAAAAGAAAATATATCTCTTACTGATGAATTAATAAAATTAAGACGTTTAGAGGCAGCTCATGAATAAGCATTAAATTTGACATATTAATATAAATTGCTAATATTTGGGGAGTTTAGATTTTGTTGCATGGATTGGTTTTTCCGTCATTGCGAGGAGACGTTGTTGCGTGGAGGGACATAGTCCTGACGTGGCAATCTTGTCAAGCATCCTGAGATTGCTTCGTCAAAATTTTCAATTTTTCCTCGCAATGACGATTTGAATCCAACAAAATTGGTATTTAAAATATTTTACATCATGGACACAAACAAATTATATCTTTTCAAAGATAGACGATTTTTACCAAATTTTATAGTACAGTTATGTGGTTGTCTTAATGATAATATATTAAAAAATACTCTAGTAATTCTTATAACTTACGGCATTACTGGTTCTTTAAGTAAATATAATAATCTACTCGTTTTAATTGCTAATGCTACTTTTGTACTACCTTTCATAATATTCGCAAGCATAGCAGGACAAATTGCCGATAAATACGAACGTGCAAATCTTATTAAAATTATTAAGATTTGTGAAATCGGTATAATTGCCTTTGCAATTTATGGATTTCATCATAATAATCTGCTAATTCTGTTCTGTTCTATTTGCTTAATGGGTATACACTCTACTTTTTTCGGTCCAATAAAATATAGCGTATTACCTGATCACCTAACTAAAGACGAACTACTTGGAGCTAACGGCTTTGTTGAAGCCGGAACTTTTATCGGTATTTTTATCGGTACTATAATCGGCAGCTATTATACAATCAGCAATAATTTTATAATTTATTCCTTAATCACCATCGCCTTTCTCGGCTTCATTACAAGCCTTTTCTCTCCAAAATCTAAAAATGCAAATCGTGATATTAAAATAAATTTTAATATTATAGATGAAAGCATAAATATGATTAAATATGCCAAAGCAAAAAAACAGATATATTTAGCTATACTTGGTATTTCATGGTTTTGGTTTATCGGAGCTGCTATAATTTCACAAATACCTTTACTTGCTAAGATAACTTTTAAAGCTGATGAGAATGTTGCTAACTTATTTTTAGCGGTTTTCTCGCTTGGTGTTGGGGCCGGTTCGTTTTTATGTAGCAAAATATTTGAAGATGAGATTACCGTAAAATATCTATTTATTTCAGCCCTAGGCATTAGTATTTTCGGTATTGATTTATTCTTCGCAAGTAGAATTAGCTCAGTTAACTATGAACCTACTCAGCTAAAAAGTATTTTGGTATTTTTATCAAAAAGACATAATTGGCGAATAGTTATAGATTTATTTTTCTTAGCAGCAATAGGCGGTTTATATATCGTTCCCCTTTTTGCTATATTACAGCATTATGCAAACCCTGCTCATCGTAGCCGAATTATTGCCGTTAATAACCTCATTAATTCTATTTTCATGGTGGGATCAACAATTATTTTATCTTTATTATTTTACCTAAATTTCACTATACCCTGGATTATATTATTTATTAGCCTAGCTAATATAATCGTTACTATACATATTTACCGCTTAATACCTGAAGTTAAAATTATTCCGTTTAAGCTATTGCGAAGAATATTCCAAATCTGTTTTGATCTTACGTATAAGGTTGAAGTTAAAGGATTTGAAAATTTCCAAAAAGCCGGTAAAAAAGTAGTAGTTGTCGCTAATCATATTTCATATCTCGATCCACCGCTAATTGCTACTTACTTACGAGAAGAAATGACTTTTGCAATTAGTCCCGATATACAAAAAATATGGTGGATTAAGCCGTTTTTACGTATGGCAAGAACTTTACCGGTTGATCCAAGTAACCCAATGGCAATAAAGACTTTAGTAAAAGAAGTACAAAAAGATCAGAAAGTAGCAATTTTCCCTGAAGGTAGAATAAGCGTTACCGGCTCTTTAATGAAAATATACGAAGGACCGGGAATGATTGCCGATAAAGCCGGTGCTACCGTTTTACCGGTTAGAATAGACGGTACTCAATTTACTCATTTATCAAAATTAAAAAACATATTAAAAAGAAAAATATTTCCTAAAATTACTATAACCGTTTTACCGCCGGTAAAATTCGCTAATATGGATGCTGCAAGTAATCAAGAACGACGCAGTTATATATCTAGGACTCTTTATGATATCATGGCTGACATGATGTTTGAGAGTTCAGACTATAAAAATACTTTATTCTCATCTCTTATAGAAGCAGCTAAAATTCATGGATTTAAGAAAAAAATAGTTGATGATTTTGAAAATAATGCAGTTACTTATCGAGATTTAATATTAAAATCTTTTATCCTAGGTGATTTAATCAAAAAGAATAATATCTTTGGCAGAAATTTAGGCTTAATGTTGCCTAATACCACGAATACGTTAATTACTTTTTATGCCATGCAATCTAGCGGTTATGTTCCTGCTATAATTAACTGGAGCAGCGGCATAAGTACTATTATTAACTCCTGTAAACTTGCACAAATTAAAGTAGTTTACACTTCAAAACAATTTATTGAGAAAGCAAATTTACATGAATTAATAACTAACTTATTAGATTTCGGTATTAAAATAATATATTTAGAAGATTTTAAAAATCAGATTGGTACAGCTCTAAAACTAAAAGCAAAAATAGGAAGTTATTTTGCCCAAACTTATTACAATTATTTTTGTCGTAATCGTGATGACGAAAAACCGGCAGTGATAATTTTTACTTCAGGTACTGAAGGAGAACCTAAAGCCGTATTACTATCTCACAAAAATTTACAAACTAATAGATATCAAATAACTGCTAAAGTACCTTTTAGTCCTGAAGATATAGTATTTAACTCATTACCTTTATTTCATTGCTTTGGTCTTGGTGGTGCAATTATCACAACTTTAAACGGTATTAAGCTGTTTCTATATCCTTCTCCACTAAATTATCGCAGCATTCCTGAAGTTATATACGATATCGGAGCAACTATATTAATTTCTACCGATACTTTTTTAAACGGTTATGCTAATTATGCTCACCCATATGATTTTTACTCATTACGCTATATATTTGCCGGTAGCGAGAAATTAAAAGAATCTACAAGACAATTCTGGCTTAATAAGTACGGCATACGTATTTTTGAAGGATATGGGATTACAGAAGCATCACCTATTATAGCTTGCAATACCCCTATGCATAATAAAGCAGGCACGGTAGGAAGATTATTACCGAAAATTGATTATAAGCTTGAGAAAGTAGAGGGAATAAATGAAGGGGGACGTTTATTCATTAGGGGGCCTAACATCATGCTTGGTTACTTAGACTTAGAAAGCAACCATACTTATAAAGAATGGTATGACACCGGCGATATAGTCAAAATAGATTCTGAAGGATATATAACAATTTTAGGACGTTTAAAACGCTTTGCTAAAATAGCGGGGGAAATGATATCTCTTACAAAAATTGAAGAACTTGCAAGCGAAATTGATCCTGATTCCTTGCACGCTGCTATTTCCATCGCCGATAAAACGCACGGAGAAAAAATTATTTTACTTACTACCGGTTCCGATATAAATAGAGAAAATTTTGCAGATACAGTATCTAAAACTCAAATTTCTTTACTACATTTACCGAAAGTAATTATTACCGATTCAGAAATACCTCTGCTTGCAAGTGGTAAGATAGACTATCTTGAGATTATGAAGAATGTGGATAGATTCTAACATCATTGCGAGCGACTGCAAGCCTTGTTGCATGGATTGTTTTATGTCATTCCCGCGTAGCATTGTTGCGTAGACCGGTAAAACCTACTGTGTCACCCCGTGGCTTGCTAACTAGGTCCATAAAAACAATAAAAAATACTAATAATTTTAGTATTTTTAACTGGATCCCGTGGTCAAGCCACGGGATGACAGAGGTAAAACTGATCCACGCAACAACACCTTCACGCGTAGGCGGGAATGACATCAAGTAGGTTTTTTAATCCATGCAACAAGGTCGGAGCCGTAGGCAACATGGCAATCCAGAAAAATAATAAAAAAAATTCTGTAAATCAGAATTTTTAACTGGATTGCTTCGTCAAAACTTACAGTTTTTCCTCGCAATGACGAAAAAAAACACCACACACAACAACACCGGTCAAGCAACGGGGGTAACATTTATTTTTTCTTTTGACTATTAATAGCAGCATTCAACGCTAATTTAAACCACTTGCCTAATAACTCTTGATCCTCCATAATTTCAGATAACACCTTCCAATATGATAAAGTTACAAGTTTACCTTTACTTTGATATACAAATGGCTCAGAACCGAAAGATTGAAAATATTCATAAGTGCTTAGGTCTGACTTAAAATATAATTCATTGCTCTTAATAATTCCTACCATAACACCACCCTTATATATACTATATCCACCAAACATTGCACGAACGGCTACTGAACCATATGGTTCTAACAATTCTTTGACATATTCAGTAAATTCATTTTTGTTCATAATAATCGCTTTAAATACAACAAACCATAAATAAACGTGCCTAATATAATAAACAATGGAGTTAAAGGTAGGTCAAAATAGAAAGAGCTAAGGGCGGCACAAAAATTAATAAATAAAGAGATAAGAATTGATATTATAATCATCTGGGAGGGACTATATGCTACAAACCGTGCAATCATAGCAGGAATAAGTAAAACAGCGGTTACCATCAATGCACCGACAATCTTTATAGCAGAAAATACCGATAATGAGAGAAGAAGTAAAAATATTAGCTCAATAATATTAACCTTTAAGCCTTTTATGACTGCAATATCTCTATTGATGATTATAAGAAGAATTTGATTATAAAAATATACTATAAAGCTTATAATAGTTATTAGCACTACCCCTAGTATAATCAAATCATTAAAAGACACGGATAAAATATCCCCAAACAACAAATTCACTATATTATTCTGCAAAGAAGTAAAATAATTAATAACCAAAGCAACAGCTAGCATAAAGCTAGAAATTAAGTTAATAACTGCATTTTTCTCAGAATTATTTTTAAAAATAAACACAAAAAATGAAAAAAGAATCGCAACTATTATTCCTGAATATATTAATGGAAAATGTGCTATAATACTTATGCTAGCCGCTAAAAAACTACTATGAGCAAGCCCATCGCCAAAATAAATATATCTCTTCCATAGGGCAATGCAGCCAAGAGGAGCAAATATGCAGCTAATTAAAATTAAGGCTAGTATTATTAAAGTCATCTGAGTATATTATATATGTTTATTGTATAGTGGGATAATGCTCATGTCATTCCCGCGAAAGCGGGAATCCATAATAAATAAATTTCATATATTAATATAAAATAAATTTTTATATATTTTACTGGATTCCCGCTTTCGCGGGAATGACATATACTGCAATAATATAATACCTATATCATAGACTATGTCTTCAATCGATAAAAAAGAATTAGAAAAATTTGAGAAAATTTCTCATAATTGGTGGAATAAGGATGGGGAATTCGGTATCTTACACCGCATAAATCCTATTCGCCTTGAATATATAATAGAGAAAATAACCTCGCATTACAACGATATTTCTAAATTAGAAATATTAGATGTCGGTTGCGGCGGAGGATTAATTGCAACACCTCTAGCGGCTCAAGGTTTTAATGTTACAGCCATTGACGCTCTGCAAAGTAATATTGAAACGGCAACTGCTTATGCTAAGGAAAACGGCGTAAAAATAAATTATTTACAATCTACTATAGAAGAATTACAGAGTGACAAGTTATATGATGCGGTAATTTGTCTTGAGGTTATTGAGCATGTAGAAAACGTGCAGCAATTTATACTAAATTTGGTCAAGCATATTAAGCCAAACGGTATGGCAATAATTTCTACGATTAACCGTACTAAAAAAGCTTATGTACTTGGAATAATAGTTGCTGAATATGTTTTAGGTTGGGTGCCTAAAAACACTCATGATTATAGCAAATTCCTAAAACCGTCGGAAATTTATGAAATGCTTACGGATACCGACATTGAAATTAAAGAGCTGAAAGGCTTGGTATATGATCCTGCTAAAAATGAATGGAAATTAAGCGATGATATAGACGTGAATTATTTTATGTGTTTGGGGAGAAAGACGAACCGTCATTGCGAGGAAATTACGAAGTAATTGACGAAGCAATCTTGGAAAGAATTTCTTGAGATTGCCACGCTCACTAACGTTCGCTCGCAATGACGTATATATTTAAAAAAGATAATAAATGACTAACGTAATTACTAGATTTGCTCCGTCACCGACGGGGTTTTTACATATAGGTTCGGCAAGAACTGCCCTTTTTAACTATTTGTTTGCAAGGCATCATAACGGTAAGTTCTTGCTTCGCATTGAAGACACAGATAAAGAAAGATCAACGAACGAAGCGGTAGAAGCCATATTCTTAGGTCTAAAATGGCTAGGGCTTGATTGGGACGGTGAAGTTATATTCCAGTCTGAACGTAATAATCTTTACAAAGAGGCGGCACTAAGATTACTGCAAGAAGGTAAAGCATATTATTGTTTTACTAGCCAAGAAGAAATAGAAAGACAGCGACAAAAAGCTTTAGAAAATAAACAACATTTTATTTTTAATAGCGAATGGCGTGATAAAGATTCGTCCACCTACCCTACCGATATTAAACCGGTAATACGCCTAAAAGTACCTCGTGAAGGTAGTATAACCATTCATGACACTTTACAAGGCGATGTGGTAATTGAAAATTCTCATATCGATGATATGGTATTATTGCGTAGTGACAGCACTGCTACTTACATGCTAGCCGTTGTAGTAGACGATCATGATATGGGTATAACTCATATTATTAGAGGTGACGATCATTTAACCAATGCAGCAAGGCAAATCGCTATTTATCATGCTTTCGGCTATGAAGTACCGAGCATGACTCATATACCGTTAATTCATGGAGCAGACGGAGCAAAATTATCCAAAAGGCATGGAGCTTTAGGTGTTGAAGCTTATGAAGATATGGGATATTTACCGGAAAGTTTGTGTAATTATTTATTGCGTCTTGGATGGAGTCACGGTGATGATGAAATTATCTCAATGACTCAGGCTATAGAATGGTTTAATCTTGATTCACTCGGTAAATCACCTTCTAAGCTTGATTTTGCTAAGATGAATAGCCTTAATGCTCATTACTTAAGAATGCTTGACAATGATAGCTTAACTTCAAAGACTGTAGAGATATTGAAACAAAATTATAAGATTAGTGAGAAAGAGGTAAGTTATATAAAACAAGCAATGCCGAGCTTGTTAGTTAGAAGCGAAACATTACTTGATCTAGCACGGCTTGCTCAAATTTATCTCGTAGATTCGCCTATCATCTACAACCAAGATGCAAAAGAAATAATAGAAAATTGTGATACAGATTTAATCAAACAAGTTATAGAAGGCTTAAGCAAACTTGAGCAGTTTGATAAGGAATCCGTGCAGAATAAATTTAAAGAAATAGCAACTCATAATGGCTTAAAGCTAAATGACATTATGAAACCCGTAAGAGCCTTAATAACAGGTATGACGGCTTCGCCTAGCGTATTTGAAATTGCGGAAATTTTAGGAAAAGACACTGTTTTAAAAAGGTTAAAAATTATATGAAAAATTGTATAAAAAAAATTGCTTTTATTTTTAGCGGGTTATTTATAATAACCGGCACTTTTGTTTTGTATAGCATAGAAAACGTCAACGCATCAACAGCACCAAAAAAGTACGGAGCTTGGACCTTAAATTGCACTCTTAATAATGAGAAAAAACAACTTTGCTTCTTATCACAACAAATTAATAATCTAGAGAAAGATAAAGAAAAAGAAATATTAGCCATTTATCATATAGGTTATTTCAATGGAGAGCAAGAAGAACAGGAATTAAAAATAATAGAAATAGTCCCGTCAAATGTTCAAATTCCGGCAGGTACAGTTATTAATAGCGGTGACAAACGAATATCAGCTGGAAAATACGTAAATTGTACGGTAAACGGCTGTCAGGCTTTAGCTATTATTACAAAAGACGATCTAGACATGATTTTATCAAACGATAATTATATAGAACTAATTACCGCAGACGGCAAACAAGCTAAAATTTCCTTTATAAAAGACGGTCTAAAGGAAGGTCTAAAAGCTTTGAGTAGATAGTAACGGAATTTAAGCATTGTTGCGTGGACTGTTTTTCGTCGTCATTGCGAGCAGGCATTGTCTGCGTGGATACCTAAGTCGTCATTGCGAGGAGCCATAGGCGACGCGGCAATCTAGAAAAAGTAATAAAAAATTCTGTAAATCAGAATTTTTTACTGGATTGCTTCGTCAAAATTTTCAATTTTTCCTCGCAATGACGACTTAGGTATTCATGCAAACAATGCCATGAGCCGCTTAAAGCTCATGACAATTTGCTAATAAGTTACTTTAAACCTAATTGCATTAACAATGACCACCATGATCTCCCTGTCCTTCACCGCCTAAACTTGCTTCATATTCAAGAACCCATGATTGATGAAATGCCATGCCAGTATCAGCTACTATCCATCTTTCTAAAAGAACATGGAATCCTGCTTCCCTTTCCGGAAGAATTATTGAATGATCTGTAGTAGGATGATCAGTAATCTCATATGAATAACCACGTGTTTTATGTGCCATAGTATAATCCCAATGTATATCAAACTTGTCACCGGCTTTTACTTTATGAACATGATGGTACTTGCTTCCGTCTCTCCAATCAAATGTTTTGTCAGATGAAAATTGTCGCATTTCTGCATTAGTATAATTAACAGAATCTCTCTCATCTTCTTTTCCACCGCTAAGAAGATGTCCCTCTTTAATTGCCGGTGCACTTACAGCATCATCAGGAAAGTCAACATCACTAGGAAAGGTTTTTTTTTCCTCCTTCCATCTCATTTTTCTGTGAGCTATCCTTTAACAACTTTAACTCTTCGCAAACTAAAGCTATTGTCTTCGGTAAGGTTACTGCCCCATGATATGGGGTAACACCTAAAACATGCGAAAATTTCTTATCGTACTCTGCTTTATTAGGAGCTATTTTGTTATCAACTAGTTTTTTAGTCATAATTTACCTATTAATTTAAATTATATTTACGATATATAAAAAAATAGATTGAATAATAATCTACCTTTACAATTAACAATGCTTACTAAATTTTTAATATATTGCAAGAAGTTATAAAATACTAAAGTGAAAAAATATTTGAGAATAAATAAAAAAATGCTTTTCTTTTTATTAAATTTTATTAACTGTTTTTATATTTTTACTGAAGCTACTAGCTATTATTATACTGATATATTCAATTTATTATGTTAATGAAAATTAATATTAATTTAATATAACTGTGTAAAAAAATCACAAAAATATAATCCTATTTAAAAATCAAGATATAGTTTAACTTGTGCTTAAGCATTGATTATCGATAAATTTAAAAAATAAATATTATATCTTTCTAAAATCTTATTAATTTTCTTATAAAAATATTTTAATACTAATTGTATGCACATACTCCTTTTAAAAGAAGTTTAAATAATTAGTAGGTTTATGGAAGATATTGATATTTGGCAGAAAAAATTTGAGGTTTGTGATTATAGTAAAAAACTAATTGATCGAATTAAATATTTGAATACTATAGTAGACTCACCTATAGATATACAGAAATTGAAAAAGGTCTTTATTATACCCGTAAATATCATGCTTCTCAAATGCGTCAATCAGGGGAACCTTATTATTCTCACCCTATAGAAGTTGCAATCATGCTTGCAGATTTTACGGCTCTTGAAGCTCCTAAACTTTACAAATCATATATGATAAATGTTGCCCTTCTTCATGATACTATAGAGGGTACAATACTTACACATGCTGATATTAGCAAAATTTTTGATAAGAATATTGCCGATAGCGTAGAACGTTTAACAAGAATTAAGCCGTACGGTAAAATTAGCTCCGGTGAAATGTTAAATTTACTAATACAAGAACAAAGATATGATATCGCACTTATTAAAGTATTTGATCGCCTACATAATTTACAAACTATAAACGCTAAATCTACGGAAAAGGCTTTAGAAACAGTAAAAAAACTATAGAAAGCTTCTTACTCATAGCAGCTTATTTAGAAATACGAACCGTAGAACAACAACTATTAAATGTTTGCACTAATTTTATCAAGCAACATTTCCCTTCAGAACAAAAAGAAATATTTCAAAAAGTCGGTTTACGAAATTTCTTTTTTAAACTTCAAAATAATACAAAATAAATCAAAGAGGATGCAATACTACTTTAGAAAGAAAGTGTATATTAGCTAAAAACTATTTTTATATTTCCAGTGTGCAGCTTCACCGCTCTCTGCATGATAATGCATCTTATGATCACGTATTTGTATCTCTATTTTATAATTATCCTCAGTTGTAATAATAGTATGTAAAGATTGATAGCCGTTTGGCTTAGGATTAAGAATATAATTTTTAAATTTATCCTTTTCATGCTCATAAAGATCATGAACTACTTTTAAAGCTTTATAACATTTCTCTTCATCTATTACCACTATTCTTATCGCAAAAATATCTGTTAATTCTTCTAACTTTATACCCTTACGATATAATTTATATAAAATTGATATTGGATGTTTGATCCTACCTGTTATTTGAGCAGTAATATCATGTTCAGATAAATTATGATTTAAATGTTTAATAACCCTTTGGAGCAAAACTACCTCCTTAATTTATACTAATTTAGTTAATAGTTATACTTACGAATAACTAAACACCAATTAAAGCAATAAACTTGATTAAATTCTATTAATATTTCAATTAATTTGCTATTTTAGCTATTTTAGTAAATATCAATAAAACCCAGCTTTAGATATTAATAGGAAAAATTAAGCTTGTGGCGAGCTTCGCACTACCCTACCCTATTATTTTTATCTTAGGTTTTGTAGCCATTTCTAATTGATTTACTATTTTGAGATATTTTTTAGCGAAAATTAATAAGATTTTTGAAGGAATAGCTACTCCTATTTCAAAAAAATCTTATAATTTACAGCAAAAAATAGCCAAAATTAAATCTTTTTAGAAATGACTACAAAACCTAAATCCACATTATTTTAGAACCTAATTTTTTTAAGTTTTACATATAAAATTCAAATTATCTTATTTTAGTCTTTCTTAACTGTATAAATCATAAGATTTTTTTAAAATAAGAATAGTAATTTTTCTAAAACCTTACTAATTTTAGTTAGCATAGTTAACCGACCAAAAGCTAGAAACTTTTATTACTAATTTTTTAAATTAAACGAATATATATTATAGATTAAGCTTGCCTATAGCTTCAACAAGAAATCTATTCTTAATAATTAAGGCAAAACCGCTTTAAACCTTTTGATCTCCTATATTATATGGGACTGTTAACAAATAACTTTAATTGATAATTAATAAGATTTTTGAGAGAATAGCTATCCCTATTTCAAAAAAACCTTATAATTTGCAATTAAAAAGAATTTAATAAGCTTTAAAATTATTTTGTTAACAGTCCCATATGATAAATACCAAAGGTTGAGATATTATAATTAATTAAAAAATATTTGCAATCATTTATTGAAATAATTACAAGAAATTCTATATTTTATTTTTTAAGGAAGAATTTTATTAAAGAATTTATTTTCAAATTAAGCAAAGAATCGCTTTAAAATCCATTTGTTGCATAAATCAGTTTTTCAGTATTATACTACTGCGACTTGATAATATGTTGTACGGTACGTTGTTAAAATCGTTATTATAAACAGGCATTGCCTGCGTGGACCACAAAACGCATTTGGTGTCATACCGTGGCTTGTCCACGGTATCCAGTAAAACAACTAAAAATACTAATAATATTAGTATTTTTAACTGGACCCTGTGGTCAAGCCACGGGGTGACGGCGGTAAAACCGATCCATGCAGCAATGTCTCCTCGCAATGATGGAAACAAGCAATGCAACAAGACGAGTTTATTAGACCTATTGCATAACCTATCTTATGGAGATACAGACTTAGAAGTCCATACCGCCCATGCCTCCCATACCACCACGCATTGGCGGCATTGAATCTTCTTTATCAGAAGGTTCGTCAACAATTAAAGTTTCTGTGGTAATAATTAACGAAGCAACGGAAGCAGCATCTTGAAGTGCAGTACGCACTACTTTAGCCGGATCGATAATTCCTGCTTTAATCATATCGACATATTGCATGTCTTGAGCATTAAAGCCATAATTTTTATCCTTATGCTCTAATAATTTTCCAACTACTACACCGCCGTTTTCACCGGCATTTTCAACAATCTGTTTTAGCGGATCCTTTAAAGCTTCTATTACTATTTCAATACCTGCTTGTTGATCTTTGTTATCTACTTTAAGATTTCTTAAAGTTTGTGAAGCGTGAAGTAATGTTACACCGCCCCCTGCAACAACACCTTCCTCAACTGCCGCTCTTGTAGCAGCAAGTGCATCTTCAACCCGATCTTTACGCTCTTTCACTTCAACTTCTGTAGCACCGCCGACCTTTAATACGGCAACACCGCCGGAAAGTTTAGCTAAACGCTCTTGTAGTTTTTCTTTATCATAATCAGAAGTAGTTTCAGCTATTTGAGATTTAATTTGTAATACCCTATCTTCAATATTTTTCTTATCACCGTTACCGTCAACAATTACGGTATTTTCTTTAGAAATTGTTACTCTTTTTGCCGTCCCTAGACTTTTAATACTCACATTTTCAAGCTTCATACCTAAATCTTCAGTAATAAGCTCACCTTTAGTTAGGATAGCAATATCTTCCATCATTGCTTTTCTTCTATCACCAAAACCTGGAGCTTTTACTGCCGCAACTTTTAAACCACCACGTAATTTATTGACTACGAGCGTTGCAAGAGCTTCACCCTCAACATCCTCAGCAATAATTAATAGCGGGCGTTGTGATTGTACTACAGCCTCAAGTATAGGTAACATCGGTTGTAAATTTGATAATTTTTTCTCAAATAGTAAGATGAAAGGATTTTCAAGCTCAGCAACCATTTTCTCGGAATTCGTTACAAAATACGGTGATAGATAACCCCTATCAAACATCATACCTTTAACTACTTCAACATCGAAGCTAAAATTCTTTGCTTCTTCAACGGTTATCACGCCTTCTTTACCGACTTCCTCCATTGCCTTAGCAATTTTCTCACCGATTTCCTTATCACCGTTTGAAGAGATAGTACCAACCTGTGCGATTTCTTCTTGGCTATTGATTTTTTTACTGGATTTTTTAATTTCTTCTACTACTGCGTTTACCGCTAAATCCATACCACGCTTTAAATCCATAGGATTATAACCGGCAGCTACTAACTTATTACCCTCACGAGCTAATGCTCTAGCAAGTACCGTAGCTGTAGTAGTACCGTCACCGGCTACTTCTGCAGCTTTTGTAGCAGCTGATTTTAATAGCTGAGCTCCTGCATTTCTAATTTTATCTTTCAACTCGATCGATTTTGCAACCGTCACACCGTCTTTGGTAATTTTCGGTGAACCGAATGATTGCTCAATAAGTACATTTCTGCCTTTTGGACCTAAAGTAACTTTTACTGCATCTGCAAGTATATCAATGCCTTCTAGCATTTGCTCACGAGCTTTTGAGCCGTGTTTAATAAGTTTTGTTGCCATATTTAATTCCTCCTTAAAACAAATAATTAATTAATAATACCAAATACGTCGCTTTCTTTCATAACGATCAGTTTTTCGCCTTTAATTTCAATTTCGGTACCTGCCCATTTACCGTATAAAACTTTATCGCCTACTTTTAGCTCTAAAGGATGAATTTCGCCTTTTTTATTACGAATACCGTTACCTACGGCTACTATTTCACCTTGCATCGGCTTTTCTTTTGCGGTATCAGGAATAATAATTCCACCTTTAGTTTTTTCTTCGTGTTCGATAGGCTTTATTGCAATTCTATCATGTAATGGTTTAAAAGACATTTTAACCTCCAATTATTAAATCTTTAAATGTACATACTATATATATTTTATTTTTGCTAGTTCAAGGGGCAAGAATAAAATTTTTTTTACTGACCTCTTTCAAATTCTTCTTTGTTTATACAAGAGGTCTATTCTTTCTCAAAATCCTCTAAACTAGTGCCGTGTTTAGTTTTGCTCCATTTGAAAGGACAGAAAATTATTTCAAATACTGCTTTATACGAAGCTACGGTATGTAATATAAAATAACTAACCCATAAGATCAAAGCTACTATATCCTGAAATTTTACTTTTCCGCTTTTTAAAGAATTCTTTAATATATACAGAGCAGTACCATAAAGATATAAAAGCGAAAAAATACTATTAACAAGCCATAAATAATTAATTATAGAATTTTTATTTATAACAAAAGGTAAACTCCAAAAATTATAGGTAGATAAGCCGATAAAAATATAAATTGTTATTACTTGCAATAAAGTAAATTTTCGGTATTTATCTTTTTGTGCTTTAAATACAAAAAATGTTTGCAGAAAACCTTTAATCCAACGTGACCTTTGATTTAGCCAATTACCTAAACTATTCGGAGCTTCTTCTAGAGTATAGGAATCAAGGATAGCTACTTTATAGTTCTGTGAGTAAATTCTTATACCAAGCTCAGCATCTTCTGTTACATTATAAGCATCCCATCCGCCAAGCTTATTTAATATATCCGTTTTAAAATGATTACTAGTACCACCAAGAGGAGTAGGAAGTTTTAATAAACTTAATCCTTTCAAGATATATTCAAACCATAAACTATATTCTATATTAAACATGTATGGACCTACCCGATAATGCAAGAAAAAAATAATATATAACAGCAAAAAAATCGAATGCAGTCATGTATCCGGCTTATAGTTAATAAATCACTTTAAATTTACCCTATAGCCCTGATGGAATTCGCTGGCTTACAAACTATATTACTTATCATTTTGTCGACTTCTAAAGAGTCATTGTCCAGTTCAGTTTTTTTGTAAGCTAAGGTTCGTCTTATTTACCATCAATATTATCATTCTTTCGCATATTCCGGATTAGAATCTATTAATTTAATTCTTTTATTTTTTTATCATTCTCTAGAAATTCTTCTTTTAACTCACTAAACGTTCGATAGCTTAGCTGACTTAAATCCCCTTCATCTAAAATTTCGGTTAATTTTGTCATAATCTTATTGATTCCTTGCGGAATAACAAAACCAAATTCATGTAATAATCCCCTGATCTCATTAACAAGAGCTGTACGATTTTTTACCAATCTCTGTCTTACCCTATGAATAAATAAAATATCTTGTTGCTCTACAGTTTTGATAGGCACAAACCTCATATTAGGTCTTGCTACTGCCTCACATATTGCTTCTGCATCAGCTTGATCATTTTTATTAGTTTTAACATAAGGCTTAACAAATTGTGGAGCCATTAGTTTTACATTATGACCTAATTTTGTTAATTCTCTTGCCCAATAGCTAGAACCACCGCAAGCTTCCATGCCTACTAGACATCTTCTTGGTAAATTAGCCATAAAAGTTATAACCTGCTCTCTCATTAATTTTTTTTTTAATATTGTCTTACCATTTTTATCTACACCGTGAATTTGAAAAATTCTTTTTGCAATATCTATACCAATTGTGGTAACTTCCATATGGACCTCCTTATTGTTGTTTAGGATTCATTTCCTATCCTAGAAGATTAGCTTCTGCTTCTCATTCTGTATATAGGGTAGGTCCATACCATTATTTTGGAACAAGTATAACATGAAAATAAGACGGTAAATTATATAAGGCTATTTCTTTAATCATTAAATAATCGTCATCTTCGATAATAATTTTAACGTCTAGCTTATCTTTTGGATAATTAATTAATGAAATATTTTTTATTATTGACCTTAACTTACTTAATTCTTTATATAACGGTACTAAAACTGTATAGACCGGTAAAGCTTTCTCCTCATTTTGAGAAATTTGTGATTTCGCCTGATGATTTTGGATGGTGCTTGCTCTTTTGTCTAGGCAAGGCATTGTTGTGCGGATAGGCTTCGTCGTCATTGCGAGGAAAAATTGAAAATTTTGACGAAGCAATCCAGTAAAAAATGTATAACATTTTTTTATTATTTTTCTGGATTGCCACGCTCCTTGCAGTCGCTCGCAATGACGATACTGATGTTCATGTGATAATGCTCGTACTGAAGGCGATTCTCTTACTGCCCTTATAAATAACAGAGATTTTAAAATATTTTGCAAACAATAGCTTATATTATTAGCAACATGAAATAAAACCGGCATATAAATCAATGTGGCTATAAACACGACAAAAAATATTATTACTTTATTGGTATAATTAATATTCTTAGCAATAATCGGTCCAACTTTAAATCCAAGAGCATATTTTGCTTTGATACTAGTTAAATGAGAGAAATTTTTTTCTAATAATTTATAAAAATAATATTTCTTAATCAACATTATAGATCTAAAAATATTATTATTACTAAACAATATTTTTAGATCATTTATAGCAGTTATTTTATTACCATGAACATCTTCATATATAAAATAACCATTCACTACATAAGCTTGTATATAAGAATAATTATAAATTTTAATATAAGAAACATTGCTTATTAGCGGTAATATTTTATTTTCATATAATATATCAATCATTATCTCATTATCGATAATTGCTTCTTCGATAATAGCTTTTAAACTAGTAGTTTGTTTTTTATCTAATAAGTTTTTATCTCTGATCATTCTTAAGATTATATCCTCATCTATACATCTAACCATGCTGAAAAACTTATACCTAATATTTTATATTTCTTATTTGAAAGACTGTGATCCCAAAAATAACCGATTTGAGTCGTTAATGAATTTCTATTCTCTTTACCGAAATTAATTATCTTTGCAATTCCTAGTTGCTCATAAACTGAACTATCATATACATAACCGTAATTTTGCCGAGTATGGTATTTTGTAAAACTTGTAAGCATTATGCCGTTTTTAAATTTAATCCCTTCACAAGTAGAAAAATTATAATACATTTTCTTAGAACCGAGATTATTAATTGAATGTCCGAAGCTAAATATATTTTGGTTAAAGATAGTAACAGAGAGGATATTTTTAGACATTCCCATTAGTAAAGATATCTCTCCTAAAAAATCTTCTTTAAGTTTTTTACTCTTACTCATTAAAATTTTAGGCTGAGCAGAAATAACAAAATCTTTATCTTCAAATAGCTTCAATTTATAGTAAATAGAAGCATCCGTGCTTATGTTTTTTTCATTCAAAAATTTATCTTCTTTGTACAAAAAATGTACTCCAATATTTTGATTATCGGTAATACCGTATTCTATGCTACTATTTACAAATTGCTCATCTTGGTAAGATGATAATTCTACTATCTTCTGCTCTAATCTTTTTATTTGTCGCAAGATTTTTGCATGAAGGCTCGGCTGATCACTTACTTTTTTGAGAGACTCCCATAGATAAGTTACTCTTTCTCTTAGGTATAAAACGGCTTCTTCTCTTTGCTTTTCTCGTTTTTTGATATCTTATTAACTTTATTACCCCCTACAATATATCTATATCTTCCCTGCTCTAACAACCATGCCGAGGCATGTACCTTATTAATATCAAAAATAATTATAAGGCATATTAGACAATAATATAATCTTAATGCCATAGCCGCTTAAATTTAAAAAATGTACTATAGTAGCAATTATAAATTGAGTAAGGAGCTAGATTAAAAAATTTTTAATTGAAGTAGTATATGGAATATTGTAGTAATGATTTTACAACTTAAAATTCATTTAAAGAGGAAAATATGAACGATCAAAAATATAGAAATATTACTTTTACCAAAGAAAGTAGAATAGCAAATATTAATATATCCCCCGATAAAATAACAATTGGAGCTAATCAGCGGGTCACGTTTAAAAGCCTAGGTAATATTGAGGAATTAATCTTAGGACCACATAGTAGTGTTAAAGTAACAGATCTTAATCATAAGGTATTTATAAATAATACTAATCGAGATAAGATAATTATATTATCAGGTGAAGATACTAATTTTTATGATAATCCCTACGCTTAAATTTTATTGATATTCTCTGTCATTCCTGCTTTCGCAGGAAGGCGTTGTTGCGTGGACCGGTTTTAACGTCATTGAGAGGAAATTACGAAGTAATTGACGAAGCAATCTCAGGAGTTTGTTATTATTTCATGAGATTGCCACGCAGCCTATGGCTGCTCGCAATGACGGGGTGGTATCCACGCGGGCAATGCCTCGCAGAATGACATAAAGAGCATTTTACCGCCCCACAAAATAGCACCTCTAAGCCCCAAGCAGCACTTGATTTTGTAGTTTAAATAATTCTGCCACACCGCCTTTAGCAAGTTTTAACATTGCTAAAAATTGTTCTTCGGAAAAAGGTTCTTTCTCTGCCGTACCTTGCACTTCGATCAAATTACCATTACCTGCAAATACAAAATTACTATCCACTTCAGCATCACTATCTTCTAAATAATCCAGATCTAGTATCGCCTCACCTTTATAGATACCGCAAGAAATAGCTGCAATTTGACTAATTAACGGATTCACTTTTAAGATTCGCTTCTTCATTAACGATCTAATTGCCAAGTGTAATGCTATATAACTACCTGTTATCGCCGCTGTTCTAGTACCGCCGTCAGCATTAATAACGTCACAATCTATAATAATTTGTCTCTCACCTAGTTTCTTCAAGTCAATTACACATCGCATAGCTCTCCCTATCAAACGCTGTATCTCTTGTGTTCTTCCGCTTTGTTTCCCAAGAGCAGCTTCTCTTTTAATACGCTGTGACGTGGAGCTTGGTAGCATGCCGTACTCTGCCGTAATCCAGCCTTGATTTTGCCCGCGTAAAAACGGCGGTACGGTAGTTTCGCAAGTAGCACTACACATAACATGCGTATTACCGATTTTAATAAGGCATGAACCTTCTGCATTAACAAGCGGTGATAATTCTAACGAAATAGGACGTAATTGGTTGCTTTTTCTTCCCGACTGTCTCATAATATTAATTTACCATTGAAAAAATTTTTATTATATCTATATATATCTCAAAAAAGAATATAAATATAAAGTAAATAATATGATAGATGATAATATAGAAAATAATGAACAAACAATAAATGATATTGCTGAAGAGATAGTTGAAACGGCAAATCCGGAAATAACAGAGTTAAAAGCAGAAATTGAAGAGCTAAAAGACAAACTAATTAGAACTACTGCCGAAATAGACAATACAAGAAAACGTTTAGAAAAAGCACGTGACGAAGCAAAAGATTATGCAATTGCTACATTTGCTAAAGAACTACTAAATGTTAGTGATAATCTTTCAAGAGCATTAGCACATAAACCGGCAAATTCTGATATAGAAGTCACAAATATTATTGCAGGCGTTCAGATGACTAAAGATGAACTGGACAAAATCTTTCATAAACATCATATTGAAGAAATAAAGCCGGAAATAGGATCAATGTTCGACTATAATTTACATAATGCAATTTCGCAGATAGAACATCCTGATCATGCACCGAATAGCGTTATTACTTTAATGCAATCAGGATATAAAATTAAAGATAGACTGCTTCGCCCTGCCACCGTGCAAGTGGCTAAGAAGCCTGAATAAAAAATAATAATATGAATAAAACCGTTATATTTTGGCTAGTTTTTTTAGGACTTTTTATAGGCGGTTTTGTGCTAGTTTCAGATGCAATAAAGCCGTTTTTTATTGCATTTATAATATCTTACTTACTACAGCCTGCTATCGGTTTTATTACATCAAAATTTGGAATATCAAATAAATTTGCATCGAGCATAATTTACTTAATATTCTTAGGCATATTTTTTATAGCTCTGACTATTTTAGTGCCGATAATTTATGGACAAATTTTTACTTTTATAAATAATATTCCAAAATATAAAAATTATTTACAAGCAGAAATATTACCGCCTATAATGGCAAAAATTTATTCGATAGAACCTGATATTGCCGATAAAATCAAGAATTCTTTAAGCAATCTTATAAATAGTATATTTACTATACTTGGCAGTATTGCTAATAATTTTTGGCGTTATACCATTATTACTATTAACATATTTATTTTATTTTTACTTATACCTATAATATTATTCTATTTCCTACGTGATTGGGCTAAAATTATTGCAAACATGAAATCATTATTACCTATAAAAACCCGACCGAAAATCCTTGAAATATTATCGGCAATTAATAATCTGTTATCTGCTTACATAAGAGGACAGCTAAATATTTACTTATTATTATCTACTTATTATAGTATTGCATTTACCGTAATAGGTATTGATCTCGCTCTTTTACTTGGCATTTTAACTGGATTTTTAGTTATTATTCCTTTTATCGGTACTTTTATATCGTTTCTTTTGACTCTAATTATCGGTTATTTAACTTTCGGCATGACCGCAAAATTATTATATATAATGATAATTTATTTAGTTGGAAACATTTGTGAGTCTTATATTTTAACCCCTAAAATTATCGGTGATAAAATAGGGTTGCATCCTCTTTGGATTATATTCTCGATTTTTGCCTGCGGCAGTTTATTTGGAATTATTGGAATATTTTTTGCTATACCGATTGCAGGGATTACAAAAATTTTACTCCTAAATCTAATTAAATTTTATAAATCTAGCAAATTCTATCGAACAGACGGCTAAGTTATAATATTATTGTATGATTTTTAAAAAGCGTCTAATGTCATTCCCGAGAAAGCGGAAATCCAGTCAAACCTATAAAAAACTTGTTTTTTAGGTTTATTTTATGAATTAATGTATAATTTTTGTACTGGTATTAAGATTATTTTTCTGGATTCCCGCTTTCGCGGGAATGACATAGAGAAGCATGAAAATGACCCCCCTCGACCTACAACAATGCTGCTAAGGATTAATATATAATGCAGCAATATATATTTCGTTTTATTACTTCTAATAAATATCATCCTGATGAGTTTATTGTTTCTAGTTCTAACGAGCAAGCTTATAATATTATAAAAAATTGGCAGTGCAGCTTTGGCGTTAATCCTTATAAATTTACTTTATTAATTAAAGGGCCTTCTTCATCAGGAAAAACTTATTTAACCAAAATATGGCAAAATTTAAGCAGTGCCTATATTATTAAAGATATTTTTTTTAATGAAGAAATTTTAGAAAAATACAATGCTTTTATCATTGAAGATATTGAAAACTGGCAAGAGCCGGCATTACTTCATATATTTAATATTATTAACGAAAAACAAAAATATCTTTTACTTACCTCATCTGATAAAACCAGAAACTTTACTTTACCCGATTTATCTTCACGTATTAAATCAGTACTTAGTATAGCATTAAACTCACCTGACGATGAATTAATCAAAATTCTAATATTTAAGCATTTTTCTATTTCTTCGGTAACAATATCCGGACAGATAATAGATTTTCTTTTAGTAAATTTGCCTAGGGAATATTCTAAAATTATAGAAATATTAGAAAATATTAACCATTTTGCTTTAATTTCCAAAAGAAAAATAACAACTTCATTAGTCAAAGAAGTTTTAAATAACTATAATCATAAAATATTGTAACTTTTTCCTTGACTTTAAATCTTCTCAATATAACCTTTCTATAAATTTTAGAAAAAATTGTGTTGGGATACGAAAAAAAAACAAAAAAATTTAAATAGAGAACAAAAACAGGCTATAGGCTTACTATAGATAGGTACTTTTTTAGAGTATTTTGATCTTATGCTATATGTTCATATGGCAGTACTACTTAATGAGCTTTTCTTTCCGCAATATGATACTCACGTTAATCGCCTTCTTGCAGCTTTTTCTTTTTGTTCTACTTTTATTTTTAGACCCTTAAGAGCTTTGTTATTTGGCTGGATAGGAGATAATATAGGTCGGAAATCTACAGTCATTATTACCACTATTTTAATGTCATTTTCTTGCATCGTTATGGCTAATCTTCCTACTTATGCCCAAGTAGGTGCTAGTGCCGCTTGGATAGTAACAATATGCCGTATAGTGCAAGGTATGTCGTCCATGGGAGAAAGAGTAGGAGCAGAATTATATTTAACGGAATCCGTAGGAGTTCCTAAACGCTTTCCTGCCGTAGCATTTGTAGGGGTATGTGCTAGCTTAGGATTAACTGTCGCCCTTGGCGTAGCAACCTTGCGTATCGCATTTGGGTAGGTGCAGGAATTGCTTTAATAGGGAGTGCTGCTAGGACTACTTTACGTGAAACACCGGATTTTGTTGATGCTAAGCGTAGAATACAAGAAACTATAAAAGATAGTAATATAATTGATGTAGCAAAGATAAAAAATAACCCTGTATGGCAGGAAAAAGTTAATAAGAAGACTGCAATCTATTATTTTTTAATACAACTAGCACAACCGGTGTGGTTTTATTTTGCTTATATTCATTGTAGTAATACTTAAAGATTCGTTACACTATACAGCTGAAGCAGTAATACATCAAAATTTCATTATTTCTATAGTAGAATTTTTTGTAGCGCTAGCACTTACGTGTTTATGCTATAAATTTCATCTACTAAAAATTTTAAAAACGCAATTAGTAATATTTTTAACTTTTCTTCTACTTAGTCCATTAATATTAGATAAATATAACGCAAGGCTGGCAAATTCTCTTAATTCAACTAATTGTAGTTACTTTTTCTCCAAGTGAATTTCCGGCAATTCCAATATTTTATAAAAGTTTTCCGGTTATATATGCTTCTTCACGAGCCGCTATGTATGTAATTAGTTCTTTTGGGCTTGTTTATTTAACAGAACGTTTTAATAATTTAGGATTGTTGATGATAGTAATTCCTATTATTATAGGGTATAGCCTCGGTATATCACATTTTAAAAAGCTAGAAGTTGAAGCAGGAAATTATTATTGAATATAAAAGGCGAAACGCGGCTTTCACCTTTTATATCAAATTAGTTATATAATTTATCTTCTTCAGATAGTTCAGTTTTAATTATTTCAAGCAGAGAAAAAACCTTACAATATTCTTCAAGCTTTTCGTTTATTTTTTGCAACTCATCTAAAGCACTACTAAAATCTTCTTGTATTAGATAGGTTTCCACAGTTTTATTCTGCTCTAATGTTTTAAGCATGATATCTTGTAACAATCTATTATAGTGATTTTCTAACTTAGGTGTATTTGACATAATGATTAATAAATAACTTTGTATTTTAATTAATATATGAATTTTTTAATAATACAATAACTTTTAGTTAGTTTATGTTATTATTTATCTCTCTTTGTTCTATTAACACTAATTCATGATAAAGATTTACCTTAAATTTGCATTTTAAGTAATTTAATTATAGATAACTATTAACAAATTTTAATAATTATCTATAATGCACCCTAAAACAGATTAAAGGCATACAAATAGAGCGAATAGAATGGCAAGACCTATAGAAGAAGAAAATAAATATGCACAATCACTAGAAAAAGATTTAGATATTGTAAAGGAGCAGAAAAAAAAGGCATCATATAATAATATAGACACAGAACCTAAAAAGCGACCTCCAATATTTAGAAGTATGGATGATATAGAAGTTATACAAAGGCGTAACTTGGAGCGTATAATTTCTCAAGAAACAGTAAAAAGTAAAGATGATTTATATATAATAGAGCAAGAACGGATACAAAAATTAATGAGTAGAGGCACAAACGCCTTAAAAAACTATGAACAACAGCCAAATAGTGAGCATAAAGCACCAGCTAACTCAAGAACATCTAATATTCTAAATAGTATTAAGACCTCAAAAACATGGGGTAATATAAAGAAAATAAGCAACATAACAGGAAAGATTCTTTTTAATAAAACCACAGCTAGTGTACTCGGATTAATAGCAAGTAGTATTATGCTGGCAACTATAGCACCCGCAACAGCTCCATTTATGTTTGTATCAGCTGCTGCTATGGCAACATCTATAGTAGGGTAAAGCAATAATAGATGTAGTACATACTCGAAAGATACGTCTTCTTACACAAGAAAATAAATTATTAGTAAAACATCGTGATGATTTGAGTAAACAACAAGCTCTTTTAAAAATTGACCCGAAGTTAAAAGATATTTTAAAAGATGATTTATATATACATAATGATCCGAATCAAACGAAAGGTAAAAATACTCAAAATACCAAATCATTATTTATAGCATCGGTTATAACAAATGGAATAAGTAATATAGTAAACGTAGCAGGAGTATCTGCAGCTATAATCGGTGGTGGTGTAGCACAAATAATTTCATCAATAAATATAGGATTACAATCATTAAAAGGTTCTAAAGGTTCAGTAAATCAGAAATATTAATCAAGAAAAACAAAAAACAGATATAGGTAATTATAAAAATATCCAAGAATTAGCAGAGATAGGATATAAACAAGCTGTTCAAACTGAAGCATTAACCGCTTTATTACAAGATAAGAATTACTTTAAATTTACCGATCAAGAAAAACAACAGAGATTTAATCAGCTTAGTGAAGAAATAACACTAAGGACAGCATTAGAATATGCTGATACAAAAAAAATAACATCACAAAATATAATAGTAGACGTACTAAAAGATATAAATAGAACACATAATCCTTTTTATAAACAACCAGAACAAATAACTACCCATAAAAGCGTGTTAACAAAAGCAGTTGAAAATACAAATACTAATGATCATAAGGAATATAAAACGATACAGTTAAAAAAGAAATTAGAACTAAGCGGCACAGAAAATATAGTAAATAGAATCGGGAAACAATTAATTAATAACAATACTATTGCTAATAAAAATACAGATACACCAAATAATTATATAAAAAGAATTGCAAAAAAAGATTTAGAGTTAATAAGGTAAAATAGGAAATCATCAATAAACCTCTTGCATAACCTAATCTTATAAAGAGGAAACACTCACCTCACACTGCAACATACAAAAAGTATATGAGGATATGAGTACCGGATTGACGTATAAATATTTTTTTCTCTCAATTAGTTTATTATCATACTATTAACGTCATTAATGAATAGGTAGAAATAACCTAATAGTAAGTTGCACTTCACTTCCTTATTTATCGTATAAAGCGAAACTTCCTATTGACTTTTATATAAAACAGTATAATTTCTTTACAATTTAACTTTTGTAAAGAAATTATGCTCGGCTATGAGAAAGAACAAAGAAGCTTAACACGTAAGCAAAAAGAAGCAATAGGACTTATTCTATTGGTACATGCATATGGCGGTACTTTTAAATGATTTATTTTTTCCTAAGTATGACCCTTTTGTTAATTCACTTCTTAATGCTTTTGCGTTTTGTTCTACTTTCGTTTTCAGACCGGTAGGGGCTATAATATTTGGCTGGATTGGTGACAATATAGGCAGAAAAGCAATTGTTATTATCACCACAGCTATTATGGCAATTACCTGCATTATTACAGCGACTCTTTCTCCTTACTCAGAAATAGGTATAGCTGCTACTATAGTTATAACATTATGTAGAGTTGCTCAAGGGATCTCATCAATGGGCGAGATTATGGGGACTCAAATTTACTTAACTGAAATTACAAAACCCCCTACTCAATATTCAAGCGTGGCTATGATTGTCACAGCCTCTACTGTAGGAGGCGTTGCAGCACTCGGTATAGCATCTATAGTTACCAGTTATAGTTTTAGTTGGCGTATAGCTTTTTGGATGGGAGCAGTTATTGCAGTGATTGGGCTAACTGCACGAACTACTTTACGCGAAACTCCTGTATTTGCAGATGCAAAACGCCAACTTCAAGAAAGCTTAGCTGATGCTATTGAAAAAGGAGATGTAAATATTAAAAAATTAAAAAATCATTTTCTTCTACAAGAAAAGGTCAATAAAAAAACCTGTTTAGCTTATTTTTTAATTGAATGTGCATGGCCTGTATCATTTTATTTTACTTACTCACATTGTAGTAATATATTAAAAAATACCTTTGGTTACACCAGTGAACAGATCATACATAATAATTTTATTGTCTCAATGGTAAATTTAGGTTCATATATAATATTAACTTATCTATGCTATAAAATATATCCATTAATTCTTATAAAATTTAGGTTATTAATATTTTGGTTATTTGCTTTTATATATCCTTATTTATTATCAAGTGTAGCTAGTCCTTTTGAAGTTCTTTTTATACAATCATTTTTTATTATCTTTAGACCTGATGCTTTTCCTGCTGTACCTATATATATAAAGCATTTTCCAATTTTTAAACGTTTTACCTATCCAAGTTGGTTATTTGCTTTATCACGAGCCTTAATGCATATTATTACCTCTTTTGGACTAGTTTTTTTAGTTAAATATTTTGATAATTGGGGGGTATTGTTTATACTAATTCCAGTAAGTATAGGTTTTACGTGGGGAATATTATATTTTGAAAAGCTGGATAAAGTGGTTGAAAGCTATCCTCAAACTTCGTTAGTGACCGTTCCAGCTGATAATCTTTAGGTATAGATACTGATAGCATAAAAATAAGAGCCTTTCTTTTATTACTGGAATTTTAAAATATACAGCTATAGTTACAAAATTTATTAAAGTCTCTTCAATAATTTTTTTAGCTTTCTCAGGTGATTTAGCTCCTAAAGTCTGTATATTATGGGCTCTATCAAAAAGTTTTATAAGTGCTGTATTATATCTTTTCTGTTTAATTAATAGATTTAAGCTTTCTTCAGCAGTGATTTTACCGTAAGGTTTAATTCTAGTTAGACCTTCTACATGTTTCGCTACCTCTGCTCCAAAAATGTCGTTAATCATTTCTTCAGTTAATTCTGTATCCTCAATAGTATCATGAAGTAAAGCAGCTTGTAGCATTATGGTCGTAAAAAGCTTAGGAACTTCTTCAGCTACAAACTCCGCAAGCATAATCGTCACCTCAATCGGATGAGAATAATAAGGATCACCTGATTGACGCATTTGAGAACCGTGATATTTACGAGCGTAGTAGATACCTTTTTTAACCTCCTCTATATCAACAGGATTTTTTACTTTAGTGTTTAAATCTTCGAGTTTATCAAGTAATTTTTTAGCGTAAACGCATACTTCAAACTTTTTTTTCCAAGAGCTTATATCTTCCATAAAAGTTATTTTTTATTTTTGTTAATAATAGTTGATTACAATTAAAGCAAAAATTAAAAAATTGCAATAACAAATAATTTTTTAACTTTAAATATATTAGCAACTTTTGGTTATTTTGTATTTTAGCAACTATCATTTTACTTTATTAGCTGCTTTAACTTCTACTTCCTCTCGCAATTTATACTTTGCTATTTTTTTTTTGAAAAGCTAGTAAAAATAACGGCAAAAGTAATAAATAATGCGGAAAAGAATTACAGTAAAATTTAGAAAGGTTCCGGACAAGATAAATTTAAAGGCGAGCGAGCTAGGGTATATTAGCATGTGAGCAAAGGCGATAGTACAAAATTCGCTTGTATCAAGCTTTATGAATTATGCTGTATATGAAAGATTCTAAAAACTCGTATGAATCAGAAAATTTATTCAGTGTCATCATAGCTTGTTGACCACGATATAGCATTATTACGTGGATCGATTCCACCCACATCATCCTAGCTCGCTTGACCGCAGGTTTCAAAAAAGATAGCCAAGTAATGTAATATTATAATGAAATACGTAACTACGACTAAAGTGAGATAAAAAAGATATAAACTGTCATACCGGGACTTGTTCCCGGTATCCAGAAAACCTTAAAAAGTTTTGGACCCCGTGGTCAAGCCAGGGGATGACAAATTAATAGCATACCATTTTTAATGCCATTTCACAAAGATACTGTTTTTCTTGATAGGTTTAACTATTGTAACATTTAAGACTGAAAAGCTTGAGTTTAAGCTTCATATATTGTTTGATGTTTTCGTTGAAATACTAAAAACTTTCGATTGGTGGGCGATGACGGACTCGAACCGCCGACACTCTCGGTGTAAACGAGATACTCTACCAGCTGAGCTAATCGCCCATATTTTTTATTAATTAGTAAAATAACATTATTTATAATTAATAAGAAGTATATATAAGTAATTTAGCAAAATTTTATTAGCTCTTGCTTTTAAATTACCTATAAAGTGTTATTTACTTTCGTTCAAACTTTTTATTTGTTTTGATAACCTGCTGATTTTTCTTGAGGCGGTATTTAATTTAATTATATTTTTTTTCACACCTTGCATTATCTTAGACTGAGCAACAGATAAAGCTAAGTTAGCATTTTCTTTATTACCAAGACTGATTTCATGTACAACTTTCTTTATAAAAGTTTTTATTGCACTAGATCTTTTTTTATTGATTAGAGTTCTTTTTACTGTTTGTCTAGCAGCTTTTTTTGCTGAAGAATGATTAGCCATTACCGAGTCCCTTATATTTTAATTTTTAATTTCTTCATTAGCACCTTGCTGTATATTTCCTTTAGTATTAATATCTCTATCTACAAATTCAATATATGCTATCGGTGCTAAATCACCATAACGGAATCCGGCTTTTATTATTCTAGTATAACCGCCAGGTCTATCTTTATATCTGGTACCTAAAATATTTATAAGCTTTTCTACTGCTTTTTTATCTTTTATTTTTGATAAAACGCTTCTTCTTACCGTTAAATCAGCTTTTTTAGCTTTAGTAATTAGAGTTTCAATGTAAGGTCTTAATTCCTTAGCTTTTGGTAAAGTAGTTTTAATTTGTTCATGGGTTACAAGTGCTACAGCCATATTAGCGAGCATTGCTTGCCTATGGCTACTTGTTACGTTTAACTTTCTACCTTTAATTTTATGTCGCATTTTTATTAGTCCTTAATTATAAGAATCTTCATAACGTTTAGATAATTCTTGAATATTTTCCGGTGGCCAATCCGGTACATCCATACCGAATCTTAAATTAAATTTTGCTAATATTTCTTTAATCTCATTTAAAGATTTTCTACCGAAATTTGGAGTTCTCAGCATATCAGATTCCGTTCTTTTTACTAGATCCCCTATATATATTATATTATCATTTTTCAAACAATTTGCCGATCTAACTGATAATTCCAATTCATCAACTCTCTTAAGTAAATAAGGTGAAAACGGTAAAGCATCAGTTTTAACTTGCTTATCTTCTTCCTGTTCTTCAAAAGAAATAAATAATTGTAATTGCTCTTGTAGAATACGTGCAGCTAAACCTACAGCCATTTCAGGTAATAAATCACCGTTAGTTTCTACAAACATAATTAATTTATCATAGTCGGTAACCTGACCTACCCTAGTATTTTCTACTTTATAAGTAACACTCTTTACCGGGTTAAATAAAGCATCTATAGCTATTTCACCAATAGGTAAATTATCCTCATAGCTATTTGTGCTAAGTACATATCCTTTACCAACCTTACAAGTTAATTCCATTTCGAGCTGCTTGTTCTTAGCTAGATTACAAATTACATGATCCGGATTCAGTATTTCTACATCATGACCTGTTTCAATCATACCGGCCGTTATAACACAAGGTCCTGTTGCTTTTAATTTCATGATACGTTTTTCCGCAACATGCATTTTTACTTCAATACCTTTAATGTTTAAAATCACTTCCGATACATCTTCTTTTACACCGGGTATAGAAGAAAATTCGTGTTCTATAGCAGGGATCTTTATAGAAGTGATAGCTGCTCCTTGTAAAGAAGAAAGTAATACTCTTCTCATAGCATTACCGAGTGTTAAACCAAAACCTCTTTCTAAAGGTTCAACTACAATTTTAGCTTTATTATTGGTTTCCGGAAAATTTTCATAAGCGACTTTATTTGGCTTTATTAAAGTATTCCAATTTTTACTTAACGATAACATTTAATACCTATGATTCTCTTATACTCTTATACTCTTCTTCTTTTTGGCGGTCTTACTCCATTATGAGCAATTGACGATACATCTAAAATTGATGTAACCACAAAATTTTGTCCGAATAAAGCTCTCATTGCTGATTCACGCTGAGCTCCCGGTCCTCCAATTCTAATAGAAATAGTTTTTAGACCATATTCTTTTGCTTTTTCCGATGCTCTATCAATTGTTACTTGAGCTGCATAAGGTGTTGCTTTTCTTGCCCCTTTAAACCCATTACCTCCTGCCGATGCAGAAGAAATAGTATTACCTTGGATATCAGTAAATGTTACTATAGTATTATTAAATGATGCTCGGATATGCACAACACCAAGAGTGATAGTTTTTTTCTTTTTCTTAACTTTAACCGTCTGATTCATTATTTATACTCTATACTTAAACTATTATTTTACAGCTTTTTTCTTTCCGGCTATCGCAATAGCTTTACCTTTTCTAGTTCGAGCATTAGAATGCGTGTTCTGTCCTCTCACCGGCAACTTACGTATATGTCTAAGCCCTTGATAACATCTTATATCTTTCTTCTTCTTAATATTAAGCGTAACTTCTCGTCTTAAATCACCCTCAACTTTATACTCACTTTCAATAATATTACGTAAGCTTATTAACTCTTGATCCGTAAGTTCTTTAACTTTTTTATCTTTCGATATTTTTGCTTTATTACAGATCTCTGCTGCCATAGTAGGTCCAAGACCGTAAATGTAAGTTAAACTCACAACTAAACGTTTATTATCGGGAATATTAACACTTGCAATTCTTGCCACAAATAATCTCCAAAATTTTACTGGTAACTAGAAAATAATATAAAAATCTTTGATAAAGTCAATTTATTTTTAGTATTTTCTGTATATCAATTTCTATTTCTTGTTCATTTTTACTTCCATTAACTATATAAAAATTACCACTATTTTTATAATAATCTATTAACGGATATGTTTCTGTTTTATATACTTCAATTCTTTTTTTTATTACTTCTTCATTATCGTCTTTTCTATAATCAAATGTACTTGAACCGCAAACGTCGCATACATTATCAGTTTTAGGCTGCAAGAAGTAACTACTATATATTTTACCGCAATTTTTACAACTATATCTTCCTAAAACTCTTTTAATTAATAATTCATCTGAAACATCAAAATATATTATTTTAATTTTTTCTTTAATAAATGATTCAAAGAATTTTGCTTGCTCTAAATTACGTGGATATCCATCTAATATATAGCCGTTTTTATATTCAGAGGATAATAAAAAATTTTTAATTACTTGATTAACTATTTCATTAGGGATAAGCTCACCTTGCTTAACATAATTATTAATTAACTCTGCTTCACTAGTTGATGTTTTAATAATTGTTCTAAATATATCACCGATTGCTATATGTGGTAAATCAATTTTTTTAGCTATCTTTTTTCCTTGTGTTCCCTTTCCGGCTCCTGGAGGACCTAAAAAAATTACTATCACTATTTAAGCTCATTTTTAATTTTTTAATTTTACTTTCTTCATTAAACCTTCATACTTACTACTAAATAAGTAAGTTTGAATCTGAGTCATAGTATCAAGTACCACGTTCACTACAATTAAAAAACTCGTACCTCCTAAAGAAAGAGAAATTACATACTTATTCATTAATAGCTCCGGAATTACACATATTACACTTAAATATATCCCACCTATAACCGTAAGCCTTGTAAGTATATAATCAAAATAATCAGACGTATTTTTCCCTGGTCTTTTACCCGGAATATAAGCACCATATTTTCTTAAATTATTAGCAGTTTCTTCAGAATTAAATACTATTGCAGTATAAAAAAAACTAAAAAACATAATTAATGCTACATATAATAAAATATATACGGGTTTTCCATGCCCTAAGTAATAAGTAAGCATGCCCATAGTTTCTGAATTACTATTAGAAAAATTAGCAAGCGTAGCAGGAAATAGTAAAATTGAACTAGCAAATATTGGAGGTATTACACCAGAAGTATTTAATTTAAGAGGCATATGCGTTGCTTCTCCTCCATAAATTTTATTTCCTACTTGTCTTTTAGGATACTGCACCAATAATTTTCTTTGGGCCTTTTCAAAAAATATAATTATAGCTATTAATACAACTACTCCAATACAAACAGCTAACGCTATTAAAGGCGATAATGCTCCTTTTCTTGATAATTCAAACATACTAATAATAGCACTAGGTACTCCAGAAATTATACCTATAAATATAATTAAAGACGTACCGTTACCTATTCCGCGTTGTGTAATTTGTTCTCCTAACCACATTAATAGCATAGTGCCTACAACCAAAGTAATTACGGTTGTAACCCTAAAGAAAAAACCCGCTAAAATTACTACAGGACCGGTATTTGTTACAATCGACTCTAAACTTATAGCAACTCCATAAGCCTGAAAAGAAGCAAGCAGAACCGTTAAATATCTCGATAGCTGATTTACTTTTCTTTTACCAACTTCCCCTTCTTTTTTTAAATTTTCTAAAGGTTTATATGCAACTGACATTAATTGGATAATAATTGAGGCAGTAATATACGGCATAATTGCTAAAGCAAAAATAGACATTCTACCTAGCGATCCTCCGGATAGCATGTTGAACATTCCGAGTATTCCGGATTGATTCTTTTCAGCCACACTACTTAAAGCAATTGAATCTATACCGGGTATAGGTATAAAAGACCCAAATCTACATACTATAAGAATGAGAATAGTAAAAACAATGCGACTAACTAAATCATTACCGGATTTTTTAGAAAAATTCTGCCCCATATACTATAATAATTTTCCACCTGCTTTTTCGATTAAATCCTTAGCTTTAGAAGAATAAGCATCTAATTTTAATGATAGGGGAGAAGCGAAATCATCACTACAAATAGATAATAATTTCACTAATTTCTTATTATTTTTATTATTAACTACTCCGGCTTCTACCAATTTTTCTTTCGTAATAGTATCAGCAGCACTTAAACGCCCATCGGCTAATGCTTCTTCAATATTATAAATATTTATTATATTGTATTTTTTAGTTGAAATACAATTAAATCCTCTTTTAGGTAGCCTTTTGATCATAGGTGTTTGACCACCTTCAAAACCTTTTATTACAACGCCAGATCTAGATTTTTGACCTTTAATTCCTCTACCGCCGGTTTTTCCTTTACCGCTACCAATACCGCGTGCTATTCTTTTCTTATTTTTTTTAGCACCTATATTATTATATAATTCATTTAATTTCATTTAAAAACTCTAATTACATATTTTCTATTTTTAACAAATGCTTTACTTTTTCAACCATCCCTTTGATTGAATTAGTATTTTCAAGAATAACGCTCTTATTAATTTTGTTTAAACCAAGCCCAACTAATGTCAATCTTTGATCATAATTACGACCTATAGCACTTTTAACTTGAGTAATTTTTATATTATTAATCTTATTATTCATAACTTCACCTATACTTAACGCAACATTATTCATTAACTTGAATATCAGAGGATTTTACAGATATTTCATTTACTTTTTTATCTCTTCTCATAGCAATAGATTTTGGTGATGCAAGTTTATTTAATGCATCAAATGTTGCAGAAATCATTGCATAAACATTCGTTGAACCTATTGATTTAGCAACAATATCATGAACGCCTAAAGAGTCAAAAATTGCTCTCATAGACCCTCCGGCTATAACGCCCGTACCTGCTTTAGCTCTTCTTAAAATCACTTTAGCAGCTCCACTTTTACCGACAACGTCATGGTGAATAGTCCTATTTTGATATAACGGCACTTTCATCATCCTCTTTTTAGCGGCTTGTTTTGCTTTTCCTCGAGCTTCGTTTACTTCTTTAGCTTTTCCGTGTCCCGCTCCGACTCTGCCAGCTTTATCACCGACAACTACATAAGCAGAAAAAGCAAATCTTCTACCACCTTTTACTACTTTTGTAACTCTATTTACATCAACTAAAACTTCGCTTAAAGTCTCTTCATTTTTTTTAACTTTAGACATTACTACAACCTTATAACCTAAAATTTTATTTTCTCTCTAGCTGCATCAGCTAGAGCTTTTACAACACCGTGATACTTATATCCGCCTCTATCAAATACTACTTCTTTTATCCCTGCAGAATCAGCTTTTTTTGCTATTTCTTCACCTACTTTGATAGCATTTTCAATATTACAATGAGATTTTTTTATTTTCTCATCTAAAGTTGAAGCAGAAGCAATCGTTATAGACTTAGAATCATCAATAATTTGTGCATATATATGTCTACCTGATTTAAATATCGATAATCTAACTCTATTAGATGTTTTAGATATTTTATGTCTTATTCTACTTCTTCTTTTTTCAAATTTTAGCTTAGCACTACGCATATTTAACTCTTAAATATTTAACTCTTAAATTTAATTTTTCTTACCTTCTTTACGCGGTATAAATTGATTTTCAAATTTAATCCCTTTTCCTTTATAAGGCTCAGGTGGTCTCTGTTTTATAATAATTGAGGCAAATTGTCCTAATTTTTCTTTATCTGTTCCCTCAAGAATAATAATATTTTGCTTAGGTACCTCTATTTTAATATCTGAAGGTATTTCAATTTTTGTATTATGGCTTTTAGCAAGCATTAAATTTAAATATTTACCTTTTACCATTGCTCTGTAACCGACTCCGTTAATTTCGAGTTTAAGCTTAAACCCTTCTTTAACGCCGGTAACCATATTTGATATTATGCTTCTTGCAGTACCCCACATAGCACGTGCATTTTTATTTGCGGCTAAAGGTTTTACTAAAAGCTTATTTTCTGCCAATGAAATTGCTATATTACCTTTAAAAGTTTTTGATAATTCGCCTTTAGGTCCGGATATTTTTACTTCTAAATCATTTAAACCAACTTTTACACCTTCAGGTATAGTAATCGGCAATTTTCCAACACGTGACATTTTTTTACCTTAAAATACTTTACAAATTACTTCGCCGCCGACATTTTTAATATGAGCTTCTCTATCAGACATAACACCGTAAGGAGTAGAAAGAATATATATACCCATATTATTATAATATCCTTTCAAATCCTTAATAGCAGAATATACTCTTTTTCCAGGCTTTGATACTCTATGAATTTCGCATATAGAAGCATCACCGTTTACAGAGTATTTTAAAGCTACCTCAGTATAACTAATATTATTTTTTTGAGTAGTTACATAATCTTTTATATAACCTTCTTTTTGCAAAACATCTAAAATTGAAGTTTTAATTTTAGAACTAGGAAAAGAAACATTTATCAATTTGCTTTTATAAGCATTTCTAATTCTAGTTAACATATCTGCTACATTATCCGTCATTGACATATTATTTACCTATCGACTTTTACCAACTTGACTTAACTACACCGGGAACTAAGCCTCTACCTATTAATTCCCTAAGCTTATTCCTAGATATACCGAATTTTCTTGTAACACCTCTTGGTCTACCTGTAAGCTCACATCTATTTCTTATTCTAGTAGATGATGAATTTCTAGGTAATTGTGCAAGTGACATTACCAAAGAAAAACGCTCTTCTAATGAAATATTTTTATCATAAATTTTACTTTTTAGTGCCGAACGTTTATTATGTAAACTTTGTGATTTTTTTTTCCTACTTTCGTTCTTTTTTATAGAACTTACTTTTGCCATTATATATATCCTAAAAATTAATTATAAAAAGGTAAATTAAACCCTGATAACAAAAACTTACTTTCTTTATCTGTTTTAGCAGATGTAACGATTGTAATATCCATACCCCTTATTGTATCGATTTTATCGTAATTAATTTCAGGAAAAACTATCTGCTCTTTTAATCCAAAAGTAAAATTCCCTTTACCGTCAAAACTTTTATAAGAAAAACCGCGAAATTCTTTAACACGAGGTAACGCAACAATTACTAGCCTTTCTAAAAAATCATACATTCTATCTTTACGTAATGTAACCTTGCAGCCTATTTTCATACTTTCGCGTAACTTAAAGGTTGCAATAGATTTTCTTGCTAACGTTACAACCGGCTTCTGACCGGAGATCAAAGTAAGATCATTTACCGCATTATTAATTACTTTGGAATCGGCTATCGCTTCCCCTACTCCCATATTTATAACAATTTTCTTAATTTGCGGTATTTCATGCTTATTTTTATAAGAAAATTCTTTTTGTAAGTTTTCAATAATTTTTTGCTGATATAATTCTTTAAATCTTAACATTATTTACTTTCCTTATCGATAATTTCCCCTGATTTCTTTGCTACTCTAACCTTAGAACCGTCTTCTAAGAATTTAAAAGCTACTTTGGTAGGGTTACCAGTTTTTGGATCGATGTGTGCAATATTTGAGATATGTATAGGTAATTCTTTAGTTATTATCCCGCCTTCACTCATTTGATTAGGTTTAGTATGCTTTTTTACTAAATTTACTCCAGAAACAATTACTTTACTGTCCTCAGGAAAAACTTTTAATATTTTACCTTTTTTTCCTTTGTGCTTTCCGGTAATAACAACAACTTCATCACCTTTTTTTACTTTTAATTTAATCATTTATAACACTTCCTCTGCAAGCGACATTATTCTAACATATTTTTTCGCTCTAAGTTCTCTTGTAACAGGACCGAAAACTCTAGTACCGATAGGTTCATCTTGTTTATTCAAAAGCACTAATGCGTTTTTATCAAATTTTATTGTACTACCGTCAGGTCTTACTACTCCAGTCTTTGTACGAACAATCACGCCTTTATAAACATCACCCTTTTTAACCTTACCTCCGGGTATAGCTTCTTTAACAGATACAACTACAACATCACCCAGCTTTGCCACCATATGGTGAGAGCCACCTAAAACTTTAATACACATAACTTTTTTAGCACCGGAATTATCTGCAACTTCCAAGATGCTCTGCATTTGAATCATAAACTACTTCCAATTTTTTATACACGAGAGATAAAATAAACAATCTACCTTATAAAGTCAAAGATTAAAAAACTTTATTCTCCATTTACCACTAACCATGTTTTGGTTTTTGAGATAGGACGACTTTCAATTATACTAACTTTATCTCCTTCTTGATATTTATTTTCTGAATCATGAGCAGCATATTTTTTAGATACTTTCACGAACTTTTTATAAATAGGATGCTTAAACTTTCTTTCTACTTTTACTGTAACCGTCTTATCAGCTTTTGAACTTATAACCACGCCTTGTAACACTCTTTTCGGCATTTTAATATTCCTCACTATTAGATCTTTTTGTTAATTCAGTTTTAATACGTGCTATAGACTTTTTGACTAACGAAAACCTACTAGTATTTTTTAACTCACCTAAAGCTTGTTGAAATCTTAAATTAAACAATTCTTTTTTTAAAAGATTAAGGTTTTTATAAAGCTCTTCTATTGTTTCAGTAGATAACTTACTTCTTAATAATTTTAAATCATTCATAACGTCTCACTATCCTTGTTCTAACAGGTAATTTTGCACTTGCAAGCTCCAAAGCTCTAAGTGCAATATTTTCTTCTACCCCTTCAATTTCAAACATAATTCTTCCAGGCGAAACTCTAACTGCAAAAAATTCAGGAGAACCTTTACCTTTACCCATTCTTACTTCGGCAGGCTTTTTAGAAACAGGAACATCCGGAAAAATGCGAATCCATAATCTTCCTTGCCTTTTCATACATCTAGTAGCAGCTTTTCTTCCTGCTTCTATTTGTCTTGCAGTAACACGCCAACCGTCTATAGATTTTAGACCAAATGATCCAAAAGCAAGCGTCGTACCTGCTTTTGCTTTTGAAGCAACTCTACCTTTATGAGCTTTTCTAAATTTTTGTTTTTTCGGAGCTAACATTTTAATACTTAAAATTAATTATATCTTTTATTTTCTGTATATTCACCTTTATAAATCCACACTTTAACCCCTATAACTCCATAAGTAGTTATAGCCTCAGCTGTTGAATAATCAATATCAGCTCTTAAAGTATGTAACGGCATTCTTCCTTCTATATACCACTCGGTTCTAGCAATTTCAGCACCTCCAAGTCGTCCTGAACAACTAACTCTTATACCTTGTCCACCTTGCTTAAATGAAGCCTGAATTGCTGTTTTCATAGCTTTTCTAAAAGAAACTCTTTTTTCAAGCTGTAATGCTATAGTTTGAGCTACTATAGCAGCATCTATATTAAATTTTCTAACTTCGTGGATATTTATATAAACTTCTTTTAAAGAAGTCATTTTCTCGATAGCTTTTTTTAGCTTATCAATTTCACTACCGTTTCTACCGATAATGATATTTGGTTTTTTGGCATTAATATTAATTATAATACTTTTATTAGAAAGACGTTCAATTAAAACTCTGCTAACTTGAGCTTGATTAAAACCCTTATTTATTAAATCCCTAATTTTTAAATCTTGTATAAAAAGAGTTTTATAATGTTTTTCTGCATATAATGCGGAATCCCAACCTTTAATTAAAGTCGGTCCAACTCTAAAACCATGTGCACAAACTTTCTGCCCCATTTTAATTATCCTCTTTTTCTGTAACAGTTATATAAAGATTACTAAAAAACTTATTTATTCTAGTTGCTCTTCCTTTTGCTCTTGGCATAACTCTTTTCATTACTAAAGCCTTACCTACAGTCGCCTTAGTAATAACCAATCTATCTATATCTAGACCTAAATTATTTTCAGCATTTGCAACAGCAGATTGTAAACAATCTTTTACAACTTTTGCAATTCTTTTAGGAGAAAAAGTTAATTGTACCAATGCTTCAGATACTTTCATATTTCTAATAAAAGCTGCAACTAAATTTAGCTTCCTTGGACTTACTCTAATAGATTTAGCTTTTGCCGTAGCAAAATTTTTATTTTCCTGTACCATATAAATCTTTACTTTCTTTTGACTTTTTTATCTGCTCCATGACCGTGAAATGTTCTAGTAGGAGCAAACTCACCTAATTTTCTTCCAACCATTTCTTCATTTACAGAAACCGGAATAAATTTATTTCCATTATGAACAGAAAAGGTAAACCCTACAAAAATAGGCAAAATCGTTGATCTTCTAGACCAAGTTTTAATCATTTCAGATTTACCTGATTCCATTAATTTTTGAACTTTCTTTATTAAATAACCGTCTACAAAAGGCCCTTTCCATATTGAACGTACCATACTAATACCTAATTAATTTAAAATCTATTTTCTTTTCTTTATGATAAATTTTGAAGTACGTTTATTTTTACGTGTCTTCTTACCCTTTGTTGGGAATCCCCAAGGAGTAACAGGATGGCGTCCTCCTGAAGTTTTACCTTCACCACCGCCATGAGGGTGATCTACAGGATTCATTGCTACACCTCTAACATGTGGTCTCCAACCGAGCCATCTATTTCTACCTGCTTTGCCTAAATTAATATTTTTTTGATCCGGGTTAGATATACTACCTATAGTAGCTTTACAATCTAAAGGTACTAACCTAAATTCACCTGATCTTAATTTAATCTGAGCATATCCTGAATCTTTACCCACTAGATCTACTGAAGTACCTGCAGATCTTGCAATTTGACCGCCTTTACCGACTTTCATTTCAACATTATGTAAAGTAGTACCGATAGGAATGAATTTTAAAGGTAAACAATTTCCTATCTTTATATCAGCATCTTGACTTGATATTACTCTATCACCTACAGATAATTTTTGCGGTGCTAGAATATAAGAATATTCCCCGTCTTCATATTTTATTAAAGCAATAAAAGCAGTTCTATTAGGGTCATACTCTATTCTTTCAACAATAGCAGAAATATCTATTTTATTTCTTTTAAAATCAATAATACGATATAATTTTTTGTGTCCTCCACCTCTGTGCCAAGAAGTAATTCTACCTTGATTATTTCGTCCACCGGTTTTAGATATACCTTTGGTCAAAGATTTTAAAGGTCTGCCTTTCCATAAACTAGTTTTATCAACTTGAACTAACTCTCTAAGAGAAGGAGTAATTGGATTAAATTTTTTTAAAGCCATTTATTTAATTCCTCCGGCAAAATCGATATTATGGTCTTTTTCTAATGTAACAATAGCTTTCTTTCTATTGATTTGAGTCCCTATAATTCCTTTAAATCTTTTCTTCTTACCTTTAACGTTTAAAATATTCACTTTTTTTACTTTTACTTTAAATATTTCTTCTATAGCCTTTTTAACGGTAAGTTTTTCAGCAAATTTATCTACATAAAAAGCGTATTTATTTTGTTCCGAAAGGGTGGTAGTTTTTTCTGTAATAATAGGTTTTCTAATTAAATCGTAGTATTTATAAGAACTCATCTTAACCTCTCTTCTAAAACGCTCACTGCTTCTTGTGATAATAGGACATATTCATGTCGTATTATATCATAAACATTTGCTCCTATTTGTGGAACAATCACAGTATTATAAATATTTTTTGCAGCTAAAGAAAAATTAGTATCTACTTCATTTCCATCTATTACAAAGAAACTTTTCCCTTGAAATTTACTTAATATATTTACAAGAGCAGAAGTTTTAGGCTTATCTAGCTTTAAAGAATCTATTACTAATAATTTTCCTTCAGCAAATTTCTCGGATAAAGCATGAATTAAACCAAGTTTTCGTACTTTTTTAGGTAATTTTGTTGCATGACTACGTACTCTAGGTCCGTGAGCTACACCACCACCACGCATCTGTACCGATCTAAGGGAGCCTTGTCTTGCATTACCTGTACCTTTTTGCTTAAAAGGTTTTTTTGTGGTTCCTGATACTTCTGATACTGTTTTAGTTTTATGGTTACCGGACATTGCTTTAGCTCTCTGCCAATCAATAACCTGCTTTATTATATCATCTCTGATAAATTCAACAGCAAATATATCTTCATTTAAGCTAATCTCACCAACTTCTTCATTAGCAAGATTTAATATTTTAGTTTTCATCTTTATTTAACCTTATACAGTCTTATATAAAACTTTTATATAAATAATATTGCATGGCGTTTTGTTAATTTAATAATCTTTAACCTCAACAAACATGTCTAAATATCTATTATACAGTTATTGAAATCTTTTTTATTGCATCTTTTATTGAAAGATACGAATTTTTGTGACCTGGTATACTACCTTGAATCATAATAAGCTTACGCTCTTTATCAACGGCAAATATTTTCAAATTTTGAATAGTAACTTGGTTACATCCCATATGACCAGCCATTTTTTTGCCTTTGAAAACCTTTCCTGGATCTTGTCTTTGTCCTGTAGAACCGTGCGAACGATGGGATATAGAAACACCGTGAGAAGCTTCAAGACCTCTAAAATTATGTCTTTTCATACTACCAGCAAACCCTTTACCTATAGTAGTTGCCGTTATATCCACAAATTGTCCGGCCGTAAAATGATCTACTTCTAGACTTGCTGCTATATCAATAAAATTCTCTTCAGAAATTCTAAATTCTTTTAATTTAGTTTTAGGAGATATTTTAGCATTAGCAAAAACTTGTTTCATAGGCTTGGTTACTCTAGATATTTTTTTATCTTTTATACCTATAACCAAAGCATTATATCCATGTTTTTCTAGAGTTTTATGCCCTACCACTTGACAATCATCAACTTTTACTAATGTCAAAGAAATTCTTTCTCCTTTATCATTAAAAACACTAGTCATCCCAATTTTTTGAGCAATTATACCGGTTCTCATTTATTCCCCACTCTCTAATTCAATCACTACATCAACACCTGCTGCTAAATCAACTTTACTTAAAGCATCAACAACCGCCGAATTCGGATCATCTATAACTAATAATCTTTTATGCTTTCTAATTTCAAATTGCTCTCTTGACTTCTTATGTACATGAGGAGACCTATTTACGGTAAATCTTTCAATTTTTCTAGGTAAAGGAATAGGACCATTAATGTTAGCAAATGTTCTTTTAACAGCACTAACTATCTCTTTTGTAGCTTGATCAAGACTACGGTGATCAAATGATTTTAAACGAATTTTGATTTTATTTTTCATTCAGTAAACCTAATATTTAAACAGCAAGATGTTTTTCAGACATCTTAAAATATAAATACCTATTATTAAAAAATAATAGGTATTTATAAAATCAATTAATTATTTATTTTAGTTACTACGCCGGCACCCACTGTTCTACCACCTTCACGTATAGAGAATTTTAACCCTTCCTGCATAGCAATCGGTTTAATTAATTCCACTGTAAAAGTAGCATTATCTCCAGGCATAACCATCTGCTTATCAGCAGGCAATTTTATTGTACCGGTAACGTCTGTTGTTCTAAAATAGAACTGCGGACGATAGTCATTAGTAAATGGGGTATGACGTCCACCTTCTTCTTTACTAAGCACATATACTTCAGCTTCAAACTTATCATGCGGTTTTATGCTACCAGGTTTTGCGAGAACTTGTCCTCTTTCAACTTCTTCTCTTTTTGTACCGCGTAGTAATATACCGACATTATCTCCGGCTTGTCCTTCATCAAGTAATTTTCTGAACATTTCTACACCGGTACAGGTAGTTTTTTGCGTATCTTTTAGACCGACTATTTCAATTTCCTCACCTACCTTAATTATTCCTGACTCTACTCTACCGGTTACAACAGTACCTCTTCCTGAAATAGAGAATACATCTTCTATCGGCATTAAGAAAGGTTTATCCGTAGCTCTTACAGGCTGCGGTATATAGCTATCTACTGCATCCATTAACTCATTAATAGCTTTTTCACCTTCAGGCTTTCCTTCTAAAGCTTGAAGTGCAGAACCTTTAATAATAGGTATTTCATCACCCAGGAAACCGTATTTTGATAATAATTCCCTTACTTCCATCTCTACTAGTTCTAATAGATCAGGATCATCCACCATATCTACTTTATTTAAGAATACTACCATAGCAGGTACACCTACCTGTTTTGCTAGTAATATATGCTCTCTAGTTTGCGGCATAGGACCATCAGCAGCAGAAACTACTAATATTGCGCCGTCCATCTGAGCAGCACCGGTTATCATGTTCTTTACATAGTCAGCATGTCCCGGACAATCTACGTGTGCATAGTGTCTATTTTTAGTCTCATACTCTACGTGTGCAGTAGAAATAGTTATACCTCTTTCTTTTTCTTCAGGAGCAGCATCAATTTGATCATACGCTGTAGCTTTTGCTCCACCTGTCTTGGCAAGTACTATAGTTATTGCTGCCGTTAAGGAAGTTTTACCGTGATCTACGTGACCGATCGTACCTATATTAACGTGCGGTTTAGTTCGTTCAAATTTTGCTTTTGCCATGTTATTACTCTCTACAATTAGGTTTAATACAAGTTAATTTTTTATAAGTGCATTTTTTGCTAAATTTCATTTGTTACCACTATCTCTGGAGCGGGTGATGGGAATCGAACCCACACAGCCAGCTTGGAAGGCTGGAACTCTACCATTGAGCTACACCCGCATTGTGGCACTGTTAATAAAATAATTTCAAAGCTATTTTGTTAACAATGCTATATCAATTTTATTCAGATTTATAAATATACACAATTATGTTTTATTTTTAAATAAAATTAAACATATATACATGAATCTTTTAAAATAAAATGATACGCTTCCCTGAACCATTTAAGTGGTGGAGGGAGAAGGATTCGAACCTTCGAACGCTTACGCGGGCAGATTTACAGTCTGCTGCCATTGACCACTCGGCCACCCCTCCTAAAGAACTTTACTGTATTAAATAGACTAATTCACTGTAAAATACAATATATAATTAGTATTAGGACTTAATAAAACTTCTTGCCGAATCATCAAATAAACAAATAGCAGCTTGCACATTTATTTAGTTGTAACTTTCTATAATAAATAGTAGTTTCTGTCAAGAACAAATTACTGACGGTTTTCAATAAGATGCAAAATAAAAAACTTGATTCTAAAAATTGTTATTATATGTATGGGAAACATCCTGTATTTTCTGCTCTAAATAATCCAAAACGTCAAATTGAAAATATTTTATGCACTAGGGAAATTTTTGATACAAACAAAAAATTAATAGGTACTAGATCTTATGAAATTGTTAATAACGATATTTTATCTAAATTACTGGAAAACCAAACACATCAAGGAATAGCTGCAAAAGTTAGACTAATTTTTTCTTACAATCTAGAGGACGTAGATATAAAAAACCCAAAATGTAAAATTGCGATTCTTGATCAAATAACAGACACACAAAATATTGGAGCAATTATTCGTAGTGCCGCTGCTTTTGATATAAATGCTATAATATTACCTCAAGATAATTCTCCAAATGAAAGCGGCAGCATTGCTAAAGCGGCTTGCGGTACTTTAGAATTAATACCTATAATTAAAGTTACTAACTTACGCTCATGTATGAATTATCTTAAAAAACACGGCTTTTGGATTATAGGTCTAACAGGTTCTGCAAATGACTACTTTACCGATAAATTAATTTCCGACAAAATGGCATTAGTATTTGGCTCAGAAGATAAAGGCATGCGAAGATTAGTCGAAGAAACATGTGATTATTTAGCCAAAATTCCTATTTCTAAGAGAGTAGAAAGTCTCAATGTATCAAATGCCGCTTCTATAATTTTTCATTCATTAAATAAATAATATTTTTAATAAATCAAATATTGTTTTTTATTTACTTCGATATAAATATTTAGTCTACTAAAATTAAAGTCATAAACTTTTATTATATCAATTAATTTGAGAGAAAAGTCATGAAAAGGGGACCAAATGAACAAATTATCGAGAGTTTTGAAAAGCAATTAAACATATTTATAAATGAACTTACAGAAGAAGAGATAACAACGGCTATATTAAATAATTTTTTTGATAAAGTGATAAATAACCTCAAGAATGAAAGATTAATTAATGATACTATATTTGATATATATCAAGGTAAAGCAGTAATTACTAAACCTATATATTCCGATTATATAGAATCTTCTGAACCTAAATATAACGAACATTGGCAAAAATTTTATAGTTTTAATCGTAATCTTATGATAGAAAGCACATTAATATTTATTGCTAAGAATCTAAAAAAAGCTTCTTTAACAGACAAATTATATTATAGCTTTGCTAAATTAGCCCAGCAATTAGACTTGAATGTAGTAAATGATCATTTTATGAAAAAAATAGATAATTATATAACATTTAACAATTTATGAAAAATTACAGAACCGAAAGCGATTCTTTTGGAGAAATTCAGATAGAAGAAAAATTTTATTGGGGAGCTCAAACTCAAAGATCTTTAGAAAATTTTAAAATAGGCAAACAAAAAATGCCTGAAATTTTAATTCGTGCTCTTGCTATTTTAAAAAAATGTGCAGCACAGGTTAATTATGAGTTTGGTGATTTAGAAGCTAAAATAGCTACAAGTATCGATAAAGCCACGGATAGAATCTTAGAAGGCGAATTTGAGGATAATTTTCCTTTAGTAGTTTGGCAAACAGGTTCAGGTACGCAAACAAACATGAATATGAACGAGGTTATTGCCTCTATTGCTAATGAAGAATTAACAAGCAAGAAAGGCGGCAAATCTCCAGTACATCCTAACGATCATGTTAATAAAGGACAATCATCCAACGACTCTTTTCCAACCGCTATGCATATAGCAACCGTACTTGCAACTAAACAGCAACTTATACCGGCTTTGAATAATTTACTTACCTCTTTGCAAGACAAGTCAAAAGATTGGGGTAAAATCATAAAAATAGGACGTACCCACTTGCAGGACGCAACTCCTTTAACTCTTAAACAGGAATTCTCCGGATATATTACACAAATAGAGTATGCTTTAGAACGCATAGAATATGCACTAAAAAAAGTTTATCTACTTGCTCAAGGTGGAACAGCAGTCGGCACAGGTATTAACTCAAAAATAGGCTTTGATATAAAATTTGCCGAGAAAGTGGCAGAGTTTACTAAACAACCTTTTAAGACGTCTCCTAATAAATTTGAAAGTCTAGCTGCCCACGACGCACTAGTAGAATTTTCAGGAACTCTTAATACTATAGCAGTTAGCTTAATGAAAATAGCAAATGATATAAGACTGCTCGGCTCCGGTCCAAGATGCGGTCTTGGTGAGCTGCATTTACCTGAGAATGAACCCGGCTCTTCGATTATGCCAGGTAAAGTAAACCCTACCCAAGTCGAAGCTTTAACAATGGTGTGCAGTCAGGTGATGGGAAGTCATGTTACGGTTACTATTGCCGGCTCTAACGGACATCTTGAACTTAACGTATTTAAACCTGTAATAATATACAATATCCTACAATCTATAGAGCTGTTATCCGATAGCGTAAATAGCTTTGTTACTCACTGTGTTAAAGGATTAGAACCCAATATAGCACGCATTAATGATTTACGTGATAAATCTCTAATGCTTGTTACGGCTCTTAATCCGCATATCGGATATGATAATGCTGCAAAAATTGCTAAAGAAGCACATAAGCACGGAATAACTTTAAAAGAAGCAGCTAAAAAACTCAATCTTTTATCTGAAGAAGAGTTTAATAAAATAGTAGTACCCGAAAAAATGGTTAGTCAATCCTAAGTTTTATACAAAGATATTAGTTTAAGCTATTAATATCACTGTACAAAATCTTATAAATAGGATAATATTAAATTAGTCTATTTTCCGATCTAATACAGCGTGTACAAGACGGAGAGCAAATTACCATTTGTAAGCATAATACACCGGTTGCAAAAATTATACCTATAACTCAAAAACCTAAAATGAATAATATAGTAGAGCAAATAAGAGAATTCAGCAAAGGTAATACATTGGCTCCTTATACTATTAAAGAGCTTCGAGATGAAGGTAGAAGATGAGTTCTAAACCATTTATAGCCGATTGCTCCATAACTGCTTCATGGTTCTTTAATGATGAACGTGATGAATATTCAGACTTTACATTAGATTATTGTTATAAATTTAGAGCAGTAGTACCATTTCTTTGGAAATTTGAAGTAACTAATACAATATTAATAGCAGCAAAACGTGCTAGAATAACTTCAGCAAAAATTATTAAAACTATAGATTTTTTAAACTCCTTACCCATCAATATATCAAATTTTGATTTTCCTATGTACGAAATTATGAATACTGCAAGAGCCAATAATCTTACTTCATACGATGCAACTTATTTGTTAACTGCCATGCATGAAGGGCTTCATGGCCACTAACGATAAAGCATTAATAAAAGCATGTCATAATAACGGTGTTCCGCTATTAAAAGAAAACTTATCTTAAACTTTTCATAAAATACTGTGGAAATTTCTAAATCTTTTATTATACTTAAACATTAATTATATAAAATAAAAGAGTATCATGGTTTTAAATATAAAAGCTCCTGAAAATATAGTATTAAAGCCGACCATTACGGTTTTCGGTGTAGGAGGTGCAGGTAGTAATGCAGTAAATAATATGATTAGTGCTAATCTGCAAGGTGCTAATTTTGTAGTAGCTAATACCGATGCACAATCGCTTGAACATTCTTTATGCACTAACAAAATACAACTCGGTGTTTCTACGACTAGAGGTCTTGGGGCAGGAGCTTCTCCTGAGGTTGGAGCACTTGCTGCTCAAGAATCAGAAAGCGAAATTCGTAGTTACCTAGAAAATAGCAATATGGTATTTATTACGGCAGGTATGGGCGGCGGTACAGGTACCGGTTCTGCACCGGTTATTGCACGCATTGCTAAAGAACTAGGCATCCTTACGGTTGGGGTAGTAACTAAACCTTTCCATTTTGAAGGCGGTCATCGTATGAAAACTGCCGATAAAGGACTTATTGAATTACAGCAATTCGTTGATACTTTAATTGTAATACCGAACCAAAATCTATTCCGTATTGCTAATGAACAAACGACGTTTGCCGATGCTTTCAAAATGGCAGATGACGTATTACATGCAGGCGTTAGAGGAGTAACGGATTTAATGATTATGCCGGGACTTATTAATCTTGATTTTGCCGACATTAAAGCAGTAATGAGCGAAATGGGTAAAGCAATGATGGGTACGGGTGAAGCTAGCGGCGAAGATAGAGCTATTAAAGCGGCAGAATCTGCAATTTCAAATCCACTGCTAGATCATAGCTCAATGTGCGGTGCAAGAGGTGTATTAATCAATATTACCGGCGGTTCCGACATGACCTTATTTGAAGTTGACAACGCTGCTAATAGAATTAGAGAAGAAGTAGATAACCTTGATGCTAATATTATTTTCGGTTCAACATTTAATCCGGAATTAAAAGGAATTATCCGAGTATCGGTTGTTGCTACCGGTATTGATGCCGATAAAGTACCGACATATAAACCCGCAATAGCTGAAACTACCAATATAGTTCCTGAAGAAACTTATAATGAAGCTATAGTACAACCTACACAAATAGAAGAAATTCCTGATTTTAACAGCTATAGTACCGAAAATATTGAAATTACCGACTCTCCAATAAATCAAAATTTTATCGGAAATGAAAAAGAACTAGGGTTACATGTAAATACTTTCAACCAATCTGAAGATGACTCACCAAAACCATCATTTTTAGGAAAAATATGGGGTTCTCTGCGTGCTTCAAATAATCAAACTTTAGAACGCAAAAACATTGTTGTTAATACTCTAGATCAAGATAATAAAGAGTCTGATATTCATGACATACCGGCTTTTTTTAGAAAGAAACGGGATTAGATTAGAAAATGAATATAATTTCAGAACAGCATAAAAAAGAATTATTAGAAATAACTGAAAATTTTCCTGCAGATATTGCATCACTAATAAATTATGTAGATAAAACATTTAAATGTCACATTCATGATTTATCTTTATCAGATCAAAAAGATTTAAAGTTTTTTATAGCAAAAAGCTTTGCAAATCAAATTGATACTTGTAAAACTAAAGAACATGCTCAAAATTTTTTACAAGAGTTACAAGAGCTATGGGAAGATTTATTTGAAGAGATATTGGAAGATAAGCCTGTATATAGTTTAGACATTGACGGAGCAACATACTATGCCGAATTAGATTTTACCGAATTAAATCAAAATAATATGCTGAATACAAGATTTAGCAAAACCTCTCTTGATTTTAATTTAATAGAAACGCTACCTAACTTTTCTAGTGATAAACCAAAATATAAGGCTGAACTAGCCTTTACAGAATTAAAACAAAACAATTTTGCAAATATATATTTGGAAAAACAGCAATATAACTCTCAAACTATTCTTATTTCAAATATACAAAATAATCACAATAATTACATATTATTTCCTAAAATTATAAACCTTGAAGAACAGTTACCATAGATGTATTAAATAATTTATTATTATTAGGTGCTTATAATAAATGTAATTTTTTTGAATTCAATAACGGATCAGAAATATATTTTAGATTACCTAATAATGAAAGGCTTGCCATGAAAGTTTTTAGTTTAAATAATCAGCCTATATTAAAAGAAAATAAATTTGAAAATGCTATATTATTTTTAAGTAAAAAAATAAACGAAAATGGTGATGTTGACTATAGTGAAGGCTTTAGTGCTGATATAGCCGAGGGCAAAATAAATTCTTCTTATATAACTCCTTTAGGCGAAATAATGGATTTTAATTAATTAAAAAAAACAATCATATGCAAAATAAAATTATACTACTTCTTACATTATGTTTTTTAAATACTCATTTATTAGCTGATACCGATAAGCGGTTAAAAGATATTGCACCCTACCCTCTACCGACAGATAGCCAAAAACGATATGTAATTCATTTACTACAGAGTCTAATGAAGAAAAGCTAAAAGTAGAATTGCAAGCAACAAAAAATGCAATGAAAGATTGTAATCGTGTTTGGTTTGGCGGTAATCTGGAAACAAAAACTTTAGAAGGATGGGGATATAATTATTATATAATCGATCAAGTTAGCGATCACCCTGCTAGTACAATGATGGCATGCCCTGGGGTAAAAGCAACCATGCAACCGGTGAGTATATTTTTAGGAGATGAAACATTTTTAAGATATAATAGCAAACTACCTATCGTAGTCTATACTCCAAAAGATGTTGAACTACATTACGTTATTTGGCATCGAGGTGACATAATTACTGCAAAGGAAGGTTAGCTTCTTTAACGTGAGCGTTCACGGGTTTTTCACTGTCACCCCGTGGCTTGACCACGGGGTCTATAAAAACAATAAAAAATACTAATATTTTAGTATTTTTAACTGGATACCGTGGTCAAGCCACGGGGTGACACAGCAATTCAGAAAAATAATTAAAAAAATTCTGATTTACAGAATTTTTTACTGGATTGCTTCGTCAATTACTTACGTAATTTCCTCGCAATGACGTTGAATTCTTATAGTTAGCAATACCTAAATTACTCAAAATCTTCCTCTACAGCTTCAACTTCTTGCACTTCCGGTATAAAATGTTTAAGCATAGATTCAATGCCGTTTTTTAAGGTAATAGTAGAGCTTGGACAGCCAAGACATGCACCGCGAAGAGCTAATTTAACTACACCGTTTTCAAAGCCTTTATATATTATATCACCACCATCTTGTGCAACAGATGGACGCACTCTAGTTTCAATAATCTCTACGATTTGCTTCTCTATTTCCGAAAGCCCATCAAGGTTATGATTTACATTATCTGCTTTTGTACTTTCAAATACCGGAAATCCCGAAACAAAATGATCCATAATAACCATTAAAACTTTAGGCTTTATAACTTGCCAATTACTTTCAGCTTGCTTAGTCACCGTTATAAAATCACTACCAAAAAATACTGATTTTACATTATTAATATAAAATAGTGACTCTGCAAGTTTGCTTCTGCCTTTAACTTCAGCAATATCGCTAAAAAATACCGGCTGTTCACTACTTATTTCCTGCCCCGGGAAAAACTTTATTGCATCAGGGTTGGGAGTATCTTCAGTTTGAATAAACATAATTAAAGTACACTAATAAATTTGTTGATTATTATAAATCGATAGTACCGTTTTTACAATATATTTGTATATTTATCTTGGAGATTATTGCGTGGACACCTAATCGTCATTGCGAAGCCACGAAGTGGCTGCGGCAATCTAGAAAAGATAATAAAAAATGTCAATTTATAACATTTTTTTACTGGATTGCTTCGTCAATTACTTCGTAATTTCCTCGCAATGACGAGAAAGCTGATCCACGCAACAATACTACGCGGGAATAACATAAGGCGGTAAATATCTAATTAATATATAAGCCGGTATAAAACAAAATCCTGCTACGATGAAAAAATAAGTCCAACCTAAATAAGTAGCTGCATAGCCTGAAATACTACCAAACAATATGGTACTAATATAAGCAATAGAAGTAATTAAAGCAATTTGGGTTATACAATATTTAGAACTACAACATCTTAATTGGTAAGAAAAAAACGGCGACATAGTTAAGCCTTTGGTAAATTCTTGAAAAAAGACCGCTATATACAGACTTGTAATATCTCGATTATAAAAATAGAGAAATAAAAAAGATAGGCTAGATAAAGCATGATATATTAATGCTCTTTTAAGCAAATAAGAATATTCATATTTTCGGCACAAAAACCCGCCTATAAAACCTCCAAGGATTGCAGCACACATACCAAAAGCTTTATATCCAAGAGCTAAATCTTTCTTCGTATACCCGATATCGAGATAAAACATATTCGGCATAATTGAAAGAAAATTATCTTGAAGACGATATAGAAGCATAAAACTAACAATTATTAGCCATTTAGGTTTCTTGATAAAGTCATAAAAAGCATGCCAAAATCTATCAAAATCATTAATAATTATTTTATCTTTAAATTTAAGCGGATAAATTATAATTAATAGTAATGACGGTATACATAAAATTGCCATAGCACGATAAACATCTTGCCAAGATATGATAGTTGATAAATATAACGCTCCTGAACCTGCTATAAGTATACCTATTCTAAAGCCTGTAGTACAAGCTGCCTCACTTATGCCCCAATTTTTATTTGTAATAAGTAACATCTGTGATGATTGAAGCAACATATCATAAATGGAAGAAAAAAATGCCACAGCTACTAAGCATAAAGCAAATGGTATAAAATGAGTGTTAGGGTTAAAATTTGTTAGAACATATACACAACAAATACAGCTAACCAAAGCAATAATTAAACAATATTTATATCCTCGCTTACTTAAAGGAGCAAAACTTACTTTTTCTAGTAAAGGACCCCATAAAAATTTAAATATATGAATAAAATTAACTAAACTAAAAAGCCCGATAGTGATTTTATCAAAACCGGATTCTCGAAGCCAAAAAGAAAGAGTTGAACCGGTAAGTAAATAAATTAAACCTCCGGGAAAAGAAATTATTAATATAAAGAAAATATTAGATATATATTGAAATCGTGAAAAATCTAAACTTATGAATTTATCCTCCTTTTTTATATTTGTCATCCCACCGCTTGATCGGCGTTGCTACATAGATTAATTCCACTTCTGTCATCCCGCGACTTGATCGCAGGGCCCAGTTTAAAATACTAATATTAGTATTTTAAGTTGTTTTTTGGACCCCATGGTCAAGCCACGGGGTGACAATATAATAACCACCCACGAAATCAAAGATCACTCGCAATAACGTAAATCTAAACTATGAGACTTTCTTTCTTTTATTACCGTAGTTATTACCGTCAAAAGTTTTTTTACGATTATTATCAAAAGAATTAAACTTTTTACCCTCACCGCCGGCTCTTTTACCGAATGATCTTTTACGATTATTTTTATCACTCCTAAACTCACTGCGTGGTGTAGATTCTCCTTTATTTACTAGACGATCAATTGCACGCCATCTAATAACATCATCAGGAGAAATAAAAGACAGTGCATGTCCGGTAGCCCCTGCTCTACCCGTTCTACCTATTCTATGTAAATAATCTTCAGGACACATAGGTAAATCATAATTAATAACATGCTGTGTATGGGGAATATCAAGCCCACGAGCCGCTACATCAGTTGCTACCATTATTCTATGATTTGACTTACGAAATGATAAAATTACTCTTTCACGTTGACGCTGACTTAAATCACCATGTATAGCTTCTGCTTTATGATTTTCATATTTTAACATTTTAGCTAATTGATCGGCAGAGCGTTTAGTCTTCACAAAAATAATTACCGATCCTTCCCTATTACCAAGTTGTTTAGTTAATTCACTAAATTTTTCTTTATCAGAAACATGCATTGATTCCTGTTTTATTTCTGCAGCTGCTTTATTAGTAGCACCTACCGTAATACGTACTGGATTGTTTAGATATTTTTGAGAAACAGCAATAATATGTTTTGGCATAGTAGCAGAAAACATTAAAACTTGTCTTTTTTCCGGTAAAAATTTATTGATTTCTTCTAACTGTTCTTTCATCCCCATATCAAGCATTCTATCCATTTCGTCAAGTACGGTTATGCCTATGCGATCAATTTTTAGACTTCCCCTATTTAAGTGATCGATAATACGCCCCGGCGTACCGATAATCACTTTCGGATTCTTTTTTAATTGCATAAATTGTTTAGGCATCGGTTCACCGCCTATCAAAACTGCACTATTAATTTTATAGGATGTAGTTACTTTATTTAAAGTACTGTGTATTTGTATTGCTAATTCTCTAGTCGGAACAAGAATTAAAGCAGTAGTTTTATTTTTAATAAATGAATCAATTAACGGCAATAAATAAGCAAGAGTTTTTCCTGAACCTGTTTGGCTAGAAGCGAGTATGTCCGACCCCGCCATTGCAACCGGAATCGATTGCTTTTGTATTTCAGTCGGCTCAGTGATATTCATTGTCTCAAGAGCGATAATTAATTCTTCAGATAAATTAAAATTTTTCATTATATAATCCAATATAGTTTTAAATCAAAATATGCACATTATTGATTAGACCTCTTACATAACCCATTTCTTAAAGATATATGAGACGCTCTCTCTCAGCCTTACATACTTAACTATAGTACGCTTGCGTAGAGTAGAAATCTCTTATTCCCTTTATTTAGAGCCTATCTGTAAATAAATTTTAACCGATAATTTAATTCTTTTTGGCTGCAAATTATAAGATTTTTTTTGAAATATGAATAACTATTTCTTCAAAAATCTTATCACTTTTCGCTAAAAAAGCTCTTTAATTACTAATTAAAATTTATTTACAGATAGCCTCTAAGATAAGTTATGCAGGTCTATTGTATAAAAAATAAGTTATAGTAAATTAAAATAACGACTTATATAATTATCCTGAATCAAAAAATATGCTTAAGCTAGATTACAAACCAACTAAATATATAAAACGATAATGAATAATGAAACTATTTTAGAATCTTATTCAAGCCAGAATAATATTATTAGATTTAGGGCATTTTCATGCCCTTTAGTAAAAATAATTTATTATACTTAAAATTATATAGGTTATTATAAGACAAAAACAAAATATTTACTATTTTGATAAAGATGACTAGGCTACCCTAAATTATAAACAATTTTGGATAGCTGCTTTTGGTATTATAAATATATTTATTTAATTCTGAGGTTAACAGCATAGACTTTTCCTTGCTTTTCTTCAAGATCAAAAATTATATCTTGTCCTTCTTCAAGGCTATGTAAACCTGCTGCGTCTACGGCTGATTTGTGTACAAACACATCTTTGCCGCCATTTTCCTGTTCAATAAATCCAAAATTCTTCGTAGAATTATACCACTTAACTTTACCTACTATATTTGTAGCCATAAAAACCTTTATTAGATAGAAATTACTTATTTGAACTTAACACACGCTTATAATAACTAAAACTTAAATTTTACTTTAAATCTTACTTAAAAATATAAGAGCCGATAAAAATTCATTATGCAAAACTACCTTACCTTGCGGCATTTGTCAATAAACATGTCAATAACATGCAAGAGAAAGTATTACTTTCTGAAACTAATCTATCATATTATTACTATTTTGTCACTATTTAAGTTAATTATCTAATAAATTAATGCGTAAACTAACTATTTTAAAGTGGTTTAATAATTTTTTTATATCAGACTAATATATTAACGATAAAAGTACTTGCTTTTTTGTATTTTTTTTATTAATCTGTCCACTTAGAAAAATACAGTTCTGTATTTATAAAACTGCCCGCGTGATGGAATGGTAGACATAACGGACTTAAAATCCGTGGAGCGTAAGCTCTTGCCGGTTCAAGTCCGGCCGCGGGTACCATTCGCCATTTTTAGGCAAATTCACCAATGTATCAAACGGCGAACGCAGCATAAAATCAAGTTTTTCAGCATTTTTTACTTAACAATACATACGCTTTAATAAATGTTGTTTATTATATTGTGCTTCAGAATTTATAGGATCAAGTTCAATTGCCTTATTATAAGACTCAAGAACTAATGCATATTTACCTAGTAAATAGAAAAAGCTGTATTTTTGAGTAAGATAGATTTATTAAATATATAATTATTACAATTAACAATTATAATTATTGACTTCTTTTAATTCCCCCTATAAATTACTTCTCTTAAATGATAATTAAACTCTATCATTAATATATAAGCTAATTTTAAAGAGTTAAAATATGAAAAATAAAGAAGAAGAAATTTTAACCTCTGAGTCTTATATTGATGAAGAGGAAGAAAAGCGATTAAAAGCTCAAAATACAAGGAAAGAGCTTAAGTTAATACTAATAACTCTTGGAATAGTTTTGACTAGTTTTTTAACTTTCTGTTATTTCTTTTTTAATTATGCAGAAGAAAAAGCAGCAGAGTATAAATTACAGCAAGAACAAGAAGCTAAAGCAACTAATAAAACAGAGTGATAGTAGCTGAAATACCAAAAGTTAAAATTATTAATACTCCTTTAGGATTAAAAAATTATTTATTATTACAACTTTTTAATTTTTACTTTAATTGTAATCAACTATTATTAACAAAAATAAGAAATAACTTTTATGGAAGATATAAGCTCTTGGAAAGAAAAGTTTGAAGTTTGCGTTTATGCTAAAAAGCTACTTGATAAACTCGAATATTTAAACACTAAAGTAAAAAATCCCGTTGATATAGAGGAAGTCAAAAAAGGTATCTACTACGCTCGTAAATATCACGGTTCACAAATGCGTCAATCAGGCGATCCTTACTATTCTCATCCTATTGAGGTGGCGATTATGCTTGCGGTGTTTGTATGTTTGTAGCTGAAGAAGCCCCTAAGCTTTTTACTTCTAACATGTTAAATGCTGCTCTACTTCATGATACTATTGAGGATACAGAACTTACTGAAGAGATGATAACTAAGATTTTTGGTATAGAAGTAGCAAACCACGTAGAGGGTTTAACTAGAATTAAACCATATGGAAAAATCAGTGCCGAAGAGAGTTTAAATCAATTAATTAAACAAAAAAGACACGATACGGCACTTATAAAACTTTTTGATAGAGTCCATAATATACAGACTTTAGGAGCTAAATCACCTGAGAAAGCTAGAAAAAAAGTTTAAGTGCATTTGTAGCAATTAGCATGCACTTAGAAATACCTACACTAGTACAAAAATTAACTCAACTATGCTATACACATTTATCAATACAAAACCAACAAAAAGAATTGTTTATAGAGGATAATTCCCAGCTTCTTTTTCTACCTTTTCAAAATGAGATAAACCAATTGCAAAACCAGTTGCTACTAAAGCAAAAACAATAAATAGTCCCCAATAATTAAAAAACTTAGTTAAATAAACAAGACCAAAGGATACCACTACATACATTATAGCTCTTGATAAAGCATATGTAAGAGTAGCTGAAGTAAAACGTTTAAAAACTGGAAAATGTTTATAAAAAATTGGAGCCGCAGGCATACTATCTGAAACAAATAAAATAACTAAACTCTGTAGTATAAACAATTCGGTAGGGCTTGTCATATTACTTAGAAAATAAGGAATAGCTACTGTAAAGATTATAAATGCCCCAAATTTTACTTTTAAGATTTTTAATGGATAAATTCCAATAGCTTAAAAATGTTAATATTATAAAGCCCAATAGATTTACTAATGAAATAAAGAAATTATGATTAATAACCTGTGCTGGGGTGTAATTGAAAACACGCTCTAGTACTTCACCACAATAAACATATATAAAGTAAAACATTACTGGCCAACAACATTCTATTAAAAAATATGCTAGAAAATTTTTGTTTAAAAGTTTAGCACTTATTACAGGATTATTTTTTATAATAGATAAATCTTGATTTGCGACTTCTAAAGTTTTTTCAATTGACGTTTAGCGTCTGCAAATTCTGGAGTTTCTCAAAGACTCCTTCTAGCTGTTGTACCTACAAGTGCTATTGCAGCCCCTATCCAAAAAACAGCACGCCAACTAAAACCTTGAGAAGTTACTAATGATGCAACCCCAAGTGCCGTAGTTCCTCCTAATGTTGCAAATACTGATACTACTGCAACAGCTACATATCTAATCGGCGGAGAGATCATTTCAGTTAAGTAAATCTCTGCCCCTACTACTTCTCCCATTGATGAAATACCTTGAATAGCACGACATAAGGTTATAATCACCGAGACGGCAAGCCCTTTCTCTTCATAAGTCGGAAGATTTGCCATAATTATACAGCATATAGACATTAAGAAAGTAGTTATTATAACTGTAGTTTTTCGTCCGATAGTGTCTCCAATCCAACCAAAAAATTAAAGCACCAAGAGGTCTAAGAATGTAAGTAGAACAAAAAGCTAACGCTGTAAAAAGTGAAGAAGTAAAAACGTCTGTCTGAGGAAAAAATAGTTTATTAAGTAGCACTGCCATATGAACATATAGCATAAGATCAAAGTACTCTAAAAAAGTACCGGTTGATAATATGCCTATTGCTTTTTTTTGTTCTAAGTTTAAACTTCTTTGTTCTTTCTCGTATCCTAGCATAAATTCTTTATAAAAAATTAAATTGTAAAGAAACTTATACTGTTTTATATAAAAGTCAATAGGAATTTTCGCCTTATACGATAAATAGAGAAATGAAATGCAACTTAATGCACTTACATATGTACTGGAATGTAAGAAGTTAAGATATTTTGCAACTTATCTTTAGATATTTGACCTATATGTTTTACTTCATATTTCTTTTCTTGAGGTAATGATAAGTAAGATTATTATTACGCATAAAACTTGTTATTTAAAGATGTTTTAAACTATTCTATTATTTCCTTTAATCTCTTATACATTCATAAACTCTTTATAATTACTCTCAAATTTTTATTTATATCTTTAATTAAATTTCTATTGCATTCTTAAAACTTCTTATTATGATTTTTCCTATAGCTCATTCTTTAACAGAATATTAAAATTTATAGAATTTAATAAGAGAATAATATGTATAATTATACAGCATATGTTAAGACACTAAATATGAAATTCAAGAGACAGAAATTAACAGAGTTTCTAGAAAGCAAGGGGTTTACTGCGAAAGCTAATGGTTTAAGAAATGGTGATACTACGCTTAACCTTAATAACAAAAATCTAGGAGATGAAGAAGCTAAGGCTATTGCCGAAGGGTTAAAAACTAATAATTCTATTACTTACCTTGATCTTGGAGGTAACAACATAGGAGATGAAGAAATGAAACCAATCAACGAATATTTACAAAGAAATATTAATATATCAAAAGGAGATAATCCTCAAGCAGAAGAATTAAACACTCAAGGTAATGTTTTTTCCAGTAAGAGGGAATATGACAAAGCGATAGAAAAATATAATGAAGCAATCGCAATTATTAAAAATCCTTTATATATAGCTAACAAGATAAACGCAGAAAAGAAATACGAACAACAGCAGCAAGAAATAAAAGCAGAAGGCTTAAATGCTGAGGGTAATATCCTTGTTGAGAATGAAAAATATATTGAAGCAACAAAGAAATACGAAGCAGCAATCGCAATCATCAATAAGTCTTTATATGTCACTAATAAAGAAAATACAGAAAAAAATATGAGGAACAAAAGGCAGAATTAGAAATAAAAAAACAAGAAGAGTTATTAGCCAAGCAAAAACAAGAACAAGAAATACAACAACTTAATAAATTACTATCAGCGATACAAAACAATAAATTAGAGGATGCAGAAAAATTAATTCAAAGTTCCAATATACAGACACTTAGTAAAATTGATGAAAACGGCAATACCATATTACATTATGTAGCCGAAAAAAATATACTGAAACTATACAAATTACTTGCTGAAGCAACACAGGAATTGGTTAATGCTACTAGCAATAAAAATGAAGCAGCTTTAGAAATATTAACCAAAATCCAAGATGAAAAACCAAAATGATATTCAAGAAATACATAAGTTAATAACAGATGGGTATGCTAAAATAAAAGACCCTATAAAAAACGGAATATTAATTTTCGGTAAGACCGGAGCAGGTAAAAGTGCTTTAACTTATTATTTAGCAGGTGAAAAACTAAAAGTAAATAAGAAAGTATTAGAAATAGAAGAAAACAAAATAGTTGATAATATTAAAATCAATCATACGACAAAATCAGAAACTAAAATCCCGGGCAAGTATAAGTTAAGCAATACGACGATTGTAGATTTACCGGGGTTTGAAGATACCGGCGGTATAGTTCAGGAAATAGCCAATGCTTTTTATATTAAAAGATTATTTGAGACTACCAACCATATGAAATTTATTTTGGCAATAGAGGAAACTTCGTTGACAAGAAAAGATGAGTTAATAAATATAATTAAGCAATTTGCTAAAACTTTTACTAATATTGAACCTTTAAAGAAAAGCTTATCGCTTTTTATTACCAAAGCATCCGATGACACAACAGAGGGCGATATTAAAGATGCTCTTCAACAGGCTTTAGACGATAATCAGGATAATGAAGATATGCGACCTGCTTTAAATATGCTGAACCTTTTAATAGAACAAAAACAAAAGGATAAACTGGATATACATTTTTTCACAAAACCTAAATCTACTGATACTAATGTATGCGATGATGACCTTTTAAACAGAATAGAAAGTAGGACTGAGTATTTAGATTTATCTATGCACAAGGATTTGGCTAATATGCCTATTTCCGATAGGTCAAAGGAATGTGCACAAAAGTTACTCGAAGCTACTTATACCAATCTTAAGGATTTAATTAATATTTTCACTGATACTATAAAACAAGCCGATAACCCTAATAACATATTTAAAGACTATTATACTAAGGTTATACAGTCGTGGTCACAATATCCATAACATATGAAAATTCAAGTAATCCGCTTGAGTATTTTTTAAATTTTGAACAAATTAAAAAGCTTCAGGAATTATTTAATGAACAAAAATCTGCTCAAGATATTTTTTTAGAGGCACTTGGAATATTTGAAAAACATACTGTAAATGATAATCCACGTAAACAAACAATCCTCAAACAACAAATCCAAGAATATGCCTATGTGTTTAAGCAACAGATAGAATATAATAAATTCTTAAGCCAAGTATGTGACAATCAACCGTTAGATTATACCTTTATGGAGCGAGCTGTACAACAATGTAAAACAATCCTAACTAATAGTTTGGAAGAAGCTATTAAATCTATAAAAATTGAAGATAATCATCCTGATATAGCTTATTATGAGAAAGCTATAGACTATTTAGATCTTTATAAAAATGATCCTAATTGTACTAAGCAGAAAGCTAATGCATATAAAAACTTAGGGAATATATATAATGACCAAAATAATTACAAAGAAGCGATGTTAAATTATAAAAAAGCATTAGACTCAAATAATGAATTGTTTTATATTTATGAAAAATTACCTACCATCTACGAAAATTTAGGAAAACAACTATTTAATGGCAAGCAATATATAGAAGCTATACAGTGTTTTAAGGTAATACGTGATTCAATAAAAGTTAAAGAGTGTTTTGAAGAACTTATTAAGCTTAATCCAAGTGATCCTAATATAAGGTTAGCTAAAGCAGATTATCATACTTCTATTGGTGAATATAATACTGCTATAAAATGTTATAATATCGCTTTTAGCCTTAGTAAGGATACTAATTTTAAATCAAGTATTGATCTGAAAATAAATTCTCTTATAGATCAACAAATTAAGATAATGCAAGAATTTGTTAATTCAAGAAAAGAAGGAAAATTATATGATTACGATAAATGTAATGTACAAGAAATATATCAAGCTGTAGGCAAAATAAAAGAGCTGATACATAATCCACTTGTTGAACCGAATAATCTGGCTCCTATTCCTTGTAACGATAATCACGACAATGAAGTAAATATTAACGGAGATGTTACACACCATCCATAAAGGTTTAAATGGTGAAGTTATTTAATATTCGTTTTGCCCTTTAAATTTTTATGATGCGTGTGATAACAAGAAAAATATTGCTTAGCCGGTACTAATCCATTGAAAGGCTTAACAAAAGCTAGCCTAATAAAGGTTCGCATAACGTACCATGCTTAGTATTATTAAAATATGTTAAACGTGGTGTAAAGTAATTTTAAGGCTTACAGAACTGATTAGCAGTCATTTCACAAGTAAGGACGGAGGCAGCTTGCCTCCAACCTTTAAATCCCCACACTACTTATAAATTTTGTTACATTAAAAGTATTGTTTAGTTATGTTCTATGGCTTGTTGCGGTTAGCAAATCGTACATTAACCTTTCCTATTAGCAGTTCTATAATATTTTCTTTTTAATAATTAGTTTATATAGTATAATTAACATTTTAATAAATTGTAAATGTTAATTATGTATTATAAACTACTGATTAGTTTTCTTATTCTTATTGTTCTAGTTATATGCTTTCGCAATTATTTACCTAAAATATCATTTTTTAATAATAAACCTCAAACTCTTGAGAGTAATATCAATAATTACGAAAAAGAGCTTGCAAAATATGATGAAGCAATAAAATTAAATCCCAACGATGCATTAGCATATTTTGCTTGAGGTGTAATATTATATTATTTAGGAAAATATGAGCTATCACTCATTTCTTATGACAAGGCTATAGAATTAGGTCCAAAAAATTTTGCATTTTATCTTAATCAAGGAGCATCGTTTCAGGCACTTAATAAATATGAATTAGCACTTGAAGCATATAATAAAGCTATAAGACTAAATCCTAACGAAGCTAATAGCTATAATAATCAAGGTGAAGTATTTAGAGTCTTAGGAAAATATGAACAAGCAATTAAATCACTAAATAAAGCTATAGAATTAGACCATAATAATCCTAGTGCCTATTATAATAAAGGTCTTACCTTGCATCAGCTAGGAAAATATGAGCTAGCAGTTGAGACGTATAATAAAGCTATAGATCTGAATCCTAAAAGCTTTAAGGCATATTTTGCTAAAGGTTACGCCTTGACTCTATTAAATAAATATGACGAAGCACTTGAGGCATATAATAAAGCTATAGAAATAAATCCTGATTATTTTACTGCATATTTTTATAAAGGAGTTCTTTTTTATGTACTAGGCTATCAGACATTAGCTATTGAATTATTTAATAAAGTACTTGATGGAAATATCGATAATTCAAAGGATTACAATGATTATGGCGAAAAATTAATACTTTTGGAAGAGTATGAACTTGCTCTTAAAGCATTTAATAAGGAAATCGAATTAAATCCAAATGAATTTGGAGGTTATATTAACCAAGGAGCAATGTTAAAAAAGCTTGGGAAACATCAGTTAGCACTTAAAGCGTATGATAACGCAATAGAATTAAACTCTAATTATTTTGCATCTTTCTATGATAAAGGTAATCTTCTATTTGAATTAGGAGAATATAATTTAGCTTTAGAAGCATTTGCGAAAGCCATAGAATTAAATCCTACATACTCTAATATATATTTTAATTATGCAACTACATTAGAAAAATTAGATAAATTTGATTTAGCATTGAGTTCATACAATAAGGTATTAGAATTAAATCCTGATGACTTAGAAGCAAAAGAAAAAAAGCAAGAAATATTAGATATGCAAAAATCTAAATGATTTAGTCGGTTGTACTGGGGCTTATGAAAAATATTTACAATTTTTATTTGAACTATCTCATACATATTTATTTTTTCTTTATTATCTTTATAATATTTGGTATATCATTCCATGCATAACTTACTTGATTTGGTGGTTTTATATTGGTTTCTTTTAACTTCTCAAGTAGTTGAAGAGTAGATTTGTATGTATCTTCTTTAAAGTTAAACCCTAATTGCCTAGAATATTTAGAGTGCCATGAAGCTAAATATTGCCATGCAATAGCTTGTAGTTTTTCAGAAGGCTGGGTTAAAGCAAATAAAATATCTTTAAGACTATCTAGGGTACCATAATTTATAAGTATCTTCAGTGTAGCTTTTTGTAACTTAAAATTATCGTTTTTCAGTAATTCTTCTAATTCAGGTCTTAAATGACTATACCCGGATTGTAAAATAGAAATACAGGCATTTCTAACCATTGTATTACTATCTTGTAATCCTAATAAATATAAATTATTTATTTCTTCTACTTTTAAACGATTTAAAGCATACAAAACAGCAGCTCTGATTTTTGCAATCGGATGATTTATAAAAGTTTTAATTAAAGTAATATCTTCTTGCGTTGCAGTTTCAACAAACCCAACAATTACGCTTGTCTTAGCTTTATCTCCTTGCTCAAATAAGATTATTATCCCCATGTAAGCTTAAGGTAAATCTTGCATATTCTCTTATATATCTTATATTATCAAAAATTGCTGCTTCATAAAACTCTTTATATTCTAGAAAATCTTTCTTAGGAATGTTCCTTATAACGCACACGAATAGCAGAATCATTTAGTAGAATGCTTATTCTGTTTTTATAATTTTGATTATCAGGTAAATGAGCAGCAGCCCATTGCCTAATTCCAGGGGCAAAATCAGCTATAGCTTTATCAATATAAGAGTGTCATCATTAATAATTTCTTCAGTAAGCACTTTCCAACAAAAAAGGCGTACTTCATAAAATGCTTTTTGCATTATTATCAGTAGTTCTTTTCTGTTTTTAGATTTATTAATGTATTTAAAAATTTTACTTTGTACCTCTTTTAAGTTGATACGTCTGGTTTTTCCTAACCATTCAATTAAAGTATGATATTTAATTAAATCTATAACGGAAATATTAGGTAGAATCTTTGCTAATATTTTATTCGCTTTAACCCGAACTTCAGGAACCCAATCATTTAAACGAAGAAGAATATAGGGTAATATTTCATGAGTAGGAAGTTTTTCAAGGTAATTTAATGCTTCTTCGCGTATATAACCGCTATAATTAAGAGAAGCTACTCCATATAAATGAGCTGGTTCTTCCGGTGCAAAATTTGTAAAACTCTGAAGTTTTTCTTTGCTCCATAAATTATCTGGTTCGTAACCATAATAATAAGAAAAATTAGCATATAGATTAGGCCATATTTTCATTATTTCCGGCTTAATAAGAAGTTTTCTAATCACCGATGCTGCTTTTCGTGAGATTTTATGATTATCAGAAAATATATGATGGATGATATATCTTACATCATAAGGAGTACCGAATTCAGCTATTTGATCCAATGCATTAAGATGATCCTTTACCTTTATTTTTCCAAAAAATCTAATCTTCGTATTTAACGTAACTGCTTATATACTATTTTTGAATTCATAATCTAATTATTTCTTAAATGGTTTGATTGGTTTACAATAAATTTTCGCAGCATCTACAGAGACTAACTCTTTTTCTGGATAACGAAGTGCAGTAAGTTTACCTCCAAATACACATCCTGTATCAATATTTATAGTATTATTAAGCCACTGTGCTTCACAAACAGGGGTATGCCCATAAACAATCAGCGTATTTCCTTGATATTCTTGGTCCCACGGATAACGAAGCGGTAAACCAAACTCATCAATTTCACCGGTGGTTGCACCATACATACAAAATTTACTTATTCGCTCAGAACTACGCCCTAGATCTTTTTCTTTAATGCCGGCATGTGATACTGCTAATTTTTCATTATCTAATATGTAATAGCTACTTAAACTTTCTAAAAATTCAAGAACAGATGCTTTAAATTCTGCCGACTCGTTTTCTAATTGATCAAGTGTTTCCTGAAGTCCATGAGCAATAACAACATTTCGTCCCTGAAGTTTTCGTTTTAGTTTGTCATCATGGTTACCGTTAACGCAAAAGGCAATAGATGAGGAAACACTATCCATTACTAAGCGTAATACCTCCGGTGAGTTTGGACCTCGATCTACTAAGTCCCCTACGAAAATAATTCGTCTTTCTTGAGGATGAGTAATAATATATTTATTATCTTTTTTAATTCTATAACCAAGCTTTTCTAATAAGTTTTTTAACTCATCAAAACAACCATGTACATCACCAATAATATCAAATGGTCTTTTTTCTTGCTGCCTATTTATCTGCATTAATTGATGTTCAACTTCTTTAACTAACTTAATTTTATTTCTCATGATTTTTAACTTCAAAGCTTTTTGCTTTATAAAATGCTTTTTCAGCTTCTTTGGTATAACCAATTATGTTAAGAGCTAAACCTTTGTAATAATAAGCTTGTGCATAATCCGGTTTATACTTTATTGCCTTATCAAATTCTTTAATTGCTTCCTTATATTTGCCTTTATCACCAAGTAATAACCCTCTTTGAAAGTAACTACCGCTATCATAAGGATTATATTTTATAGCTAAGTTAAATTGTTTGAGTGCTTCTTCAGATTTATCTAACTGCATTAACACTAGAGCTTTGTTATAATAAGAATCAGTATTATCCGGTTTATATTTAATAGCCAGATCATACTGTTTTATTGCTTCCGCAAGATTTTCTAGCTTTTGAAAAGCAGCTGCTTTATTATGATAAGCACTTGCATAATCATTTTTATATTTAATCGCTAAATCATAACAAATTATTGCATCTTGTAATTTATCAAGCTCTGTTAATGCTAAACCTTTATAAAAATAAGCATCTGCAAACTCCGGATTGTTTTGAATTGCTAAATTGAAAGATTCTAAAGCTTCTTCTAATTTTTCCATTCTTATTAATGCTTCACCTTTTCCTGCATACCCATTGGCCACATGTTCATTAGCTTTTATTTTTGAATAGAGATTAATAGCCATATCATAGGATTCTATAGCCTCCTGATATTTTCCTAAATTAAATAGGGCATTACCTTTATTATTGTATGCTGCTGGATCTTCAGGATCATATTTAAGAAGGATATTATATGTTTCTACTGCTTCTTGATATCTTCCTATGTAACTAAAGTAAAACCCCTTTATCAAGATAAGCAATAGTATTATTTGGTTCTTTCTTAATGACCGTATTGAATTCTCTAAGTGCTTCTTTATATTTGTGGGTATGAAATAACATTAAACCTTTCTCTAAGTAATTATCTGCTTTTACATCTATACTTAATAAGCTTAAAGTTTTAAATATGATTTTTGTAATTGTTTTCCTTATATTTAACATACTGATTTTTTTGAGTAGGATTATCAATTCATTATTAATTTTCTTATATTTTAATATATTTTTAAGCAAAAATTAATAAGATTTTAGAAATTTATTTTTTAATAACTTTCTTGTCCTAGATATAAAAATTGATTAGTTGAGTTGAAACTTAATTTATACAAATCTCATGTTTTATTAGTGGCACAATAAATATGTGATAAATAAACTAATTGAAAGAAAAAAATAAGTAATATATAGTAATGGTTCATTTTTAGATTGAAAAGCAAAAAATACTATACTATCGTTGGTAGTTGTAATTAAATATATTAAAAATATGCTTTTTCAATCACTAAATTTATACTCTATCTTAGTTGCAGGTCTTACAGCTACTGTTATCGTTTTTATGCGTCAATTATCTTATTACAAACAGCAAATTATTAATAAGGATTTAAAAATGATACCTGCATATTTTGATAAAAAAATGTTATATAAAATTCTTAATAATAACTGCGATAGATATTCTGCTCTTGAAATGATTAAATCATATTTTAAGTTGAAAACTGCAAGATCGTTATCATATGAAGAACTTCAAAATGACGAGCAATTAAGCGAATTATTTGGAGATCCTTTAAACTATTTTATTGATGATTTTATATCAAAGTCTGATAAATCAGTTGCAGTAAATAAAGCGTTTAGTATACAAGATGAACATAACAATACCCATAAATTATATGCGTTTTTAGAGAAAAATAAAATATCGGACAAAACACATCAAATGCTTATATATGTTAAAGTACCTTATATAATGACCAAAGACGACGAAGAAAGCTTAAATACTTTCATACATTTGGCTAAGATAATGTAGATTTACCAAAAAATTAAGAAAGAAGAATAACTAATTTCAAGCCTGTCTATTAGAAAATTATTTTAAAAAGCACCAGTCCTTTATATTAAATCACAACTAATGATTAAAAATTGTTGACTTATTTTAAGTATCTTTATATCGTAATTTACTTAAATGATATTTAAACTCTATCATTAATTTTTAATAAACTTAAGATATTGGTAACGCATGGAAAATAAAGAAGAAGAATCAAATATATTACCTGAGTTTATAATTGATGAAGAGGAAGAAAAGCGATTAAAAGCTAAAAACTCTAAAAAAGAACTTAAGTTAATATTAATAACGTTTGCAATCATTTTAACTAACTTTTTAACATTTTGTTATTTCTTTTTTAACTACATAGAAGAAAAAGCAGCAGAATATAAACTACAGCAAGAAGCAGAAGCAAAAAAGTTAGATAAAACTGAATGATGTGTCATCCCGTGATTTATTCACGGGATCCAGTTAAAAATACTAATAATATTAGTATTTTTAGTTGTTTTACTGGATACCGTGGACAAGCCACGGTATGACACCCTGCAGATTTTCCGAGCCATGCAACAACACTCGTCAAGCGAACTAGGTGACATTGTCTAACATTTCAGCAACTCTCAAATAATCTTGAGGAGTAAGATTTTCAGCACGATAATTATCATTGATTTTCAACTGAGTTAATATTTCATGTATATTAGGTACAAGATTTTTCAGTGATGATTTGATCATTTTCCGTCGTCCTGCAAAAGCAAGTTTTGTTATTTGCTCAACTTTATTTATCAGAGCAATAGACGGCGGATTTTCTAAAGGTATTAGTTTGACTATCGCAGAATATACTTTAGGAGGTGGATAGAAAGCAGTCGGTGCTACGTCAAAGCATTTTTCCACTTTAGTAATTAACTGACATATTACCGATAACCTGCCATATGCTTTAGTTGACGGCATAGCACAAATACGTTCTACTACTTCCTTTTGTAACATTAGCGTCATATTAGTAATTAACCGTGCTTCTTTCAGCCATCTAATTACTAACTCAGTACCTATATGATACGGTAAATTAGAAATTATAGTTACTTTATAGTCAATTGATTTGGACTCGCTGACGATGTCACTCGTCGCTCTCCTATTATTTATAGGCTTCGCTTCTCGCTTCTTGTATGCGAATCCAACTGAATTGACTATATCATAGCTTAAATCAGTTAAATTTATTTTAAGAGCATCTTGTTTAATAATATTTAGATTAGGATAATATTCTTTAATCTCATTAAGAAGCAGGATACATCTCTCATCTGTTTCTATAACAGTTAAGGATTCAGGATTTTTCTGCAATATTGACCTAGTTAACCCTCCGGTGCCGGGTCCTATTTCTAGCACTCTGCTATTTTCTGCAAGGTTACTCGCACGTACAATTTTATCACATAGACTACTGTCAAAAATAAAATTTTGTCCGTGCTTTTTAAGAGGATTAATTTGATAAGATGCTGCATGTTTTGCAATTGAAGGGAGCATGGAGTAATGTTGTTCTAGCTAAAAAAGTTGCATAAATCGATTTTTATCGTCATTACGAGCGGGCATTGTTGCGTGGATCAATTTCACCTTTGTCATCCCGCGAGCTTGTAGCGGGATCCAGTTAAAAATACTAAAATTATTAGTATTTTTATTATTTTTTGGATACCGTAGTCAAGCCACGGTATGACACCAAACGGATTTTCCGATCCACGCAACAAGACCTCCTCGCAATGATGCCTACTCTGATAGCATTATTTTTATAGCTGCTTTCTTACGCATATTTTCAAACATTTTTTGTGCTTTTTGCGAAATCTTTTTATTGGTTAGGAAGTTTACTACATAATTATTTTCATCTTCATTAACATTTAAGATTTTTTTGCTGCACACTAATATTATTTCAAATTTGTTATTTACTTCAAAAACATTGCTTGCTTTATCCGAGCTTAAGTCCTTTACAATAGTTTGTTTTACGCCTTCTATCTTGCTAAGCTTATCGGTAATAATTTGCATAGTAGCAAAATTATCATAAAGCGATTTTTTAACGTCTGCACATTTTTTTAGTCGATTTTTTAAATTATTCATCTGCGTAAACGCTTTGTTGCTACTATCTTTAGATGTAAATACTTGCATTGAAATTTCTACGTCTTTTTGATCGCTAGATAAAATTGCGACATCTATTTCTTTATTACTTACTTGTACCGTTCTTGATAGACTTGATAAAATATTCATTTTAATCAACTCGGATTTAATTTGAGAAATAAAACTATCAGGATTAACCGATCTGCTTTTTAAATACTGAAGAAGAGAACCGTGAGGCATTTTATTACGATCTTCAATAGATTTAATAGCATTATCTATCTCTTCTTGCGGAATTTCTCTATCTCCGGCATATTGAAAAAGCAAAGATTCGTCAATTAAGCTCTTGATTGCTAAGTCACTTAGCTGCTTATCTTGAGCAGGCGTTAGACTTTCAACATTATTTAGTGCCATAATCATTTTTTTTCTAGCACGGAACTCATTAAGAGTAATAGGTTCATCATTTACGGATGCTACTATATTCGGCAGCGAAGCTTGTGCTACATTAAAAGCAAAAAAAACAGTAATGATTAATAATAATTTTCTCATATTTCTAGACTCACATAACGTAATAATTGGAATTAGATGTCATTCCCGCGTAGGCGGGAATCCAGGGTAAAGCAAGATAAATCGAGCTTTATTCGGTATTATGTATATCTTTTAATTACTGGATTCCCGCCTACGCGGGAATGACATATGGCACATTTGAAACTCACATATTCAAAACTTTTAAACCGATAGAAATAGTCGGCGAAGAGGTAGTCTTTTTGATTCCTCTACTTTCGTCGGCTAGATAATCGGAATAAATCTTTGCAGTAATTCTAACACAATCTTTAGCATATGTCACCCTAATAGTTCGAGTAAGTAAATTTGGAGAACGTCTAGAGAGATCAATACGTGCACCAAAGCCTATAGTCCAATTTTCCGCTAGCTGATAATTTGTGTCTCCATAAAATTGTCGTACTCTATTATTTGAAACCTTTATACTTTCTACGGAATAATATTTTTTAAGATTGGTAAGCTGAATAAAACTACCTAGAAAGTTAATCTTATCATAGTTAAAATTTCCTCCCACCTCATCTCTAATAGGTCTGAAATATCTATCTTTCCGAAAGCTATAAAACACTTCTAAATTATTAGAAAGATTACCTAGTATCTGCCCTACATTTTCCGTATCATCAGCCGGCAAATCTATACTATATCTTGTATTACGTGACTGTCCTAAAAATAATTTTAAATAATTTTCTTCTTTAGCAATACTAGTATTTAAGCCGTAACTTAATCTATTACCGAAATCATGGCAATCAATACCGCTATAACGATTTGATAAAAAGATATTTTTTTCGGATAATTCATATTTAGCAGGATCAATTATAACAAATTTTTTATCTTTCTTAGATAGTTTACGTCCCATAGTAAAAGAAACTACCGGCTCAATAAGTAAATTTATCGTTTTTGTTATATTACCTATTAACGGATAACGCCATAAAGTTTGCAATTCCGGTATATTTCTTTGAAATGATTTACTTTCTCTCGTCTTATCTAAATAAGCCCGTTTAGCAAGATAAAAATCGCCTCTATCTTTTGCTACAAAATCAAAAATTTGCCCTAAAGAAGTCAGCACATTATGCATAAAGGATAGTTGCAAAGAGGTTCTAGCGACTTGTTTCCCTATTCTTTCTTTGTACATTAACGTATTATTTTCAACAACGATATGGCTGTTGTCATTATCATTCAAATTTATCACGTTTTTTGTATTGATTTTCGGTAATACTAACGGGTCAGTATACTTACTATCATTACTACCTAAACCTTGAAAACTTAATCCTTCCGCCGAAAAATAATCAGCCTCATGAATTTTATTTAAGAATATTTTAGAAGTTAAATATGAAGCGTAGTTATTATAATAATTTTTTAAATAAGCTTTATCCGATGTACGCTCCACCCTGAAGCCGTAATCATAAACTTTATCGGTACTAATAAAATTACCGCTTGCTATATAATGATAAGAAGAAACCTTTTTATTTTTCACTACATTTCCGTCTTTTTTTAGAAAATACGGTAATTTACCGTAACTACCTTGAAAATTCATATTATCGGTATCATTCGAACGATAGCGTGTTTCTAGCTCATAAGTTTGATATTTACTAAAAATTCTTGGAGTGAGAGTAAAATCCATATTAAGTTTTGCACGTAGATATAGAGGTATACCAAACCCTTTATTTTTGACGTCAGGTACCAATAATCCGGAAGTTGCAGGGGCCGTAGGAGTTGGATGGAAAAAATACGGTAAGTAAAAAATCGGTACGCCGTATACTTCAAAAAATACGTTTTTATAAACTATCCTATGCTCTTCAGAATGAATATAAGTATCCTTAGCAGCAATTTGCCAAATAGGGTTTCTATTACAAGTAACATCGCAAGGGGTAAATTCGGCATGGTGCAGCTTAAGATTATTTTCGTCTATTCTTTCGGCAAGTTTAGCAATTAAAAGATTATTATCACCGGAAAGTAAAATGAATTCCGATATGATCCCTTTCTTAAATTCGTCTTTTAAAACTGCTTTATCACCCTCTATTATTCTGTTTTGTTTATCCTTAATTCGGATATTACCTTCTGCCCATAAAATATCATTTTTTATATCATAAAGTAAATTATCTGCCGTTAATAAATACTCATCCGTGATAATTCTTATATTACCTTTAGCATATATCAAATCCTGACTTTCGTTATACTCCACGAAGTCGGCTATCATATTACTAATTTTAATATTCTGACCATTCTTAGAAAGATCGGCAAAGCTTACCAAAGAAAATATTATGATAATAAGCAAGCATATTATTCGCAATAGCATTTATATTAATAAATATATTTTAATAGTACAAAATAATAGCAAGCTATTGTAATATATCAAATAATAAAAAATTTTGCTTGCTCTTTTGCAGTGCAAGGTTATTCTATGGAGATGATAACCGTCATTGCGAGGAGATGCGTAGCATCGACGTGGCAATCTCATGAAGTAGGATAACTCCTGAGATTGCTTCGTCAAAACTTATAGTTTCTTCTCGCAATGACGAATAGTGTGCTACTCTAAGCTCAAAAAACCAAATACTAATAAAATGCTAGACAATTTCATTGCAAATCAAGCAACCAAAGAGTTTTCAGTTAGTGAGATTTCTAATAAAATCAAAGAATTATTAGAAAATAATTTTGGCTATATTAAGGTAAAAGGAGAAATTTCAGGTTTAAAAATAGCAAGCTCAGGTCATGCTTATTTTAACTTAAAAGAAAATACCGCTATTTTAGCTTGTACTTGCTGGCGTCCTATTCTTGCTAAAATCAAATTTCCTTTAAATGACGGTATGGAAGTGGTGATTAACGGCAAGCTTTCAAGTTATGCAGGTAATTCACGCTATCAATTATCGGTAGATAATTTGCAACCTGCAGGACTTGGTGCTATGTTGCAAATTCTAAATGAACGCAAAGCTCGTTTAGAAAAAGAGGGACTATTTAATAAGAAACGTATTCCTATACCTTTTTTACCTGATAAAATAGGCGTTATCACTTCAATAACCGGTGCTGTTATTAAAGATATTATTCATCGTATTCGCGAACGTTTTCCGACTCGGATAATAATATGGCCGGTTAGCGTACAAGGCGAAAATTCCGGCAATGAAATTGCTGAAGCAATTGAAGGATTTAATAATTTAGAAGAGATAAATAAACCAAGTGTTATAATTGTTGCTAGAGGCGGCGGTTCTATAGAAGATCTTTGGTCATTTAACGATGAGATATTAGTACGTGCCGCTTATAACTCAAAAATTCCTATTATTTCCGCAGTAGGTCATGAAGTGGATTATACTTTAATAGATTTAGCAGCCGATAAAAGAGCTCCAACACCGACTGCTGCCGCAGAATTTGCTGTACCGGTACGATCTATTTTAAATAATACTCTACAATCTTATGAAAAAATATTATTGAATAATACTAGCAGGTTAATTAAATATCACGAACAAAATATAGTAAATTACGATAAAATACACAGATATCTCTCTCACTATATAAATAATAGGCAGCAATTACTGGACGAAACCGGTTTTAATTTACTAGATGCTTTACCGTGCTTTATCGAACTACAAGAAACAAAGATTAAATCTTTTTCTAAAGAAAGAGTTAACCCTGCTAAAATACTCAATTACAAAACATTAGAATTAACACATCAAACAGCTTATCTATCAAAATCGGCAAATAATACTTTGAAAAATTTTGAGTATAAATTAGAATTAAATAGTACGTTACTTGCAAGCCTTGATTATAATAACGTATTAAAACGAGGTTTTGCTATAGTTAAAGGAGAAACGGGTAATTTTTTATCTTCTAAAATTACTGCTGCAAATGAAAAAATTTTTAATATTAAATTTTCTGACGGCGAGATTAAGGTAGTTCGTAATTAAGGAACTTTGGTTTTTAACGTCATTGCGAGCAGCCGTAGGCTGCGTGGCAATCTCATGAAATAATAACAAACTCCTGAGATTGCTTCGTCAATTGCTATGCAATTTCCTCGCAATGACGGATAAACAGGTCCACGCAACAATGCCTTGTGGGAATGACAATAAAAAACATAATTCTAAAAAAATACAAATCATGAAAATTTTAAAGCTTTTTATTTTTATACTTCTCATTTCTAAAAATTTTTATGCTTTAAGCATAGGTGCAAACGAACAACAAGCAACTTTAGAATGCGAAGGGACAGCTGATAAAAAAACTTTGATAAATGCATGGTATGTAAATAAGCCTTACCAATACTTAATTGCTGCTTCAAACGGTCATACTACCGTTTCCGGTATGGATATAGAATTAATTAACGCTATTGCTGCAAAAATAGGTATCAATATTGAGTATAATCAAGATAGCTGGTATCAAGATCAATTAGATATTCAAAGCGGAAATGCCGACATGACAGCATGCGCTACTTATACTACTGAGAGAAGTAACTATGCTTATTTTTCAAAGCCTTATCGTCTTGAAGAATTATCATTATTTATTATTGAACCACTTGCCAAAAAGTTAAATTTCCAAAATGTTAATGAACTAACAGCACAAATACGTCTATTTAATCTCCAGTTAGGAATAGTGAAAGGTACTGTATACGGAGACCCTAAATTTACGGATTTTTTATATAATGAGAAAAATCAAGATATAATTAGAATATATCAAAATAATATGGAATTGATAAATGGACTAATCAAGAAAGAAATTGACGGTTTCATTAGTGATCGAATTGTCGGTGCCGTTAATATTTTAGGAAGAACAATGAACAGGAATATATTAGAAGTTCCCTTAAATATTAAAACTCCCCTACATTTAATGTTTAGCAAAAAAACCGTATCTTTAAATATAGTTGAACAATTTAATTTTGCGATAGATGATTTTCTTGCAAGTAACGAGTATAAAAAAATTATTAAGACATACATATATCATATTCTATTGCCTAAATCTATAGATTCTCGTTGGTGCCATGTTATAGGTTTACTTGGTTGCCTTGCTTTTGCTTTTTCGGGAATTATTTTGAGTAGCAGAAAAAATAGTACTTTATTCGGTACATTTTTATTTGCGGTATTACCATCTGTTAGTAGCTGTATAATGCTAGATTTAATAGTAAACCATGATACCGGACATTTAAACTTCTATTTTACTCCTTCTTATTTCTATTACATATTTGTAGTAGTTTTACTCGGTTTTACAATTATTAAATTATTTAGCTATTATAATAAACAGATTGCTGAAGATAATTATTTAGAACAATCATTAAATAATATAGTAGCAATTTGCGATTCATTCGGACAAGCAACTTTTATAATTATAGGAGTTGCAATGGTTATTATTCACAAAATTGAGCCTCTAAGTTTTTGGGGACCGTTTTTTGCTTTCATTACGGCTAATTGCGGTGCAATATTACGAGATTTTATTATGAAAGAAAGTTCAATTAAGAGGATACCAAGAGGAGTTAGTATTGAAATCATTGTATTATGGGGTATAGCTTTTAGCGTATTATTAGATATGTATGGTAGTAATCCAAATTATCATACAATAAAATATTCAATGATTATAGTAATTTCCGGAGCATTTATTACTAGTCTCTTAGTTTATCATTTTGGTTTTCTTGAGTGGCGATTCCGTAATGAAAAATTAGAAGACATAGAAAAACAAACATGAAGATAGCTACTTGGAATATTAATTCCATAAAAACAAGACTTAATTTATTGCGTAATTTTTTATCTAAAGAAAATCCGGATATTTTATTATTGCAAGAAATAAAATGCGAAACCGAAAAATTTCCTTTTGATGAATTATCCGATTTACCTTATAATTTTTATGTTCACGGGCAAAAATCATATAACGGTGTTGCTATAATTTCAAAATTTCCTGCCGATGAAATAATTAAGGATTTTCCGAATAATTACTGCAGTGATCAAGCAAGATTCTTAGAAATAAAATTATCATTACCTATAGGGTTTTGTAATATAATCTCGCTCTATGCTCCTAACGGTTCATTTGTCGGTAGCGATAAATTTGTAGCAAAGCTAGCATTTTATGATAATTTTATCAATTATCTATCAACTAAAAAATCTTTTGACGAAAAAACTATCATAGGCGGTGATTTCAATATTGCACCGTTCGACATAGACGTATATTCACCTAAGCTACTTGCTGAAACTACTTGTTTTACTGAAATTGAACAAAAAAAACTACGTACTATTCTAAATTCCGGGTTTGAGGATTTATATAGATTGATGCATCCGAGTAAACAAGAATTTTCATGGTGGGATTATAGAGCCGGATGTTTTGAACAAAATAAAGGTATGCGAATTGATATGATTCTTGGTTGTAATAATACTATTGACTATTTAGAAAATTGCTATATGGATTATAATTTAAGGACTCAAGAAAAACCTTCAGATCATATACCGGTAATTGCGAGTTTTAAGGGGTAGCATGGATCGGTTTTTTCGTCATTGCGAGAAGAATTACGCAGTAATTCGACGAAGCAATCCAGTTAAAAATTCTGATTTACAGAATTTTTTTAATTATTTTCTGGATTGCCGCGTCGCTTCGCTCCTCGCAATGACGACTTGGTGTTCATACAGACAAGACTTTTAGCTAGTAAAAAAAACATATGTCTCCAAAATTCATGAAATTTTACGAAAAATATATGACGATTGTCGGTACAATCGGCAATTTTATGTTTTATGTACAGGCTCATAAGATTTTCACCTGCAAATCTTCGGCTTCCGTTTCTATGCCCGCCTTTACTATAAGTGCTATTGCTCTTTGTAGTTGGCTTATATACGGCATATTAATCAAAAATACACCTATTATAATAGCAAATATAGTAGGTTTTATCGGAGCATTATTAGTTCTCTTAACCATAATAATATATTAATAATGACTAAGAAAATCATTACTTTAGTTGGTCGTCCGAATGTAGGCAAATCAACACTTTTCAATAGATTAAGCATACGTAAAAAAGCTATCGTTCACGATTTGCCGGGCGTCACTAGGGATAGAAAATATACAGAAGGCAAAATCGGCTCTTTTGAATTTTTGTTAATTGATACCCCAGGACTTGAAGAGAATCCTGATAGTATGGGAGAAAGGTTAATGGAACAGACTACTAAAGCAATTTTAGAGGCAGATTTAATTTGTTTTATGGTTGACGGTAGAAGCAGAATATTGCCCGATGATAAGCTACTTGGTAGCTTTGTTAGAAAATATAATAAGCCTGCTATATTGGTAGTTAATAAATGCGAGAAAGCTTTTGATTTTGATAAAGAGTACTACAAATTAGGGTTTGATAGTATGGTGGCTATCTCTGCCGAGCATGGCACAGGCTTAATTGATTTATATGACGAAATTATTGCCAAGTTACCTGAAGAAGAATCAATCGAGACAAATATAGCCGATCCAATTAAAGGATATTGTTTGCAGATAGTAGTTAGTGGCAGACCTAACGCCGGAAAATCTACTTTTATAAACGCTCTTATTAATGATGAAAGATTATTAACCGGTCCTGAAGCCGGTATTACTCGTGAATCAATTGAAATTGATTGGCAATATAAAAATAATCATATTAAATTAATCGATACTGCAGGACTCCGTAAAAAATCTACTATTACAGAGTCTTTAGAAAAATTATCGGCTTCAGATGCTATTAACTCTATTAAATTTGCTAATACCGTAATCTTAATGATTGATGCTTTAGCCCCTTTAAAACAGCAAGATTTAAATATTGCAAGCCATGTGGTAAATGAGGGGAGAAGTATAGTTATAGTAGTGAATAAATGGGATTTAGTTAAAGAATTCGAAAAAGAAGCATTTCAGGAAGAATTTTATTATCAGATAAATACTCATCTGCCTCAGGTTAAAGGTGTACCCGTTCTATTTATTTCAGCAATAAATAAACAAAATATAGAGCAGGTTTTAGATGCTTGTCTTAAAATCTATAAAATTTGGAATAAGAAAATAACTACTAGCAAATTAAATGAATGGCTTAATTTTACTACGGAAGCACATCCACTACCTCTACAAAAAGGCGGTAAAAGAGTGCGTGTAAAATATATGACTCAAACAAAAACCCGTCCCCCTACTTTCAAATTATTCTCCAATAATCCGGAAAAAATTACCGATAGCTATACTAGGTATTTAGTAAATAATATGCGTGAGGCTTTTGACATGCCCGGCATTCCTATTAGATTCACTTATGTAAAAACCAAAAATCCTTATGTATAGTTTAAAATTAAATCTTTTTAGAAATGTTCAAAGAACCTAGCACAGCAAGATCTGAATTAGATATCTTTAAGCTGTTTAATATAAGCATGAGCTAAAGTAGTTTTACCACATTGCCTTGGACCGAGAATGGCACAAATAGGAAATATTTCAAAAGAATCTTTGATATGTGTTATAAATAATAATCTCTTTCTATCATCCTTGTAATTTCATAATGACACTTTGAATTTACAATATAATTTTAATCAAATAATAGCAAGATTTTTCTGGGTCTTGTAAACTTTTGATTAATGATTATTCTATTAAAAGTACACAGGATTTAGGCTCCTCTACCGGGTTTTCCTATCTCTCTCTGTCTTTTTTCTAATACCTTACTTGTATGCAGTCCTACCGCTTGTTTATCTTTATTAAATTTACTTTTTCCTAAATTAACTATAGTTTCTGCTACTACTCCTAGAACTTTCGGGTCTGATAATAATTTTAACGCCGGCACTATAATTTTACCGTATTCATGTTTACTAAATTTATCGGCAATTTTAATTAATTCAGGTGCATGCTTACCGGCTATCTTTACTAATTTTTCACCGTCTAGTTTTAATTTTTGACCCTTAGGTGTTTTGTTTAAAAACTCATCTACAACAGGTCCTAAACTACTTGCATGTTTTGTTAATAGTTCAGGAAGGTCTTTTTCAATTATTTTATTTATTTCTGGATTATTATCTTTAATTTGTATCAAAGTACTAATCAATTCCTTGACCTCTTTTGATTTCTCTTCCTTTGGAAGTGACTTAATTAACTGGTTTTTTTGTATTATATCGGCAACTTTATCGTTATCGGAAAGAGCGAGGCTTGCAAGTTTAGTTATTGACGGCAGAACATCTTTTACAAAAGGCATAGAGGCATCTAGTGCTTTATGTATAAACTCAGGATCTATTTCCTTTTGATTCTATTCTTTCCGTTACTTTAGGATGTTTTAAAACATCTAATATACCCTGTTTATTACTATCTAAATATCGCGGTAATTCTTTTTCTAAAATAGGAGATAAATTATCAATAATTTTTTTGGCATTTTCAACTAACTCTGCTATTTGAGGCTTTTTTCCTTTTAATAACTCTTTTTTAATTTCAGTATTTAACCCTTCCATATTTAGGTTAATTTTAGTCCAACGCTGATTTTCTTTAAGCTGACTATAAGCTTTTATAGCTGAAGGAGTACTTTCAATTAATTTTTCGCTAGAATTTGCAAGTAGTGCTACTGTATTTGCAATTAATTCAGGTTTAGCGATTTTTTGTGCTTTATTATTTATTATATTTTCCGTAATCTGAACTAATTCCTTTTGATTATCAGGATTTTTTAAAAATTGTACTAAATCGTGATTTAGAAGGGGCTTTACTTTGTCTGAAGTAATAATGTCATGTATATTTTTTAATATAGCACCTTGAGATGACTCGTTTTTTTGTTTAATATTCTTATATATTTCTTGTACTTTTGGGTTTAAATCGCTTTCTAGTGCTTTAGATATTAAATCTACTCCTAGGGTAGATAATTCTCTGACAAATTTAGGACTTATTTTGTCTAATATATTTATTTTTTCTGTTTCGGAAGTTTGAAAGTTTTTTGTTATTTTGCTAAGCCTCTTATTTAAAATAGGCGTGAGAAGATATGGGATAACTTTAGATTGTAAAATAGTTTCTTTTGAGCTATTAGATATAGTTTCGGAATGTAAAACAGAAGCACATTTTTTTATAAGCGATTCTGCATCTGCTATTATCTTGCAACCGGCTTCAATAGAATCTACATTAGTGGTAGCACTTCTCGCTTTTCTGAGGTTATTAAGCTCCAGTGCAAGATCAGGTAAAACTTGAGAAGCCTCCCAGGTAAATTACAATGCACTAGGGACATTCCCGACTAGCTTGGATAACACTTTGTATTATACCTAAATTATCTTTATTAAGATCTAGATATTGTTTATTTAACTCATCATATTTTTTGTTACCTGTTTCAGCCCCAATAGCTGCCCATCCAGCTTCAACCCAAGAAAGGTTTTTATATTCTTCATCAAGCTGTTGCCTTATATTATCAATGGATTCCTGCTCTTGGCTTTTAGACATTTAAATACCTTTATATAATATAATTTAATATTATTTTACTATAATTATTTAAAGGTTTATAAAATTTTACTTTTTAATTTTTGTTAATTTTTAAAGTCATGGTTATCTTGCAATGGTTTTTTACTGTAATTCTTCATTTACTGGTAAATCAATACTAACCTCTCCACACAATGAAATAATATTCTTCGTTACCTGAAAATCTATATCCGGGTTGTTATACTTTTCATTTTTCTGAATCCGGTAGTAGTAGTAATCAGGGTCAGGACATAATTCCATTATTTTCGGTAAAGGTTTTTGCTCTATAGTACTGACATTATACTCACATTTTAAAACTTCAGCCGGGCACCCCTTCAGTATCACCATTTACCGGTAAATCCATACTAACCTCTCCACAAAATGAAACAATATTCTCCATTACCTGAGGATCTATATCCGGGTTGTTATGCTCTTTATTTTCCTGAATCCAGTCGTAGTAATAAGGGTCAGGCCATAGTTCCGTGACTTTCGGCAAAGATTCTGGCTGTATAGTACCAAACTTATACCCGCGTTTTAAAACTTCAGCCGGCATCCCCCCTGTATCACCGATACAATATATTTGCGAGTAATGCAAAATCGATTTAATATTATTATCGATATCTATATGGATTATATAATATTCACGTTGTATATCATTAAGAAATGTCGTTGCTATAAGCGATATATCAGGGTACATTTCTATATTTACTAAAGCTATATTTTCTAAGTTTTCAGGACATTGAACTATTCTATCTGAAGCCGTTAATCTTTCAAACTCTTCCTCGCCTATTTTTTCTTTTAGTCTATTTTTGTATTCTTGCTCTTTATCTGAAGGAAATACAATTTTATCGTCTTTACAATCAACCAAAAAAGGAGTTTTAATAGCATGTTTAATAAATAAATCTTTTAGTTTCATAATAATAAATTTCTTAATATATAAGGCTATAATATTAATAATTTTTTATATGTCAAACAATATCCTCTAGGCTATCTAGGTAATGCTTTACCAGTCGTAGCAACTTCGCTTCAGGACTTAAGTTTTTCACTGCCCATTTTTTAATCCAAGGTTCGGCGAGTTGCCACATATTAACATTACCGTCTAGCTGTCTGCCTATCCCTTCAACCATTATCAAAGTCTTTTGCAATAACAATAATTCCGGTTGTACTTCCATGCCGAAATCTTCAGTGATTTTAAATAAATGTGCAAGCAGCTTACCTATGGAAATATTTTTTGTGGGTGTCCCTACTATAGGCTCAGTAACTGCTCTACAACTTTGAGCGAATAAATCTAAATCGGTATTTGATGGGATGTAGCCGGCTCTTAAATGTACTTTAGCAACTAATTTATAATCACGGTTTAAAAAACCAAATAGACTTTCGGCAACGGCTAAACGATCTTTTTCTTTAAGTCTGCCCATAATACCGAAATCAAGTAAAATTATCTTACCTTGCTTATTCACTAAAATATTTCCTGCATGTAAATCAGCATGAAAAAACCCGTCTCTATAGGCTTGATTGAAAAACATTACGGCGAAATTCTGAGCTATTTTTGCAGGCTCTAATCCCAATTCTTTTAGCAGCGAAGTATCATATATAGAAGTTCCTTCTAACCACTCGGTAGTTAGTATATTTTCTGATGTTAAGTCCCAATATATTTTAGGGATTATCACATTAATATCATTTCGCATATTATCCATAAGCTCAGAAGAAGCTGCCGCTTCTAGCCTTAAATCAAGCTCAAATCTCATAGTTTCATGAAATTTATCAACTACTTTAATCGGCTTTAGCCTTTTTGCTTTAGAAAATTTTGAGATAATTTTTGCAAGAAAATATAGCAGCTTAATATCTCTGTTATATTTTTTATGAATACCCGGACGCAGAATTTTCACCGCAACATATTCACCGGTTGCGAGTTGTGCCTTATGTACTTGGGAGATTGATGCGGCTGCGACTGGATTGTCGTCGAAATGTAGGAAAGGGAGGGCGTCATTGCGAGCATTCGTAGAATGCGTGGCAATCTTTTGCTTGCTTGCTGAGATTGCTTCGTCGACATAAATGTCTCCTCGCAATGACGCTATCAATCTTCTAGCCACCCCACCATCAAACGGAGGTAGCTTATCCTGCAATAACCTTAAATAACCTGCTATCTCTGCTCCTACTAAATCGGGTCTTGTCGAAAGAGTTTGTCCGAATTTTATATAAATAGGGCCAAGATCGCTTAAACAATCTATTAAGCATTTGCCGTAATCTTCATGCGGTTTTTTAAATAATGATAACGGAGCAGAAAATAAAGCTAATATATAACCGATAAACCTGAAGTATTTAGGGCTTCTTGAATCAATTAAGATTTGTTTTTTACTGATGATACGAAAAATACGTATTAAATTAAAAAAATTACTTATCATATCTTATACGCACTGTGAATAGCAACTATTCCGCCGCTCAAATTTTTATAACCGACTTCCTCAAAACCGGCTTCTTTAATCATTATTCTAAACTTGTCTTGTGAGGGGAATAACTCGATACTTTCAACCAAATATTCATATGCCTCTTTATTACCGGTGATTGCCTGACCGATGGTAGGTATAATACTAAATGAATAAAATTTATAAAAATCTTTAAAATAACTTTCTTTTACCTTTGAAAACTCAAGGCATATAAACTTACCCATCGGTTTTAGAACTCTATAAGCTTCTTTTAAAGCTTTATTAATGTCAGGTACGTTTCTAATACCAAATGCTATAGTATAATAATCAAAACTATTATCTGAAAAAGGCAATTCTTCTGCACTTGCTACAGTAAATTTAAGGTTATGAAATAAATTAAGATCAATTGCTTTTTTCTTAGCATTCTTTAGCATCTCTTCATTTATATCGCTTAAAGTTAAAGCAATATTATTGCCTCTATCTCTTGCTTTTTTAGCAAGCTTTAAAGCGATATCACCGCTACCGCTAGCGACGTCTAATATATGAGAGTTAAGATTTGGAATTTGCCTAATAAATTCATCTTTCCATAAGCGATGTAATCCAAAGCTCATTAAGTCATTCATTAAATCATACTTATCGGCGACATTAGAAAAAACACTATTTACTAACCCTTGTTTTTTAGTGTAGTCTACTTTTTTAAAGCCAAAATTTGTTTGGTTCATAGTTTTTTATTATAAATATTAGTATCAAATGCCGGAACTTCCTGAAGTAGAAACTCTTAAAAACTCCCTGAAAGATAAGCTAATTGGGCTTATTATAGGAAATGTAGAGTTAAAAAGAGATAATTTACGTTATAAACTATCCCCGCTTTTAGCTACAGAAATCTCAAATACTAATATACTGGATGTTAGACGTCGTGCAAAATATTTAATTATAGATTTTAATAATGATTATTCTTTAATCGTTCACCTAGGCATGAGTGGTAGATTTACTCTGCAACCTTCTAACTATGAAGCTAAAAAACACGATCATGTAATTTTTGATTTGAGTAACGGTGAAAAGTTAATTTTTAACGATACTAGACGATTCGGAATGGTTTATAGCTTTAAAACTAATTTCTTAGAAAAAGAATTTTTTAATGATTTAGGAATAGAACCGCTTTCTGATTTATTAACACTGGGATATTTAAAAAGCAAATTAATTACTCGAAAAATACCGATAAAAAACTTGATTATGGATAATAAAATTATAGTTGGAGTCGGCAATATTTACGCTTCAGAAAGTCTTCATTTAGCTAGAATTCATCCGGATAAATTAGGTAACGATTTAAATGACAATGAAATAGAAAGTTTAATTAAATCAATTAGAGAGGTGCTAACTAAAGCTATAACTGCCGGCGGTACTACTCTTAAAGATTTTGTAAACGGCGATAACAAACCTGGTTATTTTACTCAGCAACTTAAGGTTTACGGTAGAGAAGGACAAAATTGTTTAAACTGCTCTAGCACTATTATCAAGACAAAACATTCAGGAAGAGCTACTTTTTATTGTAAAACCTGTCAACATAGTGAATTTACTTGACATATTTTTTAAAACTATTTATAAAGCTCTCTATTGTTTATTCAATTAATAGTTGTAAAATATATGAGAATAAAGCCGGTGATTATAGCGGGGGGTAGCGGTAAAAGACTATGGCCTTTATCATCTAAGGATAAACCGAAACAATTTAAAAAAATATTAAGTGATTTCACTTTACTACAGCAAACATTAACTAGAAATAAATTTCTAGGACAACCTACTATTATTACTTCCAAAAAATATGAATCAATAACTAAAGAACAAGCAGTAGAAATAGAATTAATTACCGAACCTTTACAAAAAAATACTGCCGTTTGTGCCATTATTACAGCATTATCTGCTAAAGCCCAAGGTTTTGATATTGTAGTGTTACTGCCTGCAGACCATTATATAGCCGATGATATAAATTATCTTAATACTATAAATAAAGCTGTGCATTATGTTCATGAATTCGGTATTTGCACTATAGGCATTCCTATAAATTTTATAAGTGCCGAGTATGGCTATATAAACACAGGATTATCAATTGCAGAAAATGTTTATCTAGTTGATCATTTCATTGAAAAACCTATATTAGAGCAAGCAAAAAAACATTTTCAAAGTAATGAATATTTTTGGAATTCAGGAATTTTTGTATACGATATTAACTTCTTCTTAAACTTAGCAATGAACCTTCAACCTGATTTATTTTGTATTGCAGAAAAAGCATTTAATACTACTATAAAAAATGAGAAAAGTTTGGCAATAGACGATGAGGCTTATAATGAAATCGAAGCAATTTCTATAGACAATGCTATAATGGAATATATTTCGGGAATGGTCATGATAAAAGCTGATTTTGTTTGGAACGATCTTGGTACTTGGCATTCCTTATTACAGGTAAAACATCAAAATATAAATGATAATTATTGCGAGGGGAACGTAGTAACAAGCAATACTACAAACTCTTTCATTAGTTCTAATAATAAATTAACTACCGTAGTAGGTCTTGACAATGTCATAATTATCGATACTATGAACGGTCTTTTGGTTGCCGATAAATCAAAAATGAATGAAATCAAAGAATTAGGTAATGAAAATGATCTAGAGAAAGCTAAAATCCTATTTACTGCTCTTTTTAACGGAAAATCTGATTCATCACCGAATTATGAAATATATGAAAAAGCCTTTCTAAATAATATTTTGTCTTCTGAAGAAATAAAATTAGAAATTATGAAAGGAAATAACGAAGCTTGTTATATTCTTGCTAAAACTTACGAAATAATTAATCGTAATCCCCAAGATGAATATAACTCTATGTTATTAATATTGATTGGAAGTAAACTCGGAAATACAGAATGTACACAGCTTGTTTATTCATATCCTACAAAATATACAAGCTTTGAGTCTACTGTTAATAATTTTATTCAGAATTATATAGGACGATCTGATATCACTTTTGATGATGCTATATTATCAGCTGCTTACCCCGATACTTTAAATACTTCAATTTTAGGAGACCCAAATTATAATAATATGTATAACCATGGTTGAACACATATTATTACATAATTTACTACTAATATTCAAGGCTATTGACATAGTATTATTGCTTATATATCCTATTTTTATGAGGCTTAAACCTCATCATTATAGTAATAGATGTTGAATTATATCCAATTTATAGGAAATATTTTATTTTTTTAAGAATATAGCGAATACCGGCAAATAGCTAACCTATTTACGGTATGAGATATGTTTTTAAAAAATTAAAAGATAATGGATAAATTAGAAGAGCTCTTCGGAAACGAGGGTTTAGGGAGGAATTTGAAGGAGACACGGAAGTGCTTGCCACCGCAGCGTACAAAAGCGTACGTGAGGATGCGAGTACCGGCTCGACGTACAAATTACCCCTAGAAGTAGAGTTTTCGAAGAAGTCTATTGAACATAATTTAACTTCTTTTACTATAAATATAGCTAATCTTATAAACTTCAAAAATCTGTAAGTTATAGGAACAACTTAGTAATAAAGAAGTTCATTTTAGTTGAGTTACAACATGAAAAATACTACAGAAAAACAAATAATAATATCTGAATTCAAAAATGATGAAGAGATAGATGAAGAAGAGAAAAGATTAAAAGCAGAAGATTCACGAAAGCAACTTAAAGCAATACTAATAATATTTGGTATTATTTTGACCAGTTTTTTAACTTTTACTTATTTCTTTTTTAATTACATAGAAGAAAAAGCGGAAGAATACAAACAACAGCAACAACAAGAAATTCAAAAAACTAATAAGAGTTGAATATTAGATTACCACACTTCTCCTTTAATTATGGTCTTGTTACATGGCTGTTATATCGTTCCAGTAAGGCATTGTTGCGTGGGATACCACCCCGTCATTACGAGCGACTGCAGACCTTGTTGCATGGATCAATTTCACCTCTGTCATACCGTGGCTTGACCACGGTATCCAGTAAGATAACTAAAAATACTAATATTATTAGTATTTTTAACTAAACCCCGTGGTCAAGCCCATAGTACCGGACAATTTCTATTCTATGTCATTCCCGCAAAAGCGGGAATCCAGTAATTTAAAGCTTTTTTGAAAGCTTTATCTTAAAAAAACAATATAATAAAAAATCTTTAAAATTAAGATTTTTTAGCCTGGATCCCCGCTTTCGGGCGTTGTTGCATGGATCGGTTTTTCTTCTGTCATCCTAGCTAACTTGATCGCGGGATCCAGGAAAAATAGACAAATAATATACGCTACAAGTTGTTTTTCTGGATACCGTGGTCAAGCCAAGGTATGACACCGAGTGTATTTTTTCGATCCATGCAACAAGGCTCCGCTTTCGCGGGGATGACATCGAGGTCTTTTCAAAAACTGTCCGGTACTATGAATAAATCACGGGATGACAGAAGAAAATACTGATCTATGCAACAAGGCTGCGACTGCAAGGAGCGTGGCAATCCAAAAAAAATAATAAAAAAAATTCTGTAAATCAGAATTTTTTTCTTCCTTGCTTTGTCAATTACTTACATAATTTTCTCGTAATGACTATTTTTATACTGTCTTAAGTTTAGATTGCTTGAAATTAGTTTTATCAAAATCATAGATAAAATCTTTGATAATAGGTACTATAAACTGTTTAAATTTACTTCCGCTAAATACACCGTAATGCCCTACCCCTTTTTGTAAATGGTATCTTTTCATTGATTCAGGTATATTTGAACAAAGTTTTAAAGCAGCTTTTGTTTGCCCTACTGCTGCAATATCATCTAATTCCCCTTCAATACCAAGTAAAGCACATTTAGTAACATGTTTTAAATCAATCGGACGCTTCTCAGAAACTAATTTACCTCTTGCTAACGAAAATTGTTGGAATACTTCATCTATAGTTTGTAAGTAAAACTCTGCCGGCATATCCATACCTGCTAAATACTCATCATAAAATTTAATAGTATGATCGGCTTTTTTATAATCAGAATTTAATAAACTTTGCCATAATTCTAAATGTGAATCTATATGACGGAATAAGTTTAAACTCATAAAGCCGGCAAGTTGGAGGAAGCCGGGATATACTTTTCTACCATGTCCGGGATAGTTTGGCGGTACCTGCATTGTAACCATTTTGCAGAACCATTCTAAACTTTTACTTTGAGCAAATTCATTAACTGCAGGTTGGCAAACTGCCATAGTGTGAACATTCGGTCCTATAAAATTGATAAACTCCATTACGTAATCAATATAATCATCCATATCAAAATGCCCTGCTTCAAGCGGCACGAAACTTGCTTCCGTCCAATCTGTAATATAAATATCGGTATACGGTAATAATTCTTGTACTGTTGACCTCAGTAAAGTAGCGTGGTGTCCTGCCATAGGTGCTACTATTAATAATTTAGGTAATTCTTTTTTAAAACCTATTTTCTGAAAATGCCTTAGTTCACAAAAAGGCTTTTTTAGTATAACTTTTTCATTAATGTTATAGGTTTTATCATCAATAATTGTTTCAATAATATTAAATTCGGGTTTTTCATATTTTCTAGTCATGCGTTCACAAAGCGTTAAATAAGCATGCATAATTCTTGCAAAACCGTTATCTTCTAGAGACTCATGTTCATATGCTTCTTTTAGAATTTTTATACCTAAATGCATTGGAGCAATTTGTGCTCTAAGCCCCTCTAACATATAATATGTATAATTAGTACTTAAATCACAGTTCATCATAATTTATCCCTAAATCTAAAAATAATTAATATAATCATTTAGTTTAACATCAAAAATTTCTTTAGTAACATTAATTTTAGGATTCACGGCTTAAATTTTTATAAATGCGTGATAATAATGGTCTATGGGACTGTTAACAAAATAGCTTTAATTGATAATTAAATAGGTTTTTTAGCGAAAATTAATAAGATTTTTGCCGGAATAGTTATTCATATTTCAAAAAAATCTTATAATTTGCAGCAAAAAAGATTTTAATTAGCTTTAAAATTATTTTGTTAACAGTCTCATAATAAATATGTTTATTTTTTCTTCTTGTTTTGCTTAGGAATTCTATTTACGTGGTCATTAATATTAAACCAAATACTATCATTTACTTTCTGTTTTTTATAGAATGTATCAATATTATTTATATAATTTTCAAAATCTTTGTTCTCTTCTGCTAATCTATTAGCCATATTCCAATCTATTTCTGGTCTTTCTCTAGCAGGAATTAATATCTTATATCTTCAGGACTTTCTATATCCACTAAAATAAAACCTATACCGTACCTAGTACACAACATTTCGAGTTCATGCCTAGTATCATTTTGTTTACTTTCAATTAAATCAGCAACAACTAAATAACCATAATGTGCCCATGAGGAATTTGATAAAGCCTGAAAAAAATATTCTCGTAAATTACTACGGTTGATTTTTGTTTTTGCTTCAAAAGACCAAAGTCGTGCTTGTTTTCCTGCATAATATTTAGCACAATCTTTAATTAGTAATCCCCATTTTTCATTAAGAACCTCCATACCTACCCAATCTGGATGTAACCACTTATTACCTTTAGCCCCTTGTTTATTTGAAGAAAAATTATGCTTAATAGGCATATTATGAATCTTCAATTTGTTTTGAAGATATAATGCAAGTGCATCACATACTTGTACTTCGGTTATTTTATCTTCTTTATTTGCATTTATTTTAGGTTCTGTGGCTTGTTCATTATTGACATAGTAATCAGGGTTTTGCGAATAATAAAACTTTAGCTTAGGTTTTAGCTCTATTCTAATATTAGGTTCTTGTCTTCGTTCAGCAGAAAGCTTACTACTGCTAATTTCCCCTGCATAAATTCCTATAATCTCCTTATCTTTTTCTTCTTGAGTCTTTGCTTTTAACAATCTCTTATTTGTACTTGCATTTGCTTTGAGTCTTGCTTCTTCAATGTGATTTTCTACAAGCCATTCAGCTATTCCATAAGAGGTAAATTTTTGATCTTCATTTTCTTTTAAAAACTAATAATAGCATTTTTGCGATCAAATCCCATATTAAATATACTAATAGTTGAAATACTATAAAATATACATGTTATTTTATAAATTTCAACTTTAAATTATCAATCTTTATGATTTTATAAAGTATTATTTATTTATACTATTAGTAAATGAAAAGTAGGTAGACGAAGTTTAATTTGGAAAAGAGCAAGGCGTCTTAAAGCTGATGACCGCAGCGTACAACTAGTACGTGAGGATTATCGGCAAAAGACTTTGTCGCCAATTTTTCAAATTAAACGAGTATGCTTTTCAAATTTGGAAAATAATGTTTTGAAGTTACGAGTAGTAACATTTGCTACTTCTTTTGAGGTGATATTTTTGAGTTCGGCGACTTTCTCGGCAACATATCTAACGAAAGCCGGTTCGTTTTGTTTGCCTCGCATAGGGGTAGGGGCTAGGTAAGGTGAGTCAGTTTCGATTAATAACCTATCAAGCGGTATATATTTAACTATTTCCTGCAAATCGGTTGCATTCTTGAAAGTTATAATCCCTGACATTGAAATATATAAACCGATATCTAGCATTTTTTCTGCTAATTTTTTTGAAGAAGTAAAGCAATGTATTAAACCTGGAAATTTACTGTTACGCATTTCTGAGGTTAAAATGTCAATAGTATCTTCGTCTGCTTCTCGTGTATGAACAATAATAGGTAGATTAGTAGCGGCTGCAGCATGTATATGTGCTACAAACGAATCTTTTTGGAGTTTTTTATCGTAAGGCTGATGATAATAATCAAGCCCCGTTTCACCGATTCCAATAATTTTCGGATGCTTGGTAAGTTCTATTATTTCTGAATCCGTAATTAGCCTGCTGCTTTCATTAACCTCACACGGATGCACACCAACGCTTGCAAAAATATTTTCATATTTTTCGGCTATTTCTAAAACAATCGAGAAATCTTCAAGCTTAGTACAGATAGTTTGCATATACTGCACATTATTTTCTAATGCTCTTTGAATGACAGAATCTAAAAGCACCGTGTCATACCGTGGCTTGACCACGGTATCCAAAAAACAACTAGTATTAATTGTTTTAATATTTTTACTGGATCCCGCTACGAGCTCGCGAGATGACAAGTCAGTAAGTAAATTAAGATGACAATGCGAATCTATTAGCATGCTATAATGCCGATGTCATTCCCGCGAAGGCGGGAATCCAATAAAAATTATATAAAAATTTAGTATATATTTTATTTAAAAAGACTGGATTCCTGCTTTCGCAGGAATGACATAAATGCCTTTTTTTGATCCATGCAACAACATTCAGTGAGAATGACATAACAAGATTCATGTAACAAAACCCTCAAATTTTGGAAATATTATAGTAGGTTCTAGAATATCGCTACCCGCTCTTAAAGCATAGTCACGTACTAAATGCTTAAATAGACGTTCTTCTTTATTTACTCCTAACTGATCAAGCATTTTATTTGCTGAACTCGGTATAAAAGGCAGAAGCATTATCGCAATATAACGCAACACCTCTAGTAAAGTGTATAACACTTCTAGCATTTTATCCGGATCGGTTTTTTTCAAATTCCAAGGTGCTTCACTATCAATATAGATATTTGCCTCTTCGGCTAAATTAATAATATTTTCAAGAATTTTATTAATCTCTGTTTTTTCCATCAATAAAATATTCTGCTCGGCAAATTTACTTGCGGTTTTTAAAATCGGTAGCTCATATATTTTATCTATAACATCTTGGGTAAGTAGCGGCACTTTGCCGTCATTATTTTTATAAACAAAAGCCGTAGTACGCTGTAATAAATTACCTATCTTGTTTGATAGCTCGCTATTAATTCGGGTAACTAAATTACTACGAGCAAAATTACCGTCCGCACCAAAAGTTACTTCACGCATCAAAAAATACCTAACTTGATCAACACCGAATTCATCAATTAACTTAATCGGATCAATGGTATTACCAAGAGATTTAGAGATTTTCTGCCCCTCATTCGTCCACCAACCATGAGCCATAATTGTTTTTGGCAATGGAATTTCGGCAGCCATTAAGAAAGCCGGCCAATAAACCGCATGAAAACGTAAGATATCTTTACCAACTACATGCAAATCAGCCGGCCAAAATTTACCGTAATTACTTTGTGCGTCGGGATAACCGAGTGCCGAAATATAATTAGCCAGTGCATCAAGCCAAACATAAATTACATGTTTTTCGTTATTTGGAACTTTTATTCCCCAGTTAAAAGTAGTACGCGATACTGATAAATCTTTTAAACCTGATTTAACAAAGCTAATTACTTCATTACGCCTTGATATAGGTCTGATAAAATCAGGGTTTGCTTCATAAAACTCAAGCAATTTATCTTGCCATTTTGAAAGATTAAAGAAATAGCTAGGCTCTTTAACCCATTCAACAGGGGCACCCGTCGGTGCTAAACCGTCACTTGTAAGTTCCGACTCATCAAAAAAAGCCTCATCTCGCACTGCATACCAGCCCTCATAAAATCCCTCATAGATTGTACCGTTATCTAGTAATTTCTGCCAAAAAACAGCTACAGCTTCTTTATGCCTTTTCTCCGTTGTTCTGATAAAATCATCATTGGAAATATGCATAGCAGTCATCAGATGACGAAAACTTTCGGATGTCTGATCGGTAAATTTTTGTGGGTCGATATTTTTATTGATAGCTGCTTTTTCTACTTTCTGCCCGTGTTCGTCGGTCCCTGTTAAAAACATTACGTCAAAACCACGAAGTTGCATAAAACGAGCGATTACATCACTTGCAACGCTAGTATAAGCATGACCGATATGGGGAACATCGTTAACGTAATATATAGGGGTCGTAATATAGTAAGTATTCTTCATAGTATAATTCTAATAAATAAAGAGTTGGTAGACGAAGGTCAATTTCAAAAAGAGCTAGGAGTTCTCAAGACGAGGAGCGGAGCGTATAATAATACGTGAGCACCGCAGTGCTTGTAGAGCGACAACGCCAATTTTTGAAATTCACCGAGTATATAAATGCTTTTTTATTAACTCATGTACTTCAAGCGGACTTAAATCTGACGCTTTAATTGTCTTTATTCTCTCAGGAAATCTATTACTTAATTCTTTAAAGCAATCATAGATTTTTTTATAAAAATCTATACCTCTTATGTCAAATTTATTGCTCATATTTCGTGAATTGACTCTCTTAATAGTAGTATCCGGATCTACGTCAATAAAAAACGTAATATCCGGCATAAGAGAAGGCATTAAAGTTTTGTGCAGATTATAAACTAAATCTATGCCGTTTTCTAGCTCTAATCCTTGATAACATACAGTTGAGTCAATAAACCTATCACATATTACGATATGTCCATCTTGCAGAGCCGGTATAATTTTCCGTGCCATATGATCATAACGTGCTGCCATAGCTTGTAATAGCTCGGACATGGGTAATAATTCTTCATGTACTAGAATTTCACGCATTTTTTCGGCAACGGCAGTACCGCCAACTTCTCGAGTTAAAATAACGGGAGTATTTTGAGATTTTAAATATTCATAGAGCATTTGAGATTGAGTAGATTTGCCTATCCCTTCCCCTCCCTCAAATGTAATAAACTTTCCTTGTTTCAAATTATTCATTAATTACAATTACTTTAAGCTATAACTTTATAATCATATCTCTTAAAAAAATATTTACAAGGAAGATTACATACTTATATACTCCTACAAAATGAAGAGCAGTTATACGAAGCTCAATTTGGAAAAGAGGAATCGGTTTTGAAGCTTTTAACCGCAGCGTACATACAAGTAACGTGAGGATTAAAAGCAAAAAACAACGAAGCCAATTTTTCAAATTCAGCGAGTATACATTATAAATTTTAAATTATTAATATATGAGTAATTCATTAAGCAAAAGGGATATTTCAATCCTAATCGGTAATGCGATGGATCATTTCGATACTGCACTTTACGGGTTTCTTGCACCGTTACTTGCCGGTATTTTCTTTCCGAATCATGATAAAATTGTTGCCTTAATACTTACCTATAGTGTTCTTGCTACATCCTTATTTACTCGCCCGATCGGTTCTTATTTTTTTGGTGTTATTGCTAAAAAATACGGCGGGGTTTTTGCTTTATCTCATTCTCTAATCGGGGTTGCTTTAACAACTAGCCTAATCGGTCTGATACCCTCTCATACCCAAATAGGCTGGCTTGCACCGCTATTATTAGTTGTACTTAGGACGTTGCAAGGAGTATATTCCGAGGGGGAATGTGCTATTGCTAAATTATATATTCTAGAGAATAAAAACGAAAAAAAAGCGTTTAAAGCTTCTTACCTTTATCAAACCTCTACAATGCTTGGTATTATTCTTACTTCATTTATCAGCACTATAGTTTTAAATGTAGAGTATAATGAATATTGGCGGTTATGTTTCATATTTGGCGGGTTTACGGCTCTTATAGGTTATTTTTTAAGGAAGAGCGAGGATATTGTAGTAAAGTCCTCATTGTCATCCCACGGCTTGACCGCGGGATCCAATAAAAAATATAAAATTACTTTACGTAATTTTTGGATACCACGGTCAAGCCACGGTATGACACAGTCCTCTCCTCGCAATGACGTAGTATCATCGCTATTACACGATCTAACCACAATTTGGAACAGTAAACTAAGTATCTTACGTATTAGCTTTGCCGTAGGTTTCTCATATATGACCTATATAGTGCCTTTCGTCTTTATGAATAGTTTTATTCCGGTTATTACCGATATATCGCTTGAAACAATGATGAAGTTTAATACCGAGTTTCTGATTTTTGATGTGATTATGATTCCGATAATAGGTCATCTAACAAAAAAATTCCATTACCTTAAAATATTAAGCGGTACTCTTATTATAATGAGTTTAAGCATAATTCCTTTATGGCTGTTCTTAAATAATTCCTCTATATGGTATGTTAATTTCGTACGTGTTTGGATTATAATACTTGGTATCGGTTTCTTAGCACCTTTGAATTGCTGGCTAAATGATTTATTTAAAACTGCCGATAAATATATGCTAGTAGGTATCGGCAGTAGTATAGGTACTTCATTAATCGGACGCCTTACCCCGTCAATCTGTCTAATGCTTTGGCATGTAACCGGCAGCTCTTTATCAATTGCGGTTTATATAACTGTAATCTCGATGGTAACTTTATGGGCTGTGAGAGAAGTTGTTGTACAGGTCAATGTCATTCCTGCATAGGCGGAGCTTTGCTTATAGTACCGGACAGTTTTTACTTTATGTCATTCCCGCGGAAGCGGGAATCCAGAAAAAAGCATAACTACAGCAAGCTTTTGGAATTAAAAGCTCGATTTATCTCGCTTTATGCTGGATCCCCGCTTCTGCGGGTATGACATTCGGTAAGGTTGCTCTTAAGTTGAGACTCGTGTGCTTATGACATCAAGAACATTATCTAATCCCTAATAAGACTGTTGTTAGGAAAAGAATTTAACAAAACGCCAAACTTAAAAGTACCCCGACATAATTATTAGCTCTGAACCTTGTCCTACAATCATCAGGATTCTCAATATCAAGAGTTGCTACTTGCAATGTCAATAAAATTAAAGCAGCTAAAATAGGTAAATAGTCGATATTACGGTTAGCTATCTTTGTTGCTAGGGTAAATAATAATATAAAACCTATATAACATACATAAAGCCCAAATTTAGGATGCTTGTTCTCTAAATATATGCTTAAAGATTTCACTCCTATTTTCTTATCGTCTTTTATATCCATATATCCGTAAATCGTATCATAACCGGTTGCCCAAAAACAGCATGCTAAATACATAATAATTGCTGCTAAATCAAGTTTATCCTGAACTGCCGCATACGCTATTAATGCCCCTAGCTTAAAGGTAAATCCCATAAATATTTGCGGGAAGTAGGTAATACGTTTCGTTAGCGGATATAGGCTAATCATTATTACCGCAAAAAAACCTGTATATATGGCTGTTTTGTTTAAAAGTAGCAAGATACAAAGCGAGATAATACTAAGAATAAAAAGTATAAAAATAGCATAAGAAACAGATAAAGCACCGCTTGCTAAAGGTCGGTCTTTAGTCCTTGTAACATGTTTATCAAATTTTCTATCAAATATATCGTTAATAATACACCCGCTACTCCTTGTCGTTATACTACCTAAAATAAATAACGGTAATAAATAAGCTAATTCCGTGTTAGAAGGGTTTGCAAGCAGCAATCCAAATAAAGCAGGGAAAAAAACTAATATATAAGGTACCGGCTTATCTACCCGCATTAATTTTAAAGTAAGTAAAAGTTTGTTTGGCATTTCTATTTTCTTATTAATTCTTTAGCAAGTTCTGCTTCTAACTCTTCAATAGTTGGGAGTTCACTTTTTATCTCTTCAGGTAGATTTTCAGTTATTTTATACTCTGCAAGTCCGATAGGTTTACTCATATCACGCAATGCATATTCTGCAAGTATATTATTTTTTGATTTGCATAAAATTAACCCAATAGAAGGGTTATCGTTTGGATGCTTTAAAATATCATCTACAACCGATAAATAAAAATTCATTTTACCGGCATATTCTGGTTTAAAATCCTTATCTTTAAGCTCAATTACTACAAAACAACGAAGTTTTAAATGATAGAATAATACATCAATATAGAAATCTTGTTCTCCTATTTCTAAATGATATTGTCTGCCAACAAAAGCAAAACCAACTCCAAGCTCAATTAAAAATTTTTCTATATGTTTAGTTAATTCTTTTTCTACTTCCCTTTCCTGCACTTCATTCCCTACACTTAAAAAATCAAAAACATATGGGTCTTTGAGCGTATAATGTGCTAGATCAGATTGAGGAGAGGCTAATTTACTTTGAAAATTTGTTACTGCTTGTCCTTGCCTTTTATGTAACTCAATTTCAATTTGCATAGTAAGTACACTACGCGACCAACAATGTTCAACAATTTTTTCATATAAAAGATTTGGTGTTTTCTATCTTTTACTTTATCTAGTAAAAGAACTATATGAAACCACGGCAATTGTGCAGCAACCTGCTGCACAAATTCTAAATCCCTATACTCTTCAGCAAAACGCCTCATATATTAAAGGTTTCTGCTGCTAAATCCTTTCATTTCAGGAAATGCAGAATGTAGATCACGGCTTAAATTATCTATTTTTAGCACCCCAGCCATATTTTTCCTGTCGTTTAAGAATTTCATTACCTATATGATGATATAGTTTTATTAACTCACTATTTACTGACCTTGCAGCTTGATAACGACTTTCAGATACTCGAATTTTTAATTGCTCTACAAATTCTAAATACTCTAAATTAATGTATATTTTTATCCATAAAATTTTTAGTTTAATAATAATTGGCATTATATACATGAATTTTTATATTTTCAATTATAGGTTTATTATTTACTAAAAATTATTAGCAATAGTTCTATTGTCATAATCACATATAACCTTTATAATAAGATTCTTGAATCAACTATAAAATCTATGAAAGAATTTCCAAAAAATTATAATTTTACAGAAAATGAAAAAAAATGGCAGCAAATTTGGCAAGAGCAGCAAATTTATGCTTATGATCCAAATATTTCAAAAGAAGAAACTTATGTAGTTGATACGCCGCCTCCTACAGTTTCAGGGCAGTTACATATCGGGCATGTTTACAGCTATACACAAACCGACTTTATTGTACGTTTTCAGCGTATGATCGGTAAAAATATCTTTTATCCTATGGGTTTTGACGATAATGGTCTACCAACCGAGAGACTTGTTGAAAAGCAGAAGAAGATCAAAGCTTATAATATGTCTCGATCTGAGTTTATAAAAATTTGTGAAGAGGTAGTAGCAAGTGAAGAAGAGAAGTTTAGAAGCCTATTTAACCAAATAGCTTTATCGGTTGATTGGAGTTTAGAGTACCAAACTATCAGTCCGTTATCACGAAAAATATCACAAATGTCTTTTCTTGATTTAGTCAAGAAAGGTGAAATTTATCGTAATGATCAGCCAATTTTATGGGATCCGGTAGATGGTACAGCTCTTGCCCAAGCTGATATTGAGGATAAGGAAAAAACCTCGTTCATGAATTATATTATTTTAAAAACCGAGCAAGGAGAGCCGCTTACTATAGCAACTACAAGACCTGAATTATTGCCGGCTTGTGTTGCCGTATTTTATCACCCTGATGACAAGCGTTATAATCATCTAGCAGGTAAATTTGCCATAACTCCGCTTTTTAATGAGAAAGTTCCGTTGCTTGCCGATCCTTTAGTGCAACAAGATAAAGGCACAGGACTTGTTATGTGCTGTACATTTGGTGATCAAACGGATATTACTTGGTGGAAGACGCATAATTTACCTTTAAAAACTATTATCACTAAAAAAGGTACGATAGATTTCCCTCATGATATTGCTATAGACGGATTAAAAATTAAAGAAGCTAGGACAAAAATAATAGATATTTTAAAAGAGCAGAATTTACTTACTAAACAAGAAGAGATAACTCATACCGTTAAATGTGCTGAGAGGTCAGGGGCTCCTCTTGAGATATTAACCGTACCGCAATGGTTCGTTAAAACTATATCACATAAAGAAGCGTTACTTAAACGAGCAAATGAGCTAAACTGGCGTCCTAACAATATGAAAATTCGTTTAGAGAATTGGATTAATGCCATTAGCTGGGATTGGTGTATTAGTAGACAACGTTATTTCGGTGTGCCTTTCCCTGTTTGGTACTCTAAAAGAGTGAGTGAAGAAGGTAAAATTTTATATGCCGATATTTCGCAGCTACCTGTCGATCCATTAAAAGATTTACCTATTGGTTATAGTAAGGAGGAAGTAGAACCTGATTTTGACATAATGGATACTTGGGCAACAAGTTCCGTTTCGCCTCAACTTTCTACTCATGGCATTTCTGACGATTTCGCCGTTAATAAAGATAGACACGATAAATTATTTCCGATGGATTTAAGACCTCAAGCACATGAAATTATCAGAACTTGGGCATTTTATACTATCTTAAAAGCTCATTTACACCAAAATACTTTGCCGTGGAAAAACATCATGGTAAGCGGTTGGTGTTTAGCTGAAGATCGAAGCAAAATGTCTAAATCTAAAGGCAATGTTTTAGTTCCTGAAAAGCTGCTAGAACAATACGGTTCCGATTTAATACGTTATTGGTCGGCAAATTCAAAACTAGGTGCTGATACCGCCTATTCTGAAGACGTTATGAAAAACGGCAAACGGCTTGTTAATAAGCTGTGGAATGCCGCTAAATTTGTTTCTATACATTTTGAGAAATTAAAAGATGAAGATAAACAAGAAAATCTTTTAGATATTAAAGAAAAAATCACTAACGAGTTTGATCAGTGGATGATTAATAAGTTAGTAGAATTAGTTAAGCTAGCCACAAATGAGTTACAAAACTACGAATATGCGAATGCTATGCATCTGACGGAAAAATTCTTTTGGGCGATATTTTGTGATAATTATTTAGAAATAAGCAAAACAAGAAGCTATGACAAGGAAAACAAAAACCCACAAGGACAATATAGTAGCATATTAACTTTATATCATGTTATGCAAATTTTACTAAAACTATTTGCACCTTTCATGCCCCATATTACCGAAGAATTATACCAAATATTATATAGTGAAAATTCTATTCACGTTAAAGGTAACTGGGTTAATTACGGTGACTTAAATTATGAAATCGATGCAAAAGGAGCAGAAGGACTGCTTGAAATCCTAGATATCGTCAGAAAATTCAAAGCTGAGAAGAATCTATCTATAAAAGCTCCGATAAAATTGCTTAAAGTTAGCGGCATAGTATTATCTGCAGAATTAACGGAAGATTTAAAAAACGTCACATCAGCGGAAGAAATACAATTTGAGGCTCAAGGTGAAAAGATTAAAGTCGATGTTATCCTTTAAAAATATTATAGGCTTAATATTACTTATCTTTGCCGGTATATTTTTTTATGCTTATATATTAGAACATGACTGGCGATATGTAACTTTAAGAGATGAAGAAGTAAAAAAATACAGGATTAGCGAGGAAAAAGCTATTGCCCTTTATCAGTTAATGAAAGACACTCATGAGCTACTTGGTAAGAATAATATTAATTATTGGATAGAAGGCGGCACTCTGCTTGGAGCTGTTAGACATCAAGGTATAATTCCTTTTGACGATGATCTAGATATCGGTATTATGCATGAAGACGAAATACATTTGCAACAAATATTACCGCAATTTGAGCAACTCGGTTATACTGTTTCTTTTAAGAGATCTTACAATATATGCAAAAAAGTATGTTTAGATATTTTCGTATTTCATAAAGAAAATAATAAATTTGTTCATTTTAATCAAAGCATGCGTAATAAATATCCAAATGATTTTTTTTATGATTATGAATTATATCCTTTAAAAAAATATAAATTTGGTAGTATAGAAGTATATGGCCCATCTGAATATAAAGAGTATTTAAATAGACAATATCTAGAATGGGATAAATATGCAATAATATACAGCCCTCATAGCTTACATTTACCTTTTTTATCGAATATCGAGAAAAAAACCAAATTTATATTAACGCCGGAATTGTTAAAACCGGCTCAGCCACTCGGACCTCTAGAAGATAAAGTGAATATAGTCAATTCAGCTACATTTATTGGTATGTGCGAGGATATGGCTTATAATTAAATGTCGAAATGGTCAAGGCTATTCCGATATTTATAACGAAATGGTCATAATATTATGACTGCTCTCCCATTAGAGGAATTTCAGTTACAGGATCATTAATATCAATCTGTATTAAACTACTCTCTTGATGATATTCAATACTAACATCAAGCGGCGATTGTAAATGCTTAAATATTATTTCAATAACCTCAGGCTTACCTGTGCTATTTGCTATTTCCATATACTAACCTTTTTGAGGCATATATGGAGTAAGCTTTTCAATATATTTTAAATAACCTTTTTCAAGAGCCCGACTAAAGAGATTTTCCTTTACTTCCTTAATAGAAGAACGCTTAAGTACATTATCAATGGTCTCTGAATTCCCATTGTCAAGCACCGTTCTTAAATAATATTCATCTACTACATTTTCAGAAGACTTAAGTACTTTATTGAGAATATCCTTATTCCATTTTTTCCATGATTGATCAAATCCACTCCACATATCTATCTTTTCTACTCGCTCAAGGAACATATCAACAATCTCCAAGTCTCCTATATTACAAATAGAATCTACCAAACCACCACTAATCTTCAATGTTGAATTATTAAGTATTATCTTGATCAATTCCTTATCGTTAGCTTTTAGAGCATGAGAGAGAGCGTTATTACCTAACATAATTGAAGGATATTTAAAAATCATTTCATTAAGTTTAGGGCTTTGGATAGAAGATAATTTCTTTTCTCCATTTGCAAAATTACTAATACTTATTTCTGCTATATGTTCATTTAATAATTCATCAAGAATAGTTAATTTATTATCATCCATAGCTATAGCTGTTTTAAACAGAATATCCGTTTTTAATAAATCTTTCATAAAAGGTTGCTTAAAAAGCTTTCTTAGAGTTTCTAACTTCATACCTTCATACATTTCAGGGGAGTAGTAACCGTCTTTTAATTTAGAAAGAAATTTTTCAGACTCAATTTTGTTCCACTTAACCCAACCTTCGAAGTAACTATTTCTATGTTCTTCATATCCTTTTCCAGCCTTAATTTGGTAATCTTCAAAACTCCAATTTTTCATCTCTTCGCTTTCTTCTAGGATATCTTGATAATTTTCTGAAGGGCTTATTTGTTTCAATATTTCCTTTATAGCTTCCGGCTTGGATTGCATAAATTCTACAATTAGTTTTTCTGTATTATTAGTAGTAAGATGTTCAGCTTTTTCCATATTATCGGCATATTCATCTGCATTATTATAATTTGCCATCTTAATCTTCTGTAATTCAGTATTTACAGCATTCCCTAACTCAAATAAAATGCTCTTAAAAACTTCGGAGGCATCACTCATGTCTGCATCAATAATTATTTTTTTTGCTGATAATATACAGCAAGCACCAAATTGTTTAACACCAAGGTATTCCCGCTCATCGCCTGCAAACTCTATAGTATTAATTCCTGCTTCTGCCGCATTCGTAATAAGCTGAAGTATAGGAGTAAAATCTCCGCATAGATCATCCATTAAATCTATAAGTTCTTTTAATTCTTCTGTTCTTTCTTCAGTAACTTTAGTAAAAACAAGATTGTAATTTTTAAATAACATATTATCCCCTTTATTTATGCTTTTGAAATTGCGATAATACAGTTATTATTAACAAAATGTCAATCAAATTATTAATTTTTTAATATTTAATTAATATATTTAAAATAATTAATGCAAATTATGAGGTACTTTAGTATTATTTAGTATTAAAATTAAACATTGCTAACCGAAGTCGAGCCGGTTAATAACTTAACATTATTGCAAGAAGACACTGCCCGCATGGATACCACCTCGTCATTGCGAGCGACTGAAGGCGTTGTTGCATGGATCGGTTTTCCGCTATTAGCGAGAAGAATTACGCAGTAATTCGACGAAGCAATCCAGTTAAAAAATTCTGATTTACAGAATTTTTTTAATTATTTTTCTGGATTGCCACGTCGCTTCGCTCCTCGCAATGATGATATCCGACTTTGGTTAGTAATCCCAAAACTCAAACTTATTCTATGCCTTATTTATTACCTATTACCGCAGCTACGCTACTTATTTTATTAGCTTTAATAATTTGGTTTTATATAAAAACTAAAACCTTAAAAACGCAGCTACAATTCTTATCGGAGCAGAATCTAGAAATTAGTAATAATAACCAACTACTGAATCAAGAGAAAATAGGGTGTTTACAGAAAATTGAGCAATTGAAGTGCAAAGTAGAATATCAAGAGCAGACTATTAAAGATTCGGAAAAAATAAGAGAAGAGTCATTTTCATCGGCTAAAGCTGCGTTATTTGATCTTGGAAAAGATTTATCCAAGCAATTAATCGAAATTCATAAAATGGAAAACACGGCTGCAAGAGAGCTAGCCGAGAAAAATATCGCTACCGCTTCAGGGAAGTTTAATAGCGAATTTGAGCGGTTGATTACTATGGTAGGAGCATTAAATAAAGATATAGAGCAATCAAAAGGTACGGTTGATTTGATAAAACAGTCGCTACTTTCTCCTATCGGTGCGGGGTTACTTGCTGAAATTACGCTTGAGAATATCCTGAAATCGTCAGGCTTACGTCCTAATTTAGATTTCATTATGCAATACGGCTTAACTACAACAGATAGCGGAAAGCTAAGACCTGATGCTCTTATTTTTCTTCCTTCCGGTAATTTAATGGTCATTGATTCCAAAGCTTCAAAGTTTCTAGTTGATGAGCAGGATAATAGCGGGAATCTTAGCAAAACTATGAATTATCATTTAAAATCTCTAGCTAATAAAGACTATGCCGAAAATATTTTAACTAATCTAAACAAAAAGGATCAGAGCTTTAACAATGTTATTACTTTAATGTTTTTGCCAACTGAACAAGCGGTCGAGAAAGTCATTGCAGCCGACCCTGAATTTTTACAAAAAGCTTGGAGCTGTAATATCTTTCCCGTAGGACCTGCCGGGCTTATGAATATGCTATCATTTGCAAAATTTCAAATTACCGATCATCGTCGTTCGGAAAATTATAAGGTAATCATTGAAGAAGTGAGAAAGCTATTAAGCTCCATCGGTACTATGGCAGATTATTCTCAAAAAATCGGTAATAACCTGCATAATATGGTTACTAATTATGATAAATTTGCTGCCTCGTTTAATCGTAATTTTATGTCGAGAGTTAAGAATATTCAAAAACTCGGCATTGATTCAGGAAATCAAGCCATGCCAGCAGCATTAGAGCGTTATCAAATCGTTTCCTCTAAATCTGAGATTATCGAAGTAGAAGCAGAAAATCCACCACAAATAGAAGAAAAATTATAAATAAATTTTTCTCGTAATAGGTAATTTAAATAGACTTCTTGCGTAATTAAACTTATAGTGAGGAATTTGTAGGAGACACGAAGCACAGGACCGCAGCGTAGTAAATCTACGTGAGGATCCGAGCATCGGATCGACGTACAAATTACCGCTAGAAGTTAATTACGCAAGAAGTCTAATGTTAAAAAAACTTTCCATAATTTGTATAACCATATTGTTACTATGTGTAAGCCTATATAAGATTAAAGCTCCTGAAAAAGAAAACAAACTTGTTATAAGAGTGAGCTTTATTAATATGTGGCCGGGCTTTACAATAGACGAGCTACCGTTGATAAAAGAAATCATTGAAGAAAACGGACGAACAATTGTTATAGATCATGACAATTATGACCTTATTATTGATAGTGTTTTTGGTCAAAGAAATATTAGTAATAAAGATAGTATAAAGATATTTTTTACCGGTGAATCCCTTAGACCAAAGCTAGAAAATTATGATATATCTATAGGTTTTGATTATATAGATCATCCAAATTATATAAGAATACCTTTATATTATATGTATTTTACTAATGAAGTCAGTACTGAATATAAACGCTCACAATGCAATCCAAACAAACCGTATTTTGCTTGTTTCTTAGTCTCTAACGGTATAGAAAATCCTGAAAACGACGGTTGCATAGCAAGAAATCGATTTTTTCATAAATTGTCGCTATATAAAAAAGTAGTAAGCGGCGGTAAATATTTAAATACTGAATCTACAATTATACCAAAAGAAAAAACTCGTGAATGGTTATCTAAATGTAAATTTGTTATTGCTTTTGAAAATAAAACATATGAGAAGGGTATGTTACCGAAAAACCTTTTCAAGCTTATTTAGCAGGAGCAGTACCTATATATTATGCAGATAAAAGTTATATTAAAGATATAAATCCTAATGCAGTAATATTTGCTAAAGATTACTCAGAAGAAGATTTATATAATTATATTATTTCTGTTGATAAAGATGATGAAAAATATTGTAAGATATATAACAATAAGATTGTACCGACTTCAGAAAATAATTACATCGCAGTAAAAGAAAAATTAAGAAAAAAATTATTACCTTTATTAAATAATCTATAATGCGACAAATTAAAAAATATTTTTTTATAATATCAATTATAATTATTTGTTTATTATTGATTTTCATATTTTTAAAAACTTATCAAATAGGCTCTGCTCCACTTGAAGAAAAAGATATTAAAATTTTTATAGTAAATCTAGATCGCAGCACTGATAGATATAACAATATTAGTAAACAATTCGACAATAATAATTTATCCTATGAAAGGTTTAGTGCAGTAGACGGTTATAATTTATCTATAACAGATACAGCGGGAAAAAGATTTACCGGCTTAGATGTAAAAAATAACCCTGCTCTTTTATCCCTTGATAATGGTTATACTGTACTTTGTCCTTCAGAAAATATAAATTATTTTTCCGATAGCAAAATATTAAATCATAATTTAACGGCAGGTGAACTAGGTTGTTATTGTAGCCATAGAGAAATTTGGCTTAAAATGGTTAGAGAAAATATACCTTATGCCCTAATAATAGAAGATGATGCTATACTAAATGACGATTTCCGTAATAAATTTTTAACAATGCTTAAGCATTTACCTACCGACTGGGATTTAATTTATTTGTTCTTGTCACATTCTAAAAACAAAATATTTTATAATATTTACAATAATCCGTATTTAAAGAAGATAGGTCATGGTGGTTACTTTAATACAACTACAGGTTATTTAATACACTTAAAAGCTGCTCAAAAACTTCTTGAATATAGCAAAAACTTTACTTTAGAGATTGATAATGTAATGTACCAAGCTTTTATACATAGCGAAGTGCAATCCTATGTCACCTCGCATTTTTTAATACATGCAACACTTAATTCTGAAGATTCTATTATATTTGAAATGGGAAGAACACATTAAATAACGTAAACTTTACAATCTTAACCTAGGTTCGGACATTTAATAGAATAATCATAATTAATCAAATATCCCCAGAACCTAAGCATGGTACTTCTTCTGTAGCATCAATACCAATAACTGTATCATGTTTGTGCCTGAGGCAATTTTATTAAGCCAAGTAAGGGTAGTAGCGGTTTTCTCAGCAATATTTTTACCTGCACTACTAATTGCCTTACCAACATTTAAATCCGATATAGCAGTTGTTAAAACATCTATTAAAGTTGCAAGACTTAAGAATTTTAAATCTTTAATAGACTCAAACATTATTAAAGGTACTATCGCTACAGTCAATCTTGCCGCATCATTATAGTAAAACTTTTGAAAAAACACATCATTAGTTAATTTTTCGCCGGTGATATTTTCTATAACTTTATTACCACAATATGTTGATACCAATAAAGAAGCAAGACGCATTAATTTAACAGAAGTTGATGCATAAAACATTGGATCTTCATAAAATTCTAATTCTGGATTACGAAAATAAAAACAGATATAATCTAAAATCAGTGTGGCTATTGCCGAACACATAGCAGTACTCTTCCATCCATGATAGGTACTAATGTCTGATTCAATATTGTTAAAATCTATATCTTGATTGGTAAGTTTATTATATATTGCCTGAAGTTTTATTTGCGTATTCTTATCTTTTTCAGAATGTTTATATAGTAACTGAAAATATGGTTTAATTTCTTCAGCTGTAAATTTCTTATTCTCAATTAAAGCCGGTACAATTTTATCATGCAAAAATTTAATTAATTTATTTTGCATAAAATTTGTAACTTTACTTTGTTCTTCTACTACTCCTGCAGCTGCAGACCATCGCAAAGCCGCATATACAATTATACGATTAATAATATCATTATTTAATAAATCGATAGGCTGTAACCCTAAATTAGCAGCATATCTAAAACAAATCGCAGTTGTATTTACGGCATCATTAGCAAAGCTTGGAGTGTAATCAAATAAAAATTTAATATCTTCAGCATTTTCATTGTTATTTTCTAATACTTGAAACACATTATTATTAATCTCTTTAGTTTGTCTATTTGATAAGACCGTACCTGGAAAAGATAATAAAATTTGTAGCATCGCAAGGCTAGTGGTCGGTAAAGCACATAATTCATACCAAGGATCCTCTTCATCAATTACATACGAACGTAAAGCAATTACACCAGCTATAAGAGCAGCATAAGTAGCTGCTATTTTACCTGAATGGTTGCTAACTAAATCTGATTTTTCAGTTAACCAAGAAGCAATTTTATGATCTTCATTATATTTATCAGTAGCTTTTTCTATTCTAATAAGACTTTGCTCTAATGAATTAAGATAATTTGCAAAATTTAAATGAGCTTTTTTTACTATATTAAACTCGGTTTCATAAGAGGAAGATACATTTAAAGTATTTGTAAGTAATATTGCTTTAGCTATAAGCGATATAAAAAATACTCTCTCGTTAGAGGATATGCCATAGCATCGATTTCTTTGGCTGCTTTAATCAAGCTTTCAGATTGATCTAAATTATTTTTTAAAAATCCTTGGGCTTTAGTAACAAGGGTACTAAACTCTAGTGAATTTATATCCCCTATATTATCTAGCATAGAATCAATGATATTCTTGTTTTCTACTCCTATTAGCTCCTGTAGCTTCATACATAAAAAATGATCTCTGTTATTTATTTCTTTGAAACAATTTTCCCACTGAGAATCACCAATATTCTGATCTTGATACTTTCCGGTAGTAGCTGTTTTACTTAACATTGTTTCTAAATATTGAGTATAAATAAAACTTTGATCTAGTATCGTTAAATCTTTAAAATTTTTATCACAGAACCATATTTTCAATACCTCACCTAAATTAAAACTAGCAAGTGCTGTAGTAGTTTTCCATAATCTTACGCCTAAATTTGATATATCATTATAATATTTTATTATTACTTCTAGTTTATTACTCATAATTTCAATTAAATAAATATTAAAGTTAAAATAAAAAATATAAAAATCTCTTAATATTTATTCAAATCTTTTATATGTAATCATTTATAATTTTTAATTATTTTATTATGAGATAACATTAAAATCACACACGGGCAATGCCGGTTTATGATAAGAGAGAAGAGTATTGGGGTATAAAAGTTTTTAACCAAAAAACAATAGTTGTGGACATAACATATCCTTTTTTATCTTCTATTTACAACAGGATCTAATTAATGATATAAAAAATATCAAATCGTTTATATTATAATGAGAATACTAGTAACAGGAGCTAACGGCTTTATTGGATCATATATTACAGCTGAATTATTAAAGAATAATTATGAAGTAATATGCTGTGTTAGAGATGTTGAATCTACCAGGAAAAAATTCCCTACTGCAGAAGTGATATATTGTGATTTTAATATAGACCTAACCCCACAAAGCTGGATAAATAGATTAAATAATATAGATATAGTTATTAATGTATCAGGTGTATTAACGTCTAGTCATGCTAATGATATTGAAAATGTTCATGTCAATGGTCCAAAAGCTCTATTTAAGGCTTGTACCCTTACTAACGTAAAAAGAATTATTCATATTTCAGCTCTTGAAATAGATGATGAAGAAAACACTGCTTATGCTTTAACTAAAAAAGCAGCTGAAGCATATTTACAAAAATTAGAAAATCTAGATTGGGTGATTTTACAGCCATCTCTTGTTTACGCAAGCGGTTGTTACGGTGGTACCTCACTATTTAGGGCTCTTGCAACATTACCGTATTTTATTCCTTTAATAGGCGATGGTTTACAACAATTTCAACCTATTCATATTGATGATTTAACGAAAGTAATTATTCACTGTATAGAAAGAGAAGGAAAAATCCACAAATTATTAAAAATAGTTGGACCAGACATAGTTACCATGAAGGATATCTTGCTTGGATTTAGAAGATGGCTTGGAGTTAATCCTGGAAGACTAATTAAAATTCCTCTAATATTCATTAAAATAGCAGCTAAATTAGGAGATTTTCTAAAAATAGGACCTATTAACTCTACTGCGTATAATATGTTACTTCAACCTAATATTGCTGATAAAAAAGATTTTATCGATTTTACTTCTATAATCCCTAGAAACTTGCAACAAGGTTTTGCAACCGAACCTTTAACCGTACAATCCATATGGCACGCTAGGCTTTATTTTCTAAAACCTGTGATAAAAATTGTCTTAGGGCTATTTTGGATAATGACAGGAATTATTTCAAGCATTTTTGCTTATGATGCTAGTATGCAAATTATAATATCACTAGGATTTGACAAACAAATAGCACCTTACATATTATATGGAAGCTGCTTTACAGATATTATTCTTGGAATTCTACTAATTATCAAAAATAAAATAAGTAGAATATGTAGTTTACAAATTTTATTAATACTAGCTTATACTATACTATTAACATATCTTAAGCCAATATTGTTGCTAGATCCGCTTGGTCCGATATTTAAAAATATTCCAATAATATTACTTACTTTAGTATTAATGGCGATAGAACGAGATAAATAATGGATTATCTTTTTATAAAAACTATTCATATTATTAGCTCTACCATTTTATTTGGTACTGGAATCGGTACTGCTTTTTTTATGTGGTGGGCAAATATAACCGGCGATTTGAATGCAAAGGCATATGCAGCTCGCACTACAAGTTATAGCTGATCTTCTTTTTACTACTCCAACTGTGATAATTCAACCGATTAGCGGCATAATATTAGTAAATATGCTTGGCTATAATTATTCTGATTTATGGCTTATCTTAACTTATATCGGATACATAATCGCCGGTAGTTGTTGGCTTCCGGTGGTATGGATTCAAATTCAACTACGAAATATGGCATTTGAAGCATTAAAACAGAGAACTCCCCTACCGGAAAAATATTATAAATTATTTAAATTATGGTTCTACCTAGGCTGGCCAGCATTTATCAGTTTGATTATTATTTTTCTCTTAATGGTATTTAAACCGTTATAATATTAGTTTAGGATAAATATTCGGTGTCATCCCGTGGCTTGACCTATAGTACCGGACAATTTTCAAAAAGCTCTCGATGTCATCCCTGCGAAAGCAGGGATCTATGCTAAAAAAATCTTGATTTCAAAGATTTTTTTATTAGATAATTTTTTTCAAATAAAGCTTTAAAAAGCTTTATTTGACTGGATTCTTGCTTTCGCGGGAATGACATAAAGTAAAAATTGTCCGGTACTATAGGCTTGACCACGGCATCCAGTTAAAAATACTAAAATTATTAGTATTTTTTATTGTTTTTATGGACCTAGTTAGCAAGCGAACTAGGTGACACAGTGGGTTTTACCGGTCCACGCAACAATGCCTCCTCGCAATGACGGAAAAAACGATCCACACATATTTACGCCGGTATATCTTCAATAATCGGTTGTTTTTTGTTTGATTTTGTAGAAATAAGAGAGGTCATTATCGGTTCTACTAAGCCGTTAACTACCTCTTTTGTAATAGTAACACGCTGTTTTTTTAGCTCAGCAACTTTATACATACTATCAAGCAAAAGATGCTCAAGTATTGAACGAAGTCCTCTTGCTCCCGTCTTTTTAGCTAGAGCTTTTTCAGCAATAGCTTCTAGTGCAGAATTCTCAATTACAAGCTCAGCATCATCAAGCTCAAATTGTTTCTGATATTGCTTTACTATGGCGTTCTTAGGCTTAGTTAGAATTGTAATTAAAACTTCTTTGTCTAACTCATCTAAAGTAGTAACGATGGGTAACCTACCGATAAATTCAGGGATTAAACCGAATTTAGTTAAATCCTCAATCTCTAGGGATTTAAGAATCTCACTATTATTTTTCTCTTTATCTATATTTACGTTAGCTGCAAAGCCTATAGAACTATGATTAGTTCTTGCGGTTATAATGCTATCAATCCCCATAAAAGCACCACCGCAAATAAATAAGATATTTGAAGTATCTAACTGTACGAAATCTTGTTGCGGGTGTTTCCTACCGCCTTGAGGAGGCACGGAAGCAACTGTTCCTTCCATAATTTTAAGTAATGCCTGCTGTACTCCTTCACCCGATACATCCCGTGTAATAGAAGGATTCTCCGATTTACGGGCAATTTTATCAACCTCGTCAATATAAATTATACCTTTTTGTGCTTTTGCTATATTAAACTCAGCTGCTATCAATAAGCGTAGTAATATATTCTCAACATCTTCACCGACATAACCGGCTTCCGTTAAGGAAGTAGCATCTGCCATAGTAAAAGGTACATCTAGAATTTTAGCGAGCGTTTGCGCAAGTAAAGTTTTTCCTGAGCCGGTAGGACCGATCAATAAAATATTCGACTTATTAAGCTCAACGTCATTATTGCCGGATTGTACATATTCAAGTCTCTTATAATGGTTATAAACCGCTACTGCTAAAATCTTTTTAGCTTGGTCTTGCCCAACTACATAATCGTTTAGAATTGCACATATTTTTTGCGGCGGTGGAATTGAAGAAGTAATTTGCTTTAACGCAACTTTACTTTCTTCTTTCATAATATCCGTGCATAAATCTATACATTCATCACAAATAAATACCGCAGGACCTGCTATTAGTTTTTTTACTTCATGTTGTTTTTTACTACAAAACGAACAAATCAATTCTTTTTTATCAGCTTCTACTACCATTAACTTTCTTTTTTATGTTTATTTTAACAATTCTTATTATCGTCATAAGCTACGGAAATTACAAAGTAATTGTACGTCCGCAATCTCAAGATATTTGACGAGATTGCCACGCAGCCTACGGCTGCTCGCAAGGCATTGTTGCGTACATATAATAATCTTTATGCTCATTTGCAACTATTTCGTATTTTTTAAGGATTCCCTCCCTAGCAAAACCGCATCTCTCAAGAAGATTAATCGAACGAAAATTATCAGTAATTACTGTTGCCTGTACTCTTATAATACCAATATAATCAGCAAATTTTAAAATATTCTTTATAGATTTTAACATCATACCTTGACCCCAAAAATTAGGATCTAGATCATAACTTATTTCTGCTCTATGATGCTCTAGATTTATTATATTAAACCCTGCTGTACCTATCAATTTATTATCGTCTTTAAGGGCAATTCCCCAATAAAAGCTTCTATGATTTTTATATAAACTAGACCAATAACGTATTTCTTCCTTAGCTTCTTCTAAGTCTTTAGGTCTATTACTATCAGTTATATAAATATCCATTTCCGACTTACTCATATAATTAAAATAATCTTGTGCATCATCTTCGACTAACGCACGTAAAACTATATCGTTTAAATCAAGTACAGGAAAAGGAGCATATAAATATTCTCTATTTATCATACATATTTAATCGGGTCTTGTATATTATTCTTTTTAAAAGCATCAAGCCTTATCATACAAGCAAGGCAATTACCGCAAGATGAATCATCTTCAGTAGATTCATAACATGATATAGTATTTTTGTAATCTACACCAAGTTCGAGGCCGGTTCTAATTATTTTCTCTTTAGTCATATCAATTAAAGGCGTATGAATAGTAATTTTTTTACCCTGTATTCCCATATTGGTTGCTAAATTTGCCATTTTTTCAAAAGATTTAATATATTCAGGACGACAATCAGGATAATTTGCCGAATCGCTTGTATGCACACCTATAAAAATGTCTTTTGCTCCTATTACTTCTGCATACCCTAGTGCATAACTTAAAAATATCGTATTACGAGCAGGCACGTAAGTAACCGGCACATCTTCAGGTAGTTCGTTTACATCGTGATAATGCGGAACATCTATATTATCATCGGTTAAAGCAGAACCACCGAAAGCTCGTAAATCTATATCAACAATCTTATGCTGCTTGACGTTATATTCTTTTATAAGCTCCTTAACTTTCCGAAGCTCTGCATTATTACGTTGTCCGTAATTAAAACTCATAGCATAGATTTCATAACCCATTTCTCTTGCTATTGCAAGAACCGTAGCAGAATCTGCTCCGCCGCTAACTAAAATAACTGCTTTTTTCATTGTTTACCGATAAAGTTAATTTTTGAGATACTAGAGCATTTAAACTAATTTTTGCTCTAAGTGCTTCAAGTACTAAAGCTCGATGCACACGTTTATCTACTCTAACATTAAACTGCCCGCTATACTCTTTCCTAAACGGAGCGAAGGGAATAGATTGATTATGACTTATATAACTTTCTTTCATTAAAGTCCAAGCTTGTTGTAATTCTTGCAGTGCTTTTTCAGGCGAATTGCCAAAAGCCGATACGTTCGGTAGCTCTTCAAATCTTGCTAGCCAATCTCCATCCGTATCTTTAAAAAGCTCTATAGTAAACCCGTCAAATGCGTCATTTGTTTTCATCTTGTATATTCAGTTTGTCTATATATAAACTATATTGTAATTAAATAAAATTATGAACTAAAAAATTATTCAAGAATTAAAAAACGTAGGGTAAGAATCTTACTTGTAAATTTCTTACTTTTAGTATACTATAATTCTAATGATAAAATTATTTTATAATTATGAAAATATCTACTAAGGGACAAATTACCATACCTATTAATATCAGAAGTAAATTAGGAATGCTGCCTAATACTGAAATTTCTTTCGTTTTACATAAAGATGGAGTTTTTATTAAAAAAGAAAAAAAATTCCAATCAAAGAGGTATAAAATTAATACAACAATTATCAGGTAAGAGTACATCAAATATGTCTACCGATGAAATAATGAAATTAACTAGATCATGATTTTAGTCGATAGCAATATAAATACTAGATATTATAACTTTTGATAATAATTGGTATGAGTGGTCTTCAGATCAAATAAAATTATTTTCGCAATTTCATGAACTTATAATTAATGATATTATTTATACTGAAATATCAATTGGGTTCAAAAGAATAGAAGAGTTAGAAGCTACAATAACTGAAAATTTTTTTAAACTTACCCCCATGTCTACAGAAGCATTGTTTTTAGCAGGCAAAGCCTTTCAAAAATATAAATTGAACGGTGGTATTAAAAATTCAATATTACCGGATTTTTTATTGGTGCTCATGCAAGTATATTAAAGATAGACTTATTAACACGAGATGTAAGTCGATATAAAACGTATTTTCCAAAAATAAATCTTATTACTCCTAAATATTCTTGACTAAATCCTTCTGATAATCTAAATTTACGTTGTTAATTTATGGCGGGTGTAGCTCAGTTGGTTAGAGCATCAGGTTGTGGTTCTGAGGGTCGCGGGTTCGAAACCCGTCACTCGCCCCATATTTTGGGGTTGTTGCCGTCATTGCGAAGAGCAAAGCGACGCGGCAATCTAGTACAAACGTCCTGAGATTGCCACGCTCCTTTTAGTCACTCGCAATGACATTTTTTTCTTATGGATATCAAACTTTTATATAGACTGATTAAGTATCTAAAGTTCTATAAAAAAGACTTGATCATCGTTATGATTTCTTTACTTAGCGTGTCAGCTTCATTATTACTAATCGGTAGTGTTTTTAGAAATTTAGTTGATAACGGCTTAAGCCAAGACCATATTTTATCGGTTGATAAATCTATATTATATATTTGTTTATTAATTATCATCTTAAGTATTGCTAGTTTTTTCCGTTCATATTTTATCAATAATGTTGCTGAAAAGACAGTTAATCAAATAAGAAAAGAAGCTTATAGTAATTTAATTAATTATGAAATTGAAGAGTTTGAAGAACTAAAAATCGGCGATATAACTTCACGCCTAACAAATGATATAGATCAAATATCTACTCTCATAGTTAATTTCTTATCTTTTTTTATTCGCAATTCAGTGATGCTAATTGGCGGCGTTACTTTAATGTTTTTTGAAAGCTTTAAACTCGCTTCTATAGTAATTATTACCATTCCTATCTTATTAATTCCTTTAATTAAATTCGGCAAGCATGTTAAGGCTTTATCTAAAAAAGCTCTAGAATCTAAGTCACTTTTAGCATCGGATATTGATGAAACTTTTAATAATATTAGAGCTATTTATGCTTTTAACAATCAAACAAATAAAATTGCCGATTTTGATACTAAACTACAAAATTATTTAACATACTGCAAAACCCGTTTAAAAATTCGTGCTTTATTCTTTGCGATTTCAATAGCAATTATATTTCTTGCAATTACTTTAGTTGTTTGGATTGGAGCTTCGGATATAGTTAAAGGGAATTTATCTGCCGGTCAAATTATCTCGTTTATTTATTATGCTATTATTGCCGGCTTTAGTAGCGGCGGTATTTTTGAGCTACTAAGCGAAGTGCATTTACCTGTTACAGCCCTTGAGAGAATAATTACAATTATAGATAAGACACCTATAGCACATAATAATTATTTAGAATTAAATAATTCCGATCCAATCTCGATAGAATTTAAAAATGTCGATTTTACCTATCATTCAAGACCTAATTTAAGGATTATTAATAATATGTCTTTGAAGATAAATGCCGATAAATTTATCGGTATTATAGGCAGATCAGGCGGAGGCAAAAGTACCTTGATGCAGTTACTGCTGCGTTTTTACCGGCAAGAAAGCGGCACTATCCTTATTAACAATCAAGATATAACTCTTTCAAATCCTGCTGAAATTCGTAAATTAATTGCCTATGTTCCCCAAGAAGCTAACATTTTTTCCGGCACTGTAAGGTCCAATATTATATTCGGTAATACGCAAGCAAGCGACGACGAAATAAATGAGATAATAAAAATTACGGGAATAGAAGAATTTGCTGCTAAACTTCATGACGGTATCAATGCTAAAATCGGTGAGAGAGGAGTTAGATTATCAGGAGGACAAAAACAAAGGATAGCTATTGCTAGAGCATTATTACGTAAACCACAAATTTTACTTCTTGATGAAGCAATGAGTGCTTTAGATACGATGAGCGAGCAGAAATTACTAGAATCTATAAAAGAAATAATGAAAGGGAAAATTATTATATCAATTGCCCACCGGATTAGTAGTATAGAATCAGCTGATTATATTTTAGTGATAGATAAAGGAGGAGTAGTCGCTGAAGGATCACATAATGATTTATCTAAAAACTCAGAAATCTATCGTAATATTTGCAGAGAACAACTAACAATATAAAGGGATATGTCATTGTTGCGTGGATACCACCCCGTCATTGCGAGCAGTCGTAGACTGCGTGGCAATCTAGGAAAAGATTAAAAAAATTCTGTAAATCAGAATTTTTTACTAGATTGCTTCGTCAATTGCTATGCAATTTCCTCGCAATGACGGATAAGCCGGTCCACTCAACAATACCTCACGGGCATGACAATACAGTATATAATTGATATATTTGTTACAATAAAAGTTCTATAGTATAAAAAAATTTAAATGTTTAATATAATTTAGCTTGAAAGCTGCTGTGGCTTTGTTATAATCATAATTACAAAACAAAAAAGGTTTACAAAATGAAAAATTTATTAAAGATTTTATTAATTCTAGCTTTCGCAAGCCCAGTATTTGCTTCATCAATGCAAATGCCTGACCCAGCTTCAGTTACAACAACCCAAATACAAGCTATGAGTACTGACGATCAACAAGCTTGGGTTGCTAGTTTAACAGCAGATCAGTATAATATGTTAAGTCCTGATGTCCAAAAGTGGGTAATGGAAAATACTACCGATGCTCAAAAACAAGCTTTAGGAATTAATCAGTAATATTTTAATTGATTTTTAAAATTGATAGGGGACTGTTAACAAAATAATTCTAATTGATAATTAAAAAGAATTTTTAGCGAAAATTAATAAGATTTTTGAAGGAATAGTTAATCCTATTTCAAAAAAGTTTTATAATTTACAGCAAAAGTAAATTTAATTAGCTTTAAAATTTATTTTGTTAATAGTTCCATATGTTAGAAATAATTATTCTTAACATATATCACTAAAAGTTTCTGCTTTCACTTCTTTTCAGTCTTCCTGTTATCGTGTCATGTATATACTCATTGATAAATAAAAATTGCTAGACGAGTATAAATATTCATTTATTCTTTCTTTAGTAAAATAATAGATTGTCATTCCTGCGGAAGCACATGAGTGTCAACTTAAGACTCTATGTCATTCCCGCAAAAGCGGGAATCCAGCATAAAGCGAGATAATCGAGCTTTTTAAAAAATATAATAAAAAATCTTTAAAATTAAAGATTTTAACATGGATCCCTGCTTTCGCAGGGATGACACCTAGTGAGATTCGCCTTAAGTTGACACCTATACGCTTTTGCGGGAATGACATCGTCAACGCAACCTAAAACTAACAATTACTTATGAAATTACTTATTACCGTAATCGTCATGGAAATACTCGCTGGAGCGGAAATAGATTTATTCGTTCCAAGCTTCCCTGAAATACAAGATACATTCAACCTTTCAACTTTTATGACGGAACTACTACTCGGTGTAAATCTAACCGCTTATTGTATTACTTCGCTTATAGTTGGTAATTTAGGAGATAGGTACGGACGCAGACCGATTATTATACTCGGTTTACTGATTTTTAATCTTGGTAGTTTATTTTGTGTATTTGCAAATAATTATGAAGCTATATTATTTGGAAGATTTTTGCAAGGATGCGGGATATCATCGGTTGCAGTGCTAGTATATGTTGTTCTTGCCGATATTTATTCGGTACAAGAGCAGCAGAGATTAATGGGTATTTTAAACGGCACTATTGCCCTTTCTATGGCAATAGCACCGGTTATAGGTAGCTACGTCAATTTATTTTGGGGCTGGCGTGGTAATTTTGTTTTATTGCTTATAGTAGGTTTGATTAGTCTAATTCTTGGCATATTATTTATTCCAAAAAGAGAAGTTAATAAAAAAATACGTATTTCTTTAAAAGAATATATACCTATATTCAAATCGCCAAAAGCTATATATTATATACTTACAATGATATTTCTTGCACAAGGATATTGGATATTTATTGGGATTGCTCCTATTTTATATATGCAAGATTTAGGTGTAACTTTAGAATATTTCGGACTTTATCAAGGAGCAATGGCGGCTCTATTCTCAATTATGAGCTTTTCAAGCGGTTATTGTTTTAAAAAATTCGGTATTAAAAATTGCTTCTATTTTGGAGTTATATTTATAATACTATTCCTACTAGGAAATAGCATATTAGTTGTATATAATATTAATAATCCTTTAACCATAACAATAGTTACTTTATTATTATCTCTTGGCGTGATATATCCGATTAACATATTATGGCCGCTGCTTTTAGAAGCTATTCCGGACGGCAAAGCTCGAATGACAGCTATGTTTACTGTGGCTAGATTGATTTTAACGGCATTTGGGTTGCAATTAGTAGGATTTTTATATAACGGTACTTTTACCCCTCTTGGCATTACTATATCCATTGTTACACTATTTGGGTTAGTAACATTACCTAAATTATTTAAGTACGATAAAGTCTTTGAGATTTCTGATAGAGTGTAGAGGCCTTTGTTTCGTCATTGCGAGCGACTACAAGGAGCGTGGCAATCTCAGGAAATAAAAACTAGATTGCCGCGTCGCTTCGCTCCTCGCAATGACAGTTTGGATGTAAAAAAATGATCAATAACAATTTTATTTTCAAGATAGCTTTCAGATATTTTAGAGCTAAGAAAAACGAAAAATTTGTTTCTATTATTTCTGCTTTTTCTTTAGTAGGCGTAATGATTGGCGTTGCAGCATTGATAGTAGTCATGTCCGTTATGAACGGTTTTCATATAGAGCTTACTAAAAATATTATTGGGTTAAATGGGGATATAGTAATAAATCGGCAAGGCGGTAGTATTGATAACTATGAAGAGATTAAAGCCAAACTCCTAAAGCAAGATTATGTAAAGCATGTAACATTCATCGCTCACGGTCAAGCTTTGGCTCTCGGTAAAAGTAATAACAGCGGTGTGCTTGTTAAAGGTATGAAATTAAAGGATCTAAGTTTAAGAAATGAAATTTTTAAAAATATAAATTTCGGTAGTTTTGATGATTTTCACGGCAAAAACGTAATAGCACTCGGAGAACAATTAGCAAGTAATTTAGGCGTAACAATTGGGGATAAGATTAGATTAATTTCACCAAATTCAGTTTCTACCGCCTTTGGCAGTATGCCAAGATCAAAAGAATTTAAAATTATCGCAATTTTCAATAGCGGTATGTATGATTATGATTTGACAACGGTATTAATGCCGCTTACCGCAGCACAAAATTTCTTATCTCTCGGCGACGATATTAATTTAATTGAAATTAATAGTCTAGACCCCGATAAAGCTCTTGCATATTCATATAAAATACAATCATTATTAGGTCCAAACCTATATGTATTTAATTGGCAAACCTTAAATTCACAATTTTTAAGTGCCCTTGCTGTTGAGCGTACTGCTATGTTTACTATTCTATCTTTAATTATTACGGTTGCCGCATTTAATATTATTTCAAGCTTATTTATGCTTGTTAAAGATAAAACTTCAGATATTGCAATTCTTAGAACTATGGGAGCAAGCACTAAGCAAATAATGCTTATTTTTATCTATAACGGAATGTTTATAGGATTACTTGGCACAACACTAGGTGTAATCCTTGGTGTTACTTTCTCTTATAATATTCAAACTATCAAGAATTATTTGGAGCGTATAACAGGTACTAAAATTTTTGAGGCAGCTATTTATTTTCTTTATAGTTTACCTTCAAAAGTAAGAGCTGAGGATATTATTTTAATTACCTCTTTATCTATAATATTGTGTTTTCTTGCGACAATTTATCCTTCTTATAGAGCTTCAAAATTAAATCCCGTGGATGCCTTAAGATATGAATAATACAGTCCTCATTTTAAAAAATATCTCAAAACATTACAGCCAAGGCAAAACTATTGTTAGAGTACTCGATGATCTTAATTTAACGGTTAATGAGGGTGAATTAATCGCTATAATAGGTTCTTCAGGTAGCGGCAAATCAACTTTACTGCATATTGCCGGCTTGCTTGATAAACCTACAAACGGTCAAGTCATCATACCAAATAGCAAGTATCAAAAATATCATCTCATTCGTCTTCATTATTTAGGTTTTATCTATCAACAACATCACTTACTTAAAGATTTTACCGCTCTTGAAAATGTTATTATGCCAAGGCTTATTAGCGGTCTTGATCAAAAAGAAGCAATAGAAGATGCAACAAAGATATTAGATGATTTAGGGCTTGGGAAAAAACTCTATAATATGCCCGGAGAATTATCGGGAGGAGAACAACAACGGGTCGCTATAGCTCGGAGCTTAATTAATAAGCCAAAAATTATTTTAGCAGATGAACCGACAGGTAATTTAGATCCCAAAACTACAAATGAAGTATTTAATTTATTTTTAAAAGTAGCAAAAGAACAAAACACCACAGTTATTATGGTAACACATAACCATGAGTTAGCACATAAAATGGATAAATTATATAAGCTAAAGCACGGATTATTAAATATAGCTTGATTTAAAGCTCAAAAATTCTAATAATTATATATAGATTCTGTGAAAATTTCTAAAAAGATTTAATTTTGGCTCTTTTTTGCTGCAAATTATAAGATTTTTTTGAAATATGAATAACATCTTATCAAAAATCTTATTAATTTTCGCTAAAAATATCCCAAAATAGTAAATCAATTAGAAATTTTCACAGAACCTAATATTCTTTTAATAAAGGTTAGTAATAATGGCTGAGCCTATTATATTTACTCTTTTACTTGGCAATAAAGATCAGATATTAGAAAGAATAAACAATCAGGAAGCTCAAAATAAACTACCTATTATCCCGCTTCAAGTTAATAAAGAATCACATATATCCGATAAAGAACGTATTTTTTCGGAAATCTTAGAAAAATCCCGCAAAGAGGGCAAAACACCGATTTTTAACATTCAACTTAACAATAATAATGTAAAACCAATTTTTCGGGTACAAGATTTAATTAATTCGCAAAATTTAAATATAAAAACTACTATTACTTTTGATCAATATAATTCATTAACCCAAAATCCTGAGCTAGAAGCTTATTGGAAGCAAATTATGGAAAAAGTTGATCATGTTTTTTTCACAAATGAAGCAGATCAAAATTTAGCTATAGCCGATGGTATAGTACCAAAAGATAAAACCACTACAATTACGGATATAAGTTTAGTAACATCTGTTTTTAACAATCTTGTATATGATCGTGAAATTGACCAGTTGCTATCCGGTACGATACCTGACAAAGCAAAATTAGACAAACTCATAAAAACAGCTAAAAATCAAGGTGGTAGAGTAATTATAGAAACTTGGCCTCTTTCTGCAGACGAAGCAACAAATCTTATCACTGCTAAATTCGGTATTACCTCTGAAGATCAAATTTACGGATTGAAACTTGAAATTAATGAAATCTTAAAAGATCCAAATAATGCTGCTGAAAACTTTAAAAAATATGTATCACAAATATCTAGACAATTTCAAAAAGATTTAGATAAAGCTGAGGTAAATCCTATTGACTTTAATTTTAATACAAAGAAAGTTATGAAAGATAGAGCTGAGGATATACAAAAAGAACAAACAACATCATATGAACCTCTACAAGAAAACCAACCACAACAGCAAGATTTTTTTAGAAGAGTTTTTAACTATTTTAAAGATATAGTAACTAGTTTTAAAGAAACAATATTTGGCAATAAAGAAGAACCTAAAACTCAAGAATCAACAACTCTAACTACGGAAGCAATGACGCAAGAACAGCAAGTAGTTGCTGTCCCTTCTATAACTCAACCGGAACAACAAGCTTCTGTGAGTAATACAAAACCATGGGAAGAACTAGGAATTACACAAAAAATGTATGAAGAATCTCTGCAAGCAGAAAAACAATTAATTAAATCGCTAATAGAACCAAAAATACCTGAAAAAAAATCATCACCGGTTATAAATACTGAAGATACTGAAGCTCAAGCCGGTATTTATAATACAGAAAATATAAAACAACCTAAGTATTTATACACTGAAGATGATATAAAAAATATACTGGAAGCAAATATAGATAAGAATAAATTCTCTATATTTCATCACGCCTCTTTAGAAGAGCCGGAAATACTAAAAGATACTCTTCATGCTACAGGAGAGGGTTTACTATTAGATAACAAATCTGCAATTATACCACTAAATACAGGACATAAACATTGGTTACTCTTGGCAGCTAGTAAAGATGATAAAGGTAATATAAACTTTATTTATAATGACCCCTATGGTGAGCCATTAGAAACTCGTCCAAAAGTAACAGAATATATTAACGAAGTTTATCCCGGTGCAAAAATAATAGATCTAAACACCAAACAACAAGAAAACGCTTATGATTGCGGAGTTTTCGTATGCGATAGTGCAATAAAATTTTCTAAAGGTCAAAAAATTCTAACTACTGAAGAATCTAAAGGACAGGGTATAAATTTAAGAAAGGCTCAAGCTAATACACTATTAATGCAACAGCAAACACAAGAAATCGTGAGACCGTTAAAAACAAATTCTGTACAGCAATCAAGTAATAAATTTCAAGAATTAGTGAAGAATCAAAAAACAAATGATCACTCTAGACGACTCTAATATACTCTTATAAGAATAAGTAGTATACTTGATACAACTTTAAAAAGAGCAAGAAATCCACAAGACGAGGATCGTAGACTTAATACGTGAGTACCGCAGCTCTACGACATAGCCAATTTTTGAAGTTCTATCTTAGTATAATAAAAAAACATTAGGCAAAATTTCTAATTCCTAATATAATTATTTATAGTTAATTTATATTTAACAAAAATGACTACCATACTTGTGATCGTTATTATAATAATAATTGCCTTATCTGCTTTATTTGCTGCTACCGAAACTGCTATTACCGCCTCCTCGCCGGGGAAGATTCATAAGCTTAAAATCGCCGGTAATAAGCGTGCTAAAACAGTTTTAGAGGTTCTTAAGAAAAAAGAAAAGGTCATAGGAACTTTATTAATAGGTAATAGTTTAATCAATACAGTTTGTACCACTATTGCTACTACTCTCTTTATTAGCTTTCTTGGAGATAATGGACCTATTGTTGCTTCCGGCGTTATGGCTTTTATAATTATTGTTTTTGCCGAAGTAGTACCGAAAGCAATAGCCGTTGCTAAACCTGAACAATTAGCATTAAAAATGGCTTCAACTATCGTAATATTTTTAAAGCTTTTCAAACCTATTAATATTGCTCTTGATTACATTACAAAAATATTTTGCTTCATATTTCGTATTAATTTAAATCCTCAAATATCAGGAACGGAAGAAGTAAGAGGCGTGATTGAGCATTACCACCAAGAAGGCGGAGTTTATAAATCCGATCGTAATATGCTCGGCGGGATATTAGATATACGTAATATGACGGTATCGGAAATTATGACTCACAGAAGTAGTATTATAGCCCTTAATATCGACCTACCTCATGAAGTGATAATCAAAACTTTATTATCGGGCGCTCATACACGTATACCTTTATGGCAAGATAATAGAGATAATATAACAGGGATTCTCAATCTAAAAGATTTGCTTAAGGCATTATACGAAAATAATAATGATGCAAAAAAAGTTGATATTAATAAACTTCTAACTCCACCTTGGTTTATCCCTGAGAACGCACTTGTAGTAGACCAGCTACATGCATTTAGAGAACGTAATAATCATTTTGCTTGTGTTGTAGATGAATATGGTGATTTACAGGGAATTATTACTCTTGAAGATGTTATAGAAGAAATCGTAGGACCTATTACCGATGAACATGATAGACTTAATAATGAAATTATCAAGAAGTCTAATACCGAGTTCATTATAAAAGGAACTACAACTATTAGAGATATTAACCGAGAACTTGATTGGAATTTATCGGATGAGGATGCAAACACTATAGCAGGATTAATAATCCATAAAATTGCTAGAATTCCAAATCAAGGAGAAGTAATTGAAATATTTAACTTTAAAATAATAATTTTAAAGAAAATTGCCAATAAGATTGATAGCGTAAAAATTACCGTATTACTTACTACCGAGAAAACAATAAGCAGTGAGTGAAATCGGTAATTTTTTACTGCTAACAACGATGTGCTTAAGCGGGATGTCGATTGTTGTTGGTTTATCAAGGCGTCATTGCGAGCGACTAAAAGGAGCATGGCAATCTAGAAAAAATAACTTTACTGGATTGCTTCGTCAAAACTTACAGTTTTTCCTCGCAATGACGAATATCTGCTACCCCTTCTACATAGCTGCCTCATGTGCTATACTTGCCTTTTTTACCCTAGTCTATGCTTTTATTATTTCTGACTTTTCACTACAAAATGTCTTTTTAAACTCTAGTACTTTAAAACCTTTAATATATAAAATAGCCGGTAGTTGGTCGAGCCACGAAGGCTCAATATTATTATGGTTTTGTTTATTACAAATCGTTAGTTGCTGTTATATATTTTTACTTAAAGATAACCGACTTAAATTTTTATCTATTATTATTCTATCAGCTATACAATTATTTTTTAGCAGTTTTATTTATTTTACCTCCAATCCTTTTAACGTGTTTTCTTTCGCTCCTAAAGAGGGGCTTGGACTAAACCCGATGCTACAAGATATTGCTTTGAGCATCCATCCTCCGCTGCTTTATTTAGGCTATGTTAGCTACGCCGTACCGTTTACTATTGTTTGTGCCTCTATGTCATTCCCGCGTAGGCGGGAATCCATTGCTTCTTTTATAAAATTTTTACTGGATTCCCGCCTACGCGGGAATGACATAAAACTTCTCAAAACATTTTCCAATATCGGTATCTTATTTACTACCATAGGAATTAGCCTTGGTTCTTGGTGGGCATATAGAGAACTCGGCTGGGGCGGATTTTGGTTTTTCGATCCGGTAGAAAATATTTCGCTATTTCCTTGGTTATCCGGAATTATGCTACATCATTCTATAATAGTTACTACCAAAACAAACCGAATGCAAAACTGGGTGATAATTTTATCAATCGTTACTTTTTTATTAGTAATATTTAGTACTTTTTTAGTACGTTCCGGTTTTATTACTTCAATTCACTCTTTTGCATTCTCACCTGAGAGAGGAATATACCTGCTTGGAATATTTTTGGTTATGGGGATTGGTAGTATTGGGTTGTATACTTCCACGTCATTGCGAGGAGGTGCATCAGCATCGACGAAGCAATCTCAGGAAACTAACCGAGATTGCCACAGCCACTATCGTGGCTTCGCAATGACAGGTATAACCCTCGGCAATATATTCTTCCTACTTAGCCTTATTGTGCTAATAGCTGCCACACTTTACCCGCCAATTTACTCTTTATTTGACGATAAACCTATTATTATTAGTGAAACATTTTTTGTTAATAATTTTATTATATTCGTTATCCCTATTCTTTGTACTATAGGATTATTTACTACCAGAAGCTCTATTAAAAAACATATTATAATTCTAATATTATCTCTAATAATTACTTATTTAATATCATTAAAAGTAACATTTAGTGTTATATCGATTTTAACTATAATCGCATCTATATTTTTGATGCTTCATAATGTTCATTGTCTTTTGATTAAAACTAATTATTTTAAAAATAGACTTAAAGCAAGTGCTGCTAGTATGATCCTTGGGCATTTTGGTTTTGCACTAATTAGCTTTAGTATTACAACGAATGCATTATTACAAAGTGAAATGGATTTTACCGGCAGAGTAGGAACAAGTAAAACATTTAACGAATTTAAAATAACATTGCAAAATATTAAGTTTGCTCAAGGTAAAAATTATTATAGACAAATCGCTGAATTTTGGCTTGAGGATAATAGCCGTAATATAACTATATTAAAGCCAGAAAATAGGCTTTATATAGTTGAGAAGAGCTTATCGCAAGAAAGTGATATATACTCTTACTTATCATATGATCTTTACGCAGTTTTAAGTAATATAGACGGCGATATAATTCATGCTAAAATATATTATAAGCCAATGATGAGCTTTATTTGGCTTGGAATTATTCTTACCGCTTTCGGCTTTTTTATTGCACTAATCAGAAAAAATTCTAGCTAATTTGAACCATCACATTTAAGGTTTAAAATTTTAATACTATTCGGATGATCAGCTCCGAATTTTTCTATCTGATTATTACGGAATTTTTCATACCAAAATTTCTTAGGTAAAGTGCAACTAGCTTTAGCGGCTGCAAAATACATATTACTTATTTCATACACATTTTTCATATTTTTTTTATAGTTATTCCAATATATATTTTCAGCAGTAGCATAAGCATCTACCGCCTCCTCATTTTGATTAAGTAACACTAGTGCATCCCCTTCAGCAAAGAATGTTTTTGCCAAATCTATATCCGGTGATATAATAATTATTAGGTCTAGTTGGATCATTAAAGAAAATTGCTTTAGCTTTTTTGGCATATTCTAGAGCTTCGGTAACATCACCGAGTCCTAGCTTTGCTCTTGATTTTTTGGTAAAAATTCGTCCAAATACTTGATTTTCCTCTTTTTTACTCGATTTATTCATATCATATACTTGTTCTAATAAAGAAAGAGCTTCCTGATGTTTCTTAAGATTATTTAATACATCTACTTTTAATGAGATATGAACCGGTAAGAAATAAATCTTGAGGTTTCATGCCGTTTTCGATACAAGCATTTATAGTATCGTCAATTCTTCTTAATGCTTCATAATTTTTACCTTGAATATTAAACAATTTAGAAAGCTGATAAATATCATCGTCTAGACTATGCTTATCTTCAGTAATAGAATTTAATAATTCTTTTGAAAAACTTTGATTATTAAGCAATGCTATCCCATATAGTAATCTTTTAGCACTAGGGTTTAATTCATTGCTAACAAGTTTTATATTTAGCTCAATTTTATCCTTAGAGGCTTTTATCGTTTTCTTATATTCCTCTAAGCTCAAACCTTGTACTTGATTTAATATTTGTACTCCTTGAACTACGAGAATCGGATAGCCTCCAAATTCTTGAGTCAAAAAATTTATTAATTCCGGATTTTTATTTTCCAATATATTTTTTGCAAGTAATGCAGTTTCCGACTTAGTGAAAGCATTTGCTTTGATTATATTAGATAATAATTCATCATCTTGAGAACAAACTATATATTACCGTTATATTCCCAATTAATAAAATCCTCTATTTTCTTATTCTCGCCTATTTTTAAATTATCAAATACCAATAACCATTTATCCTTGTTTGCTAGATAACCCATTAAATCTTTCCTCATCACTGCCATATCTTCTGAAATCACCGGTGATTTTACCTCGGTATTAATAGCTTTAGATAATTTGAGTAATTGCTGCTCTATATTTAGATTACAATCAATAAACCAAATTATGTTATAATTATCTTTATTTTCATAAGCGTACATTCTAGCAAGCTGCGTTTTACCCATACCGCTTACCCCTACTACACTAGATTGCTTGTATTTATTAAGATTTTCTTTTAGTTTTTCCAATTGCGATACATGATTTATAAAATAGCTAACCGGTACAACTAAATTAGATATTTGACTTTGAGCAAATATACTTCCGCTTATTAGAAGCATAATAATCCCTAATATATATTTTTTCATAATATTTATTAATTTTAAATTTCTAGCTGTAAAGCTTTATATCTTTTCGACTAAAAGTCAATAAAAATTTGAGGTTAATGAAGATATTGCACTGGGTAAAAAATTAGGTGATATCATTCTCGCATAGCATTGCCCGCGTGGATAACTATAGTACCGAACAATTTTTATTCTATGTCATTCCCGCGTAGGCGGGAATCCAGAAAAAAAGTATAAGTACAGAAAATTTTTGAAATTAAAAGCTTGATTTATCTCGCTTTATGCTGGATTCTTGCTTTCGCAGGAATAACATCGGTATCCATACAACAAGACCTACTCGCAAGGCATTGTTGCGTGGACCTGCTTTTCCGTCATTGCGAGAAGAATTACGTAGTAATTCGACGAAGCAATCCAGTAAAAAATTCTGATTTACAGAATTTTTTTATTATTTTTTCTGGATTGCCGCGTCGCTTCGCTCCTCGCAATGACGATTAGATATCCACGCAACAAGACCTCCTCTCAATGACGACTTTCAGTATCCACGCGGGCAATGCCACGCGTGGATAAGTATAGTATCGAACAATTTTTATTCTATGTCATTCCCACGTAGGCGGGAATCCAGAAAAAAAGTATAAATACAGAAAATTTTTGAAATTAAAAGCTCGATTTATCTCGCTTTATGCTGGATTCCTGCTTTCGCAGGAATGACATCGGTATCTACGCAACAAGACCTGTAGGCACGAAGAAAGAATAAAAAAAAGCCCCCTTTTTTCAAAGAAGACTTTTTTCTTTAGAAAGTTATAAACTTGCTAATCGGGAGAGCGATTAGAAGTTTACACGTACTTTTAAAGTACCTTGATGTGCAGTATACTTACTTGCAGCATTGAAATCATAACCGATTCCGTATTCCATCTTAGCATCAGGTCTTATGCTTGCACTTAAACCTACATTGTAAGATGTTTTAGCAGTTCTGTCAGGCTGGCTGATGAACGGAGTAACTTGTCCATCTAACTGAGACTGAGTTTTAGATAATCTACCATTTACTTTGTGAACTACAAAAGCGTGAGCTTCCGGATATACCGCAAGATCAGTTATATTCATAGTACCACCAGCTACTTTAGCACCTACTATTAAATCGGTTCTATCGCTAAACTTGCTGTTAACTTGCTTGTTTGCAACTGTTGTACCGGTTTCTTTGTAGTTTTCGTCAGAAGATTTTAAGTAGCTAAGTCCTGCCATTGGAGTTACTAATACACCTTGCATTGCATTGTAATCATAACCGACCATTAAGTTACCACCGAATGTCATGTTATCGTAATTACCGGCAGCAATTTGCTTATTCATCTTACCGTTAGCATCGAAGAAGTAACGCTGACTTTTGTTTTTCACTTGGTTTAAGCTAAATATTGCACTACCTTGAGCAAAGAAGTTCTCAACAAGCTGCTGGGCACCATATAGAGAGAATGAGAGACCGTTAACGTCGGTTTTATCACCTTTCTTATAATCTTGGTGTTTTATATCGGTTTTAGTAATACCGATAGCAGCACCGATCATTAAGTTATCGTTAGCTAGCGTATCTAAACCGATTACGACACCGGTGGTTTTAGCTTTATAACCAGCTAAACCGCCTTTCTTACTTTGATGTGCATCAGTATAGAAAGGTTTTGCCCATATACCGTAAGCTACATTGTCAACAGCTTCGTCACCTGCAGCAACCGCAGCCGGTATTGCTCCAGCTTCAGGTCCAGCCATTTCAGCAGTTTCAGGAGTACCTAAATATCTAAGAGCACCTAATCTGTTACCAAGTTGAGCTTGGATATCTTTAGCTACATCTAATTGTGCATTAGTTACGGCTGCACTTGTATCGGTAGTAATAGCTCCAACAAAGTTAGCAGAATTAGCACTATTTTTAGCATTATTAACAAGATTACTATATGCTGCAGTATTGGTTTCGGCTAAGAATGTTGCAACGTTCTGACCTACACCCGATGCACCTGCAAATGGGCTATTTGTGATATCATTAGTAACTACGTTTGCTGCATTGTTAGTACGTGTTATTACATAATCTTGGTTAGCAGCACGTATTAAATCGTAATTTACGAAACGATTACTTCCGGTTACAGCAAAGTTAGGACCTCCTAAAGTACCGTTAAATCTAGCACCACCTTGGATTAAAATATAAGTTTTTGTACCGCTGAAATTTGCATTGGCATTATCTTGTACATTAATAGTTGTTGTTCTTGTAGTTGTTGCATTAACTTTAGCATTTTCCGCAATAACGATATGACCTATTACACCTGAACTATCGGAGGCTATGTTTAACGTTGTGCTAAGAGAAGTATTGCTTCCCCATGTTGAAGTACCGCTTGCAAATGTTAAGGTATTTGTTACAAGGTCAATATTACCGTTAATAGCAGTAGTACCGCCGCCTAAAGTTACATTCGAACCAGCAACATTTAAGTTAACATTACCAAAATTAGTTGCGGTAGAATATATATTTCCTAGTAATTTTTCTAATGAACCGGCAGGACCCGTAAATTTCACAGAAGCTACAGGAGTATCAGAGCTACCTATATTACCGACAGACGCTCTACCTAAGTAAGTTACAGTACCGTTATTAGCTTTAACAGTAGAAACCATACTTGTAGCAGTAGAGTTTGTACCGTCAACAAAAATTACATTAGAGTTACCGTTAACACTTCCAAGGGTAATTTTACCATCAAAATCTTTTCCAGCTGTACCACCTGTAGTAACAGTTACACCATCCTCGATTATTGCGTTAGTTGCAATAATGCTACCTAAGTTGTTATAGTTTGTAGTAAAATTCACTTCCTCCAACTTTGGATTACCATTCTTGAAACCTAAACCGTAAATCGTACCTGGAGTATTAGGAACGCCGCCGTTAAGCTCTATAGTACCTTCATCATTATTTACGGCAAATAAAGTTGCATATACTGTAGCATCATTAACAGTAATCGTATTATCACTTGCAAGTCCAAGACCTATGATGTTATTTTGATCACCGATTACTTGACCTGGAACAATTGTGCTATCAACATTTGTAACAATCAATCTAGGAGCATTAAATCCACCGCCTGCTACCTTATTACCGACAGTACTTTTAATTGTTAAACCGTCTAATAGGATACCGCTAGCTAAGAATAAACTTGCTCCTAAACTTGCATTTGCAAAAACAACTGTATCAGTCACCGCACCAGGATTAGCTGCATTACCGATTTGATTAATCACTACGTTACCAGGACCGGAAACTGTTACTTGCTTTAATTCATTAACAACTCTAGCTTGTTTGTTTACTGTTACGGTAATAGGATCAGCGTTAACGAATTCTACTATACCGGTATTATCGACAGATGTGAAAAGATCTGTAGTATAATTACCGCCGATTTGTAAGGTAGAATTACCTTCAATTGTAGTTTCACCGTTAAATGTTGCATTACCTAAGAAGGAAGCCGTACTACCATTATTTAATTCTACAGTATTAAACCTATTACCTTGTTGTCCACCGACTGTACCGCTTACTATATTTGTTCCACCCGCAGTAAAGCTGAACGTACCAACGTTAGGAGTAGCAGTAGTAATATTAGTAGCATATAAATTAACACCTTTACCGACATTTAATGTTGTGGCACCACCAGCTGGAGCTTCAAAATTAATCTCTGCAAGTGGGTTTGTAGCACTACCTAAATTTGTACCGGCTGCAAGAGTCATATTATTATTAATAGGATTAAATATTATTTTACCTTGACCGGCAGCATTCGTAGTTTTTGTTATTAAGTAAGTATCGTGAGCGAATTGTACTGAACCGTTATTTCCAATAACTAACTCGTTAATAGCAACATCACCGGCATTTAAAACTGTTTTACTTGAGCCGATATTAAATTGTCCAAGAGTTTTATTATTAGCTGCAATAGTACCAATATTACCTTTAATAGTTAAAGTTTGAGCATTTGTTAGGCTACTCGCATCAACAACACCTGTTTTATCAGTAGTTATAGCTAAATCAAAATCAACTAAAATATTATTTTGAGTGCTTGTTAATTTAATAGTACCACCGTTAGCTTGGAAATCAATCATTCTACCGGCATTAGCACCGATAATATTTGCTCCACCAAGAGTTAATGTTTTTGAAGCATCGTTAGCTAAAGTAATACCTTGTAACGCAGCATTACCACCACCGTTACCTATATCACCGGTAATTGTAGCACTTCCATCTAACTGAATAGCACCACCTGCAAGAGCACCGCCAATAAGAGCAGTTTGGTTAACTTTACCGTTTATAACTGTACCGTCAGCAAGTTTAAAGACAGAACCGGCATTTCCTAAACGTAACTCGGCAGTATGTGTTCCTGATAATTGAACAACTCCGACACCTGCTGCTTCGATTGCTTTAATATTATTTGTCACTGCAACATTTGCATCAGCATTACCGCTTGCTAAAGTACCGTTAGCAGCAAAAGTTATCACACCTGCAGTATTACCGTTATTACTAGCATCACCTGTGAAATTACCTGTAAGAGTCTTAGTATTAGGAACCGTAATTTGTACTGCAAGATTACCGAAATCAGTAGCACCAAAATTTGAATTTTGAGTTATTGCAACTTTAGAAGCTGCTGTTTTAAAGGCAGTAGTACCGTCTGTACCAACATCAACTATGTGGTCAAAGTTTACTTGTCCGCCTGCATTAGTACTTTGTATAACCATGTCTTTAGCATAAACTTGTCCAGCGACTGTTGCTGCATTTCCATTAGCTACGCTAACAACAAACCCTGCAGCTCTACCAGCTCCATTATTGGTACCTATTACTGCACTAGCAGGACCTGCATTAGCTATAAGTTGACCGGCTACTGCAGTAGTGTTAAATTCGATAATACCTTTTAGATTACCGCCTAAACTTCCCGTAACGTTAAAGTCGGTAGCAGCACCATTCTTACTTAATAATACTAATCTACCTGTGCCGTCTGTTCCATTAAAATTAATAGTAACATTAGCTGCTTGTAAATTTAAAACATTACCGTTAGTAGGATCAGTATTGAAAATGAAACCTTGACCGTCACCGATATTAATTGTCTTAACAGTAGCAAAAGTTTTATCTGAAACTTGAATAAATCCATTAGTAACATTTAATGTACCGTTAGCACCATTAGCTATTACAGCATTATCTCCAAGTATAAGAGGAGCTTTTTGAGTTGTAGGGTTTGTTAAATTAAATACTAATGTAGAAGCCGCAGCACCAAAATCTATTGTTCCTACGCCGCTAAGATCATTATTGGCAATAGCATTACCACCATTTAATTGGACAACAATATTTTGAGCATTTTTTGTAACAGCAGCTTGTCCAGCATTAATACCTTGACCTGTTATGGTAAGAGTTTTACCGGCACCAAGAGTAAAATTAAAGAAGTTAGCTTTATTAGCATCATTAGTGATAAATCCTAAAGTAGTATCTTCACTAATTGTCACTGCTAAATTGTTTGCAGTATCTAAAAACAAACCGTTAAAACTACCGGCTGGAGTATTAAAATTAATACCATTATTAGCATTAGCCGTAATAACTGCATTTGGAGCAACTGCAAGATTTGCAAGAGCGGCAGTTTGGTCAAATCCCGCACCATCAACAGTTGTAGCAGCTCCAGCCGTCGTTCTATTCTGCTGTGTAGCAGCACCCATAGCTGAGCCTGCGAAGCCGGCTACTATGGTAGCTGTAGAAGCAGTTACCAATCCTGCGGAAATTAATTTTTTTAGAAAATTTGGTTTTTGAGCCATAATTTTTTCCTATATTTAAGTTAAAATTTAGTACCTAGTATTAAAACAAACTTATCAAACGTGAGTCAATATATCCCGCATTTGATAAGGAAATAACCTAATATTTTGTTTCAATAGTTTCTAAACTACGGGCTGAGCATACTATATATTGTATATAATTACAAGCATCGCTGTAGTTTTTTTATAAAGTTTTAATAAATGTTATATTTTTATCACATTGGGGTTATGACACACGGGTCGTCATTGCGAAGAGGCATTGCCCGCGTGGATCAATTTCACCTCTGTCATCCCGTGGCTTGACCACGGGATCCAACCTTTTATGTCATTTCCGCGTGGCATTGTTGCGTGGATACCGATGTCATTCCTGCGAAAGCAGGAATCCAGCATAAAGCGAGATAAATCGAGCTTTTAATTTCAAAAATTTTCTGTATTTATACTTTTTTTCTGGATTCCCGCTTTCGCAGGAATGACATAAAGAGCATTTACCGGTCCATGCAACAATGCCTCCTCGCAATGACGAAAAAACTACTCTTCATTAAATATTAGCACTTCAGCAGTATTTTCCCATTTTAGCATTTCGTCGTATTTAGTATCCCAAATACGCATAATTTCTTTTTCATATTCTACAATTTGCTCTTCTAATCCTTCAAATTGTTTCACCATTTGACGTGCTTTAGAAAGTATCGTGTCATTACTAACGTCAAAAACTTTTTTCAAATGACGGTCTTGTTCTTCTTTGTAATTTAAATGAGCCGCTCTACCAAGCTCAGCATCTTTATGCATATCTTCACTTCTTATCTGTATTTCAAAATTACGTTTAGAGTATAAAAGCTGCATTATATTATGAAGAGACTGATAGTCGTTGCTTTTTGGTCTATTGATATAATCTTTGGTGTATAACCAATCTAAATGCGGAGAACTCTTAACTACGTCCAAAGCATTATAGCATAGAGCTTTAGATTTAACTATAACCCTACATGCAATTAAGTCTTTCAACGCATCAATCGGCACTTTTTTCCTTTTCATCTTTTTTAAAACAGAATAAGGTTCTTTAAGACGCATATATATCTCATTTTCTATATCTGCTTTATTTAAATCTTCTTTAAGCAGATTAATAATATCACAAATCAAATCCCCCTCCTGCTACCTAAAATTCTATATATCTCTATTCTTAGTAAATATTACCTATAGCTTTTAGAACTTAAATCCACAAGATTGTTCATAATACTATTCAAGTAATTTATAAAATTAATTCTTTAACTAAAAATTAAAAAACAGATTAATAGTAAAAATAAATTTTTCAATAAAATTGTTTAATTAATTTTAACTTAGATTAATTGGATAGATCTGTTTCATCGTCATTGCGAGAAGAATTACGTAGTAATCAGGGCGAAGCAAGGAAGAAAAAAAATTCTGATTTACAGAATTTTTTTAATCTTTTTCTGGATTGCCACGTCGCTACGCTCCTCGCAATGACGGCTCAGGTATCTACGCAATGACGAATAGCATTAAGCAATTAACAGGTCAGAAAATTTATCTATAGAACTTTCCGAAACACTACCTAGAACTTCAGACATTTTGTTAAATTCTCCGGTACATTCAAGCACTATATCTACACCTGCATCTAAAACTCCTTTGGTAATATCTACCATACTACCGCTTAAAGCTTTCATATCTATTGCATCGGAAATAATAAGCCCTTTAAAGCCGATATTATTTTTAATATAGTCTATAACTTTTTTTGATAGGGTGGCAGAATTCTCAGAATCAAGAGCTTTGTAAATTATATGTGCCGTCATAGCAAGTTTAATATTATCGTGCTTCGCTAGCTCCTTAAATACTTTAAAATCTGTATCCTCTAGTTCTTTTAAGCTAGTATCAACAATAGGTAACCCTATATGGCTATCTACTTTAGCTCTACCATGCCCTGGAATGTGCTTGATGCAAGCCACGACTTTCTCTTCTTGTAATCCGTCTATAGCAGCTAAACATAAAGGTACGACTACTTCCGGCTCTGAACCAAAACTTCTATCTCCGACTATCTTGTCTGCTCCTTCGTGAATCAAATCCGCTACCGGAGCAAAATCTAGATTAATACCTACTTCTCTTAGCTCTTTGCCTATATTGCTATAGTTTTGTTTGCACTTTTGCACATCAACGAAAGTTTGAGCAGCCGGAGCGTCATAAAAAGTCGGTGCTATGAGCCTTTTTACCCTACCGCCCTCTTGATCTATAGAGATGATAGTATTTTCTCCTAACACTTCTTTTATATCTGCAATAAGCTTAATAAGAGTTTCTTTATCCTGCTCACCGTTATCATTCTTTCTAATATTACGACGGAATAAAATTACACTTAAAGGATTATGCTCTTCAAATAATTCTCTTTCAGCATCGGTTAATTCAGGACCGGATATGCCTATAATTACCGGCTTTACCATTTGTCTTATTGTCATAATATTCTCCTTTCTTGTCTTTAAAACGTAATATGACAAGTACTATACGCAAGTCATCAAGGAATCGGCAAGAATTTTTTTTATTTGAAGAGATAAATTATGGAAGTTGGTAAGTAATATATCAACTTTATCGGTAGACAGAGATGTAATATCTTTCTTTAAAGATTTTTGAAGTAGATCGATATCATTAACGGTATAATATTTCCTATTATTTATTTTATAATTAGATAAATCAGGGATTTTTGTCTCTAGATATCTTAATTGATGTAAAGCAATATTTAAATGCTTAATTACCTCACCAGCAGAATAATATTTTTTTGTTAGCTTATTGTTTGTCATGTTCGTTAACTAGGGCTTTTAATTTGGAAGACGGGACAAAACGCAAATTCTTTTTTGATTCTATAATTATTGGTGATTTAGTATGAAAATTTATTCCGGGACGTGGATTTTTTTGTTTAACCTCAAAACTGCCGAAATTCTTTAAAGTTAACTTTTGCTCTTTTGCTATTTCTAAAATATTAGAAAAAACCGTATTAACTATTTCCTCGCATAAATTATTTGAAAAACCTAATTTGGAGCTTAACATGGTTGCAATTTTTTCTTTGGTAATAGTCATAAATAATACCGATTTTTAAGGGTACAACGTCATTACGAGGAGAAACTATAAGTTTCGACGAAGCAATCTCAGGAGTTTATCCTATTTCATGAGATTGCCGCGTCGCTTCGCTCCTCGCAATGACGTTAAAAAATTACGAATTTGCTTTTTCTTTATTATATTCGTTAATATTTTTATTTAGCTCTTCTAATTTATCCACTAGGTGCTGACGTATTTCTTCTTGCTTCCTACTTTTTTATAATCTTCCATTTTTGCTTTTACATCATCTATAGATTTTTGCAGTTCTTCACCTTTTTTATCTTTCTGATCTTTCACATTCTTTTTTATCTCTGCAACGCTTTGTGCTATCTGATCATAAGTATTGCTTAAGGTCTGATTAAATTTATCGGCTCCCGTTTGAGCTAAGTTTGTTAAATTGTCTTTATAATTCCTGTAAATTTTCGGTAATTGTTTTTGTACTGCTTGTAGCTACTTCTTCAGTTTGCACTTCATTTGCTTTTGTTTCATCCTTGGTAGGCGAATCTGCAAAAATGCTAGGTGTTAATAATAATGTAGCGGTAGCCCCTAGTGTTTATTAATATTCTTTTCATTATATTCTCCGATTATTTATATTTATTGTTATATTGTTCAATTTTCTTACTTAAATCATCAAGTTTTTTCACAAGAGTTTTTCTATATTCTTCCACTTTATCATCTTTAATTTTCTGATAATCCAGTAACTCTTTCGTTAAATTTTTATATTGCTCTTTTATAGTTTCTAAAGAATGGTCTTTAGCATATTCCTCTAAATCATTAATTTTGACGGATAATTTATCCGCTACTTCATGACATTTTTTATTAAAATCGGCAGTAATAATTTTAGCAGAATCCTTAAGGTTTTTATGTAATTCTTCAAGTGCTTCACCTATAGTTCTCATAACACCTCTTTTTGAAAATAGTTAATAAAAGTTAAACTTAAATATTATATATTCAGAATCATAAATAATATAATCTTAAAAAGCAATTTTAAAAAATACCTATTTAATATATAGTTATTGTATAAAATAAATTTGAGGATATTATGACATTAGAACTAGGAAAAAAAGCTCCTGATTTTTCGCTGCACATAGGTAACGATAAAATAATTAAACTATCGGATTTAAAAGAAAAATTCGTAGTATTATATTTTTATCCGAAAGATGATACACCAGGATGTACTATTGAAGCACAAGATTTTAATAGGCTAAAACCGGAATTCGATAAACTTAATACGGTAATTATTGGAGTATCTAAAGATAAGCTTGACTCTCACGATAAATTTAAAGAAAAATATAGTTTGGGATTTGATTTGGCCTCTGATGCAAATTCAAATTTGTGTGAACAATTAGGGGTATGGATAGAAAAATCAATGTTCGGTAAAAAATATATGGGCATTGATAGAGCTACGTTTTTACTTGATAAGGAAGGAATAGTTAAGCATATTTGGCGTTCGGTAAATGCTAAAAATCACGCCCAAGAAGTACTTGAAAAATTAAAGACTCTACTCTGAGTAAATGAAGAATAGTAGACGAAGTTTAATTTGGAAAAGAGCAAGGCGTTCCATATTTTTTGACCGCAGCGTACATACTAGTACGTGAGGATTAAAAAATATGGAGCAACGACGCCAATTTTTCAAATTAAACGAGTATACATTATTTCTTCCATCTATTGTGAAACCAGAACCATTGAGAAGGATTTTGCTTAACCCATGCTCCTAGCATTTGATTAATATTAAGCATAATATTATAGCAATCAACTTTATTATCACCGGTTTGCTCAAACTTTAATTGCGGGTGAACTATTACTTTAAAATAACTGCCTTTAGTTCTAATGATTTGGCAAGGTATAATTGGATATTTATACTGCAAAGCAATTTTAGCTATGGCGTTTGCAGTCATAGCAGGATATCCTAAAAAAGGCACTTCAATTCCATCGTTCATTTTTTGATCAACAAGCATAACAATAGATTCACTCTCCTTGATAGCCCTAACTAAAGCTCTGCTACCGTCAGGACCTTTCGGTATAAGCCTCAATTTATCACTAGCCCGACTTTCATTAATTAGCTTATTAACATACGGGTTATTTGCCTTACGATAAATTACGGCAAATTTCGGATAAGATTTATGCAGAAGATTAAGACCGATATCCCAATTGGCAAAGTGACCGCTAAATAATAAAAAGGGTTGCTCTCCTAGCTTTTTAATATTCTCAATACCTATTATCTCGGCTCTATTTTCTAACTCGGTTTCGCTCATTTTATTAACATAAGCACTCTCGCCTATAAATCTGCCGAAATTATCCCAAGTTTGATCTATGATTTTTTCAACATCACACATATCGCCGAATACTGCTTTAATATTTCGTCTAGCAATTTTATTAACGGCGAATAATATACCGACTTTTCTTGCTATAAAACTACAAATATCTGCTGCTTTATCTACACCGAATATTCCTATTACTTTAAGGAATATAACGACGATAAAATACTCAATTAAATATCTGAGCTTTTTTAAAAATTTTTTCATTTAATAAATCAGGATTATTGATAGATAATTCTACATCTAAACAAGTAATATCATTATAGCTAAATTCATTAAACTTAACATAATCTTTTCGTGTAGTAATTAAGGTAGCATTATGCTCTTTAGCTAATGAATATAAATTTTCTAAATCTGCTTGTAAATAATTATAATGATCAGGAAAAATTTTGTAATCGGTTATATTCAGTCCATAATTTTTTAAAGTCGAAAAGAAACGCTCAGGATTACCGATACCGCTAAAAGCAAAATAATTTTTAGTTTTATCTATATTATTTGAAGGAACTATTTGAGCATTTATTAATTTATTGACATAAGGAGTTAAAATATTCGGTATTTTATCATTGGTACTACTGACTAAAAAAATTAAATCAGCTGCATCAAGGGCTTTATTTGGATATTGTCTTAAAGGACCAGCAGGAATTAGAAAGCCATTGCCGAAAAGCCTTTGGCTATCTACTGAAACTATAGTAAAATCTTTATGAAAATAAGGATTTTGTAGGAAATCATCAATTATTATTATATCAGGTTTAAGCTCGTTAATTAATGGTAAAATCTCTTTAATATTTTTAGTAGCAATAACTGTTCCATACTTTGCAAGTATTACTCCCTCATCTCCTACCTCTAATGCTGTATGTCCTTGATGTATGGTAGTTGCACTTTTAAGGTTACTACCATAAGCCTTAGTTACTATTACAAAACTTACATTTTTAGCTCTCAGTAATTTGGCTAGATACATTACTATCTGTGTCTTACCCGTACCTCCTACGCTACAATTACCGACACAAATAACTTTAGCAGGCAACATAATAGGACGTGCTAAACTAGCTCGTAAATAGCCTAAAAATTGATATATCAAGCTTATAGGCAAAAGCAAATAAGCTATAATATTTCGCTTCTGCCAAAATTCAGGATATAAAAGTTTGATCATAGTTTAACATTTACGGCAGTTAAAAATAAAGTCAAACGGATTGATTGCTTTGTTGTCTAGTAGAATTTCAAAATGCAAATGCTCACCCGTAGCATTACCGGTTTTTCCTTGTATACCGATAAATTGACCCCGCTTAATTTTATTTCCTTCCTTAACTGACATTTCCTTTAAATGAGCATATTTCGTAACAAATTTGCGTCCATGTTTAATCTCAACAAAATTCCCGTAATCAGGTGCTCTAGCGGCTTTTATAACAATTCCGCTTGCTGCTGCATATATCGGTGCTGCTTTTTTAGCTTGTAAATCAATACCGCTATGGAAACATTTCTTTTTTCTTTTCTTTTTATGAGGACTTTTCCTAGTTCCGTAATGGCTAGTAATTTTCGGCTCATATTCCGGCATCATAAGCGGTATTGTACTAATTATTTTATCAAGCTTGGTTAATTCCGAGATATTATTCCTATGAGTTTGTTTTTTTGCAAAATAGCTAGCTTCCGGTTTAGAAAGAAACTTATATTTTGAATTTAGTTTTGTTACAACTGCCTTTATATCAGCTATTTTTATTTCGGCTGCTTTATTAAATTCTGCCGGATTTTTATTATGGAATTTTTGTAGAAAAATCTTATTTTGTTTAGGGTTATTAATTATTAGACCTAAGTTTTTTGCATATATACATTTGCTATTTTTATTTGTTAAATCATACTGTACTACTAAATCCGCATGACTGATTTTATATTTTTGCTTTAATTGAGATGAAGTTACAGAAAGTAAAGTAGTATCGCTAGACTCTTTAATACTGCTACAACCTTGAACAAGAAAAACTATAAGCAGTAAAAATATATATTTTTTAAAAGACATTAAAAGTAAATATACGTAAATTTTAAATTAAGAGATGCACTTAAATATTTCGTTAATTTTTCTAATTCCTCTTTATATATTTGGAGGATTAATTAACATTAACCCACACTTTACCATATTTTTATCATTATTTAAAAGCTCATATTCAATAATTATAGTTTCTTTAAATCCGATATTCTTGTAGTTGTGGTAAAAATCACGGACTAAAGATAAATCTTTTATAGGATACCAAATTAAGACTGTATTATTAAGAACTCGTAGCTTAATTTTTTTAAGTGCTTCGAGCAATTTTTGAAACTCATTTTTGACCTCAAAAGGTGGATCAAGAAAAATTAATCCTCTATTTTCTTTAAACGGTAGAAAAGCTTCAATCGCATTATAAGCATCTAATTATAAGCATCTATATTATGCGTATTATTCGGTAGTAGTTTTTTTTAAAACTCAAGTAATCACTTGGATGAAGCTCACAGGCAATTAAACGATCATTCGGTCGTAATAATTGTTTAATTATAAAAGGTGAACCGGGATAATAATTAAGACCTGCTAGATTTACTATATTTAAGAAAGCCGTTAGAAACTCAGGAATAGGATTCGTAAGTTTTAATAATTTGTCAATGCCGTTATTACTCTCTAAAGTCTTAGAAGCCGCCTCTGAGTTTAAATCGTAAAGACCAAGACCCGCAAAAGCATCTAAACCGCAAAAGGTTTTTCTTAAGCTGTTCTAAAATGCTACTTAGCACTAAATGCTTGACTATATCAGCAAAATTGCCTGCATGATAAATATGACGATAGTTCAAAATTATAAACCGTATTTCTTTTTTAACAATTCTGTTACTTCTTCTGAAGTAAGAAGTTTATCACTATTATTATTTCTTCTTGCTAAAGCAATTTCTGCATCTTCTCTATTTTCTTTTAATTCACGTAAGTAATTCTTAATTTCCACCCATATTAATTGAGCTTTACTAGCCATAAAACTAATCATTTATTAAATTCATAATTAAGTTAATCATTAATTCTTTCTGTATAGGATCGCTTTCTGCAATAAGTAATGCTAGTGATGTCATAGCACTTACTCCAATATTTTTAATCCAATTTTTGCTTTGGTAAGATAAAGTAAAAAAGTAAACAACCTATTCTTTTATTACCATCACTAAATGGATGATCTTTTATTATGAAATATAACAAATGAGCTGCTTTTTCTTCTGCCGAATTATATAAAGATTTACTGTCAAAAGTTTGATCAATATTACCTAAGATTCCTTTAAAACTATTGTCTCTTTCAGCTCCAAATAAATTACTTATTTCTGCATCCTCATGGTTGCCTAATTCTTGCTTTAACTTTTTAATTACTTCTAAAGACTCTTTATAATCTAATAATGCATTAGTTTCTGCCTGTAATTTTGTCGGTGGATTTAATTTGTCTTCATCATATTTAACTAATATCTCCCATGTTTTAGAGTAATTCTTTATAAGATTAATTAATTCTTGTCCTGTACTATTTACCAAATTTTGATTTATCAAAGTATTAGTTAATAGTTCTACTGTTTGTTGTAGATTATTTAATTTCTTTTTAGTGATTTTATCTTGTTAATACTATATCCTTTAATGAGATATTCTTTAAGTAAGTTTGTAGCCCATTTTCTAAAAGCGTTCCCTCTCTTAGAATTTACCCTATATCCTACTGATATTATAGCATCTAAATTATAATATTCTATTTGCTTTCTACACTCTTTTCTCCTTCTATTTGAACTGTTGCAAAAAATGCAACAGCTGCTTTTCCTAAGCATTTTTTATAAGAGCAAGCCATTCTTCTTCATCAATAATTTTAATATTAAGCTCTTTAGCTTTTTTAAGCTTACTGCCTGCATCAAGGCCTGCTATTACTAAATCCGTATTAGATGATACGCTAGCTGCAACTTTAGCTCCAAGCTTCTCAGCCGTCACTTTAGCTTCCGCTCTAGATATCGTCGGTAAACTACCGGTAAATACCACTATCTTACCTGTTAAACTGCTTTGTTCCCTGGTCTCTTTATAATCTTCAATATTTAATATTTCACCAAGTTTTTTGATAAGCTGGGTATTTTCTTTAACGTCAAAAAAGTCAATAATATCTACTAAAATCTTATCACCGATTCCTTCTAAATTGTTTAGTTTTTGATAGATATCCGAATCGTTTTTGCTAAGCAATTCCATTTGAGCTATAAAATTAGCATAGCTGCCAAATTCTCTAGCAAGTAATTTAGCATTTTGTTCGCCGATATGCCTAATACCTAGAGCATATATAAATCTTGGTAAGCTAATTTTTTGTGATTTTTCTATATTTTTAAAAAGATTTTCTACTGATTTTTTACCCCACCCATTCATATTTTCAAGTTTTGCTAAGCTAGAATCATTTTTTTCTTTTAAGAAGAATATATCGAGTGGATTGCTAATTAACCCCTTATCTATTAAAAACTCAACTTGCTTACATCCTAGCCCTTCAATATCCATAGCATTTTTCGATACAAAATGACGGATACGCTCATAATTCTGAGCAGGACAGTTAAGACCGTTATCACAGCGTATAATAATATCTTCAGGCACATAATACAACTTAGAATTACATGACGGGCAAAATAAAGGAGTATCAAACATTGCTGTATCATTAGGACGCTTCCGAGTATCAACTCCCGTAATTTTAGGAATAACGTCACCGGCACGCTGCAAGAATACATAATCGCCGATACGTACGTCTTTTCGCATGATTTCCTGAAAATTATACAGCGTTGCTCTGCTAACGGTTACCCCGCCTATTTCTATAGGTTCAAGCTCGGCTACCGGCGTTAACGTACCGGTTCTACCGACTTGCACCGTAATAGAAAGCAGTTTTGTTCGTCCTATTATAGCAGGAAATTTATGAGCGGTAGCAAATCTTGGAGATCTAGCAATAAAACCCATTCTATTTTGCAGTGTAAAATCATTTAGCTTATATACTACTCCATCAATTTCATAAGGTAAATTTTCTCTATTTGTTTTGAGATATTTATAAAAGGCAAAAATTTCTTCTTCGGAATCTGCAAGCTTAGATATTTCATTAACGCAAAAGCCGAATTCTTTTAATTTTTTAAGTAATTGATCTTGAGAAGAAGCGAGATTCTGCTCAGTTACTCCTCCTGAATATACAAAATATTTGAGCGGTCGTTTAGCCGTAATAGAAGAATCAAGCTGACGAAGCGAACCGGCAGCAGCATTACGGGGGTTAGCAAATTTATCTCTGCCCTGCTCTTCTTGTTCTTCATTTAGGTTTAAAAAATCTTGTTTTTCAATATAAATTTCCCCGCGTACTTCTAAAAATTCCGGAGCATTATCTATTTTATGAGGAAAATTTTTGATCGTTTTAATATTTGCCGTTATATCTTCACCGACATATCCGTCACCTCTTGTAGCTCCCGTTATAAGTAACCCGTTTTTATAAATAGCAGAAAAAGACAAACCGTCTATTTTAGGCTCGCAAAAGATAGGAGCAAACTCATCAAGACGTAAGAAGCTTTTTATACGATCTACAAAATCTCTTACATCTTGCTCATCAAAAACATTACTAAGAGATAGCATAGGTGCTTGATGCGTAACTTTAGCAAATTTATTTGCTATTTTTGCTCCTACTTTTTTGCTAGGACTATTTTCTAAAACTAAGTGAGGAAATTTTTGTTCTAACTTGAGATTGGTATTAAATAGCTGATCATATTCGGCATCTGAAACTAAAGGATTATCTTCTATATAATAAGCATGATTATACACTGCTATTTTACAGCTGAGTTCTTCTAGTAATTTTTTTGCTTCTTCTTCAGATATTAAATCAATATTTTGCATTAGTAATTCATGTTTTTTTAAGTGACTTTGTTTCATGGATAGAAAAACCTACTCGATGTCATTCCCACGTGGCGTTGTTGCGTGGATCAATTTCGCCTCTGTCATCCCGTGGCTTGACCACGGGATCCAGTTAAAAATACTAAAATTATTAGTATTTTTTATTGTTTTTATGGACCCCGTGGTCAAACGAACTAGGTGACACAGTGGATTTTACCGATCTACGCAACAATGCCACGCGGGAATGACATCGAACAGGTTTTTCTAGGTCATATGATAAAACAAACCCTCTTAAGAATCAAAATCAAAATCTTTACCTAGTTTAATATATTCTCTAATGCGGCTCATGAGGTTTTGAAAATATGTTAGATTATGCCACGTCATTAACATTGCTCCAAGTATTTCACCGATTCTAACTAAATGATGCAGATAAGCTTTACTATAGTTTTTACAAGCAGGGCATAGGCAATCATGTTCAAGCGGCTCGTTATTATCGGCATATTTGCTATTGCGGATATTTACCGTGCCGTATTTGGTAAAAGCCTGACCGTTACGACCTGAACGTGTTGGGATTACACAGTCAAACATATCTATACCTCGGCGTACAGCACCGATAATATCAGCAGGCTTACCGACTCCCATTAAATAGCGCGGCTTATTTTGCGGTAGAAAATCGGGAGCATAATCAAGTACTTTAAACATAAGCTCCTGCCCTTCGCCTACTGCAAGCCCGCCTATAGCATAACCCTCAAAATCGAGTCCTACTAAATCTTTAGCTGACTCCTCACGTAATTCTTCGTAAACACTACCTTGAATAATACCGAATTGTGCATATCCATCTCGTTTAACAAAAGCATTGCGCGATCTATTCGCCCATCTAGTCGTAAGCTGCATAGAAGTTTTAGCTTCTTCAAAGGTTGCAGGGTAAGGCGTACATTCATCAAAAGCCATAGTGATAGTACTACCGAGTAAATGTTGTATTTCGGTAGAACGCTCAGGCGTTAACATATATTTATCACCGTTAATATGAGAGCTGAAACTTACTCCCTCTGCAGTTATTTTGCGTAACTTCGATAACGACATTACCTGAAAACCGCCGGAATCGGTTAATATCGGCTTATCCCAATTCATGAATTTATGCAAACCGCCAAGGTGTGCTATACACTCGGCACTTGGCTGAAGCATTAAATGATAAGTATTGCCAAGGAGTATATCTGCTCCCGTTTCAACTACTGATTCAGGTAGCATTGCCTTAACAGTGCCTCTAGTCCCGACCGGCATAAAAGCAGGAGTGCGAATCTCTCCATGTGCAGTTGTTATAACACCGCTTCTAGCTTTTTTATTCTGATGATGAATATTAAAAGAAAATTTTGACACTAATAATCACTTATTTTTAAAAGCAATATCTTAGCATACTATAGGACTGTTAACAAAATAATTTTAAAGCTAATTAAAGCTATTTTGCTAACGGCTCTATAATTTATCCTGGAATATAAAAATTAAGATTAAAGGTCGCAATACTTAAAAAATCATCAAGCATTGAACCACAAAGTTTTAACTCAGTATAAGATTTATTATATATTTCCGTTTTAATCAGTCCAAGTAAATATAAAGTCCCAATTACTGAAAAGAGAACTATACTGTTTGGAGTGTTTAATAATTTATCTTCAATAAAAGCAGCAATGGTTCCTTTAGGCTCGTGTACGATTTGAGCAACTAGCTCTCTTAAAATAGCATGATCAAATGAGCTTTGCTCTAAGATTTTTAATATAGTGAAATTATTTTGCCGACAATATGAATTAAGGAGTTCTCTACGACGCTTACGATCTTCAGAATTTGAAAGTGGTGTTAGAAAGATTATTTTTTTTAGTGGAAGTCATTTTGATTTGCCCCGTTTAGTTAAACTTAGATTTTTAAGTTCTAACCACCACAAAATATTTTATGGTGGTTGGGGAGTTCAAAGAAACCGCGACTAACAGTTTACAATAGATTTTAAGCTTAAAGTAACCCTTAAGCTCTGGACATGTCTATCGTCATCCCCAACCATAAGTGATGAGGATTGCACCATTTTATGGCTGATGCATATACCATAATCGCAAAAGGCTTTGAAACCCCGAAATAGCATTTTTCTATTTCGAGTATAATTCTATATATAACTTCCCAAAAAAGTCAATTAATACTTAAGTTTTATTATTTTTTTCCTTTTCTAATCTAGTTTGTACCTCTATAAGCTTTTGGCAAAATGCGATAAAATTCCTCGCTGCTTGTCGTGCTTGTCCTTCTGTGATTTCACCGTTATAAGCATTGTAAATAGCTTTAACTACATTATTAAATTGGCATTGCTAACTAAAGAGAAATGTCATACCGTGGCTTGTCCACGGTATCCAGGAAAACAACTTAAAATACTAGATGTTTAGGTATTTTTTTTGGATCCCGTGAATAAATCACGGGATGACATTGAGTTTTTTTATTATTATCTCTCTTTAGTTAGCAATGCCTTTAAATTTTTCTTTTATTGTTTTTTTATTCATAATGTTATTCTTTTCTGTTAATGATAATTTTTTCAACTCTAAATAATTATATTTATAGGTGAATTAAATTTATATAACTATAATTATTGCAATCAATAATTATAGTTATTGACTTATTTTAATTACTTCTATAGATTACTTCTCTTAAATGATAATTAAACTCTGTCATTCATAATATAATCTAATTTTTAAGAGTTAAAATATGAAAAATAAAGAAGAAGAAACTTTAACCTCTGAGTTAATAATAGATGAAGAGGAGGAAAAGCGTTTAAAAGCTCAAAATGCAAGGAAAGAGCTTAAGTTAATATTAATAACATTTGCTATTATTTTCACTAGTTTTTTAACTTTTTGTTATCTTTTTTAACTATATAGAAGAAAAAGCAGCAGAGTATAAATTACAGCAAGAACAAGAAGCAAAAGTAAATAATAAAACAGAATGAAGTTGTTTAAATACAATGTAATCAAAAGTTATTAATCTATTTAGAGTTAAAAAATTATTTGTTATTGCAATTTTTTAACTTTTGCTTTAATTGCAATCAACTATTATTAATATAAATAAAATAACTTTTATGGAAGATATAAGCTCTTGGAAAGAAAAGTTTGAAATTTGCATTTACGCTGAAAAGCTGATTGATAAACTCGAATATTTAAACGATAAAGTAAAAAATCCCGTTGATATAGAAGAAGTCAAAAAAGGTATCTACTACGCCCGTAAACATCACGGCTTGCAAATGCGTCAATCGGGCGATCCTTACTACTCTCACCCAATTGAGGTAGCGATTATGCTTGCGGAGTTTGTAGCAGACGAAGCCCCTAAGCTTTTTACTTCTAATATGATAAATACTGCTCTACTTCACGATACTATTGAGGATACAGAGCTTACTGAAAAGATGATCATCAAAATTTTTGGTAAAGAAATAGCAAAACATGTAGAAGGTTTAACTAGAATCAAACCTTATGGAAAAATCAGTGCCGAGGAAAGCTTAAACCTGTTAATCAAACAAAAAAGATATGATACCGCACTTATAAAATTATTTGATCGTATTCATAATGTACAAACATTAGCAGCTAAATCACCTGAAAAAGCAAAGAAGATCATTTTGGAAACATTTAAGAAATTTCTAGTTGTTGCTATACATTTAGAGTGTTATGAAATTGAAGAAAAGTTTAATGAAATTTGCTATAGGTTTTTATACAAAGACAAATTTTCTCAACAAAAACAAATATCATTATTCACCATGAATAACCTGCTTCTTTTTCCAACTTTTGAAAATGATTTAGACCAAACATACAAATTATAAGTAATGGAACCATCACAACAAACAAACCATATTGACCCAAATATTTTGTTAAATATATAATTCCAAACGAAGTAATTATATACATTAAGGCTCTAGAAACAGCATATATCATACTACTATAAGTAAAGCGTTTAAAAACCGGAAAATGCCTAAAAAAGATTGAAACAGCAGGAACAGTATCAAATGAACATATTATCAAACCTATTTGAATTAAAAGAAGTTGGAAAGGTGTAGTTGTACTTTTTAAAAGGTATGGTGAAAATAGAATAAATATAAAAAGCAACGCTAATTTTACTCTAAGAATTTTTAAAGGATATATTTTATAACTTAGAAAACATATTAAAGACATACTAGCTAGGTGGAACATTGAAATAATAAAATTATGATGAATAACCTGAGCTGCACTATATCCAAATGAATTCTTTAAAACTTCACCACAAGTAATATAAGTATAGTAGAAACATATGGGCCAAGCACAGCTCATTATGAAAAAATATATAGTTGTTTTCTTATTAGGTTTTTGGTTAAAAATCTCATCGTTTTTTAATTCTTTTTTGTCGATATTTGCTTTTTCATATTTTCGTAAAAGTCTAGCACTTGCATCTACAAAATCAGGTGTTTCTCTAAGATGAGTTCTAGCGTAACCTCCCACAACTGCAATAATTGCACCTATCCAAAAGGCAAGACGCCAATTAAATCCTTGAGTAGTAACCAAAGATGCTATAGCTAAAGCCGCAGTTGTCCCAATTACTGATGCTACGGCGATAAAAGAAACTACAGGATATTGTATAGGTGGTTTTGTAATTTCAGTTAAATAAAGTTCTGCTCCTACTATTTCACCTACAGAAGCCATACCTTGAATTGCTCGGCAAATTGTGATTAATACAGCAGCAAAATAACCTACACTTGTTCATAAGTAGGAGCATTCGCCATAATTATACAGGATAAAGCCATTAAGGTAGTTGTCATAATAACAGTAGATTTTCGTCCTAATTTATCACCTATTCGACCGAAAACATATGCTCCTAGTGGTCTAAATATAAAGGTAGAACAAAAGGGTAAAGGCAGAGAGAAGAGAAGCTGCACTAGAATCATATTTAGGAAAGAACAATTCATTTAACAATACTGCTAAATGGACATACAACATTAAATCAAAATACTCAAGAAAAGTAGCTGTAGATAAAATTCCTGTGGCTTCTTTTTGTTCTCTTGTTAAGCTTCTCTGTTCTTTTTCATAGCCTAGCATAAATTTTTTACAAAAAATTAAATTGTAAAGAAACTTATACTGTTTTATATAAAAGTCAATAGGAAATTTCACTTTACACGATAAATAAGAAAATGAAGTGCAACTTAATATACTTCGTGGATTGAATAAGATTTTTTAAAGAATAGTTAATCCTATTTCAAAAAAATCTTATAATTTGCAGCAAAAAAGAATTTAATTATTTATTAGCACAATAAATATGTGATAAATAAACTAATTGAAAGAAAAAAATGAGTAATATATAGTAATGGTTCATTTTTAGATTGAAAAGCAAAAAATACTATACTATCGTTGGTAGTTATAATTAAATATATTAAAAATATGCTTTTTCAATCACTAAAATGATTAAATCATATTTTAAGTTGAAAACTGCAAGATCGTTATCATATGAAGAACTTCAAAATGATCAGCAATTAAGCGAATTATTTGGAGATTCTTTAAACTATTTTATTGATAATTTTATAACAAAATCTGATAAATCAGTTGTAGCAAATAAAGCGTTTAGTATACAAGATGAATATAACAATACTCATAAATTATATGCGTTTTTAGAGAAAAATAAAATATCGGACAAAACACATCAAATGCTTATATATGTTAAAGTACCTTATATAATGACCAAAGACGACGAAGAAAGCTTAAACACTTTCAATAAACTTGGCTAAGATAATGTAGATTTTCCAAAATCAAAATCAGAACTCAAATAACAAGTTTAAAAGTGAGCTTGACGAAGCGAATAAGACAGAGTTATTTAAAGCTCGGTTTAGAATACCTAAACCGAGAAATAAATTACTACTTACCTAAAAGTGGATGTGGATGATGTGGATATGTAACATTTTTTAAGAATTTTCTTTTAATATAAGTACATACTAAAAATGTCAGTATGGTACTTGGAACATAGCGAATTATCGTAGGTAAATATCTTATTAAGGTCTTAGTTGAGACTAAGTCAGTAAACGGCGTACTTATGCTCTCTACTAACTCTCTACTTTTTGATCTTAAACAATCTAAAGTACGATATCTATTTTTGTATTTTAAATAACATCTAACAGCTTCAATAACCATAGAAGATATAATAGAAATTATTCCGCTTTGCATAAGAAAATAAAATTCCATACTATCCGAACAATAACAATAATTAGCAATAATTATTAAAACTAAACCTAGAATATTAAAAAAAATAGACAAATGGTTTGCCAAGAGATTTTAACATTGAATTACCTATTTCATAAGAATAGCGAGCAACACGCCTGCACCAAAAGCGTAGGCGAGATTCCGCAAAGGGTGGTCACGTGTCGACTCACATAAATCCGCTAACATTAGCCTTACCTTTATCTATTCCTTTATCTTTATAATGTTGTTCCATAACGGATGATAAATTACCTAACTGCTCATCTAGAATATCTCCGGATTTACCTTTTAAATTACGTAATCTTGAAACTAAGCTTTCAATATCTTTTTTGATACCTTCGACATCTTCTTTAGCAGAGTTTGAATTTGATTCTTTCATAATTTACTCCTTTATTAGTTTACATTTTGTTAAGCAAATTACTTTGCTTACAATTATAAGATACTCCTCTTGTAAACACTTTACAATAGCTTAAACAATAAAAAAACCGAATCTAGTTTAGATTCGGCTGAATTTAATGATTTTTTATTTCGTATTACTTCTACTTTCATAATACCAGACATTTTTTATTCTATGCCATTCCCGCGAAAGCGGGAATCCAAAAAAAAGTATAAATACAGCAAATTTTTTAAATTAAAAGCTCGATTTATCTCGCTTTATGATGGATTCCCGCTTTCGCGGGAATGACAGCGAGTAGGTTTTTCGATCCATGCAACAAAACCCTACTTTTAGCTAGGATGACATCGAGATCTTTTTAAAGAATGTCCGGTACTATACTATTTACTACCAAATGAAGAAACAATTTTATTAATTAATGATTCAATATTAATTGCTGATTGAGTATATCTTATCTCTTCATTAGCCGCTAAATTTTCATCATCATTACCAGGCACAATTGAAATATATTTACCTCCAAGTAACCCGCTGGTGACTACTTGGGCTTTAGAATCTTTAGGTATTTTAACATCATCATTAATATTTAGATATACACTTGCATAAAAGCTATTCGGATCTAAAGTAATTTTCTTTACACTACCTATTTTTATACCTGAGATCATTACGTCGCTTCCGACTGCTATACCCTCTGCACTCTGAAAATTAGCAGTTACCTGATAACCTTTTGAGCTAGTTATAGAACTACCTGTTTTGTAGGCAAAAATCAAAAATAGCAAAGCAATAATTAATACTATAAAGCCGATAATTGTTTCAATAATGTTCTGTTTCATTGTTTTTTATATTTTATTAATTAATTACGGTTGCCATCTACTATATTTAAGATTTGATACTTTAGGCTTAGCTATTCTATCGTTCTTTTGCCAGGGAAAAAGCTGAATATTTTTCGGTATCTCATTTACTAAATGATGTAACCAAGCGTGCCAACTCGGCGGAATTTTTGTAGGTTCATTTACATTCTTATAAATAACAAACCTCCTTGGACGCCCTAAATAATCAATATTACGGCTTTCATAATATTGATTCAAAAATTCATCTTCTCCTACTTTTTTGTGAAAAAAAGTAATAAAAAACTTATCTATCCACGACATTTTAAAATTTCTATAGCAGTTTCTCTTCCTTGCACTGCAAGTTTATCGGCAGCAATATTACCGCTATTATTTGCATGACCTTTTACCCATTTCCAAATAATAGTATGTTTACTCAATTCTGCGTATAATTTTTGCCATAAATCGGCATTTTTAACGGGTTCATTGTTGCTTTTACACCAATTATTTTTTATCCAATTATGAATCCAAGCGGTAATTCCCTGTTGCAAATATTTACTATCGGTATAAATCTCAATATTACAAGATTTTTTTAAAATCCTTAATGCTTCAAGGGCTGCCGTAATTTCCATACGATTATTAGTCGTATCCAACTCATACCCAAATATTTCTTTGCTAGTATCATTAAATTGAAGTAAAGCTCCCCATCCTCCAGGACCGGGATTACCTGCACATGCACCATCAGTATATATAACTACTTTTGAATCCATATATGGGCATTAACTAGGTTTAGAAGAGTTACGAAACTTATCTAACATTATAACATTTGGATTTGGAGATAATGAAGTTTTATAACTTTTATTATTACTTATTTCCTCTTCATGTTGGTGATTTTCTTGTATATTTAACGACTGATTAAAAGTTAGGCTGTAATTATTATTGGAATCAACAAAGCTAATAAGTGCATCAAAAGGTACGTAAATTATTTCTTTAACACCGTCAAAACTTACCGTTAAGGAAAAACCGGTATCATTTACTATTAAATTTTCAAACTGATATTGAAGTACTATTGTTATCTGTTTTGGATATGCCTGTTTAACTTTTGAAGGTAAAATTACCGCAGGGTTATCGGTTCTGTACGATATATATATTAACTGATCCCAATATAAATTTTCATGCTGAATTTTTGCTAGAATTTTTTTCACAAATTCTAGCATATATTCATTCACAAATTTTTTATATTCAATATTCATACAAGAAAAATAAATAAAAATAGGTCGACAAAGTTTAATTTGAGCAGTTCACGTCATTGCGAGCAAAAACTGTAAGTTTTAATGACGATATCAGCCGTTTTTAGGCAATGCCAATTTTTCAAATTAAACGAGTATACGCGTGGGGTTTTTCTGTTGCCCGGCAAACCCCCAGCCGCGTAGGGTTAAGCTGCTAAAGCTGCACCTACATAACGATTATTATCGTTTGCGTTTCTTTGTTTTGACCCATACGGCAAAAGCCGTCGGCGGAATCATCCCGAGTAAAAGCAATCTTTTTATTAGGTACGTCGATCCTATTTCGCCCCCATAAAATACTCGATGAACTTCAAAAATTGGCTCCGTCGTTCTACAAGAGCTGCGGTGCTCACGTATTAAGTATACGCTCCGCTCCTCGCCTTGTGAACTCCTTGCTCTTTTTGAAGTTGATCTTCGTATTGCTTACTTATTTAGAGTAATACATATTTAAACTTCTTTAAATAACGAAGCTAATAAAGAGGAATTTGAAGGAGACACTTCACCTCGAACCGCAGCGTACAAGCAAGTAACGTGAGGATGAGGGGTAAGAATCGACGTATAAATTACCTTTAGAAGCAAGTTATTTAGAAAGTTTTGGTGGAGGCGTCGGGTACTGCCCCCGAGTCCGCAACCTCTATTCTAAATTACGTTTATTACTATAGCTATATTAGCACCAAATATTATGCCTTAATTTGATTAAAATGTAAAGGTCAAATAAGAATTCTAGATTTATATTAAAAATGGACTTATATTATTTGTATACTTCATAATAAATATTACTTTTTGAAAAATATTTTATGCTACCAAATCTTGGAATTATCGCAGGCAGAGGTTCATTACCTTACTTAATAGCAAGTAACTATAGAAAGCAAGGCGGCAATTGTTATATAGCAGCAATTAAAGACGAAGCTGATATAGATCAAATTAAAGATTTTGAATATAAGATTTTAAAAATCGGTATGATTGGTGAAGCTATAAAATATTTTAAGGATAATGAGGTACAAAATATTATTTTTATAGGCGGAGTTAATAGACCGAATTTTAAAAATTTATCCGTAGATAAAACAGGCGGTTTATTGCTTTTCAAAATAGTTGGGCAAAAAATTCGAGGAGATGATAATTTGCTAAAAATAGTAGCGGATTTTTTTGAAAGCTATGGTTTTAAAGTAATTTCAAGTAACGAAATATATAAAAATCAACAAGGTAACTCCAATATTATAACTGATACCACCCTTACGAATTCAGATAAAAATGATATTGAGCTTGGAGTAAAATTGTTGAATCATTTAAGTTCATTCGATATTGCACAATCGGTTATAGTTGAAAATGGTTACATACTTGGTATAGAGGCTGCTGAAGGGACGGATAATTTAATAGCGAGATGTGCAAATTTACGTAAAAATCCTTATGGAGGAGTGCTAGTAAAAATACCGAAATTAGGTCAAGATAATAGACTAGATATGCCAACAATTGGTCCTGATACTATAAAGAATCTTGCTAAATATAATTACAAAGGAGTAGCGATTCAGAAAAATAACGTAATTATAGTCGAAGAAGAATTAACTATAAAACTCGCTAATGAACATAAAATTTTTATAACAAAATGTTAGCAATAGGTATTACCGGTAGCTATGCATCGGGGAAAACTTTTATTTTGGATTATTTAGCAGAAAAAGGATATAAAACTTTTTGTGCCGATCGATGCATAAAAGAATTATATCAAGATTTGAGCGTACAAACTCAAATCTTGAAATCACTCCCTGAACTTGAGTCTTTCAATATCGGAAAAATTAGTAATTTAATCTACAATAACGACCTAGCTAGAGAAAAACTACAAAATTTTATTTACCCATTACTAATAGATAAACTCATTTTATTTAAAAAAGAAAATGCTAATGCCAAATTTGGCTTTGCCGAAATACCGTTGCTTTATGAAGCTAAATTTGATAAATATTTTGATTTTGTCGTAACAATATACTGCTCTGAAGAAATAAGAATGCAAAGAGCAATAACGAGAACTTCATTTGATATAGAGATTTATAATAAAATCAAAGAAATTCAACTATCACAAGAGAGCAAAATAGCAAAAGCAGATTTTGCTATAAATAGCGGCGTTGATATGTTAGACTTGGAAAAACAAATAGAGAAGCTAATAAAGGATTTGAAAGCAAGGTAATTCTCGCTATTAGCGAGGAAATGTTGTCTTGTTGCATGGCACTTATGTCATTCCCGCGTAGGCATTGTTGCGTAGACCCCCAGTCGTCATTGCGAGAAGAATTACGTAGTAATTCGACGAAGCAATCCAGTTAAAAATTCTGATTTATAGAATTTTTTTAATCTTTTTCTGGATTGCCGCGTCGCTTCGCTCCTCGCAATGACGGTTTTGGTATCCACGCAATAACACCCGCTCGCAATGACGATTTTAAAAGACTAATAAAGGATTGGGAATGTCGAGTTTAAGAGAAATAATTTTAGATACCGAAACTACGGGACTTGACCCACGACAAGGTCACCGAATCGTCGAAATCGGTGCAATTGAGATGGTGAATAAGGTATTAACAGGCAGGAATTTTCATTTTTATATTAATCCTGAGCGAGACATGCCGTTTGAGGCTTATAGAATTCATGGCATATCCGGCGAATTTTTAAAAGACAAGCCTCTATTTCATACAATAGCCGATGATTTTTTAGAATTTATCTCAGATAGCAAACTTATTATTCATAATGCTCCTTTCGACATTAAGTTTTTAAATCATGAATTATCATTATTAAAGAGAGCGGAAATCAAACTTTTAGAACTGTCCAATGCTATAGACACTCTAGTTATGGCTAGAAGTATGTTTCCAGGCTCAAAATATAATCTTGACGCATTATGTAAAAGATTTAAAGTTGATAATTCAGGTAGGCAGCTTCACGGGGCTTTGAAAGATGCGGCATTACTTGCAGAAGTATATGTGGAACTAACGGGTGGTAGACAATCCGCTTTTAAAATGGTTGATAAATCTGCCGGAATAAGTAATTTAGCAACTAATCAAGTAAATAACAAAACAGAGCAAGCTACTATTGTTATTAAACCTACAAAAGAAGAGCTGCAAAAACATAAAGAGTTTCTTAGTAGTATTTTAAAAACTGCTTAGTAAAACGTCATTGCGAGGAGCCGTAGGCGACGCGGCAATCCAGAAAATAATTAAAAAAATTCTGTAAATCAGAATTTTTTACTGGATTGCTTCGTCAAAACTTACAGTTTTTCCTCGCAATGACGATTATCAACCTTCCTTAAACTTACCTATGAAAACAAACTTCCTTGTACTTATAACTTTTATAATACTCATCTCTTTAGGCTTTTGGCAGCTTAGTCGTTTAAAAGAAAAGAAATTATTTTTAGCCTCAATGCAAGCTAATCTTACCTCACCAGCAATTAATTTAGCAGAAATTCAAGACAATTTACCTTATCACAAAGTAAAAATTACCGGTCAATTTTTGCCTAATAAAGACATATATTTATACGGTAGAAGGTCAATGTCGAGTGAAAAAGACGGCTATTATTTAGTTACTCCTTTTAAAACCATAGAAGATAAAGTTATTTTAGTAGCACGAGGTTGGTTCAGTAATCGCAATAAAAATATTATCACTCAAGCTACAAACGACCAACAACATGAGATTATTGGTGTTACTATGCCGTCTGAAAAAACTCGTAGCTACTTACCTGCTAACGATATAAAAAATAATGTGTGGCTAACTTTAGATTTAAAAGAAGCATCCCAAACCTTAGAATTAAATCTAGAGGATTTTTATATTATTGCGGAAGGAAAAGATATTAGCAATCTAGATATTTTATTACCTCTTTCAATAAATCATTTAGCAGCAATCAGAAATGACCATTTAGAATATGCCCTAACTTGGTTTGGTCTTGCTATTTCCTTAATCGTAATATATGTGATTTATCGGCGTCGTTATATGGCTGTGGAGATCATCCCGCGACTTGATCGCGGGATCCAGAAAAATAACTAAAAAGACTGGACCCCGTGGTTCAAGCCACGGGGTGACAGTAATCGATACATAAATGAGCAATCTACAACAGCAAGCATCCGATCCTAATTATTCCGTTTGGGTATCGGCATCTGCCGGTACAGGTAAAACCAAAATCCTAACCGATCGATTTTTACGTTTGTTAATAACAGGCGTAGAACCTTCAAATATTTTATGCCTTACTTTTACTAATGCTGCTTCTATAGAGATGCAAGCAAGAATTAATAGTAAACTTAAACATCTTTCTCTTTGTGATGCAGAAAAATTAGAAAATGAACTCTTCTTAATGAGCGGCAATAAGCCGCTACCGCAAGAAATAGAAAACGCAAAAACTTTATACGATAAAATACTAAATAGCAATGAGCCTTTAAATATTTATACAATTCACGCGTTTTGTCAAAAAATCCTTAACACTTTTCCTTTAGAAGCAGGTATCACACCGGAATTTAAGATTCTTGAAGAAACTAAATTACAAGATATCTTCCTAAACATCAGAAATGAAATTTACTTAAGCGATGAGCATAATGACTTAATTAAAATTTTGCTTAACCGCTTTCATGAAATAACTCTGCAAGATATTTTTACTGAAATAATCGAGCAGAAAATTAAATTCAAAAAATTATTTACACATAAAACTATTCCGGAAGAAATAAATAATAAAAGATTCGCCTTAGGGGAATTAAATAATATATATGATAAGGTAAAAAACTTATTTGCAGAATATGATTTGGAAATAGAGCCGAAAGAAGTTTTTTTTACTAAAGACGGGAAAAAGCGTAAAAGCTTTTTATCGAAAGAATTAATAAGAAAATATCCTAAATTATTGCTAGAACTAGAAAAAATCACTTCTGAAATTTATCGCTTGGATGAACTGCGTCGCATAGAGGAGCTAGAATATCATACGAATTTACTTACTAAACTTGCTTATATTATTTTAAAAAAATACGATTCATATAAAGAAGAAAATAATTTACTCGATTATGATGATCTAATTTACTACACCGAGAAATTACTGAATAATAAAACTACGCACGAATGGTTGTTGCATAAGCTTGAAAACGAGATAAACCATATTCTTGTTGATGAAGCACAGGACACAAGTCCTGTGCAGTGGAATATTATCACTATTTTAATAACGGAATTTAATGCGGCAGATAAGCCAAGCAATAGTACCTTTATCGTTGGTGATGATAAACAATCTATCTTCAGTTTTCAAGGGGCTGATCTTCATAATTTCAGCTTAGTAAACGAGCAACTAAAAGCAAACCTTACAAATGCTAATAAAAAATTCAAAAATATCACACTTGAATGTTCTTATAGATCATGTGTGGAGATTTTACAATTTACTCATAATGTTTTGAAAAATATAAAATCCAATTACCCGAGTTTATTCCTTTCGGATAATCCATTAATATCCTCATTTCCTACACATCAAGGTTCTGTAACAGTTTGGCCGTTAGTAACAAGTGAAAAACAAGAAGAACTTTTTTGGGCATTGCCTGAAGATTATGAAAATTCTAAATCTGCTGCCGATTTACTTATAGAAAAAATTGTAAATTTTATACAAGAACAAATAAAAAATGAAGAAATTTTACCATCTACCGTAAGCAGAATATCTGAAAAAGATTTCATGATATTAGTAAGAAAGAGGGATGAATTTAGCAATAATCTTATAAAAGAACTTAGTAAAGCTAAACTTAAAGTTGAGGCAAGCGATAGAGTTAATCTTAAGGAAAATCTAACGATAATGGATTTAATGTCCGTAGCTAAATTTGTGTTATTACCTGATGATGATTTAAACCTTGCAGGGTTGCTAAAATCACCGATTATCGGAATAAGTGAGCGGCAATTATACGAACTTCTTGTAAATAAAAACGATAATAGCTTATGGGATATACTATCTTCACATGAGGATATATATAATAAATTAACTTCTCTAATTGAAATTTATAAAATATCGACTATTGAGAATTTCTTTGATTTAGTGGTGAATAATCTAAATTTACGAGAGATTTACGATGATGATAGTGATGATATGATAAATGAGCTATTAACGTTAAGCAAAAACTATGCAAATGATATAGATAATTCACTGCAAGGATTCGTTGCTTGGTTTGAGAATAACGATATCTATATCAAACGTGATATGGAACATTCAGATAAAATAAGAGTAATGACCGTCCACGGCTCTAAAGGACTTGAAGCTCCTATTGTTATATTATGCGATTCTACTACTTTGCCGATAAGTAGCAATAAATTTATTTGGGATGATAAAGGTGAAGTAGACCTCTTGCATAACGAAGCTAATAAAGAGGAATTTGAAGGAAACACGGCACGCAGCACCGCAGCGTACACTTTAGTTCGCGCAGATGCGAGTACCGGATTGACGTACAAATTACCTTTAGAAGCGAGTTATGAAAGAGGTCGAATGTTCTTCTCTGCTAATGCTGCGGACACACCCGCATTTTTACAAGATCTGAAAGAAGCTGAAAAATTAAAAGACTTACAGGAATATATAAGACTACTCTATGTTGCAATGACAAGAGCTAAAGACCGGCTAATTATATGCGGTTTTAGTAATAAAGCAACCGCTCCTGAAAATTGTTGGTATGAAATAGTCAAGCAAACTTTTGATTAACAGCTGCTTTATTAAGTCATTATTCGGCTTTCCAACTCTCCTAAACGTTGCTCGATTCTCTCTATATCTTCTTTTGTGACAGGATTTTTTAATAAAAATGCAATTTCATCTTTTAGCATGTTTATCTCTTTTTCAGTAGAATCTAATACTATATCGTAAATGCTTTTTTTGCCTTGATTTGACACTCAAATGCTCCCAAACTTAAATTGCTCAAGTTTCAACCACCGAAGATTTTAACTTCGGGTGGTCTATGTATTTAATTATAATTAATGAACCGTGTCGCGGTGTGTTACTCCTTACTTCATTTGGTTCCGAACAATCAATAGAGTAAGGGGTTATTCACGATCAACCATTAATATCAAGTGAATAACCCCTTAGCTCGTACATAGGACAGGAGAGAAAAACATGACAAAGCATATTTTTATAGGTATCGATGTATCTGAAGATACTTTAGACGTTTGGTTACACCCATTGAATAAATATAAAGTTTTTGATAATGATCAAAAAGGAATTAAGGAGCTAGTTGAATATATAGCGGATTATAATATAGCTAAAATTGTAATTGAAGTACTGGTGGACTTGAATATAAAGCAGCAAAAACCTTACAAAAAACAGGCTATTTGGTGTCAGTAGTTAATCCTTATTTTACATCAGCATTTAGAACTATGAGAGGTAAGTTTACAAAAACTGATACTATTGATGCACAAATGTTAGCATTATTTGTAGAAAAAATTAACCCTGAGTCTAGAAAAGTAGCGAATGAGATAGAAAAAGAATTAAAAGAACTTACATCTAGACGTAACCAATTAATTACTATGATAGTATCTGAACGCAATCGCTTACGTAGAGTTACTAATCAAAAAATAATTAATAGTATAAATAATGTTATTGATTTACTTAATAGCCAAAAGGAAGAAGTAGAAAAGCTTATATTACATCTTATTTTAAATCTAGAAAGTTACAAAGAAATATATAATTTACTTATTACTATCCCAGGTATTGGCTCTATTATAGCAATAACCTTAATTACAGAATTACCAGAGCTTGGTAATTTAAATTGTAAACAAATTGCTTCTTTAGTAGGGGTAGCACCTCACTGTAAGGAAAGTGGGAAAACACGATTTAAAGCAAAAACTAAAAGTGGTAGAAAAACAGTACGGGCAGCATTATATATGGCAGCTGTTACGTCTGTAAGATGTAATTCCGCCGTTAAACCTTTTTATAAAAGACTTGTGGAAAAAGGAAAAGCCAAAAAATTAGCTCTTACTGCTGTAATGCGAAAGATAATAATTATTATCAATAATATTGTTAAAAACAAACGGCCTTGGCAGGAACAATATAAACAAATTATCTTGACTTCTTAAACACAATCACCGGGGAAGTAAGAAAACCATCAACGATAGCCATAATAGCCTTTAAGCTCTGTACATAGCTATTATCTCCCCGACCGTGATGAAGTCGAATTTATACGGCTGATAATACCGCTTAGGAGTGAGGCTTTGAAATCCCAGAATAACGTTACCGCTATTCTTGCAAGAGATTCTACTCAATTTTTTTTAAATGTCAATTAGACCTTGTGTTTAAGAGCAGATAACGTAAGCTTAATTACTCCGAACTAGTATTAAAAACTGCACTAAATGTATATAAATATCCAGTGTTTCAATTTCTTCTTTAGTAAATTTATAAGGAGATTTTACATAAATAAGTTTTTTGGCGTCTTGCTTCTTTATTTGATCAGGCGGTAAATATTATAATCTATGTTCTTCTTGATCCTGAGACTCTTTATTAGCATGCAGCACCTCATACAAAGCTGTTATATCTTTTTTTGTTTCATCTAAAAAAGATGCAGCTACTTCTTCTAACTTTTCTTTAAATAAACTACTGAGCTCCTGATCACTTTCTAGCTCTTTCTGCGAAATTACTCTTATATCATCTAATTTAAAATAAGATTTTATATTTTCTAAAAAAGAATTAGCATAATTCTCAGTTCTAGGGCTTTTAAGATTTTTATTTAAATGATTATGAAGAAATTTTTTATCTAGATAAAATTGAATAATACTTAAATTTTTTTCTTTTAAGGTTTTTTTATACCTTGTTATTTTAGAAATAACGACTACAACAAGAAAAATAAAAATACTTATTAACAGAGGATATAAGATATTTAACTGATCAAACATTATAAATTTCATAGAATTTAGTTTACACTACATAATAGTAGTAACATTTATTTAAATTTCAACTTAAATATTTTTTATTTCAATTTAACTCCTATATCTTAAATTTAAATCATTTATATTTAAATATTGTCATAAGACAATTAATAAAATTTTTATTGAAACCGCTACTTCAGATAGCATAATAATTTATGCATTATAGTAATAATCATGCCCTAATAAATCAGATTTAGGAATATTGCACTTATATTCATATGAACCTAAATAAGCTTGTAATTCATGAACATTTTGTTCTATTTCTTCATAATTATATTTATCTGAGTTTTGAAATTTTTCAACTAATTTACCTTTATTAACAACTTTTTTATAAGCATCTTCTTTAAAAAACCCGTCTTTTTGTTCTTCACTATGAAAATAATTCTTAAATTCACTATGTTTTTTCGGTAAATTAGAGATAAATTCTGCAAATTTTTCTATTAGAGTAAATACCAAACGTATATTTTCTTTATATTGGTTAACTCTTGAAATTTCATGCTCTATTGTATCTTTTTGTTCAATTTCAATAACATTATTAGATAAAATAACTAAATCTTTTTTATTAACCTCTTGCTTTTCAGATTCCTTTAGTTTTATATTCACTATTTCCTCTTCTAATTCCTTTTCTGTAAATAATCTTTTAAATGCAGCAAGCCATGGACCAAAAGCTGTACTTTCTAACTTTTTAAAATATTCTTTTAACTTCATAACTAATTTCCTTGTTTATATTTTCTTAGTTTAATTTATAGTACTAGTTGGAAGTAATCAAGTTATAGAGCTAAGAAAAATTAATACTTTTGTAAAAATTACATATAGCGTAGCAATTGAAAAACAGTTTTAAAATGCTTAAAATAATTTGACTATTTTAGAAAATTTTAATAAAATCTATTAATAAACTCAATCGATAATACCAAATATGAAAACAGCTTTTATCTTCCCCGGTCAAGGGTCGCAATTGATCGGCATGGGAAAAGATTTTTATGATAATTTTAAAACCGCCAAAGAAACTTTTCAAATCGTTGATGAAGCACTAAATCGAAAACTTACCGACATAATTTTTAACGGCACTTCCGAGGAACTAACTCTAACTACCAACGCACAGCCGGCATTAATGGCAGTATCTATGGCAATAATAAATATTATTAAAGCTGAAACCGGTAAAAATTTGGATAGTCTTTGCGATTATGCTGCCGGTCATTCGCTAGGTGAATATAGTGCTTTATGTAGCACTGAAAGTATTAGTCTTGAGACAGCAGCAAAACTACTTCATATACGTAGTACATCTATGCAAGAAGCATGTCCCGAAGGCGAGGGAAGCATGGCAGCTTGTATCAATATTCCACTTCAAAAACTTGAAGAAATATTGGAAGATATCAACAAAATAAATTTATGCCAAATTGCCAATGATAACATCGAAGGGCAAATAGTTATTAGCGGCAAGACCACAGCTATAGATCATGTTATTAGCATAATTAAAGATTTGGGCTATAAAGCGATAAAACTGAAAGTCAGCGCTCCATTTCATTGTAGCTTAATGAAGCCGGCAAAAGAAAAAATGCGAGTAGCTCTTGATAAAGCTGTAATTAATAAACCTCTGATACCGATAATCCAAAATTATACCGCAAAACCTACTCTAAATCCTACAGAAATCAAACAAAATTTAATTCTTCAGATATGCGGACGAGTTAGATGGCGTGAAACTCTAGAACTATTTAATACCTTAGATATAACTCATATAGTAGAAATAGGTGCCGGAAGCGTATTAACAAATATGCTCCGAAAAATTAATTATCCATATAAATTAAGTAATATTAGTAATTTAGAAGAACTACAGAATTTTTTAGATAACGTTAACAAATAACGCCTCTAATAACTTCTGACTTATAAAGTTTTTAAATTAACTTAATATTATTATATGAAAATTAGTTTTAGTTTTTTTTAAGCAATTGCTAGAATTGTTAACTAGTGATTGGCGAAGCTATTTAGATAAGGTAATAGAAGATTTTAAAAATTTAGCTTTAACAAATACTAATGATACATTTTTAAAAGAAGAATGTTATAGAAAAATTGCTCTTATTAAAGGATACATTAAAGAAGGTGAGTATTCATGGTATGTTGTTCCTTTTGATAAAAAAGATAATGCAAGTTTACTACTTACCAATATTCATATGCTAGAGCTTGATTATCTAAATCAAAATACGGTAAAAGCAGTAAAAAATATGCTGCGAAATAATTTCAAAGATATATATAATCCGGAAATTTATATTATCGCTAATTATGAAGAACCTATAATTAAAAACTATACAATAATAGATAAAATAGCCAAAGGGAAAGTTATTACCTTTGAAGATTTAAATATTAATTATGAAGAACACACAAATGAAGAGTTAAAATATATAGATGATATAGTAAATGATATTAGAAAACTAGACAGCGAGTTAGTAGCAGATATATCAAATATCATCAAATTTATTTATCAATTTTATTTTGTAGATTCTGCTATTACTCAGTATACGATCATTTTTATGGCTGCACATTTTGAAGAACTACAAAATTTTCATCAAAATTTAGATCACCTCAATTTTATAGTACCATTGGAGCATTATAATTTAGATTACCGGCCTAAAAATTATAATAATTTTGTCGATATTGAAGCAATAACTTGGAATAGATTTTTAGTTAAATATCAGAAATTATTTAATAATCTTAGCGAAGAACATTCAGAAATACTATTTAGCATTTGTAGCGATAATGATGATTTTGTAAAATTGTTAATTTCAGACTCTTGTCATCTGAGTTTAAACAAACGAAGCAAAATTATAGAGTACTTAATAGATAAATATAAAGAGGATGCTGAATCTATTTATCCCACAGCTGTACAACTTTTTAATATTTGTGACGATAAAGATGGTTTGGTAAAGTTTCTAACTGCAAGCTCTTACAATCTTAGCCTACAAAAACGAGTCGAAATTATAGAGTACCTAATAGGTAAATATAAAAATGATACCAAATCTATTTATTATATAACCGAGCAACTTTTTAATATTTGTGAGGATAACACAACTATTGAAACTACAAAAATAGAGGCTAAGCATTTTTATAAATATATTAAACATTTCCGTAGTTGGGATGGTTTACCTAGTTATTGGGATATTAAGTTTAAGGGACTGCCCGGTTATGATACGGAAGCTTTAATTATTGGCAATTCCGTAAAGCCGGAAAATGATTATATTTAGTTAGAAAAATTATAAAATAACTCTAGAAATTTTGCTTATTAGATGATATAAAGTAAAGCCATAACCGGAGAGATGGCCGAGTGGCCGAAGGCGGCGGTTTGCTAAACCGTTATATGGGTCATACCGTATCGAGGGTTCGAATCCCTCTCTCTCCGCCAGCTCTATGCTCTTTTATTTTCTTTATAATGCTTAGTATATTTATCTAGTAACATCCTAATCATTTTTTGATAAGGAACATGTGCAGTTGCTGCTTCTGATTTAAAGAACTCTACGCTCTCTTTACTTAAAGAAATGGTTACTTTTACAGAATCATCTTTTAATAACAGTTCTCTAGGATGTGGTAAGAAATCTTTTACTATTTTTACTTCCCCTATTTCCCCATCAGTGTATTTTATTCTCTTGCTCATAAATTCTCTTACCTTTACGCCAGTATCCTGCTCCAAAAATTTTTATATGATTACCTCGAAACATAAAACGGACTGTTAAAATATTACCGTCAACTTGACCTAAACAAAAATATCTTTTTTCTGTAATACTATGGTCTATATCCTCAAGAATTATCCTTTTTATATCTAGAAAAGCTTTTTGAGCTTCATAAAAGCTTACGTTATGCTTCCCAATATTAATGTTATTTTTTTCTTCGTCCCATTCAAAAGAAGAATGCATTTTTAGCCTTTAATCGATTAATTTAATAATACTTAGTTCTATAATAAATGTCCATATATTTATATGGGTAATAAACCATATTTTAAAATTAATAGTTTTCAAAGTAGACATAACAAAACTTAAGCGTAGCCTAAACTAAGGCTAATCTAAACTCGTTAAAGGTTCGCATAACGTACCATGCTCCCGCCAGCGTCTGGACAATTAGCCAATTCTTGTAGTTTACCTTCCGGGAAAGCCAAGGAGTAATCAAGGTTTCCGCCTTTCAAATTTAGGTTCGCAAATACAAATTATCGCCTTATTTCCTTTATTTAACAAGGAAATTAGATTTACATGCAAAATGTCTTTTCATACCTTACCTTTTTAAATTTTATTAAAAACTTTAACTATTTAAGATTATATAATATCATCTTCTTCACCCATTAATCTAATTAAATCTGGATAGGCTTGCTCATATTGAGCTATAAGCTCAAGTGTTTCTGTTTTATCATGAGATGATAATTTAACTTTGTCATTTTCTACTAACTCTCTTAATTCTTTTATTTCTTGTATGGTAGCATAATGAACACTAACCCCTTCGCCATCTTTTGCTGCATACCATTGATTTTGTGCATCCCACAAAAGGGCATTTCTTATATTGGACAGCCTGACTAAGATTTGTTGGTTCTAAATCTAGTTTCACAAAGAAATCTCTTGAGTACGAAAATTCTTGAGTTTCTACATTAGGTGCGTATGTTAATCCAAAAAATTTATCGTTGATGATGAGAATTACGTACCCAATGAAGTATTAGCCTCTCATAAACTCATAAATAACTTTTCTAATTTATTGAAGCATTTTAAACTAACTCCTCTTATAGATCCTACTGATTTTAATCCTAACTATTTTATGGTATGGAGTTGGGCAAAAAATTTAGGGAATATTACTAAATATTTTGGTCAAAAGCTAAAGCGTGTTTGTAATAATATAGAAGAATATAGAAGAAGCAGAAAATTATTGGGAGAGTTATGAACCGGAGGCATTCTTCTAATTTTTCTACATTTCATGAGTTTATAAGTACAATAACACACTGTAACGATGCATTATTAGGCTGTAGAGATATTAGATCGGATATATATTACAATGAACTATAGTCAATTCAGATGAATATAGCCTTCCTCTTTAACGTGCATAGTAAAATATACGAATAGCGAATTATTAAATAATTCGCTGGCGATTAAATGCACATTTAAACTGCTTCAACGCACATAGCCATACCCATACCGCCTCCGATACATAAGGTAACTAAGCCTTTTTTGGCTTTAGCTCTTCGCAAGCTGTGTATTAAAGTAATAAGAACACGTCCGCCGCTTGCCCCGATCGGATGCCCGATTGCTATTGCACCGCCATTTATGTTAACCTTATCCATATCCCATTTCATTTCACGGTTTACATAAATACTTTGAGCAGCAAACGCCTCATTAACCTCGATAACTTCCAAATCATTAACGCTCCAACCTGCTTTACTTAAAGCCTTTTGGGAGGCAGGAACGGGGGCAGTACCCATAATACTTGGATCAACACCGGCTGAAGCATAAGAAACAATACGAGCTAGCGGCATCAAATTATGCTTTTTCAAAGCTTCTTCGGAAACTACCATAAGACATGCCGCACCGTCATTAATTGAGGAAGCATTACCGGCAGTAACTACACCATTTTTATCAAAAGCAGGACGTAATTTACTTAAGATTTCAAGGCTGGTATCAGGTCTTACCGTTTCATCATGTTCAAACAAACTAGTAGTTTTTTTAATCGTTACTTCAATAGGTAAGATTTCATCTTTAAAAATTCCTGCTAGTTGTGCTTTAGCTGCTTTTTTATGAGAGCTTAAGGCAAATTCGTCCTGCTCTTGTCTGCTAATATTAAACTGTTTCGAGATATTTTCGGCAGTAATTCCCATAAATACTCCTGAAAATACATCAGTTAGTCCGTCATACTGCATTAGATCAACCATTTTAATATCGCCGAATTTAGCTCCTGCTCTGATATAGCTACCGTGCATACCGAGCGACATATTCTCCTGCCCACCTGCTATAATTATTTCATTATCACCAGTCATAATCGAATTTGCTGCAAGTGCTACGCTTTTAAGACCTGAGCCACATACTTTATTAATCGTATAACCCGGCACTTCTTTAGGTATCCCCGCATGAATCAGAGTTTGCCTCGCCGGATTCTGTCCGCTACCGCCTGTTATTACTTGTCCAAGTATTACCTCATTTACCAAAGCAGGATCGATTTTGCTATTTTGCAATATATCCTTTATTAAATGAGCAGCAAGCATAGGTGCAGCTGTTGTACTAAGGCTACCCATAAACGAGCCGAAAGCCGTCCTTTTCGCATGAGTTATATAAACCGGTTTTGTCATAATGTGTACTCCTTAAATAATTTATCTAATTTATCATTTATCAAATAGCTAATATGTCCGCCTTTTACTTCTATAAGTTTAGAGTTTTTTAATAATTTTTGCAAAGATAAAATGGAAGATTTAGGCACTATTTGATCATCTTCCGCTGCTACTATATATACAGGGCAATCAATTAAACTCGGATCAATAATAAAATTATCGATTTTCCATTTAAAATTTATAAATATATTTTCATCTAATATATTTTGCATAATTTGATTATAAACCCCTTTAGACATATTATTACCCGACATAAGCCAATGTTCTATTCTAAACGCTAATTCTTGCTCCTTATAGGAAGTTATAGAGAAAAATTTTTTTAATTTAGCATTAAAATAATCAGGGAATAAAAGAAAAAATAAAATCTGTATATGAATTTTAGGAATTATCGGTAAATTTTCTATGCCACTATCTAGTTTTAAATATCGATGCAACATTCTTATATAGAAAAAATGAGAAAAATCCCACGGGCAGGTAAGTAAAGTCAGAGTTTTTATAAATTTAGGTATAAGTATTTTTGCAGCTATCGCAAGGTTACCGCCGATACAATGACCTATTAAATTAATGTCCTTAATTTTCAAACTATCTATTACTTCAATTATTTTATGCACATAGTCATCTAGTAAATATTTAGGTTCCTCAATCTCTAGCCAATCTATTAAATAAACTTCACCATAGCTTCTCAAATTTTCAATAAAATTTTTGTCACGAGCTAAAAAAATATTTCCGGTGAGTTGAAGATAGAAGGAATGATTAGGAAGGTATGCGTGTCATCCCGATTTCTTTCTACGTCATTCCCTCCTCTCTCCTTGTCATTCCCGCGAAAGCGGGAATGACAAGGAGGACTCCGAGTAATACAAAACCCTATAATGCTCAGTTTGCATTACTATTTTACCAGATTCTAAATATTTATTACCTAAATTATGCGTCCTTATATAATTATTATAGAGATCAAAATATTCTTGATATTTATCGTTACTTTGCATTGTAAATATATTATTTTATGTTAATAATCCTTGACAAAAGACTAAATACATTATATAAGCTTCAGCACCTTCAGAGTGTAATAAACAGTATACCATCTCTAAGATGTTATCTGTAAATATATTTTCGTAAAATCTTGAAGTGCTTAAGTTTTTTTTTTGTCCTTAGGGATTTATAATGCTAAGTACCTCATCACGATCGTTTAAAAGCAAATTCAGAGCGGCATTTTGGCCTGTACATAATTACGAACTCGGAAAGTTTATTCCGATAAGTGCCTTAATGTTTTGTATCTTATTTAATCAAAATATTTTACGAATCTTAAAAGATAGTATTCTAATCTCTGAAATCAGTGCAGAGATAGCAGGTTTTGCTAAAGTTTATTGTGTTACGCCTGCTGCAGCTTTATTCGTGATTATTTATGCTAAAATGATTAATCATCTTACTTTTGAGAAGATCTTTTATTATTTAAGTGCATTTTTCATCAGCTTTTTTGTTTTATTTGCTTTTGTAATCTATCCTAATATTCATATTTTTCACGTACATCCCGATAATCTAGCTGACTGGATGGAACGCTATACTCATTTTAAGTGGTATATCTCATTAGTAGGTAATTGGGGTTATATAGTATATTATGGCCTTGCCGAGCTTTGGCCTAATATTTTTTACGTATTATTATTTTGGCAGTTTGCTAATGAACTTACTACTACCGAAGAAGCAAAAAGATTTTATACTCTCTTTTCACTATTTGGCAACTCTTCTTTAATATTAGTCGGCTTTTTAATGATGAATCTATCATCAGAAGATACTATTATTAAGAAGTTTATGAGTATTTCGGATAGTAAAATCACTTTAGTTCAAGTATCCACGACAATTGTAGCAATTGTTGCTATTGTTTGTTGTGTGTTAGTTAGGTTTATTAGCAAGAACGTTTTTACTAACCCGTTATTTTATGCTAAAGCAAAAAGCGGTAGATCAACTTCAGAACGGATGGGACTGATTAAAAGCTTTAAATATATTGCGAAATCAAAATATTTATGGCTACTTTTAATTTGTTCGGCAGCTTTCGGATTTGCTATTAACTTAGTCGAAGCCGTATGGAAAGCAAAAATTAAGGAATTATATCCGACTGTAAATACCTATGCTGAATTTAACAGTCTGTATATACTGTGGACGGGCGTTGCAATAATGGTTATGACCATCATCGGTAATAACGTTATGCGTATGCACAACTGGTTTGTAGCAGCAGTTATTTCACCGGTTATAATAATGGTGACCGGCCTTTTGTTCTTTGTACTTATCGTATTTGATCAACAAATTTTATCATTATTTGATGGAGCAATTTTAATGTCACCGCTTGCTCTTGCCGTTTCGATCGGCGGTATTCAAAATATTTTAGCTAAAGGTACTAAATATTCTATATGGGATACTTCTAGAGAAATGTTATATATACCGCTTGATGATGAACTTAAAACCAAAGGCAAAGCAGCGGTTGACGTAATAAGTGCGAAAGTCGGCAAATCCTCTAGCGGTCTTGTACAATCTATTATCTTTACCTTAGTTCCGACTGCTACTTTTACCTCAATCTCACCGATTCTAATGGTGGTATTTACTTTTGTATGCTTAGCGTGGATTTATGCAGTAAGGAAAATATATTTTGAATATCAAAAAATAGCATAATGATATCGACATTGCTCACGTGGTTCAGTTTTCTTGTCATTGCGAACGACTGTAGGCGTTGTTTCATGGATCGGTTTTTCTTCTGTCATCCCGCGACTTGATCGCGGGATCCAGGAAAAATAGACAAATAATATACGCTACAAGTTGTTTTTCTGGATACCGTGGTCAAGCCACGGTATGGCACCGAGCGTATTTTTTCGATCCATGCAACAAGGCTGCGACTATAAGGAGCGTGGCAATCTCAGGAATCTTATATTACTTACTTTATGAGATTGCCGCGTCGCTTCGCTCCTCGCAATGACGTCCCCAATATCTACACAACAATGTTTTTTTAGCTAGAGACCTTGTAACTTATCTCTCCTTAAAGCTTTAATATCCATTTTAATGTTATCTAGCAAAACGTCAAGTTCATTCAAGCTATTTTGAATATCACTTTCAGGAGAAGCGGACTTAAATGAAGTTAGAACAACTTTTTCACTCTTTATAAAATTATGAGACTGATCATTAAGTTTAATAGTAACAACTTCGCCGGCTAGAGAGTTTGCATATCCACTCTCATTAATTGGCTTTGGATGCGTAATTTTGAGGTTTTTTGAAGTGTTAGTTTCCTTATTCTTACTACGGAATGAAAAAATTCCCTATAATGGCATTTGATTTATATTTTATTTAAAAAATGCCATTATAGGGAAATAACTTATATTTAACAAGCAGGATGGTTAATTTTTATAAACTTTTCTATCATTCTAGTAACGGAACGTTCTAGCTCAATATCTAATTTTGAATAATCAGAAAAGCTAAACCATTTAAGTTCATTCGATTCGTTATTTTTTATAAAATTATCATTATTTACTGTTTTTAGTAAAAATCGTACATCATAGTGATAATGAGCAGGCTCCTTATGAGTTTGCGGAATATAATGGGTATCTATATCAAAAATCTCCTTATTTATCGTTTTAATCTCATTAATTCCGGATTCTTCTATAGCTTCTTTAACCGCTACATTTAATATATTACTATCTCCGTCACAATGACCTCCTGGTTGAAGCCATTTATCAAGCTTTTTATGGTGCATCAATAAAAATTTAGTTTTATCATTATTAAGTAAAAAAGCTGAAGCAGTGAAATGCCCTATTTGTAAATCTCGGCTAAAAGGGTTGTCATATTCATTTAAAAATTCAAGCATTTTTGTTTTTGTAACAATTTCTTCAGGATATGTGCTACTGTAATTTTGTAGTTTAATATGTAATTCATTCATAACGATAATTTTTTATGTATAGAGCTTCGATATTTAACTCAAATTTCTCTGCTAAGTCAAATAAAAATAATGTTATAAAATTACATTTTACCATGTTTCGTGGTAATTATCATTGACAATCAATTAATACTTAGTTATTATTATGCTTCTAAAATTTAATATTAATTAATAGATTTATATTTATGCTTAAAGAAATAATCAATGAAATAGTAAACGATAATACAAACCCTTGGTACGGTAAGCTTGCAGTAGTAGGAGCATGTGCTGTTGGAATTTATGTAGTAGTAATTGATCCACCTTTAAAAATTGCTATGGCATGTGCTGCCGGCATAATGGGAACATTAGCTACAATTAAAGTAGGAGAAGCCTGTTATAATTATTATATGGAAACAAAATACCTAAGAAGAAGGATTAATTGGAGAAGTAGAATATAATATTGAAATATATTAACAAAATATTTTTAACGAATTTAGAGGACAAACCGACTCTAAATTCATGTTCATTTACTATTCAAGCCGTTTTTTAGTCTAATTTTGACTTGTTTTAAAGAACGAGGAGTTGCGTCCGTAACTTCAATTTCAATATTTTCTGAAATATCTATTCTAGTACCGATAGCCGGAACACTACCTACTCTAGTCAATACTAAACCACCTATCGTATCAAACTCATCATCATCATTTTTTAGCTTTTCTCCTATTATTTCTTCAAGCACTTCTACTTCAACACGTGCATTTGAAATAATTGTTGAGTTATTAATAACCTTGAAATTATCGCTATCTAATTGCTGATCATGCTCATCATCAATTCGTCCTACTATTTCTTCTATAAGATCTTCAATGGTAACTAAACCGTCAGTACCGCCATACTCATCAACAACTATTGCAATATGTGTTCTCTCACGACGCATTTTTGCTAGCAAATCTAATAATTTCATAGAAGGAGCTGCAATTATATGCTTACGTATAAGCTTTTTTAGACGACCATTTTGCTTTGTAGCCAATGCTTTAAATAAATCCTTGATATGAATGAACCCTACTACATTGTCTAAAGTACCGTCATATATAAGAGTTCGTGTATGTGGGACTTCTAACTTAATAGACTCACTTAATTCTTCTAGATTCGTAGTTAATTTTATTGCCGCAATATCGGAACGCGGTACCATTATATCTTCAATAGTTTTATCTTCTAGCTCCAATAAATTAGCTAAAATATTACGCTCGTCTAAAGTCATTTTTTGGCTATTAATTTTAAGGCGTTTTATGACACCAAAAAAATTATCAGGCGTTTTTGTTTTTCTAAAAAAATTTTTTATCAGAGATAATAATTTTCGTACAGTAAAAATTAACTTATTATTTTGATTTTTTTTACTAGAATCTTCTTTTTTTGAAGATTTTAACATAAATTTTTTTATTTAGTTAATAAGGGGAAGAAATACCGAAATATGATAATATTTCAATTTCTAGATTTTCCATAATATTTGCTTCTGTGTCATTTTGATGATCAAACCCAATTAAGTGTAAAATACTATGTATTAAAATATGAATAAAATGATTCTCAAAATTTTTTTGCTGCTCGCACGATTCATTATATATTACCTCATAACAAAATGCTATATCACCTAAATGCATATAATCAGAGTCGCCTAAAAATTCAAGTTTAGAATATAAATCCTGCCAATTTAATTCGTTGCTTGGAAAAGAAAGAACGTTAGTAGCTTTTTCTATATTACGAAATTGTTTGTTTAAGGTCAATATTTCTGCAGTATTTGTTAGTAAAATTGATAATTCAAATTGTTTTATTTTACTAAAATTATCAAACCGCAATAAAATATTTTGAGTTATTTTTTTGATTAAACTCTTATTTATCTGCTTATGCTCACGCCATTTGTTGTAATTTTTTATGATTTCTACGTTTATCATTTCTTAATCCTATCACATCAATGTCATTCCCACGTAGGCGGGAAGGTATTGTTGCGTGGATAGGTTTTTCGTCATTGCGAGAAGAATTACGCAGTAATTCGACGAAGCAATCCAGTAAAAAATTCTGTAAATCAGAATTTTTTTAATTATTTTGCTGGATTGCAGCAAAGCTTCGCTCCTCGCAATGACGGTTCTAGTATCCATACAACAACACCAAAGAAAGACTGATTAATCTATCCACCATACTTCACCTCTTTTCATAAAAATCACTTTCTATTAATCCTTCTACCCACTCATTGGCTTTTTCTTCAGCTTTTGTATCTTTAGCCATAGTTTTGTAAGCAACTTCAAGCTCTTCATTAATCACAGGATTTACAAGCTGTTTAATAAATTTACTAATTTTTATACTCCATTATTACAAGTTTTTTCAGCGTTAAGCCACTGTATGACGCTGTTGGTAATTCTCTTTTAATTTTTGAAAATCCTCATCGGCATAGTATGAAGAACGGGTTAACGGACTTGCCGAAACCATCAAGAATCCTTTTGTTTTTGCTACTCGCTCTAGATATTTAAACTCTTCGGGAGTAACATATTTTGCGACCTCAGCATGATTTTTGGTAGGTTGCAGATACTGCCCAATAGTTAGAAAATCAACCTTTGCTTCTCTTAAATCATCCATAACCTGTATTACTTCACTTATTTCTTCTCCAAGCCCTACCATCATACCGGATTTTGTAAAAATTTCAGGAGATAATTTTTTGATATTGTGAAGTAAGCTTAAAGAATTATAATATCTAGCTCCAGGTCTAATCGTTTTGTATAAAGACGGTACTGTTTCGACATTATGGTTAAAGACATCAGGCTTTGAATTAGCTATTATTTCAGCTGCTCCTTCTTTTCTTAAAAAATCAGGAGTTAGAATCTCAATAGTAGTATTTGGCGATGATTTTCTAATTTCGCTAATACATTGTGCAAAATGCGTAGCTCCGCCATCATCAAGATCATCACGATCGACGGAAGTAATTACTACATGCTTAAGATTTAACTTTTGTACCGCTTCCGCTAACCTTTGCGGCTCATGCGGGTCAAGTAAATCCGGTCTACCGGTTTTGACATTACAAAACCTACAAGCTCTAGTACAAACCGAACCTAAAATCATCACGGTTGCATGTTTTTTTGACCAGCACTCACCGATATTAGGACAAGCAGCTTCCTCGCACACAGTATTTAATTTCAGATTCTTTATTAAATCTTTTGTATTATAATATTCCGCAGAATTAGGAGCTTTTACTTTTATCCAATTAGGTCGTTTATTTAAATTAGTCATAAAACGGAAATAATTTAATTAGTTTTGTTACTTCATTTAGCACTTTCTGTTCAGCTTTACTATTATCTTCATTATTTTTTAAGCCGTCTAAAATATCTGCTACCATATGACCGACTAATACAAAATCCTTTTCTTTAAATCCTCTAGTAGTGCATGCGGGAGTACCAAGGCGAATACCTGAAGTGATAAAAGGTGAAGTTTCATCAAACGGGGTAGCATTCTTATTACATGTAATCCCTGCTCTATCCAAAGAATTAGCAGCAAGCTTTCCGGTAATCCCGTCTTTACGCAAATCCACTAAAACAATATGATTATCTGTTCCGCCTGTTAATATATCATATCCTCTTTCTTGCAAGCTACTTGCTAAAGCTTTAGCGTTACTTATTACCTGCTTAATATAGCTTTTATATTCAGGCTGCAAATTTTCTAAAAAAGCTACGGCTTTTGCAGCGATTATATGCATTAACGGACCGCCTTGTAGTCCTGGAAATAATGCAGAATTTATCTTTTTGCCTATCTCTTCGTCGTTAGATAAAATTAAACCGCCTCGCGGTCCTCTAAGTGTTTTGTGAGTGGTAGAGGTAACAATATGAGCGTAAGAAATAGGGCTTTGATGCTCACCTGTGGCAACGAGCCCTGCAATATGAGCAATATCTGCCATAAAGTAAGCCTGGGCTTTATCCGCTATTTCTCTAAATCTTGCAAAATCAATATTACGAGGATAAGCAGAAAAACCGGCTATAAGTAATTTTGGTTTATGCAAATCCGCTAAGCGTTCAATCTCATCATAATCGATTAAATAAGTCTCTTTATTTACGCTATAAGAAACGGCGTTAAACCATTTACCGGACATATTCGGGGCTGCACCGTGCGTTAGATGCCCGCCGCTATCTAAGGACATGCCAAGAATTGTATCACCCGGCTGTAATAAAGCGAGATACACGGCTTGGTTTGCTTGTGAGCCTGAATGAGGTTGCACGTTTGCATATTTGCAGTTAAAGAGTTTTTTTACTCGCTTTATAGCTAAATTCTCAGCTTTATCTACTTCCTCACAACCGTTATAAAAACGTTTGCCGGAATATCCTTCGGCATATTTATTGGTAAGAATCGATCCTTGAGCTTCAAGCACTGCGGGACTTACGAAATTCTCTGATGCAATAAGCTCGATTACACTATTTTGACGTGCCTTTTCATGCTTTATTATTTCATTAATTTCTTTATCCGTTTCATGTAAATTATTATTAAAAATATTCATTCATCCTCATATGTTTTTGGTTTTGTAGGTATCTAATCGTCATTGCGAGCAGCCGTAGGCTGCGTGGCAATCTCGTCAAATATCCTGAGATTGCTTCGTCAAAACTTACAGTTTTTCCTCGCAATGACGGGAAACCAATTCATGCAACAACGCTATTTATAAAATTAATCGCAATCTCAAGCCCCCGTCCATCTATTGAGTGAGCGAGAGAAGTTAATTTATGCCCGCTATGCTCTATATGGAGCTTAGATAAATAGTTTGAAGCATTATACATCTCACTAACACCAACCACCTCATCTAATTCCCCATGAATTAAACATATAGGGGTAAGCTTATTATTAACTTTCATAGGTGGAATTAATGCACCCGAAAAACCTATAGTACAAAAAAACGGTTCTCGCTGAATCAGAGTTAAATATAAACCAATCATAGTACCTTGAGAAAAACCGATAATGATAGTATCTTTGTTGGTTAGATTTAGCTCTTCTTGCTTTTGCTTTATTATATCTTCAAGTTTAGAAATATTATTCGCAATTAGCTTTGCTATAATATGCGGACTGCGGTCTTGCAAGCTAAACCATTGTCTACCGTAAGGCATCATATCATAAGCCTCGATACCATGCGGGGAAATAAAATGACAATTGGGTAAATCATTTTTGATATAAGGCACAAGTCCTATTAAATCATGTCCATCTGAGCCGACACCGTGCAGTAATACTACTAGCTTCTTCGGCGGCTGCTCTTTACTTTCTACTTCTGGGTATTCTAAATATTTGTTCATGTTTTTTACAAAATTGTTATGTTTTATATGTCATTCCCGCGAAAGCGGGAATCCAGTCATTAAAAAATTTAAACACTCTAAATTTTAAAACTAAAAGCTCGATTTATCTCGCTTTACGCTGGATTCCCGCTTTCGCGGGAATAACATCAAAGAGTCTCAGTATGACATCTCAACTCTTCAACATCTTCTCAAGCTCGCCATTATTGTATAGCTCCGTTGCAATATCACAACCGCCGACTAATTCCCCTTTAATGTATAATTGTGGGAATGTTGGCCAATCGCTAAATTTTTTTAAATCTTCACGAAATTCCAGATTAACAAATACATTAATATCACGAAACTCTACACCTAATTTATTCAAAATAGCTACTACTTTAGCAGAAAAGCCGCACATTGGAGCTTCCTTAGTACCTTTCATGAACAGCACTACTTTATTATTTTTTATTTTATTTTCTATAAATTCAAAATTTTTATTTTCCATCATTCAAAACCTGATATAAATATTATTCTCTAAAATATACTCTTCATAATACATCATGCAAGCACAAATAGTTAATAAAATTTTTGAGATTTTTAGCAAGAATAATCCAAATCCGAAAACCGAATTAATATATAAGAATGATTTCACCTTATTAGTAGCGGTAATATTATCTGCTCAAGCCACTGATATATCGGTAAATTTAGCGACTGAATCTTTATTTGAAACTTATGATACACCGGAAAAAATTTTAGAACTCGGCGAAGACGGGCTTAAAAAATATATAAAATCTATCGGACTATTTAACAGCAAAGCAAAAAATATTATCGCATTATGTAAAATATTGATAAGCAATTATCAAGCTTCAGTACCAAACGATTTTAAGGAATTAGTTAAACTACCGGGCGTTGGCAGAAAAACTGCCAATGTTGTACTAAACTGCTTATTCGGTATGCCGACAATGGCAGTTGATACGCATGTTTTTAGAGTAGCCAAAAGGATTGGACTTGCTAAAGGTAATAGTCCTGAAATAGTAGAAAAAGAGCTACTGCAAATTATTAATGAGAAATGGTTAACTCATGCCCATCACTGGCTAATTCTGCACGGTAGATATATTTGCAAAGCTAGAAAACCCGATTGCGATATTTGCCCTATTAAAGAGTATTGTGAGTACTATATTAATACATTTTCAGGTTGACAATTTCTTGCTTACTTCATAATATCTAAGCTCAATTTGATAAAGGTAAATTTATGCGTTCAGCACTTATAACTTCTATATTAGTAGCTGTAGCTTTCTTAACAAGTGCTTGTAATACAATGCAAGGTGCAGATCAAGATATGCAGGCAGCTGGTAAAAAACTTGAGGACTCGGCAGAAAGAAATAAGCCTAAAAAAAGCTGCGGCTGTCCTTACAGTTCAACTAACTAAATTACTGTTTTTATAATAGGTCGTCTGCTATATCACAGACGACTTTTTACTTTCCTGCCTTACCGATTTCTACTTTTAGCTTCTCTATTTCCTCTGTAGTTAGCCCTGTAGAATCTGCTATTATATTTATATCTATATTTTTAAGTAACAAGTTTTTTGCTATTTCAATATTTCTTTTTTCTATACCTCTTTCTTCAGTCCTTTTAAAAGCACTCATTTCGATTCTAAGCCATTCTCTACGATTCTCATATTCTTCTCTTTCTGCATCACTTAAATTTATTACTTCAAGTATTGTTAATGCTTTTCTTAGCTCCTTATTATCTAGCTCTTTCGGTAAATTATCTTTATTTAATAAATCATTACGTGTTAAAAATGCTAGCCATATATCTAAAGCGTTTTTAACTTTTTTAACGACATCCGATAACTCTTCTTTAGGGTTCTTAGCAAATTTATTAAGCTCTATAGTATGTAACTCTATATCTTTAAAATATACTAAACCGTTTTTTATTTCCTTTAACTGAAAAGCGTTATGATATTCATTTGTATCTGTAATACAGGTAAAATTAAGTATATGTATTCCTATTGTTTTATTTAGCTCCGAGTAATCCGCTCCCTCTTTCAGTTGTTCCGTATACATTTTTGTCCAATAATACAAATCTCTTTTATCGTAATCCGCTTCATCCGTCACTTGTATTTCAATATTAAATATTTTACCGCTTTCACTCTTGGCTTTAATATCAAGGATAGACAGCTTATCTGTCCAAAAATTCTTCGGGTTATATGGATTAAGCAGCGTTACTTCTGCAACCTGATCTTCTTTGCTTACTTATTGAATTAATAAGCGAGATCAACAAATCCTTATTCTCTTCTACTCCAAAGATTTTTTAAAGGCTAAATCGACTCTTGGATTAACTTTATACATATTATACTACTAAATTTTATCTTTTCTCTTTATTTTACCATATTCTAAGGTAAATTCTACTATAAATTTATATTAGGCTTCTTCGGAAACTCGCTTATAGGGAGGAATTTGAAGGAGACACGGAACGCAGAACCGCAGCGTATATAGACATACGTGAGGATTCGAGTACCGGATCGACGTACAAATTACCCCTAGAAGTAGAGTTTCCGAAGAAGTCTATTAAGTTTTTTGCTTGTTCACCAATCTATATATCTCTTTTTTACTATAAACATCTTTGAATTTGTCATAAGCAAGTTCGGTAGTGGTTTTGCTACTTAAGTTTTTACTTAAGCAAAGTTCTATAAATTTTTCTAAATTTGTTTGTTGGTTTTGTTCTTGTATATTTCCTGAAATCAGTAATACTATCTCACCTTTTAAAATATTATTTTGATAGAACTCTATTATTTCATCTATATCCCCTGTTTTTATTTCCTGATACAGTTTAGTTAACTCACGAGCTACACATATTTCTCGGTTTCCTAGTATTTCCTTAGCTACCGATAAGGTGTTTATCAAACGAGGAGCGGTTTCAAAAAAAATCAATGTAGCCTTAAGATTTACTAGCTCAGAAAAAATCTTTTTCTTACTTTCTATAGTTTTAGGTAAAAACCCGTGAAATAAAAATCGATCAGTAGGAAGAGCTGATAAAGTTAGAGCAGTAACCGGTACAGATACCCCTGGTACTACGTCTATATGACAATTAAGAATACGCAAATCTCTAACTAACTTATAGCCGGGATCGGAAATTAAAGGAGTCCCTGCATCAGAAATTAAGCTTATTATATTGCCTGATTTTATTAAACTTATAATATTTTCTCTATCTTTCTCCTCACTATGATCATTATAAATTTGTAATTTTGTATGAATGTCATGTTTTGCTAGCAATTTTTGTGATATTCTAGTATCCTCGCATAAGATAATATCCGAATTTTTTAAAGTCGATATAGCACGAAGCGTTATATCTTCAAAATTACCGATTGGTGTTGAAACAATATATAATCCTGACTTCAAAATCATAATTTTTAAATTTTAAGTAATATTATGGCTAGTATAAAACATAAACTACGAATCGTTCTATCATTTTTTTGCTTGATATATTTAACGTCCTGTCAAACTCCTAAAGAAGAACCTATAAGTTTTCCAAAAAAAGAACAAAAAGAAATTGAGATTGCAATTTTAATGCCAAATCAGGGTCCTGATAGTATTGTCGGGAAACAATATAAAGATTTAATTAAAATGGGACTTAACGACGGGATTAAATCTTACATACATGTTACTTCTTACGACGGTTCAGACGAAAAAAACGTTTTAGCCGCTATGGATAAAATAGTAGCACGTAAAACTAAGATTATTTTAGGTCCTCTATATTCTAACTTTACCTCTCTAATAGCCGAAAAAGCAAAAGCTAATGATATTATTATTATAACTATGTCAAATAACCCGGCTCTTGCAGAAGATAAATTATTTGTATTCGGTCATGCACCTTTAAAACAACTGATACGCATCATCAATTATTACGCAAGTAACGACCATAAAGATTTTATGGCATTGTTACCTAAAGGGAAGCATTCCCAAACTATTAGCCAAGTAATGCAAAATATATTAATTCAGAAAAACGCAACATTATCACGCACCGAATTCTATGAGGATAATCCTGAATCTATAGCAAAAGCCGCAAGAAATATTTCAGACAATACCGATATTATAAATGAGCGTAGCGATACAACAAAACCGGTTATTTATCTATCAGATGATCCAAAAAATTTAAACCTACTTGCCGATAACATTCGTAAATATAATTTAGATAAAAAAGCTATTTTAATCGGTGATAATCGTATTGATATCGATTACCCTAAAAATATCGATATTAGCTTTACCGGTTCTTTAAATTTACTCAATAGCAACGTTCCAGATAGGGCAAAAGACTTAGGTATTAACCATATGGGCTTCATGCATCTTCTTTCTTATGATTTAGGACGTATGACTGCAAACTACATAGGCAATGAATTTGCATCTGAAAGGTTTTTAAATAGAATGAACAGTAGACAACCTTATATAGGTTTATCCGGTAATATTCATTTCATCGATGGAGTAGCACAGAGACGGTATGACATTATCAGGAAAGAGAATGGTGTATATTCTACTGTTTCAGGGAATTAAAAATTTATTGCGTGAATAGCAAATCGTCATTGCGAGGAGCGAAGCGACGCGGCAATCTCGTCAAATGTCCTGAGATTGCCACGCTCCCTACGGTCGCTCGCAATGACGACTCGGGTATCCGCAGGGGAGTTACCTCGAGTTAATTATTTATTTTTATCGTTATCACTACCATCATCTTTCATGCCGTCTTTAAAAGCTTTAAGACCTTTGGCTAAATCGGACATAACTTGAGGTAATTTACCGGCACCGAATAATACAAAAATAATTAATAAAACTATTAATAAATGGCTAAAGCTCATTCCCATGATATTTTTGCTGTATAAGTTAAAATTTTATTATATAAGATATTATAGCTCTAATCTAGGATAAAATAATTAAAGAAATGTTTACTAAAAAACAATTTTCAGAATTTTTTGCTACTTTTTTTTATATCGGGAAGATTAAATACTGTCCCGGCACTTTTGGCTCACTTGCTGCTTTCCCTCTAACTTACTTTTTAATATATTTTATTGTTAATAACAAAATAATCATTCCTTTCTCAAGTCTTACTCTCGGTGAAGCTCAACTTGTCAGTATATTTATTATAAGCTTTAGCCTATGTTTGATGCTCTTAATACTCGGCACTTATTTTACTAAAATATATTTAAATTATACAAATTCAGAAGACCCCAAAGAAGTGGTAATTGATGAAGTAGTAGGGCAAATGCTAACTATCGTTTTAGTATTTTTTTCTGCTTTATTTGCTAACGAATCGCATTTAATTAAATATTTTAGTCCGCTAACAATAAATATTATATTACTTTTCATATTACCTTTTTGTCTATTCCGATTTTTTGATATAGTAAAGCCCTGGCCTATTAATTGGTTTGACAAAAATATTAAGGGCAGTATCGGCGTTATGCTTGATGATTTGTTAGCCGCAATATTTGCTGCAGTAACTCAATACGCAATTATATTTGTGTTAATAGATAATGTGAGTAAGTGAAAAGGTAGTATACGAAGATCAACTTGAAAAAGAGCAAGGAATCTACAAGACGAGGAGCGGCAGCAGTTACTTAATACGTGAGCACCCTCGTCCTTGTAAGATGACGTAGCCAATTTTTCAAGTTCATCGAGTATAACATAATATTATCATTGACTAATCTTCAATATAATAATATGATACGACAAATATTTATAAATTTTTAAAGAGATAGTTTTCATGTTCGCAGTTATAAAAGCAGGTGGAAAACAATATAAAGTAGACAGAAATAGTATTATTAAAGTCGAAAAAATTGATGGAGAACTTGGCTCTAAAATTCAGTTTGATCAAATTTTAATGATTGGCGAATACTCAAAGCCTTCTTTTATTGGTACTCCAATAGTTAAAGGGGCTGTCGTTACGGCTGAAATTACTAACCAACTTAAAGATAATAAAATTATAGTCTTTAAGAAAAAGCGTAGAAAAAATTATCGTCGTAAAGCCGGTCATCGTCAAGAACTGACGGAATTAAAAATATTAGATATTACCAAACAATAATAATAACTTAAAAGGAATTATAAAATGGCAACCAAAAAAGCCGGTGGTAGTTCTAGGAACGGAAGAGACTCGGCCGGTCGAAGGCTGGGAGTTAAAAAAGCCGACGGACAATATGTAATACCCGGTAATATTATAGTCAGACAACGCGGCACAAAAATTCATCCTGGAACGAATGTAGGGCTTGGCAAAGATCATACAATATTCGCTTTGATAGAAGGTAGAGTAGAATTTTTAACTAAGCGAAATCATAAAATCGTTAATGTTAAAGAAATTGCAAGTGCTTAAGTATTGCGGTTTGATCTACTAAGTGTTACGTGGAACGAAAAATGCTTTTTATGGCATTGTTGTATGGATTGGAAAACCTATTCGATGTCATTCCCGCATAGGCGGGAATCCAGCATAAAGCGAGATAAATCGAGCTTTTAATTTTAAAAATTCGCTATATTTACACTTTTTTTCTGGATTCCTGCGATCAACGGAATGACATCGGTATCTATGCGTAGATGACATCGAGTGAGTTTTTCAAACCACGCAACAATATCAGTAATCTAGATAACAACAAGCAGAAAATTAATTATATAATATTATATTAGGCTTCCTATATAATCTATGGCCTTAATAATTCAAAAGTTTGGTGGTACTTCCGTTGCAAATATTGATAGAATAAAAAAAATCGTTCCTATCATAAAAGCCGAAATAGCTAAAAATAACCAAGTAATTGTAGTAGTTTCGGCTATGGCAGGTGTTACTAATCAACTTATCACATTGTGTAATGAAGTATCAAGCCTTAACAACATTTCTCAATTTGCAGAATATGATGTAGCACTTTCTAGCGGCGAAATAGTCACTGCTTCATTACTAGCACTCGCTCTTCAAGAAGAAGACATAAAGGCACAATCATTTCTAGCTTGGCAATTACCGATTCTCACCGATAATAATCATAGCAAAGCTTTAGTAGAATCAATTACTACAGATTTACTAGAAAAATATTTACAGTTAAATACCGTACCTATAATAGCCGGTTTTCAAGGAACTAACAAATCCAATAGGTTAACCACTTTGGGCAGAGGAGGATCCGATACTACTGCCGCCTTAATCGCTGCAGCTATGAAAGCCGAGAGATGTGATATTTATACCGATGTAGAGGGAATATTTACTGCTGATCCAAGAATTATTCCAAATGCCAAGAAGATAAAAGAAATAGATTTTTTAGAAATGTTAGAACTAGCATCAAGCGGAGCAAAAGTACTACACCCTAGAGCCGTAGAGCTAGTAATGCGGTATAAAATAGATATGCGTGTTCTTTCAACATTTTCACCGAATACAGAAGGTACGTTAATTACTTCAAAGGATAAAAATATGGAGAATGGAATTATTAACAGCATTACTTCTAATAAAAATTTATTAAAAATATCTGTAAAGAGCATTTCTTTAAGTTTTTTGCAAGTTGCAAATATAATTACACAAAATAATAATCATATTGAATTTATGCAAGAGATAAAAAATAATGAAGAATATAGTTTTATTATTACAAATTTAACCGATAAAAATAATTTACAGGTTTTACTTACTAATTTAAAAAATGATAAGCAGATACAAGATTTTACTTTTGATGCCGAAATTGCTACAATCTCTCTTATTGGTTATGGGATTAAAAATGATTGTAAAGTACTTGAAATGATATTATCAAAGTTAACGAAAGATAATATAAATGTTAACATGATACAATTATCAGAAGTTAAAATTACCTTATTAATAAATGATCAAGATGCAGAAAAAACAATTTTTAATTTATATAATCTTTTTAAAATATCTTAGATTCTACATCTGAAATTTAATTTATATCTTAAGTTATTTTATATTAAAATTATAAGATTTTGAAAAGGCATGGTTTCTATTTCAGAAAATTTTATAATTTGTGACAAAAAAAGTTAAAATAGATTAATTTAAATTTCATATATTAAGACCTAAATACTTAATTAAATAGCTTAAATTTATTATTTTCATTATAATTATCTTCTATTTACTATTTATTAGTTATATATTAATAAATAGTCTTAGAGACTATCTATAAAGACATTTAATAATAGCCTCTTAAAAATCATAAATTCTTATCATTTAAAAAAATTATTTTAACTCTCAATTTTTAGGAGTAAATTTTACAGGAAAAAATAATGAGCGAAGATATAAGGTCAAAAGAAAAAACTAAATTCCCTGATAGTAAGTATAGAGTACCTCTAGGAGCATCAAAAGAAGAATTAGAAAAAATTAGAAAGGAGTTTAAAGAAGATTTAGACAAAGCTAGAGAGCATTTAATAAAATTTGTAAAAGAGGTATTAACAGAAGACAATATAACCCCGTATAAGTTAAGTGAAAAAACAAATACCCATGAAACAGCGTGGAAAAATTTTCTAGATGGTCGTACAAAAATGCCTGATATGGGAGCAATTGTTGCTCTTGCTGATTACAAAAATGTTCCATTAGATAAAGTGATAGGTAGAGATATCAGTAAAGAACGAATAGTAGAAATAGCACAAACTGTAGAAATGCCAGCGTTCATGACTAAATTTCCTAAATCAGATCTTGAAGCTGTTCATATACTGCGAGATAAAATGAGCGAATTTAAGCATAAACCATCTCTAGGAGTAATTAATGAAACTCCGGCAGCTCAAAAAACTCAAGGAAACAAATCTTTTACTGAACAAGTTAAAAACTCTAATAAACCGAAAGGAAGGTCTATCTAAATAAAAATATGTTTTTCAATATTGATCCTAATATAAAACCTAAAACCTTACTTGATATTCTAAAATGGAAAATAACTTCAAAACGACCAAAATGGCCTACAACACTGCCGCTTACTTCCACTGATATTCCACCACAAAAAATAACTGATAATGAGACTATAAGGATATCCTATATAGGACATGTAACCTTTTTAATTCAAATAGACGGTTTGAATATCTTAACTGACCCGGTATGGTCGGAGCGGGTTAGTCCTTTTACTTTTGCAGGACCAAAGAGAGTAGTAAAGCCTGGTATTAATATTATCGATTTACCTAAAATAGATATTATAGTAATAAGTCATAATCATTATGATCACTTAGATATCAGAACAATTAAAGATTTATGGCTACGAGATAAGCCTAAGATTATTACACCGCTAACCAATGACGTAATAATCAAAAAACATATTCCTAATGCAGAAATTATTACCTTAGGATGGGGAGAATCATATAAAGAACAAGAAATACAGCTAAATTCAGAAAGCTTCAGACAAGATGAATTTAAGAGCAAGCCTGAGGAGCGTACAGAAGTACGTGAGCAAAGGCTTGGCTCGAAAAATTCGCTTGTATCAAGTTTTCTGAATGACGCTGTAGAATTTTATTTAGAACCGGCACAGCATTGGTCGGCTAGAGGAATATTTGATAAAAATAAAGCATTATGGGGAACTTTTATCATTAAAACTAAGATAGGAGATATTTGTTTTATAGGTGATTCGGGTTATAACGATACTCTTTTTAAAGAGATCGGGAAAAAACATAATATTTTAATAAGCCTTATTCCGATAGGGGCTTATGAACCAAGATGGTTTATGAAACCGGTACATATGAATCCTGAAGAAGCCGTATTTACTCATTTGGACTTAAATTCTAAATACTCTATAGCTAGTCATTTTGATGTCTTTCAATTAGCTGATGAAGCCTTTAATGCGGCTCCTTTGGAACTCCGACAAGCTATGAAAAAGCATAATATTGATGAAAATAAGTTTATTATCCCTGAAATAGGTAAATTTTTCCTATTTGATGAAGCGATTTAGAATCTATAAAACCATAATACCGAAATCGTCATTGCGAGGAGCGAAGCGACGCGGCAATCCAGAAAAAGATTAAAAAAATTCTGTAAATTAGAATTTTTTACTGGATTACTTCGTCGAATTACTACGTAATTCTTCTCGCAATGACGAAAAAACCGTTCCATGCAACGAAGCCTTAATTTTATCACTCTTCAGTATCCTTACTAAACAACATCGTCATAGAATAAGCAAGTATGGCAAATATACAAAGATATAAAATCGGGAATAGGTTAAAATCAAATGATTTTATTACCTTTGCACAAATATAATTAGCAGTACCGGACATTAACATTGAACCGATATTATGTCCTAAACTTATAACACGGTAACGTTCCTTAACTACAAAAGACTTAATAACTATACTATGAGCAAGAGCATTAAAAGGTGCAACTGATGCAGCTAACATTAAACTAGCTGCAATCCCTAAATTAGTCATTTGATATTTTACTGCTATCACAAAAAATACACTTGCTGTAATAGTACATATAAATGCGATTTTTAATACCGAATTAACTCCTAAACGGTCGGCAATAAAGCCGGCAATCGGCATGCAAACAGCAAAACATATTACTATTAAGACTGAAAAAGAACTCATAATAATACCGACTGAAGGTAATACGATCGGTAAATATTGTTTCATAAAGATGATCGCAATTTGATATGTTGCTCCAAAACCTCCGGCTAAAAATATTAACCGTGCAATATTTTTCCATTGCTTTTTAATTATAGAGCTAAGTTTTTCAATAGAATCTTGGCTATGGTGTGCTTTTTTAAACTCCGGTGTTTCATCAAATTTCCGGCGATAATAAAGAGTTATTAATGCAAGCGGTAAACTTAGTAAAAACGGAATACGCCAACCCCACTCCGGAAAAATATGAGAATTGAAGAAATTAGTTGCACCAATCCCGCATAATAACCCCATTACTCCTGTACATCTAGTTATTGCCGAGGCAGTAAATCGGTATTTTGCTCCTAAATGTTCAATAACATAAATCGCTGCACCGTCATATTCCCCTCCAATAAAAATACCTTGCATAAAGCGACATAACACTAAAATTATCGTACTCCAAACTCCTATCGAAGAATAATCAGGCAATAAACCTATTATTAAGGTAGGTATTACAATACCGATAATCGTAAAACTTAAGGCTTTTTTTCGACCGTATATATCCCCTATACGTCCAAAAATATAAGCCCCCACAGGTTTTGATAAATATGCTGCTGCATAAACGGCAAAAACATTTACAAGCTTTGTTAACGGATCAGTACCGGCTGAAAAGAATTTATCGGCGATAATTGCCGCTGAAAAACCATATAAACTATAGTCGTAATATTCAATGATAGTGCCTAAAAAAGCACCGAGAACTTTATTGCTTGATTTTGTTTGTTTCATTTTTTTAGGATGTGTATTTTTTGAAAGCAGTTCTATTATGTCATTCCCGCGTAGGTGGGAATCCATTAATAAGAAGCATAAATACAGCAAGTTTTTAAAACTAAAAGCTCAATTTATCCGCTTTACCCTGGATTCCCACCTACGCGGGAATGACATAGGTATACATGACCGCTTTGGCCGTTACTTAAAATCCTTCAAAGACCTTTATGTAAAGGTGGACTTCATATATCTAAACTGAATTAGTATTAGACAGGGACGATGTCCTAAAAGTTAGTGGTAGTCCTAGGTTAATATTAAGCTCACGAACCAAGCAGCCAAGAGCTAATATATCACTTTCCCATTTTACGTGCAAGGTTTTCTAGGTAACCTGCTATAGTAGTTAAGGTTTCTGCGAATTTTTCTTCATCAGGATGATTTTTTTGAAAGCCGTTTTTATTAAGTTTTTCTGTTAGACTAGCTATTTCAGCTTGAGCATTAAGAGATGCCATAACTAATAATAGCTCAAAAGAGGCTGTGGGACTACCAAGTTTAATTTCCGCTATTTTATCATTCAATTTATTCGCTAAAGATAGTAATTCTTCCTCATCTCCATTATTACAATATAATTGAAAGCTCTTGTTATTTAATGTTACCGTAACAATTGACATAATTATTTTTGCTGTTTTTTTATTTCTTCAAGTTCATTAATATAAATGTTAATTTGATCTAGCATTTTTATATAATTATCTTTTAATTCTTTATTTTCGTTTTGTAATTTTTTAACTTCATTTTGATTATTCGTTTGTACCTGCAATAACTCGTCAAGTTTATGCTCAACTTCTTCCATTAATCTCTTTAATATTTCACTATCCATTTTTGCCCAAGCATTAATTAGTTGCGTTAATTATGAATGAATGACTTACAATAATAATCGATAACATTATAATAGATATAAAGTACTAATTGTTTTTTACGTTTATAATTTATCAATGCCGTAGCTCTTTTATTACTTAATAATTTTTCGGTTTCGTTCTGTTTAGTAGCTTCTATCTGCTCTGCATTTCGATCTTTTACGTTAAGATAATCTAAGTATAATTTTAAGTAACCTTTTACGTATACTTCTTCCGGTAAAACATCAAAATCACCCTCTTCTAAAGCTACTAAATATTTTTTTCTAATTTTTAAATCACTAGATACCTGATTTAAAGTTTTACCCGAATCTAACCTAATTTGCTTAAGCATTGACGACATAATTTACTCAAGTTTTTGTAAGAATATTTCAAATTTCTTATTTGCTAAAATAATTATATTTAAGTCTATAGTTTCTTGAGATTTAATTTCTTTAATAAAATCAAGAAAATTTCTAACTAAGTTATTATTATCAATCCATAAATCTAAATCAATAGTTGTTTTAGATTTATTAATTATTTTTATTAATAATCTACGTTGTTTGTCATATAAATCATCTTTTAGCGATTGAATACCGAGGCGACGCCAAAATGAATCGTTCAATTGCTTATCACAAGCTTTACGTAACCAATCAAGACTAAACATATCGCTTATAGCAAAATAAGCTTTTGCTATCTCTTTATTATTTCCTGAAGTCTGTTTTGTTACATATATAATGTCAAATACTGAAATTAAATTGTCAAATGTAGCGATAGTAGCAGCAAATGATTCCTCTACCCCGCTAGTTGTATAATAATTTAATTTTTCTTCAAATCTTATTTTAGTTTCCCCGACTAATAAAGTACCTACCGTTTTTCTTAAGTTTTGTGCAGGAACTCTAAACTCTTCTATAGTTTCACTAATATTAATAGGATGTTTTAAATTTTTAATAAACCACGAAATACCCCGACGCATTAATTTCGTTATTTCGGTAAACATATCAATTTTTACATTGTAATCAATATTAGTAGGTAGCTTACTTATAGTTTCCCATATATCATCAAGATCAAAAATTTCACAAATAATGGTATATGACCTTATTATATCACAAAGAGGAGCCCCAATCTCACGCTTTACAATACTAATAAGCGGCCCTCCAAGTTGATTAATTATTTTATTTATGGTAACGGTTTTAATAATCTCATGTTTAAGAGGATGAGATAAAATTTCATTATGAAACTTTTTTTGCATCATTTCAGGAAAATAATCTATAAGATATGCATCAAAATATTTTTCATGAGAAAAAGTAGAATTAAGTAACTCGTGGTAAGCTGATCTTTTACTATATGATAGCAACACGCAAAGCTCAGGACGAGTTAGTACTTCACCGCTGATAGCTCTTCTATTCAATTCTTCCGCACTAGGCAAGAATTCATTTTCCCGTTCTAATACTTTTTCTTCTTCTAAAATATCTATAAATTGACTAAGTATATTAACGGTTAAAGTAGGAGATAGTTGCATAATTGTTATTGCTTCGGTTTGCTTATAATTATCAAGCAATACTAACTCTTCAACTTGCTTTGTCATATCATTTAGGAGTTTATTACGTTCTTCTAAAGTAATTTTTCCTGAGGTTACCGCACTACTTAAAGCAATCTTGATATTTACCTCATGATCGGAACAATCAACACCTGCTGAATTATCAATAAAGTCGGCATTTATGCGTCCGCCTTTTTTAGCATATTCAACTCTACCTCTCTGTGATACCCCGACATTACCGCCTTCTGCTATAACTTTTGCTCTAATTTCTTCACCGTTACATCTAAGGTTATCATTTGTTTTATCACCGATTTCTAAATTATTTTCCGTTTTAGCTTTGATATAAGTGCCTATTCCGCCATTCCACAATAAATCAACATCTGCTTTTAAAATAGCTTTAATTAATTCTTCCGGTGATAATTCATTATCATTTATATCAAGTAATTTTTTAATTTCCGGTGATAATTTTATTAATTTACTACTACGTTCAAATACTTTGCCTCCTTTAGAAATAAGCTTAGAATCATAATCGGACCAATTAGAACCCTTTAAATTAAATAAACGCAAACGCTCATTAAAACTTGATACAGGATCAGGGGTAGGATCAATAAATATATGTTTATGATTAAAGGCAGCAACTAACTTAATAGCCTCTGATCTTAGCATACCGTTACCGAACACGTCTCCCGACATATCTCCTATACCTACGACGGTAATAGGATCTATTTGGACATCTAACCCTAAAGTTTTAAAGTGATTAGTTACGGAAATCCAAGCTCCTTTAGAGGTAATAGCCATTTTTTTATGATCGTAACCTGCAGAGCCACCAGAAGCAAAAGCATCATCAAGCCAGTAATTATATTCTCTTGCCACACTATTAGCGTAATCCGAAAATGAAGCTGTACCTTTATCGGCAGCAACCACTAAATAAGGATCTTCTTTATCATAAATAATAACGTCTTTCGGATGTACTACTTTACCGTCAACGATATTATCGGTTATGTCTAATAAACCTCTCAGGAAATTCTTATAGCATTCTACCACTTTTTCCATATATTCATCACGAGTAAGCCCTTCCTCAGTAAAATGAACATAAAAGCCGCCTTTAGAGCCGACAGGGACAATAACGGAATTCTTCGTCATCTGGGCTTTCATAAGTCCAAGGACCTCAAGCCTATAATCTTCTGCTCTATCCGACCATCTAAGTCCTCCGCGTGATACGGGACCGCCTCTTAAATGAACAGCTTCAAAATCCTTAGAGTAAACAAATGCTTCGGCAAACGGAACAGGTTTAGGTAAACCCGGTACTTTTGAAGAATCAAACTTAAATGAAAAAACATGTTTATGCGGTTGATAGTAATTTGTTCTAGTAATAGCATTAATTATACCAAGCATACTACGTAGTACTTTATCTTCACTACTCATCTCAACGGTTACTAAGTAATTATTCAGTTTATCTTGAATTACATCACAATTATTATCAGGAGGTTTAGGATTAAATTTTATATCAAACAGATTTACCAACATTTTTGTATATTCGGGATGTTTAAGTAGTGTTAGTTGCACATAACCTTTACCGTAACTAAATCCCGTTTGATGTAAATATCTTGTTAAAGCTTTGACGAGTTTAACTTGCTTCCAATTAAAACCAGCCAGCACTATCAATTTACTTAAAGAATCATTAGCAAGCATCCCAAGTGCCATTTGATCTAAAGCTTCTTCAACATTTATTTTTAATTCGGTAATATTACCCTTTACCGGTATGATAGAAGTTAAGATAAAATTATATATCCAGCTTTCTTTAATTTCCAGAGCCTCCTTAATTGCAAAAGTTTGTTCATCAATTGCTTTAAAACCTAAATTTTCGATTGGCGGCAATATGTTAGAAAGGGCAAGTTTTACTTTTGGACTATATATTTTTAAGTAAAATTCCGTTTCATTTACAGAAACTAGATTAAACATACATTCTTGTGACTTGCTTGCTTCCGTTAAATATTCAATATCTACTAAAGCTATTTCCGGAGAAAATTTTTGTCTATAATCTGCTGGAAAAACATTATCAAAAAGCTTTAAATTAATACCTGCTTGATATTCACCGAATTTTTTAGAAAGCTTAAAATAAAAATCTTCACTCCAACGTGTAGAGATACGATCTAAATCTTGCTGTATTATTTCTGCTTCAAAATTTATTTTATGTTCCCCTTGTGCTTCAAGCGTTACAAAAAGATAAGAAAAATTACCGGCTACTTCGGTTATATAGTTGGATAAAATTTTACTACCGAATTTTTCCGCTAAATAACAATCTATCATATTATGTATTTCAGACGTTAAACGTTCTCGTGGCAGAAAAATTATGATATTAAGAAAAGAACTCGACCAATCATATTGAATAAATAATTTAAGCTTCTTACTCATCATACTTGAGAGCATATGTAAACACATACAATATAAATCGCCTTGATCAATTTGTATTAAAGCTTCTCTCGGTAACGACTCCATTAAAATTCTTAACTTATCAGCATTATAACCTGATAATGCAAAACCGGCTTTCTCAATTACAAAATTAAATTTTTGTCGTAGGATTGGAATATCACTTATTGAATGGTAATACATATTTGAATTATATATGCCGAAAATTATACTTCCCGAAATATATTCACCCGAAGAGTTAAATTTTTTCACTAAGATATAGTCGATTAAATTATCTGAATGGATAAGCGACGCACTATTTATTTTACCGAGTATTATTAATTGATTTTGATATAAAGGATTAGCAGAACATTTTATAATATCATCAATCTCGTCTTTTACTTCTTGCCATATTTTTGCTGCTCCTATTTCATTGCTTAATTTTAAAGATTTTACCTCAAAATCAAGAGTCCCTAATAAAACCAAATTATCGTTTTGTAACCAATTTAAGAATTCTTTAGCCTCTTCAAACTTTAATTTATCATTATCAATTATATTTTTAGATAAACCTTGTAATTTTGTGAGTAATTGCGGTAAATGGCTATAGCTTTGCTCTAACTCTTCTAATCTTTCATTTATAGCTTCAGTTAAAAATATAGTAGTTTTATCGTCAAAATTTCCTAAAATGGTTAAATGTAGTATCGATTCTGATTTTTTATCCGAGACAGAATTTTCTAATATTTTTTCTAATTCTCCTTTACTATTTCGGACGCAGTTTATTACCGGATGGAGTAAAAACTTAGTTTGCAAATTCATGTTTTTAAGCAGACATATAATAAAATCAACAATATGCGGTTTATTATCAAGTAATATCAAGACATTTATTGCCGGATCATTTTCTATAACCGTCTTTGTTATTGCTATTTTTCTTACTCTTTCTACCCTTTGCTTAAAAAACTTAAAGGCTTCATCTGCAAAATTTTGAAATAATTTTTCTCTATTCTCAAAATCATAATCTATCGGAATATAATTTAAAAACTTTTGAACAAAATCTATATATATGGAACTTGACTCACGTTCCTTGCTAAGTTCTAGAATTTTAGTTTTATAATTCGGAATTTGACAATTTAAACGGCTAAAGTTTAAAGAAGTTGTTTTTGATGCCATGATTTTCTCTAGAATAATAATAAAGTTATTATATTATATAAAATAACTTAAGCAAGAGGCATAGAAAATAAGTGGAAACTATATTTGCACAAAGCTCTGCATTCGGTAAAGCAGGGGTAGCGGTTTTTAGGATTTCTGGTCCTAAAAGTCTGGAAGTTTTGCAGCTGCTTACCGGTAAAAAAGACTTTAAGCCGAGATTAATGTATTATCAACAAATTATTGCCCCTGAAACCAAGGAGCTAATTGATAATGCTATGGTTGTTTATTTTAAGCTACCTAATAGTTTTACCGGCGAGGATGTAGTCGAGATTCATACGCACGGCAGTAAAGCTATCTCTATAATGCTTATTAATGCATTGTTAAATATAGCTGATATTCGTTTGGCAGAAGCAGGAGAATTTACCAAAAGAGCTTTTTTAAATAATAAATTCGATTTAACAGCCGCAGAGGGAATAGCCGATCTAATTAATGCCGAAACCATTATGCAGCATAGGCAAGCAATTAGACAAGCAAGTGGCAGACTTGAAGAATTATATAATAACTGGCGTAGTCAGCTTTTAAAAATTATCTCTCTGCTTGAAGCTTATATAGATTTCCCTGATGAAGATATACCGGATAGCGTTCTTAATGACGTTAACAACACTCATAAAAACCTTGTAAACGAAATATCTAATTATCTTAATGATAATAGACGAGGAGAATTACTAAATAGCGGTCTTAAGCTTGCAATTATCGGTCCGCCGAATGCAGGTAAGTCTAGCTTATTAAATTTTTTAATGCAGAGAGATATAGCAATTGTCTCAAATATTGCAGGAACTACTAGAGATATAATTGAAGGTCATTTAGACATTGGCGGCTATCCTATTATTTTACAGGATACGGCAGGTATAAGAGAAGAAAGTAGTGACATTATAGAACAAGAAGGTATAAAAAGAGCTATTAATTCGGCTAAAACAGCGGATATTAAAATTATTATGTTTGATGCCGAAAAATTAGATTCCTCTATAAATGAAGATATTACAGGTTTAATTGATGAAAATACTATCGTAATAATTAATAAAATCGATTTAATTGAACCTAATAAAATATTTGATATAGAGGATAAATATAAATGCTTAAGAGTTTCGGTAAAAAATAATATTGCTCTTTCAAGTATATTAAAAAATATCGAAAATATTGCTGAAAATATGGCGGGCTTTACCGAAACGCCTTACATAACAAATCAACGTCATCGTCATTATTTAAAACAAGCTCTCTCACATTTAACGGCTTTTAGCTTAGATAATGATTTAGTTCTAGCAACTGAAGATATTAGAATGACGGCACGTTGCATCGGTGCTATTACGGGCATTATTAACGTAGAAGAAATACTAGGCGAGATCTTTAAAAATTTCTGCATAGGTAAGTAATGTCTATTTCATTCCAGCTTAGCATTGCTTGCATGAAAATCGTCATTGCGAGGAAAATTACGAAGTAATTGACGAAGCAATCCAGTTAAAAATGCTAATCTTTAGCATTTTTCTAATTTTTTTCTGGATTGCCACGCTCCTTTTAGTCGCTCGCAATGACGAGATTTGTATCCCCAACCCATCTCAAATCCTTTCTTTCATATATTAATTTATTTTAACTTTATCTTGACAAAAACATTAACATACTCTAAAAACCACGTTTTATGGTTTTATTAATTAAATTAAAGGAGTAATAATTATGGCACCTGTATTAAATATAAATTTTAAATGCGTTATGCCTATATTTGGAAATGAAATGGTAAGTAGTTTGCCCGGTAATGTAACATATATAATTCATAAACTCGGTAATACTATACTTTCATCGGTATATAAGACGAATACTGAAGGGAAGTTCGAGGAAGGTTACTTAGTGAACAATACAGATTGTAACTGGGGAAATATTGCAGAATCTTTTTCAAAAAATCCTGATAATTTTGCAGTATTACACAAGCAATGCATAACAAAAAGTGGCTTAGACATTCCAATAAATAACATTTTTACCGATGCAGAAAATAACCCACATATACTTTTACAGCAAGCTATAACACCTCATCAAAACGGTACAGCTAACATTTTTGATCAGGCTTATAAAGTAACACTTGATTATATGTTCTCTCAAGGCAATATTACCGAAACTAACGGAGCTGATTTCTTAGGTTTAAATGAATGTACTAAGGAAGAAGCTATGAGCGTTTTACAAAAGTACAGTACCTATAAGAAACAACTAACATCTATCGAAACGCTTACTAATACTCTTCAGGATACTCTAAACCATTTAGGCATATCTCAGGATAATGCTCAAGAAGCAGGGGTAAAAATTTTTAATGTATTGAATATACCCGTCAAATTCACTACTGATAATCTTAAGATTATTCTAGAGGCTTTCAAAATAACTTTGGACGATATATCTCCTACAGAAGTAGGTAAAAATATTTTAGATCTACTAAGTAAACCTTTCACTGAGGCAACCACTTCCACTACAGAAAGAACTAACGATGATACAAATGACGGTGGATATAGCGGTGCTTATATAGCTGGAGTAGCATTAGGAACATTAGCTCTAGGCACTATCTTAGGATATGGCATTAAATATGTATGGGATAGGCATAAGGGAAAAAATATAAAAGATAAAAATTTAGAGTTAGAGGGTGAAAACATAAAGTTAGAGGGTGAAAACATAAAGTTACAAAAGGATAATATAAATCTTAGCGCACTAATTGAATTTCAAGCTATATTAGATGAAATTATAGAAATTGGAAATTTAACAGATATACTTGCAATACTAAGCAAAACTAATCAAGATACGATAAATTTACATGGTCAAGATTATGATATTTCTCTATTAAAATCAAAAATACAAGGTCTAGATAAAGCAATTATAAAGTTAAATTCTGTCTCTAACATATGTACTAATATAAATTCTTTAGGTAACACATTACATAAAATATGTGACCTTCTTAATGGAAAGGATACTTTTATTGCTATTAAATCCTTTGCAAATTTAATAAAAGAATCGAGGGAAACGGATATTAAATCCGAAGAATACAAAAACTGTCTTGAGAAAATATTCGAGACGCTACTTGGAATTGATAAAACCTCAAGCGGAGAATATACTTATATTCCAGAAGAAGAGTTACAAAATCATGAAATGCCATTATTAGCCGATGTATTATCTAGCTCTTCAGGTATAGAAATATAGAACGTCGTTAGTATCATAACAAACCATCATTGACTTTTTGAAAGTTATATATAAAATGATACTTGGATTAGCAAAGTGCTATTTCGGGGTGTCGAAACCTCTGCCAAAAGTGAGAACATTTCTTACAAAACCGATGTAATCCTCGACTTCACGGTCGGGGAGATATTAGGTATGTCCAGAGCTTAAGGGTTACTATAAGCTTAAAACCTAGTGTGCTGACTTTTGGCAGTTTTCGACCTCCCCGACCACCAAAAATTATGCTCATTGGTGGTTAAAAAACTTAAAATATTTCAAATTAAGCCTAGGCTGTGTAAAGGAAAATCATTTTTTTCTCAAGCTTATATTTTAATTGATAAGTTTATAATATAGAAATTTATGTCAAATACAGATAAGGAAAAAGCCATTGCCGCAGCACTCGCACAAATCGAAAAAAGCTACGGTAAAGGTTCGGTAATGAAACTAGGGCAGCGTCCGAATGTTGATATAGAAGCCGTATCAACCGGCTCACTTGGGCTTGATATAGCTCTTGGGATAGGAGGTGTTCCTAAAGGTAGAATCATTGAAATTTTCGGTCCTGAAAGCTCAGGTAAAACCACTTTAACTTTACATTTAATTGCAGAAGCACAGAAAAAGGGCGGTACATGTGCCTTTATTGATGCCGAGCATGCCCTTGACCCTGCTTATGCTAAAAAATTAGGCGTAAATATTGATGAGCTTATTATTTCACAACCAGATACAGGTGAACAAGCTCTAGAAATTGCCGATACGTTAATTCGTTCCGGCGGTATTGATATGATAATAATAGATAGTGTTGCGGCTTTAGTACCAAAATCAGAGATTGAGGGCGAGATGGGGGATGCCCAAATGGCTTCTCAAGCAAGATTAATGAGCCAGGCTTTACGTAAACTTACCGCATCAATTAATCGTACCAATTGTATTACTGTTTTCATCAACCAAATCAGAATGAAAATAGGTGTGATGTTCGGCAGTCCTGAAACTACGACAGGCGGTAATGCCTTAAAATTCTACGCTTCTGTTAGAATCGATATAAGAAGAATCGGCTCCATTAAAGATAAAGAAGAAGTGATAGGCAGCCAAACTAAAGTAAAAGTAGTTAAAAACAAAGTTTCCCCTCCGTTTAAAACTGCAGATTTTGATATAATGTACGGTTCAGGTATTTCAAAAGAAGGCGAGATAATCGACCTTGGAGTTAAGCTTGATATTGTTGAGAAATCCGGCTCTTGGTTTTCCTACAATAACGTACGCATTGGACAAGGACGTGAAAACGTCAAACAATATTTAAAAGAACATCCACAAATTTCCAATGAAATTGAGAAAATCATACGCGAAAAATCGTCAAAAATTACTAATATAAATCTTGATCAAACGGAGGAAGAAAATGATTGATTTAACAGGTAAAACTTCCTTAATTACGGGAGCTTCAGGAGGCATAGGCGGAGCTATAGCGAGATTACTGCACAAACTCGGAAGCCATGTAATTATTAGCGGTAGTAATGAGGAAAAATTAAAATCCCTTGGAAATGTTTTAAAAGATAATTATACGATAGAAATATGCAACCTTGCAAATAAGGAAGAATGTAGCAATTTAATATCTAAAGCACCAAAGCTAGATATTTTAGTATGTAATGCCGGTATTACTAGTGATACGCTAGCAATTAGAATGAAAGATGAAGATTTTGACAAAGTTATTGATATTAATTTGAAAGCAAATTTTATTTTAAATCGTGAAGCAATAAAAAAAATGATGCAAAACAGGTATGGACGCATTATTAATATATCTTCAATAGTAGGAATTTCAGGTAACCCTGGGCAGGCTAATTATTGTGCTTCTAAAGCAGGTTTAATAGGCATGACCAAATCGCTCTCTTACGAAGTTGCAACCAGAGGAATTACGGTTAACGCAGTAGCTCCAGGATTTATTAAGTCTGATATGACCGATAAACTAAACGAAAAACAAAGAGAAGCCATAGTACAAAAAATTCCGCTAGGTACTTACGGTATACCGGAAGACGTGGCAAACGCAGTCGCATTTTTAGCAAGCGATCAGGCATCATATATTACCGGTCAAACTATCCACGTAAACGGGGGAATGTTAATGGTGTAAAATTTTGTGCTAGCATAAAATAATTTTTTGTGCTAGAAGTTCTTTTAAAGATAAAATGCTATGAATATTTTAAATAAATATTCATACAGTTAAAATAAAGTCTAATAGCTGAATAACCGCTATTATACGGCATATAAAATTAAATGATTTATGGAGTTCAAAATTATGAGTACAACGGACAAGATCGAACAGAAAGTTATTGAAATGGTTGCTGAAAAGCTAAATAAAGATAAATCGATAATAACTACGGATTCAAGATTTATAGAAGATTTGAAAGCCGATAGTCTTGATACCGTAGAGTTAATGATGGCAATAGAAGTTGAATACGGTATTGATATCCCTGATGATGAAGCCACTAAAATTAAAACCGTATCCGATGTTATAAAATATATCAAAGAACGCCAATCTTAATCTGCATAAAAATCCCTAATAGATAATTAAAAATGTCGAACCAAAGAGTAAATAAAAGAGTAGTTATTACCGGACTTGGACTTGTTACTCCTGTTGGGCTTAATGTTAGCTCATCTTGGAAAAATATTGTAAATGGGGTAAGCGGTATAAAAACTATTACGGAATTTGACACTTCTAAACTTGCGTGTAAAATTGCCGGACTTATAGATAACTCTGAGAAAGATGGATTTAAACTTGAAAATTTCACACAAGCAGATGACGTTAATAGACTAAGTAAAATGGATAAATTTATCCATTACGGAGTAGCAGCCGCAACCGAAGCAGTTGAAGATAGCGGCTGGTTACCCGAAGATGAAGAATCTCGTGATAGAACCGGCTTGATATTAGGTTCAGGAATCGGCGGGCTTAAAATGATCGAAGATACCTCTATCAAGCTTTATCAAGAAAATAACGGCAAAGTTAGCCCTTTCTTTATCCCTGCTTCATTAATTAATCTTTTATCCGGTCTTGTTTCTATAAAATACGGTTTTAGCGGTCCAAATCAAGCAGCAGTAACGGCTTGCTCTACAGGAGCACATGCTATAGGCGATGCTATGCGTATGATAAAGCACGGCTATGCAGATGTTATGGTAGCAGGCGGTGCAGAAGCTCCAGTTACACCTGTTGGAGTTGCAGGTTTCGTTGCTGCTAGAGCATTATGTACTAAATATAACGATAATCCTGAAAAAACCTCAAGACCTTGGGATAAAGACCGCAGCGGTTTTGTTATGGGTGAAGGAGCAGGCGTTGTAGTCTTAGAAGAATATGAGCATGCCTTAAATCGAGGGGCTAAAATTTACGGTGAAGTTATAGGATACGGCTCTACAGGTGATGCGTACCATATGACAGCACCGCATCCTGAAGGTAGAGGAGCTTATAGAGCGATGAGAGATGCAATGCTAGATGCAGCTATCACTCCCGATATGATTGATTACATTAATGCACATGGCACTTCTACTAATCTCGGTGATGGAATAGAATTAGCAGCCGTACAAAAATTATTTTTAGAAGCGAATCCCCAAATTTTAATGTCTTCTACTAAATCATCAATAGGACATTTGCTTGGTGCGGCAGGAAGCGTTGAGTTTATCTTTTCAGCTCTTGCAATTCGAGATCAGATTGCACCGCCAACTTTAAATTTAGATAACCCTATGGATGAGGTTAAGATAGATTTAGTAAAATTAAAAGCTAGAGAAACTAAAATAGACTACGTGCTTTCCAACTCGTTCGGGTTCGGCGGTACTAATGCTAGTTTAGTGATTAGGAAGGTTTGATCCTACGCGGGAATGACATCGAGCAGGTTTCTTGAGCCATGCAACAAAGTATTCAGTCGCTCGCAATGACGAAGTTTGCATACGCAACAACATCAACAATATATTCCCTTTCATGCCCCCAATTTATTACATCAAAAATGGTAATCTAAGCTTTGCGGATAAAGTAATCTTATCTGATTTAGAACTTTATTTATACAAAGGTGATAAGATTTGTCTTATAGGACGTAACGGCTGCGGAAAATCAAGCCTAATGAAAGTAATCTCAGGGGATTACGAACTAGATAACGGCGAACTATTTCAAGATCCTGCAATTACAACCGGCTATTTAAGACAAGATATTTCTATAAAGACTAATCTAAGCCTTTACGATTTTGTCTTACAGCAAACAGATAGTACAAAAGAAATAGATAAATACCAAACCGATATAATTCTAGAAAAATTACAAATCAACGGAACAGATAACTTATCAACCTATTCAGGCGGTCAGCTTAGAAGAGCAAGCCTTGCTAAAGCTTTAATATTAGAGCCGGAAATATTACTACTTGATGAACCGACCAATCATCTAGATATTGAAACGATTGAGTGGCTAGAAGAATTTGTTAAATCTTATAACGGTGCTATTATTTGCGTTAGTCATGATAGAACATTTCTCTCAAATGTTACTAATAAAATTTGGTGGCTTGATAGAGGGATTTTACGTAAATCCGATAAAGGATTTAAATTTTTTGATAAATGGTTAAATGCCGGTGTTACGGCTAGACGTAAGCGGAATCAAAAGAGACTTGCGGAGTTGAAAGCTTTAAGAGTAATAACAAGAGAACAGACTGAAAAACTAGCTCGTTCAAAACAGCGAGTTCAAGCAGAGCTTGCTGAAAATATAGCTAAAAGTAAATTCATTATTGAAGCAGATAATATTAGTTTCAGCTATAAAAACACTAAAATCATCGATAATTTTAGCTTTCGTGTAAAAAAAGGCGAGAAAATCGGTGTAATAGGTGCAAACTGCTCAGGTAAATCTACTTTTATCAAATTACTGACAAAACAACTTACACCTGACTTAGGTAAAATTATATATGGCGGTAATTTAGATATTTCATATTTTGATCAGCATAGAGAAAAACTAAACTTTAATCATACATTACAACAAACTTTATGTCCTACAGGCGGTGATCAAGTATTTTTACCAAATGGTAAAACCATGCATGTTGCCGGTTATTTAAAACAATTCATGTTTAACCCTAAACTACTTAATGCAAAAACCGCTATTCTATCGGGCGGCGAAGCTAATAGATTATTACTTGCAAAAATTTTAATTAACCCTGGAAATCTGTTAATTTTAGATGAACCAACCAATGACCTAGATATGGATAGTCTAGAAATTTTACTAGATATACTTGCAGATTATTCAGGTACTTTAATAGTCGTGAGCCATGATCGTGACTTCCTAGATAGGTTAGTTACTAGAACTTTAGTCTTTGCTCAAGGTAAAATTCATGATTTAACAGGAGGTTACGAAGATTATAAGCAGTATTTTACCACGACTCCTATAGTCAAAAAACCTTCAAAACCCCTCTCTTTAATTCTTCAAAAAGAACCTATAAATAAAAAGCTATCTTATAAATACCAGCGTTTACTTGAAACATTGCCCAACGATATTGAAAAGCTAGAAATATCCATCAAACACTTAGAAAAAGAACTTGAAGATGTTAATTAATGATAAAAAGAAACTAGACGATTTATTAAATCAATGGCTAGAAATACAAAATTAATTTTTGTTAAAATTTTCTTGACTTAATTATTAATTTTTGTTAACGTTATAAAAGGTTATTGTGAGTAAAATTATGAATAAAGAATATCCACAAAAAGAAAAAACAGCTGATCCTCAAGCACTTAATGATATCAAAGCTATTTTTGCTCAAATTACCGCTACTAATAATCCTGCAGAGTTAAGTAGATTAGTAAGTGCAGCTCGAAATATTAAATCTGATAGTTCTTTTATTAATGATATAGCAGAAAAAGTAGAGGCTATAGCATTTAAAAAGCAAGAACTAGCAGAAAGCCAGCTTAATTCTGATATTACTCAAAAAGAGCTAGAACAGTTAGAAAAACAAAGAGAACGGGAAGAAGCAATAATACAATATAAAATGGAAGCTGCAAGACAAATTCAGGAACTTAATGCTATTCATGATAGGTTTAAGAGCAAATTAGAAGATTTAAGAGCAAATTAGAAGAATATAAAAAATTATCTCCTCCTATAGAAACAATGGTTAAAATAAATGAAAAGGGAGAAGAGATAATCGATGAACAGGCGATTAATAAAAATATTTTAACTAAAGAAGAAATAGAAGAGCGTAGACAAAAACTTGCAGAACTTAAAGAGAAACAAGAAGAAGTAAATATAATACTTAAAAAAACTAATGAAGAAAAAGAGATTATAGAAAAAGAGATTAATGATTTAACTGAGAAATTAAAAGATAAAAATTTATTACCTGAACAAATTAAAGAATTAGAAGAGAATTTAAAAGTAAAGAAAGAAAATCTAGCAGTTAAAAACAATGTAGTAAAAGAAGCTAGAAAAGTTCAAAAGCACGTTCAAGAAGGAATAGAAAGTGTTAAGGTATTTCATCAAGAAAACCAAGAAAAAATAAATAAGCTTGGAGATGCTATAGAGAAATCAAAAAATACTCTAGATCCTAACAAACATCAAGAATTTAAACAGAAGCATTCTTTACTCAGTAACCAACAGGAAGCAATAGTCAATAATAAAAATTTAAGCAGTGAAGATCAAGATATACGTAAAAATATATGTAGTAAAATTAATACTCAACGTGAAGCAAATAGAATAAAAGATTCTTTAAATAACCCAATAGCTACCCCAAAGAATCACCAAGTTGAGCAAGGTAATCAAGTTCAACAAAAAAAACAAAATAACGTGTGGATAAGATAAAATTTAACAAATAAAATATAGGAGAAAATATGAGTAAACAAAGTAATGATATGGATACATTAGCAGCATTACAAAAAATTAAAGCTAGAACAACAACTTTATCAAACGAGATAAAATCTAAACCTATGACAAATATGGTAACTACCGGAACACCACATTTAACAGTCGATCAGACTTTTAATCAAACGCATAATGATTATGAAGCTCAGCAAACAAAACTTGCCGGCAAAGGTGCTAAAAAAGGCGGATGTGAAATAATATAACATTCTAAGAGCTGTAACTATATAGTTGCAGCTTTTGTATCATTTTGAATTAAGCAAGAGAGGCCTATTGCTTGTATTTTTTCTGACAATTTAAAGCTAATATCACCTGGGAATATTACATTAATTTGATCAAGTTTTAAATCTTCTAAGGATATTTGCATTGATTTTGTAATACTCGGTGTATTTGTATATTTAATTTCAAGACCTAAACGTTTGCCATTTTTAAAAATTAAAAGATCTATTTCTGCTCCGTTATGAGATGACCAAAAATAGCATTCCTCAGCCTCAGCTTTATAGTATCTAATAATTTGTTCTAAAGCAAACCCCTCCCATGATGCACCGATTTTAGGATTAGTATTTAATGCTTCATAACTATGTAACCCTAATAAAGCGTGATATATTCCGCTATCTCTAAAAAAAATTTTAGGAGTTTTAACCTGTCTTTTCTTAAGATTTTCATACCAAGGCTGCAAAACACGGATCATAAAAGTTCCTTCTAAAATATCTAAATAATGATAGACGGAATTGTAAAAACCTAAATTTGGTATATCTCTTTCTAAAAATGTTTTAATATAATTTTGACGCCATATAAGTACTTAACTCTTCATCATCTGCAAGATATGATAAAGGAAATCCGCCGCGTACCCATAATTTTTGAGTGTCTGACACTTCAGATAAGGCAACCGGTGTCATTTCAATATAGCCTATCCTACCGGCCAGCGTTTCAGAATCTTGTTTAATTAAGTCTCTTGATGCACTACCTAGTACTAAAAATTTAATATCAGTTGTATCAACAAGAACTCTTAAAATAGGAATCAGATAAAGCAAGCATCGGTTCATTTAATCTTGCTAAATCTAAGGGATTTTCAAGGTCAAAAATATTGATTTTAGAAATATTATAAGCTTCTGCGACTTTATGAGTTTTAAAATGTTTTATTATTGATGAAAGGAATTGTTTTCTAAGCATTTAAACTAGTATACTCCGAAGTAAAATGAAGAATCAGTAGACGAAGGTCAATTTCAAAAAGAGTAATCGGTTCACAAGGCGAGGATCGGAGCGTATCTTAATACGTGAGAACCGTAGCTCTTGTAGAACGACGTAGCCAATTTTTGAAATTCACCGAGTATACCATGAAAATTAGAAGCTTAACTTCTAATTTTCAGTATAAAAAGAAAAATTGATAAAGTCAAAAAGCTTTTTCTCGTTCTGCAACTATAATCTCATGTATTTTTTTAAGCGTCTGGTCGAAATCATCGTTAGTAATTACATAATCGTACTCATTAGCATGTGACATTTCGTTTTGTGCCGACTGCATACGTAATTTTATTGCTTCTTCATTATCGGTCGCTCTATTTCTTAAGCGTTGTTCCAGTATTTCAATACTAGGAGGCAATATAAATATAGCAACAACATTAATAGCATTTTTCTTAATGCTCTTTGCTCCTTGCCAATCAATATCAAACAAAACGTCCAAACCTTGATTTAATAACATTTCGACATATTTTTTAGGCGTACCGTAATAATTATCGTATATTTTAGCATATTCAAGAAATTTATTCTGCTTAACTAATTCTTCAAATTCTAGACCGGTCTTAAAGTAATAGTTTATGCCCTCTACTTCTCCTAAACGTGGTTTTCTTGTAGTTGCCGAAATAGATAAACGCAAATTATTATCTATTTTCAATAATGCTTTAGCTAAACTTGACTTACCCGTACCTGAAGGGGAAGATAAAATTATAATCAGTCCTTTATTTTTTATTGTCATATTTTATGTTTTATTTCGTAGGTACAGCATATTTCAGAAATATTCAGACAAGATGAATTTAAATGCAAGCCTGCGAAAGCAGTAGATAAACTACGTGAGTACAGCCAAATCATACAAAATTCACTTGCATCAAGCTTTATGAATTATGTTGTACTTTTCTTTTTATTACCTCATCCATAGTACAATTAAAGTATTTTGCTATTTTTAAGATTGTATCTATTTCAGGATTGAATTCACGATTAGCTTCCACTCTCATAATTCTACTAACAGTCGTATAAGGGATATTAGTGACTTCGGCAAGATATTTACGATCTATCTTTTCTTGTTTTAATTTTTCTTCTAAAAATTCTTTCACTTTAGTAGCAAGTGCCATATTAATAACCTCTGAATAAATAAAGGATAGATATATACAAAGTTTGTCGAGTATTACCAGCCTTGTTACAATGTCTTCCGCATAGCCAGAGCCATACAACAACGAGTATTACCAAACATTTTTTATAATTATAGGTAATTTATAAGACCTTATAATTACCAAATCAAACCTGATATTATAATTTCTATATTTAGAATTGCTACTTAAAAACATTTCAGCAGCCCTAGTAATTCTTCTTTGCTGATTGAAAGATACAAATCTATCATCAATTTTAGAGCTTCTTGCTTTGACTTCAATAAAAACAATTTCTTTATTACGTAACACAATAATATCTATTTCACCGACATAATAACGTTTTCTATGATGCAGTATTTGATAAAATTTTAATTTATAGATTATTATACAAATATATTCGGCAATAATGCCGAAATAATCCTTTTTCATTATTCCTTAGGTAACAATACTTGCACAAATTCCGTTTTAGATAGATCAGCTGCTACATTTACCATAACATCATGTTCCGTAACTTTAGACACATAACCCACTAAAATACCTGCAGGATAAATATTACCGTGTCCGGAGGTTACTATCTCCTCATCTTTTTGTACTAAATGATTGTTAGGCAAGTATAAAATTTTACTATTATTATTATTACCTGCTAAAATACCTTGTTCTCTTGAAGAATTAGCTTTAATAGGTATTCTAGAATTAACATCGCTAATTAACATTACTTTAGCATAACTATTACTCACTTCTATTACTTTTCCTATTAATTTTCCTGAATTAACAACGATTTGATCAGGTTCAATGCCTTGCTTTTTACCTGCAGAAATCAAAGCAGTTCTAGAAAAGGGATTAAAGGAAACACTAAGTAATTTAGTAGTAATGTATTCAAATTCTTCTTCTTCAGCAATCGTTAACAAATCTTTTAATGCAATATTTTCAGCTCTTACCGATTCTACTTCACTTTGCAAATGTTGTAATCTTGCTATTTCAAGTTTAAGTTCTATATTTTTTCGTTCTAAATCTTGAAAATAAACAAATTTTTGTGTTATTGAATTTATATATTCAAATATATCTTCATAAACTGCTAAACCGGTTGATACTATACTACCGGTTATCTCAAGTGATATACTAGATATTTTTTTAGGCGTAGTAAAAAATAAATATACAGACAATCCAAGCCCAAATATAACAAAAAAACGCTTAAGAGTATTTGATATTATTCTTATTAATTCTAATGAATTTGAAGAATTTTTTACTCTATTTGCAAGTATTGCCATTTTTAATCCTGTTTAAATAGTACATGTTTTAGCTTTGTAAAATCTTCAAGTACTTTTCCTGTTCCAAGTGCCACGCAAGAGAGGGCATCATCTGCAACTATTACCGGCAATTTAGTGGCTTCACTAAGAACAAAGTCAAGATTTCGTAATAATGAGCCACCGCCTGTTAAAACAATTCCCTTATCAACTATATCTGAAGATAACTCAGGAGGTGTTGCTTCTAGTGCTACTTTTACCGCTTCAACAATTTGACTTACCGGTTCAATTAGACTATCAGCAATTTGTCTTTCGTTCAATATCATTTCTTTAGGAATACCGTAAATTAAATCACGTCCTTTAATTTCCATTTTTCTTGGTTCAGCGTTTTCATCTACATAAGCCGTACCTATTTCTTGCTTTATCTTTTCGGCAGTAGCCTCACCTATCAATAGGTTATAGTGCCTCCTTATATATGAGATAATAGCTTCATCCATCTTATCACCGCCGACTCTTACCGACCTTGCATATACTATGCCCCCTAGTGATAAAACTGCAACTTCCGTAGTGCCTCCTCCAATATCAACAATCATCGAACCGGTCGCTTCCGTTACGGGTAGCCCTGCACCAATCGCCGCCGCCATAGGTTCTTCAATTAAATAAACATCCCTACCCCCTGCACTTTCTGCTGCTTCTTGGATAGCACGACGCTCAACCGGCGTAGAACCGGAAGGCACACAAATAACAATTGTCGGACCAAAAAAAGAGCGACGATTATGCACCATTCTAATAAAATACTTTATCATTTCCTCTGCACCCTTAAAATCGGCAATAACACCGTCTTTTAAAGGTCTTTTTGCTTCAATATCCGTAGGAGTACGCCCAAGCATCATTTTTGCTTCATGACCATAAGCATAAGGCACAAAAGCACCGTCTTTTTTTATTAAAGCAATAACAGAAGGTTCCCTTAGAACAATTCCACGGCTTTTTTGATAGACAATAGTATTTGCCGTACCAAGATCTATGGCCATACCGGAAGAAAACCCTTCCAAAAATTTCATTATCATTTTATTTTTTCTCTCTAAATTCTAAAAACGCTTCTATGGAACTGTTAATAAAATAAACAGTCCCATAGTAAATAAAAATTTAATTATAGACGAAGTTTAATTTGGAAAAGAGCAAGAAGCCTCGGAATTTTTGACCGCAGCGTAGATACTACGTGAGGATCAAAAATGAGAAGCGACGCAGCCAATTTTTCAAATTAAACGAGTATATATTAAATTTCCTTATAATGTAAAATAATAAAGCTACTAATAAAAAATATTAGCATACTAGGCAATAAAATAGCAGCAATTAAAGACAAATTATTATAAGTAAGTATTTTTAATAATATTTCTGATAACGAATATGCTATAAAACCTGAAAATAAACCTAATATCAGTATTTTTTCTTGGGAATTATCACGCTGTTTAAGACTAATAAAACAACTTGCTAAAATTACGGTTGCCATCATCATTATAGGCTTAAATAATTGCTTGTAATAATAAATTTGATAATTAATAGCCGGTAAACCTGAATTTAATAATTCATTAATTAATTTAGGTAAAGCCCAAATAGAAACCATTTCAGGACGAATAAATTTATTTACTAAACTATTAATTGATAAATTTGTCTGTATAGTTAAATTATTGTAAGCCTTAGTTTCCTCTTTTGTAAAAACCTTAACTCTATTTAAATGTAACATTTTATTTTCAATAATACCGTATAATGCATCAATTCTCTTTAAAAAAGAATTATTACTATCAACAAATAAAATTGTAATATTATTTAATTTTTTCTCGGCAACATTAATAAATTGTGTTTGGATAATTTGATTTTCATCATTTAAAGATTCAAAAAATAATAAACCTGATTTAGATATTATACCCTCACTCAAGGCTTTTTTAGTTAGTTTTGCTTCTAATAACTCATATTTTTGTAAGCCTATAGTACCGATAGGATTCAATATAGTCGTAAAAACTATACCTAAAATTAAAGTTACAATACATGGAATAACAAGCACTTGCCAAATATGAATACCACTAGATAACATAGCCGTTAATTCATTATTTTTTGTTAGATTTCTAAGAAAAAATAACATAGCGGTAAAACTAATCAACGAAGATACTTGACCTAGTAAATAAGGAATCTTATATAAGATAAGTCTCCAAAAAAAACTAAAAGGAACATAAATATTTTTGAATTTTTGTAAAAGATCAAAAATATTTGAGATGATTAATAGCCCAATTAAAAGAAATAATATAATAAAGAAACACTTAGAATATAATTTAGTAAGATACCAAGAAAGTGTTTTTAGATTAATCATTATAAATTCAGTGCTAATACGAATTTAAATAAGAATTTGTGTGGTGGGGCTGGTAGGACTTGAACCTACGACCACACCGTTATGAGCGGCGTGCTCTAACCAACTGAGCTACAGCCCCTTTTCACTTGAAATTTATATAATTATTATGCCGTTAAGTCTAGTAAAATTTTTATATTTTTGAAGTATTGTCTAAAAAACAGGGCAATGTGGATCAGTTTTTTCGTCATTGCGAGCGACTAAAGGCATTGTTGCATGGATTGAAAAACCTATTTTATGTCATTCCTGCGGAAGCAGGAATCCAAAAAAAGTATCAATACAACAAGTTTTTAAAATTAAAAGCTGAGGTTATCTCGCTTTATGCTGGATTCCTGCTTCCGCAGGAATGACATAAAGAGTATTTACCGTTTTACACAGGACAGGAATGACATAACAGGTTATAAATAAAAAAAGTCGAGCTTATCACTCGACCTTTTAAATTACTAAATAATAAATTTAGTAATTAATTTTAGTGATGTACAACTGTTACAGCTCTACGATTATAAGCAAAAGCTTCTTCAGTATTACCCATCATAGCAGGTCTATCTTTACCATAAGAGATTGTATTTAATCTGCTATGGTCGATTCCTTTATGAGCTAAGAATTTTTTCGCTGCTGCTGCTCTTCTTTCACCTAAACCTAAGTTATATTCTCTGGTACCTCTTTCATCGCAATGTCCTTCAACAGTAGCTTTTACTTCAGGATGCTTTGATAACCAGCAAGCTTGTCTCTCTAGTTCTTCTTTAGCCTTTGGTGATAAAGCAGAGCTATCAAAAGCAAACCATACTGCATTTCCTGCATGCTTCTCGAAATCTTTCATTAATGAGGTTTCTTCACCTTGGTTCATATTACCGTCAAATTGCGGTGTTCTTTTTGTTGTATTACACCCTGCAAGCACAAATAATGCAAGAAAAGCTAATGTAATTTTTGTTTTCATAATTAAACTCCTTGAGATTATAATTTATTAATATTGAATTCATTTTAGCTAGTTATAAAACTAAACTAACCAAAAGCTATGTGAGTTAGTATATATCATTATTTTATTAGTTTAAAGGCTAAAATATTATAAAATGCAATTACTCATGAATAAATGTGGTAAAAATATCATTTTTATAATACGAGTAGATATTTTGGATAAATAGATAAATGAAGTTTAATGTAGAAAAGAGGAATCGATTTTGAAGCTTATAACCGGCAGCGTATATATAAATATATAATATGTGAGGATCAAGAAATATTAAACAACGACGACAATTTTTGAAATAAAACGAGTATATACTCCGAAGTAAAATGAAGAATCAGTAGACGAAGATCAATTTCAAAAAGAGCAAGGAGTTCACAAGGCAAGGAGGTGTTGTTGCGTGGATATTGAAGATCGTCATTGCGAGGAAATTACGAAGTAATTGACGAAGCAATCTCAGGAGGTTGTTATTATTTCATGAGGTTGCCACGCAGCCGCCTACGGCTGCTCGCAATGACGACTTGGTATCTACGCAACAATGCCAGGCGAGGAGCGGAGCGTATACTTAAACGTTCAGCACCACAGCTCTTGTAGAACGACGTAGCCAATTTTGAAATTCTACCTGAGTATATTCACCATCTAATTAATGCACTGCCCCAAGTAAGACCTGCACCAATAACCGAGAATAGTAGAATATCACCCTTTTTTATTTTACCTGATGCTTTGAGAGTACTTAAAGCAAGCGGAATAGAAGCCGCAGAGCAATTAGCGTGTTTCTCTACGGTCTTTATTATCTTATGTTCCGGTAGGTTTAATGATTCAGCAAGTTTATTTATAATACGGATATTTGCTTGATGAGGTATAAAATAATCAATATCGCTTACACTGAATTGATTAGCATGCAGTAAATCTTCTATAGATTGTTGCATTTTTTCTATTGCATGACGAAATAATTTTTGCCCCTGCATAACTATTTTGCCACTAATACCATTCATACTTACACCACCGTTTGTGTATAATATTTCATAATCAGCCCCGCTTGAGAAGATATTACTATCTATTAAACCGGAATCATCACTACTACGCTGCAATATTACGCTACCAGCCCCATCACCGAATAAAACGCAAGTAGTCCTATCATTCCAGTCTAATAATGATGTCATTTTCTCGGCTCCTATAAGCAAAATAGTTTTATATTTACCTGATGAGATAAGAGAATTCGCTACTTGTAAACCATAAACAAAGCCGGCACATACTGCTTGTAAATCAAAAGACGGTATATTAGTTAAACCAAGATAACCTTGAAGCTTAGAGGCGACTGAAGGAAAACTATTATCCGGAGTAGTAGTACATGTAATAATTAAATCAATATCATTTGCCGACACCCTCGCATCTACTATAGCTTTTTCAGCTGATTTTAAAGCAAGATGGGAAGTATATTCTGTATCACCTGCTATATGACGCTGCGTAATACCTGTTCTTGTTCTAATCCATTCATCGTTAGTATCTACAAATTTTGCAAGCTCGTCATTACTAACTATTTTTGAAGGAAGATACCCGCCGCAACCAATAATTTTACAGGTCATAAAATCTTTAGGCTACTTCTTCTTCAGTTTCAATTTTCTTTGTTACTACTTGACGATTATTATAAGTACCGTCGACTAAAGAAACGTGATGCGGAAGCTTATATTCACCGGTTTGCGAGTCAACTATTACGTTAACTTTTCCAAGTGCTAAGTGCGAACGTCTCATATTACGTCTTGATTTTGATGTTTTCTTCTTTGGAACTGCCATTATTAGCCTCTCTAAATATAAATTAAAAAGTATTTGTCAAATTAGTGAAGCAGTATATTATAATCTTGTAATAAAATCTAGATAAAATTAAACTTATGAAAATTTTTATAACATGTATTCTTAGTATATTAGCCTTTTTTTCCTTAAGCGGCTGCAAAACTATCGAAAATAGAGGGCAATCCATCGATGATTCGGCACTTGTAAAATTAGAGTCTAAAAAACTAAATAAAACAGAAGTCGTAGAGTTAATAGGTACGCCTACTATGGTACCGGAATATTCCCAAAATACTTGGTATTATGTTGAAAGAGTTATGTCTCAAAGAGCTTGGCTCAATCCAAAAATTGAAAAGCAGAAGATAGTAAAAATTACGTTTGATGCTAATAATTTTATGCAGGAAGTAGTAGTAATAGATGATTCTCATAGACAAGATATAGAAATAGTCCATGAATATACTAGGACATACGGAACGGAACTTAACGGACTACAAAAATTTGTTAAAAATTTAGGTAGATTCAATAAAACTACCGACGGAAATAAAAACAAAAGCAAGAATAAGAAGAAGAGATAAGTACCTTAAATTGTCATTGCGAAAGTGCTTACCTGCGTGGATACCTAACCGTCATTGCGAGGAAATTACGTAAGTAATTGACGAAGCAATCTCAGGAGTATTATTTCATGAGATTGCCACGCTCCTTTCAGTCGCTCGCAATGACGGCTTCAATACTCACGCAGGCATAACACCAACACCTATAAAACAAAAACTATCTAATATGATTTCGATATTTAGTAAATTAAAACAAAGTTTATCTAAAACTTCTAATAAAATATCAGAAGGTATCGACAAAATATTTTACAAGAAAAAATTAGACGCAGAAACTTTAGAAGAGTTAGAAGAGTTGCTTATTGCAAGTGATATGAGTGTTTCGGTAGTAACTAATATTATTGAAGAATTTAAAAAGGTAAAATTTGACAAAGAAATAGATAGTGATACAGTAAAAGAAGCCCTAGCTGAATTAATAGAGCAGCAGCTATCAAAATCAGAAATTCCTTTTACACTAAACGAAAATAAATTAAACGTAATTTTAGTTTGCGGTGTTAATGGAGCAGGTAAAACCACCACTATAGGTAAGCTTGCTGCAATGTACTCAGCACAAAGGAAAAAAGTAGCAGTTGCGGCCTGTGATACTTTTAGAGCGGCTGCCGTGAATCAGCTAAGCACTTGGGTAGATAGAGCAAATGCACTACTTATTACCGGTGAAGAATCGGCTGACCCTGCGAGTGTTGCTTACCGTGCTATGGAAGAATCGATAAAACAAAATATCGATATACTTTTTATTGATACGGCAGGTAGGCTTCATAATAAGAAAAATTTGATGGATGAACTGTCTAAGATTGTAAAGGTTATAAAAAAAAAACTAGACGAGAATGCTCCTACTCATAGCGTTTTAGTAATTGATGCTATTACAGGACAAAATACTTATAACCAAGTAGAACATTTTAATGATGCTACTAATTTGACCGGGCTTATCGTGACTAAATTAGACGGTAGTGCTAAAGCCGGAGTGCTTGTCGGAGTGGTACAGAAATTTAATCTACCTGTATACTTTATCGGTATAGGCGAGAAGATAGAAGACTTAAAAATATTCAACCGACATGATTTTGCTAAAAGTCTAGTGGGGTTGTGAGGTTTTGCTACATCATTGGGAGTAGACTTTGCCCGCATAGATACCAAATCGTCATTGCGAGCAGCCGTAGGGCTGCACGGCAATCCCATGCAAGTAATAATAAACTACTGAGATTGCTTCGTCGAATTACGTTGTAATTCTTCTCGCAATGACGAAAAGACGAACCACGCAGGCAATATCCACTCGCAATGACGATAGAATTAAAAATAAAATCACGAAATGACTCAAAAAAATACTTTATTGCTCATAGACGGATATGGATTTGTTTTTAGAGCCTATTATGCACAACAGCCTTTAACTTCGCCGAAAGGTGAGCCTGTCGGTGCTCTTTACGGCTTTACCTCAATGCTACTAAAATTACTGAGCGACTTTAAGCCTAAACATGTCGCTGTAGTATTTGACAGCAGCGGGAAAAATTTTCGCCATCAGATTTATCCCGACTATAAAGCTAACCGCCCTCCACCTCCTGAAGATTTAATTGTACAATTACCTTTAGTTCGTGATGTCGCTAGTAACTTAAATTTTCCTATTCTAGAGAAAAACGGCTATGAAGCCGATGACATTATTGCAACCTTTGCCGCTAAAACAGCTGCACTCGGCGAAGATGTAGTTGTCATCTCTTCCGATAAAGATTTATTACAGTTAATGGGTGAAAACATCAAAATATATGATCCGTTAAAAGGAAAATATATTACGGAAGATGATGTTGTTAAAAAGTTCGGTACTACTTCTGATAAATTACGTGAAGTGATGGCTTTAATCGGCGATAGATCGGATAATATTCCAGGTGTGCCGTCTATTGGACCAAAAACGGCAAGTAGTCTTATAACGCAATTTGGTTCTGTAGAAAATATATTTAACTCTTTAGACCAAATCTCAAGCCTAAAACAACGTGAAACTTTACAAAATTCTAAAGAAGCGGCGTTAATTTCATGGCAATTAATCGGACTTGATTCTAATGTTGATTTAGATTTTCAGCTGAATAATTTAGAATGGTCACCTCCAAATAGCGATAAATTAACAGGATTTTTACAGGAATACGGTTTTAAATCTTTATATAAAAGAGCAGAAAATTTATTTGATATTAAAATTAATGACCATAAAGAGATAGTAGACAATAAAGTAACCGAAGCAAAAGAAATCAGTAACGCTAGCGAGTTAGCGGATTTTGCTAAAAAAGCTGAGAAAATAGGAATATTCGGGATATATCTACTGCAGCATAAAGGGGATAATGTTGCTCTTATTTTATCATTGCAAAACCAAAGCTATATTATTAAAATTTCTATCACTTCTCATGATCTATTTTCCTATAATACTAAAAATAATAACGACTGGTTTTCGGAGATAATCTTCAATTTACTAACCGATAAATCTATAAAAAAAATTACCTATTCTCTAAAGCCTCTACTTAAATTTTATGCAGAACAATCTCATGAAATTACGGCTATAGAGGATTTAGAACTAATGCAATATGCGTTATCTGCCGGTTTATCACAGAAAAATTTATTTGAAGAAGCTTTGAAAGAGGATAATATAATTACCGAATCGGCAAAAATAGTAGCCGATTTTACTTCACTTTATAAACAAAATATACTGGAGCTTAAGGATAATAAAGCCTTTAGACTTTACAGCGATATTGATTTACCTATTTGTTTTATTTTAGATAAAATGGAAAAAATTGGGATTAAAGTAGATGCAAATTATCTAAATCAGTTATCCGCTGAATTTGGAGCAGAAATAGCTAGACTTGAAGAAGAAATTTTTGCTCTTAGCGGAACTAAATTTAATATTGGTTCACCAAAACAACTAGGTGAGATTTTATTTGAAAAAATGCAGTTACCTTTCGGTAAAGCTTCGGCTAAAGCAAGCTCTTACTCAACAGGTGCTGAAATACTCGAAAAACTTAGTGAACATGGATATAATATTGCAGATTTGTTATTAAGATGGCGGCAACTTACAAAATTAAAGAATACCTACACCGATAGTTTGCCGAAACAAATAGATAATATAACACATAGAGTACATACGACATTTTTACAAACTTCTACCACTACAGGAAGACTTAGCTCACAAGAACCTAATTTGCAAAATGTACCTATTCGCTCTAGTGAGGGGAATAAAATCAGACAAGCTTTTATCGCGGAAGAAGGCTATAAATTAATATCTGCCGATTATTCCCAAATTGAGCTTAGAATATTAAGCCATATCGCAAATATAGATGCACTAAAACAAGCATTTATCAATAAAGACGATATCCATACTCAAACGGCTTGTCAAATCTTTAACTTGCAAAAACATGAACTAACTAGCGAACATAGGCGTAAAGCAAAAGCCATAAATTTCGGTATCATTTACGGTATAAGTGCTTTTGGGCTTGCTAAGCAATTAAACGTTAGTAACAGCGAAGCATCCGAATATATCAAGAAATATTTTGCCGAATATAAAGGAGTACAAGAATATATGGAGCAAACAAAAGCTTTTGCAAGTAGCAATGGCTATGTCATAAATTTCTTTGGCAGAAAATGTTTTGTACCTCTAATTCATGATAAAAAGCTTAAACAATTTGCAGAACGTGCAGCTATTAATGCTCCTATTCAAGGAACTAATGCCGATATAATTAAAATTGCTATGATCAATCTAGATCAAGAAATAGAAAAAAATAAGCTTAAAACCAGATTAGTACTGCAAATTCATGATGAATTACTATTTGAAGTGCCGGAGGATGAAGTAGAACTCGTAACGCCTATTATCAAAAAAATCATGGAAAACTCTACTAATATGGATGTACCGATTATAACCGAAATTAGAGTAGGTAATAACTGGATGGAGATTCATTGAGCTATATAAAGCTGTGTCAAGGCTTAATGCCTGCAACGATTTACTACGCTCATCTTTTAATGAGAAGACAAGCATATTTACATAAACAAAATGTCTTGCCTTGGCTTAGACCCGATGCAAAATCACAAGCCACGTTACGATATGAAAATAACAAACCTGTTGCCATTTATGCAGTAGTTTTATCAACTCAGCATCATCCGGAAATACAACAAAAAGATCTTATTGAAGCAGTAATGGAAGAAATCATTAAACCTACCTTACCAAGCAGTTGGCTCAATAAAGACACTAAATACTTAATTAACCCGACAGGTAGGTTTGTTATAGGCGGTCCTGTTGCCGATTGCGGTTTAACCGGTAGGAAAATTATCGTGGACAGCTATGGAGGAATGGCAAGACACGGCGGCGGTTGTTTTTCAGGAAAAGACCCAACCAAAATAGATAGGTCGGCTGCTTATATGGCCCGCATATATTGCTAAGAATATAGTAGGAGCAGGACTTCCGATCGATGTGAGATACAAATATCCTACGCAATAGGCGTTGCTGCTCCTGTATCTATTTACGCTGAAACTTTCGGTACTAGCAAATTAAGCAACGAACAAATTACTAAACTAATAACGCAACATTTTGATATGCGTCCTGAATTATTAAACATCTTAAACTTCGCACTCCATGCTATCAAAAAACGGCTGCTTACGGTCATTTCGGCCGTGAAGACGAAGATTTTACATGGGAGCAATTAGATAAAGTAGATATATTGAAGTGAGTAATTATTGACATTTATTTATTCGTAATACATGATTATTTTTATCCTTGTTTAACTAGCTAGTTGAAAATATGGCTGAGAATATAAGTAATGATAGAAAGTTCAGTAACTTAGAAAATTATGATAATGAACTTACAAATACTGCTCTAAAAGAGAATAATCAAAATAAGCTGAGATAGCATTATGAAAATATCACTCAAGCCTTAAATAACATACGGGAATATGAGTATGAAGCAAAAGCAACTCAGTACCGCGAAATGCTTGACGATGCCCGTACCTATGATAAATCCACAAAAGATTATAATTTAGGCTCAGCTCATTTTATAACGGCTAGCGGTTATAAAGCCTTACTTGGAGCTTATAAGGCTTTAAACCCTGACGAAAATACAGATAAAAAATTAGACCATTTTATGAATGGCTTAGATGAGATTTATAAGCAAATCCTTTTCAGCACGTAATTTAACTAGCTCAAATAAATTACCACCCGCAGAACAGTTAAAAAAATTTTTAGAAAAAACTACAGATGAAATATATGATAAACTGCAAAAAACCGGAGAAGCATATTTATCATATTCTAATGCTCCTACTAATACAGGATTACATGCAAATGTTATAAAATATTCTAAAGAAAACGGAAAAAATTATCGTATTATATATAATGCCAGTGCTGGAGTAAGAGCAGATAATTCAAAGCTAAATCAAACACCAAAAGATCAATTATCTAAAATAAATGAAACAATAGAAGCAAGACAGTAAAGCAAAATTCAGCTCCATTAAGTATGAACTTAAAAATCAAACAGATAAAGAAGTAAAAGATTTAATATATAAAGAAATAAAAGATAGTATATTTTCTATATTATCTATAAATGAAATAGAAGCAATAAAAGCTCATAATAACGAGATTAACAGGTTCAAATCGGAGCAACTTATTAACCCAACAGCTGATTCAAGAAGAACAGTTACCGGACAAACTTTAGGGAATTGTAGCAGCAGGTCAATAAGAGAAGCTTTAAGAGACAATGTACCGGATTCAGAATTTCGTGAAATATATGATTTTATTACACAAAATCAAGTATCTCAAATAATATCAAACTTAGAAAGCGAACAAAAAAATTTAGCAAATACCTTAAATATACCTTTAACAAAAGAACAAAGTATCTCAAATACAACTCATCAAAATCAATTCCAAAAAGATATTGCCAATTCAGCTACTAATCATTTTGATGCTTTTTTTTATAATGAAGGGCATACACCAAGCACAAAAGAAAAGTTATTTAATAAAGTTGCTGAAGAATCTAATTTAAAGTATATCAAGATTGATCTAGTAGATTTTTTATCTACTGTGTTTCCCTATAAGGATACTGATTTACCTATTACCGAGGATCTTTTAAAGCCTGTCATAAACCATATTCAAACTTGTTTTGAAGAACGCGAAATAGCTCTATCAAAAACAGTTTTAGAAAATTATAGATTATATAAATCTAACAAAGAACAAATCATTAAAGAACTATCAGAAAAATGCTTAAATGATAAAGATGTAAATATACTTATCAAAGCACAAATACAAGCGAAAATAGAAAACCGCCCTTCTATAGATATTTTCCGGCAAATGAAACAAAGTAATACTAACCCTAAACCGCTAGAGCTATCGGAAGAACATAAGAAATTGGATAATGTCATAAAAGATATGGCACAAAAATACAAAATGACCATACCGGAAGCAAAAGCATCTGAAGAAATCACTCAAGTAGTTAAAGATTACAGTGAAAATAAATTTAATGAAGAAATAACACCTATCAAAGCTCAAAAATTAGTAGATGAATTTACGCAAGCAACGCTAAATATTTTTGGAGAGAATAAATTAATAGACTCACCTATAATTGAAACAAAAAACGAGCATATTAATATACCGCTCCCGAACATAGAAAAACAAGAAACTACTAATCTTAACTTGGATACAATACACTCAAAAAATTCGCCTGTATCAAGCTTTTTGAATGACACTGTACTTAAAGAAGAAAAACAAAATTTAGTAAATGAACTAATAACTGAAGCTAATAAAAATCTACCTGATAGTACGAAAGTAGTAGACGATAAAAAACAAGAAGTTAAAACCGATAATATATTCAATAAAAACTCAGAGCCTAAAAAACAAACTATCAAAAACAAATTTTATAAGTATTTAAGTAAATTAACAGAAAAGTTGGGATTAAAATCCATAAGTAATTACTTTAAAGATTTAATTAAAGAGCCAAATCTTGAACAAAATATCAATCTAGAAAAAGAAGCAAAGTTAATAGCAGACAAACATCGACTAACAAAATATATGGAGCTTAGCGATAATAAAAATAATAATGCAGTATTTAGCGGAAGAATATTACTCAATTATAGATTTATTTTACCGTCAATTCAGGTATTGCCTATAAAAAATTGACTCAAGGTTTCTACGTCATTCTTGCGAGGCATTGTTGCGTGTATACCACCCCGTCATTGCAAGCAATCGTAGACTGCATGGATCAATTTTACCTCTGTCATCCCGTGGTCAAGCCACGGTATGACAACGGGGCGTTTTTCAAGAATCATATAACAACGTCTCGCAGAAATGGCATAGAAAGCTGAACAACAACACTATTTACTATACCCTTTTAAAATCTCAAAATCCTGCCCTTGGAGAAAAAACTTTTCAGGTAATGTAATTTTTGCTACAAAATTCTTTACATCTTCGCTTTTTAAATAGATTGTAGCTTTAGCATTACTCTGGTCCCCGTTATTAGTGCGAGCTGCAAGCAAGGTTACTATCTGCCGTAATTCTTCATGATTTTGTGGGTAAAGCTGTAACTCAAATTGTTTATTATTAATTGCATCCTCAATTGATGAAAAGCTTTTTGCCGTTAGTTTTATTCCTCCTTCATCTTTAACTATATCACAATTAACGACTACCAAACTTTTAACATCGAGTAAATGTACATAATCTTTTAAAACTTCCTCACTAAAAATACTAAGTTCAAATATATTCTCAGGATCGGAAAGCACAAGCGTCACGAACCTGCCTCTTGCCGACATACGAGAATCCTTTTTTTGTATCACACCGGCAAGATTTATTCGGTTAGCACCGTCAGGTAAGTTATTATGTAAATCCGCACTATTTAAAATATTTAAACGGCTAAATATTTCTTGATACTGCGTAAGAGGATGATTAGAGATAAATAAACCCATAGCCTCAAATTCATAAAAAGCTAAAGTATTTTTATCGGCATAATCACTTGATACTAAAATAGTTGGACTTAAACTAGAAACTTTAATTAAACTAAATTGATTAGATTCTTGCTCTTCGTGATATGAAGTTGAATAAGCAAGCAATTTTGAAATACTTGAAAATAATTGCAATCGATTATCATGCAGCTCATCAAAACAGCCTGATTTAATTAAATTTTCTAGTAATTTACTATTAATAGCTTTTGGCGGTAATCTTTCAATAAAATCGGTAATTGATTTAAACGCTCCTCTTGCTTTTCGCTCGTCCGTCACTAACTTACCGAAATTTGGCGTAACTCCCTTAATAGCACCTAAGGCGAAGATTATTGTGCTACCGGTCTCATACCGTAGCTTGACCACAGTATCTTTTGAAATTTCTTGGATACCGCGGTCAAGCCGCGGTATGACAGGCTTTACGCTAAAATACCCTTCAGAAATATTAATATTAGGAGCAATAATTTTTATACCGCTATCTTTTGCTTCTTGTAAAAATAAATTAATTTTATCATGATTATTTAATTCAAGATTTAAACATGCTACTAAAAACTCAGCCGGATAATTAGCTTTAAGATAAGCAGTTTGGTATGAAATAACGCCGTAAGCCGCAGCATGTGCTTTATTAAAACCGTAACCGGCAAATTTAGCCACGGTTGCAAAAATGGATTTAGCTTGAGATTCCGAAATATTATTAGCAATTGCTCCTTTAACGAAAATTTCTTCCTGCTTCTCCATTTCTTTCTTTATCTTCTTACCCATTGCTCTACGAAGCAAATCGGCAGCTCCCAGTGTATACCCTGCTAGAACTTGTGCTATTCTTTGTACTTGCTCTTGATATATCACCACTCCGTAAGTTTCTTCTAAGATTGGCTTTAATAGCTCATGCAAATAATCAGGCTGTTGTAATTTATGCTTACAAGCTATATAGGTAGGGATATTTTCCATAGGACCCGGACGATATAAAGCCCCAAGAGCTATCAAATCATGTATAGAATCAGGTTTAAGGCGTCTAAGTGCATCTTTCATCCCGATACTTTCAAATTGGAAAACGCCGACTCCTTTACCTTTACACAACATTTGATAAGTCTTATTATCATCAAAGGTCATATTGTTAAAATCTACTTCTATCCCTTGCTCTTTAAGCAGTTTCTTACAATCGGTAATAACCGTTAGGGTTTGAAGTCCTAAAAAATCAAATTTAATTAAACCGGCAATTTCGGAATATTTCATAGAATAACCGACTACCAGCATATCGGAATTAGCATCTTTATATACCGGTACTATATCGACTAAATCAGTACCTGCTATTACGATTCCTGCAGCATGAGTTGAGGAATGCCTATGTAACCCCTCAAGAATTAACGAAGTATCAAGCACTAGCTTAATTAACTCCGCTTCACCCTCCAAATTATACAATCCATTACCTTTAGCAGCATTTGCAAGCTCCGGAACTTCACGCATCGCCTGTTCAAGCGTAACGGGATTAACCGCACTAAAAGGTACAAGCTCCGTTAGATAATCAGCGAATTTATAAGGTAAACTAAGCACACGAGCAACATCCTTAATTACAGCCTTTGCCTGCATCTTACCAAAAGTTATAATCTGCCCTACTCGATTATTGCCGTATTTAGAACGTACGTAATTAATCACTTCCTCACGTCTTTCTTGACAAAAATCAATATCGAAATCAGGCATCGAAATACGTTCAGGATTTAAAAATCTTTCAAATAATAAGCCGAATTTAATCGGATCGAGATCAGTAATAAGCAAGCTCCAAGCAACAACCGAGCCTGCTCCTGAGCCTCTACCCGGTCCAACTAAAATACCCTCTTTTTTACTCCATTTAATAAAATCGGACACAATCAAAAAATAACCGGCAAAATTCATATTACAGATAATATCCAGCTCATAATTAAGACGAGCAAAATATTCGGTTTTCAATTCTTCTTGATTCTGCAGTGGAATATTTTCAGATTTAAACTTTGTAGCAAGCCTTGCAAGCAACCCTTCTTTTGCATCTTTTCTAATTAAATCCGTTTCACTAATATCTTTGGTGGCAAAATTAGGCAGCATCGGCGGGTTTGCATGTGCTGCAAAATAACAACGCTCTCTTAAATTCACGGTATTTTGGATGGCACTAGGTAGATCAGAAAAAAGCTCTATCATCTCATGCGGTGATCTAAAATAACAATTTTCACTAACTGTTTTACGATCAGGATATTCTTTAGTAACACCGGCTGATATACATAATAATACATCATGTGCATCATGCATGCTTTTTTCGCTAAACAAAACTTTATTAGTAGCAACAAGCGGAATAGCAAGCTCGGCAGCAATTCTAATATAACTATCTTCAATAAACTGTTCTTCCGGTAGATCGTGTCTCATAATCTCAAAGTAAAAACGATCTCCTAAAATTTCCTGTAATTTACGTGCAAATAGCATCGCTTGCTCTTCGTTCCGAGCTAGCAAGCATTTTCCGACAATACCGTCGGTATAACAGCATAACGCTATTAATCCCTCTTGATGTTCAATTAAATCTTCAAAATCAATGTGATCGCATAGCTTACGATCATTTTTAGTAAAAGTAAGGCTTGATAGTTTAAGTAAGTTTTTATAGCCGGTTTCATCTTTAGCTATAAGCAAAATTTGAGCAAAAATATCTATATTGTATTTTATATTTAGAATAACTCCGTGTATCGGCTGCAGTCCTTTTTTTACTGCATATAATGCAAATTCTAACGAGCCGAATAAATTTCCCTTATCTGCCAAACAAATAGCAGGCATTTTATTCGATGAAGCAAGCTCTACTACTTTCTCGATCGTTAATGCACTTTCTAGAAAAGAATAAGAACTTTGAGTTCTTAAATGAATAAATTCAGGTCGCATTTTAAATTATAAATTATATGTTATAAGTGTATAAATCGTCATTGCGAGGAAAAATTGAAAATTTTGACGAAGCAATCTCATGCCAAAATCTTGAGATTGCCACGTCGATTCTACGAATCTCCTCGCAATGACGTTGCTTAGGCTAAATTTTACTTCCGACTGCATAATATCTAAAACCGATTTTTTTCATTGCTTCATTATCTAATATATTTCTAAGGTCAATGATTATCGGGGATTTTACTAAATCATAAATTCCTTGCCAATTAAGTTCTTTGAATTCTAACCATTCAGTTGCAATAACTATAATATCTACTGATTTACAGGCTTCAGCTATCGAATCTAAATATAGCAAATTTTTATGTTCTAAATTCTTTTTAGTATTTTCAAGACCGATAGGATCAAATGCTTTAACATATACATCTTTATTTAATAAGATCTTTATAATTTCGATGGCAGGACTTGCCCTAACATCATCTGTTCCTGCTTTATATGTTAAGCCTAAAATTGCTATATTTTTACCTTTTAAATCTCCGTCTAACAAAGTAGCTATTTTATCTACCATATTACTTGGACGCTGCTTATTACTTTTAATTACTGCCTTAAGAATCTTACAATCGATATGATGATTTTCTACAAGATTATTTAATGCTAGAATATCTTTTGGAAAACATGAACCGCCAAAACCCGGTCCTGCATTTAAAAAATTTTGACCGATTCTTTGATCAAGTCCTACACCTTTAGATAAATCTTTAATATTACCGCCGATTTTTTCACATAAATCAGCCATCTCATTAATAAAAGCAATTTTGGTAGCTAAAAAGCTATTGGAAGCATATTTAATAAGCTCGCTCGTCACTAAATCGGTAACCACGAACTTTGCACCTTGTTCTATTAAAGGTGCATAAATTTTTCGCAATATTTCCTCTGATTCTTTATTATTTACACCGATAACTATACGATCAGGATATAAAAAATCTTCTACCGCACTGCCCTCTCTTAAAAACTCAGGATTAGAAGCAACATTAAATGAAAAGCCTTTTGATTTTAAATAAGCTATAATATTACTGCAACTATCAGGCGGAACAGTAGATTTTATGACTATTAAACAATCTTTATTTATATGCTCGGAAACTTTATCAATAGCATCATAGACATATTTTAAATCTGCTTCTCCCGACTCTTTTGAAGGCGTACCGACCGTAATAAATATTGCCTCGGCATTTTGAAGTTCATTATTATAAATATTTGTAAATTTTAACCTATTAGCTTCTAAAGCTTGCTTAAGATACTCATCAAGTTTAGCTTCATAAATCGGTAATATTTGCTTATTTAATTTGGATATTTTAACCTCATCATTATCAAGACAAGTAACATTATGACCTAAATAGCTCATAATAATACCTGAGACTAATCCCACATATCCGCTACCGATAAATGTAATATTCATAATTTTTTGTGATTTTTATATTAAATTTTTAGATTATACGTTATATTCAACTAACGTGACAAGCCTAAAGCTTTTATCATATTTCAATAGATTTACAAGCTCAAATGAATTTTATTAAAAAAACCTTTATTAGTATTTTTATAATTCTAATTTCATTATCTTTGGCTATAACTCTAACTGTTTATAGTGCAAATAAAGGACACTTAAATGAACCTTTGAAAAAAATAATTGAATTTTATTTAAGTAAAAATGATATAAAGGCTGTACTACATAATTTAGAATTTAAAGAAAACCGACTATCCATAGATAAAATTTCCTTAAGTCTTATAGATAATGCTAGAGGAGAAATTAACGATTTTAATCTTTTCTTTAATTTCAAAAATTTCTTCTCTAATTCGTTAATAGAGGCTAATTTTAATATTGATAAAATTTCCGTAATCTCAAATAACAATGAAGAGATTATAAACACTTCAACAACCGGTGATTATTCGTTAAATATAATTAAAAAAGATTCCCTAACCGACATACGACTAACTTCAATAAAAAGTGATATCTTAACCGATGAGCAAGGAGCGGACTTACCTCTAGGAAATGCTTTATGCTCATATAAAACCGTCTATTCTAAAGATAATCCAAAGACCGTTAATTGCAAACTCACATTTGGGGACAAAGCTTTTTTATCACTAAACGGTATAATAACCGATAAAAATATCGATGCAAGTGCAGCTGCCGCAAATATGCCTTTAATAATTTATCAAACAGTCGAAAAAATTATTCCGGATAACCCTATAATCTCATATTTACGAGAACATATAAAACAAGGTTACATCCAAAACGGAGAATTAAATATTAAATTAGATAAAAAATTTTTTAAAAAAAATATTTTAGTAGAAGATAATTTAAAAGCAAATTTACATATCTCGAATTTTGAATATAAATATCATACAGATTTACCGCCTTTGACTAAAGTTGATACTAATATAATCATTTCAGGACCAGAAATAAAATTTCTAATTAATGAAGCATATAGCGGTAAAAGTGTTGTTTCAGACGGTATTATGACTTTCAAATGGGAAGGACCGGATAAATCGCAATTTGTTTTTAATGCTACTGCTAAAGGTGAAATTAACGACTTAATTGCCTTTGTTCCAAATGATGCATATCAAAATATTAAAGCTCAAAATATTGATCTTAAAAAAATCAAAGGAACGGCAAATTCAATAATAGAGCTAATAATTCCTATTAGCCCAAATATCCCTAATAGCTATAATGTTTTGTCGACATTAACAAATATCTCTTTTAACACCTTAGACAATAATATCCTATTACAAAACGGTGAAGCCAAAGGTAGCTTTAAAGACAACAAACTAAATATTAGCGGTAAAGGTAAAATTAATAATTATGCAAGCAGCTTTACTTATGATCATGATATATCAGATAAAAATAATGAGTGTTTACTTAAAATAAAAAGTAATATTACGGCAAATAATCAAAGATTTGGAGTATTTAAATTAATTTCAGGCAGCAGCGTTTTAAATTTTGAGTATAAAAAACAGCATAATAATGAGAGTTTTATTACCGTTAATTCTAATCTTGATAATTTAGAATTCTATATAGATAAAGTATCTATTCATAAAAAATTATATAAAAAAGCTAATTTATATTTATATACTAAATTAAATGATAAAAATTTCGATAGAAATATTGAATTTAACCTGTCGGGGCAGGATAATCTAAAAATTAACGGTAATGCCCTAATTAAGAAAAATATTTATAATATTAATCTAGCCTCTGTTAAACATAATCATACGGATTTAAAAGGAAAAATAATCATAGATAACCATAATCTTAATACAGAACTTTATGGAAGCGGATTAGATTTATCAAATGCTAATATGATGCAGTTTTTAGAAAAAGAGGGAGATTCTACACGTAATATTAATTTAAAAACTAATATATCAAAAATAATTTTAAAGAATAATATAATTCTAGGTAATCTTGATTTAGCAATTAAATGTGATAAAGTACGGTGTTTTTCCGGTTTTCTAAATGCTAATATCGATAATAAAAAAGTTAAGATGTCGCTTACCGCTAAGGACAGTTTTGAACAATGGCTAATTGAATCCGATAATGCCGGAGCATTACTTAAGGGACTCGGAATGTATACCACTATGCAAAACGGTCAGATTAACATCAACTTAAATACAAGAAGATATGAAGTAAAAAAAGGGGAAATAGTGCCGATATTAGACGGCAAATTTTCTATAAAACATTTTACGGTAGTCGATACTCCTTTTTTAACACGGCTTGTTTCCTTTGTTTCGTTGCCGGGTTTTCTTAGTTCAATAACTAATAATAAAAATATTTTATTTGAAGATATGACCGGTAAATTTAATTATAGAGGAAATATAATTACAATTTTCGATACGGAAGCACATGGACCGTTCTTTGATTTTACTATGAAAGGTAATATTGATACCAAACAGCAATTAATTACGGTTAAAGGAAATGTTATTCCTTCCTTTTTCTTAATCAGCACTATTGTAACTAAAATACCGGTAGTCGGTAAAATATTTTCCAAAGTAGCACCTTACTCCTTAAAAATGAACTATAAATAGTTATATTCCGTGTACAAAAAATTATATTTAATCGGTATTTTACTTTTAGGCTTAATTTCCGGTCTTACGTTTAATTTAATTTTTTTCACAGTTCCATATCAATTATCCGAAGCAAAATACACCACTGATATAATAGGCTCGATATCACTAGCTGCTTTTCCGTATTGCTTAAAGGTCATATGGTCACCTTTTATAGATAAATACTCTATACCTTTTTTATGTTCTAAATTCGGTCACAGGCGTGGCTGGGCATTGGTATCACAAATATTTTTAATCCTAGCGATGACGGGGTTCTTAAACGTAAGCCCTTGTAATAACTTATATATTACTGCAATTATCTTATTTATTATTTCATTTTGCAGTTCTACGCAAGATATTGTACTTGACGCATATAGAATTGAGAGACCTACATCTAAAGAAGAGCTTTCAATGGCTTTTACCTTTAGTAGCATAGGGTTTCGTTTAGGTATGTTACTTGGCAGCGTCGGTGCTTTATATTCATCAATTATTTTCGGCTGGGATACAGTATATAAATTTGCTTTATTCATTACTATAGTTGGTCCTATAGTAATCTTATGTATCAAAGAACCGAAACCTAAAGAAAAACGTCATACGACTAGTAATTTAATAGGATTACAACAATATTTTGAAGTTATTAAAAAAAGTATTATATCTTTAAAAAATGAACAGCAATATTTACTGCTAATTATGTTATTTGTATTCTTGTATAAAGCTGCCGATTCTATACCTATGGTTATGAGTTCGCCTTTATTTCTAGATTTAAGTTTTACTACTCAAGAAATTGCCTTTATTTACAAAGCTTACGGGTTACTGATCATGATCGTCGGAGGAGCTTTAGGCGGCGTTTTAGCTACAAAAATGGGTATATTTCATAGTGTCTTAATTGGTGGAGTTATTCAATTATTATCGCCTCTTATGTTTATGATTCTTGCTACTATCGGCTATGATATAAGGATATTTATAATAACAGTTACAGTACAAAACTTTTGTGCAGGCTTTGCAGGAACTATTATCTCTATCTATTTTGCTAGCCTTTGCAATAGTGAATTTGTTGCCACGCAATATTCTATTATTGCATCTTTTAGCTCTCTTAGCCGTATTATTCTAGCTAGCCTTGGCGGTATTTGTGCAAAATATCTTACTTGGTCTGTATTCTTTTTAGGTAATACTCTGTTTAGCATGTTATTTATACCGATATTTTATAAAATATATAGAAAGAAACTAGACTTTGTGAATATTTCTAAAAAGATATGACAATTATTAAAAAAGGTTTATAATATTGATATATATATATATATATACTTCTGCAAAATGAAGAGTCAAAATTTTTATGAAATTATATAGTTTTCAAGAACATTTATTAGAATTAAAAATAAGACTTCTTAGAATATTTACTGCTTTTATAATTATATTTGCTATTTGCTATTATTTTAGCGACAATATTTATAGTTTTTTATTAAAACCGCTTGCTAAGCTAAGCGGTGATACGGTACGAAATATAATTTATACAGGGCTTACAGAAGCATTTTTTACCTATATTAAACTTGCAGCTTTTACTGCTTTTACTATTATTATACCTATAATTGCTTTGGAGTGTTATTTATTTATCAGCCCAGGGTTACACCGCCATGAAAGAAAAATTATCGCTTTTATTCTTTTTATGTCGCCTATTTTATTTTGGTGCGGTAGTATTTTTGTTTTTTACTTTGTAATGCCGAAAGCTTGGAATTTTTTTCTTAGTTTTGAAAAACGTGATATGATAGTACCGATAGTTTTGGAAGCAAGAATTAGCGAGTATCTAAATTTAGTTATTCATTTAATTATTGCTTTTGGAGTTGCTTTTCAACTACCAGTTGTGATAATAATATTAAATATACTAAAAATAGTTAAGGTACAAACACTTAAGCAAAAAAGACGCATTGCCGTGGTAATTAACTTTATTATTGCAGGAATATTAACGCCTCCTGACATTTTAAGCCAGTTTGCTCTTGCAATACCGCTACTTTTATTATATGAAACTTCAATAATGATATGTAATTTTATAGAAAAACCGAGGACACTAAATGTTAAATATCAAATGGATTAGAGAAAATCAAGAATTATTCGATGAAAAGCTTAGCCAAAGATTTATTGAACCTATGTCTAGTAAAATTGCTATGTTCGACGGAGAGAAAAGAAAAATTATGAGTTTAATTCAAGAATTTCAGCATGCACGTAAGGTAAAATCAAAGATTTTAGGTAATATGGCCTCTAAAAGCGGCGAAGAGTTTGAAGGGCTACAAAGAGATGTCAAACATATAAATGAGAAGTTGGAAGAACTTGAACAGGATCTAAATAATAATAATGAATTAAATGAACTATTAAATATGCTTCCTAATATTCCGGACGAAGAAGTACCTTACGGAATGGATGAAAGTATGAATAAATTAGTTCGTACTTACGGAGAGACAAATCCAAATGCTTTGAATAAACAGCATTTTGAACTAGGTACAAAATTAAATTTAATGGATTTTGAACAAACTGCTAAAATTTCTGGAGCTAGATTTGTAACGTTAAAAGGTGATTTAGCAAAGCTAGAACGTGCTTTAATTAACTTTATGATTGATGTTCATACTAAAGAGTTTGACTTCTTTGAGATATCACCTCCGGTATTAGTTCGAGATAATGCTATGTATAATGCAGGACAACTACCTAAATTTGCCGAAGAGTCTTTTGCAACAACAAATGGTTATAGACTAATTCCAACCGCAGAAGTATCTTTAGTAAATATAGTCGCCGATACTATTATACCAAGAGAAAAATTACCGATGCGTTATGTTGCTTACACCCCGTGCTTTAGATCAGAAGCAGGTAGTAGCGGTAGAGATACAAGAGGTATGATTAGATTACATCAGTTCGGTAAAGTTGAGCTAGTATCTATTACTACCCCTGAAGAATCAAAAAATGAGCATGAATATATAACTAATGCATCAGAGACTATTTTACAAAAACTGAATCTTCCTTATCGTGTTATGTTACTTTGCACCGGAGATATGGGATTTGCGGCAAAAAAAACCTATGATATAGAAGTGTGGCTTCCGGGACAAAAGCAATATCGCGAAATTGCTAGCTGTTCTAATTGTGGAGATTTTCAAGCACGTAGAATGAAAGCAAGATATAAGGAATTCGGCAGTAACGAAACTACCTTAGTTCATACTTTAAATGCTTCAGGATTACCTATCGGAAGAACTATGGTTGCAATACTTGAAAATTATCAGAATGAAGATGGATCAATAACTATACCTGATGTCTTGATAAATTACATGGGAGGGTTACAAAAAATCACTACATATAGTGAATAATTGTTTATTAAATATAAATAATAAGATAAAGTTTTGTAGTATATACTTAGATAGAACTTCAAAATTGGCTATGTAGTGTAAAAAGCGGACATCCAAACCGTCATTACGAGCGGGTCTTGTTGCGTGGACATCACCCCGTCATTGCGAGCAGTCGTAGACTGCGTGGCAATCCAGAAAAATAATAAAAAAAATTCTGTAAATCAGAATTTTTTACTGGATTACTTCGTCAAAACTTATAGTTTTTCCTCGCAATGACTATTGATAGCAATGCAACAAAATCCATAAGTATATACTTCTTGTGAAATGAAGAGTTGTTATACGAAGTTCAACTTGGAAAAGAGCAAGGAGTCTGTAAGCCGAGGAGCGGAACGTATACTAAATACGTGAGCATCCGAGGACTTACAAAGACGACACAGCCAATTTTTCAAGTGGGGCGAGTATACAAAAACGATAATTTAAATTCAGGTTATTTGTGTTTAGTGATTTACGAAAATTTGACAAAGATATATATAATTATAATGCTCCTAATTTTATACCTATAGCATGTCATTATAATGAAAATACTTTACTTACCAAAGACGGTAAATTACTACAAATTATAAAAATACACGGCATTAACTCAGAGAAAATAAGCGATAACATACAAAATTTACGTGAAATGGTTAGAGTTTCTATAAAAAAGAATATAACCGATTATGATTTTGCTTTTTGGCTACATACAATACGAGAAAAACAAAATTTAGATGATTCCACTCCTTACAAAAAATTATTACCGGCAAATATTCATGCACTATGGCAAAGAAAAAACCATTGGAATGATAAATTCGTTAATACTTTATATATATCTATAGTACATGATTCTGCTAAAGTTGACATCAAAAATTTTAACTCTTTAATAAATTCTTTATCTAATAAATTAATTACTGACTTTGAAAATAACTACTTAGATTCAGCTTTTCAAAAACTAGAAAATATCACTAATAATATTTTAAACGATTTAAACGAATTCGGTGCTGAGAAACTCGGCATAATATTTGAAAATGATAATGTTTTTTCTAATCCTTTATTTTTATATAATCGAATAGCTAACCTTAATAATAATGATTGTTTAGTACCTATAATAGATTTATCCGATGCACTAGGTAGAAGTATTTATACAATTAGCGGCGATAAAATGGTAGTTACGGATCATGAGAAAAATAATAAATTTGCTTCTTTACTATCTATAAAAGAATATCAAGAAACTCCTTCTAATACACTGGATAAATTTTTACAGTTACCGATTGAATTAATAATAACTGAAATATTTTACTTTGTTAGCAGAAAACAAGTAATATCCAAATTGCGTGGTCAAGATCATATTCTAAAAATTACTAACGACTCAACTTTACTTAATCATAAAGGGATTAATAAGCTTGATGCAGCTAATTTAGATTTTCAATTTTGTAATCAGCAAATTTCAATTGCCGTTATAGAAGAAGATGAAAATAAACTAGATGCAGCTGTAGCTAAAGCATCAACCGAACTTTTTAAACTTGGTATTATTCATGTAAAAGAAGATCTTAATATTGAACAAATATTTTGGTCGCAATTACCTGCTAACTTTGCCTTTATCCGCAGAATGTCACCATTATCCGTAGAATATATTGCTTCTCTTACCGCTCTTCATAATACTACACTCGGTAATCAATATAATCCTTGGGGTAAGGCTATAACTTTACTGCGAACCGAGAAAGGTACTCCATATTTCATGAATTTTCATGATAAAACGAATAAAGGTAATACTTGCATCTTTGGTACGGAAAAAACCGGCAAAACCGTATTATTGAACTTTCTAATATCAGAATCGACTAAATACGATCCAACAATAATTTATATCTCTAATAATAATGATTCTAAAATTTTTATCGAGTCAATAGAAGGCAAATGGTTAGAACCAGACAAACAAATTATCAATCCATTTTTAGTAGATGATACAGAAAAATCACAAGCCTTCATTTTAGAATTTTTAAAATTAATCAGCGGTCATTATATTTCACCTCTTAGTGAAATAGAGATATCCTTTCTAGAGAAATTAAAAAATAAAATTTTATCAATTGAAAAAGAAAAACGTATTTTTTCCGATATTTTAAAATTAGAGGATTTTAAGGAGGAAGGAGGAATACAAATACTTGATAAACTTAAAGTTTTTACCGAAGGACAATTATATTCCGGATTATTTGACGGACCATCTCTTAACATTGAAGAAGGGAAAGTTATAGGGTTCAATTTATATAAACTTTCTGATGAGCCGTTTTCTAAACAATTTTACCCAACGGAGAGAAAATTTTTAGAACAATTTAATAATAATTTAAAGAAACACCAAAGTATTAGTGCAGCAGTAATTTATGCTTTTACTTATCATTTAAGCCTAGTTGGCACAAAACCTAAAATATTTGCTGCCGATAATTTTGATAAACTTTACAGACCTGAAGTTTATTATGATAATATAAATTTAATCTATAATAATTTATCTCAAAATAACGGTATTTTCGTCAGTAATTTCAATTTTATTTATCTTAAATCATATCCAAAATATACTATAAAACCTTGGCTTGATTTAATTAATACGAAAATTATTCTACCGTCTGACGTTAAAATAGAAGATTTAGATAAAATTTTAGGTTTAAGCGAGCCAGAAATACGAAAATTATCACAGCTAATACTTTCTGCAAGAATGTTCTTAATTAATAAGGATAATGAATCGATAGCTTCTGAATTAAGTATTGCCGCTTTAATAGGAATTGTCCGTATTTTATCAAGCAGACAAGAGGAAATGGATATTTATAAAAAAATACTTGAACAACACCAAGGTCCTCCGGATAATTGGATTAATTACCTATATAATGAGTTAAATACGAACGATGTGAATAGCTACTAAAACCATTGTCATTGCGAGACGGTGTTGCATGCGTGGATACCCAAATCGTCATTGCGAGGAGGCGTTGTTGCAATCTAGTTTTAATTTCATGAGATTGCCACGCTCCTTACAGTCGCTCGCAATGACGGAAAATCGGTCCATGCGGGCAATGCCTTCTCACAATGACAACAAAACAACGAACATAAAGAATACTCAAAGTGTTAAAAAAATATTTATTATTTTTCTTATTTTCATTTTTCTCATTTAATGTGCAGGCATCTATTTGGGGTGATATAGCCGATTGTCTTAGCGATCCCTGTAATTGCGGACAAAGCGATAGAACGGAAATTTGGAATAAAGGCGGCAACAATGAGGTAAAAAGGGGACCTTTTAAACCTGATACATTGTGTCCACCTTGGAATAAAAGCGACGGTCGTGGTAGCGGCAAATCTGATGATAAAACCGACAATTGTTTATTAAAATTTGATTACCCAGGTACATTTATTGGTTTTTTACTCAATAGATGTGCGGAAGAAGCCCCTGATAGTAGTTACTTCACTCCAAAAATTCGTATTAGAGTTCAAAGCTGTAATGCTGCCGCTTGTTGGCACCAAAACTCCACCTTAAATTGGGATGGAGAATGTGTATTATGGCCTACGGGTTACGGTCTACCTCTAACTAGAGTCTGTGCTAGAGTTGCCGTACCGGATATATCTCCACCTCCCGGAATAAACGCTACACCTTCCCCTGCAGATCCAGGTTATACCGATGGAGTACATCTCAATAAAGTCGGTTATACAGAAACTGATAATAAGATAATAGGTGTAGACGGAAAAATAGTTACTTTAAAATCTCCTAAACTTTGTGCTTATAGCGACCCTGGACTTGTTAACCTTGTTTCAGATTCCGGTGTACATCTTGATCCGATGGACTGGAATCCTAATCGTCAACCTCTTCATCAAACTAACGAACTTAGTCCTATTGCAAAAGTATTAAAATTTTTAGTTGAAACGGTAAAAGGAGCAAGTTTACCAAGTTTATTAGGGCAGCTTCTTGGTATGATAAATCAAGATTCAGAATTTATAAAAGTACTTCAATCAATACTTAACGCAATAGGAGAGGTTTTTAATTTTTTCCCTAGTTTAATAATAACAGTTATTGAAAAACTTGGATCATTAAACGGTTCTGTAGATAGCTATTCTTTTGGTTGTGTACAATTACCTTTAGGACCTTTTCCACCGCCATATTGCCCAAATTTAGATTATATTAGTATTAATGCTAATGCTAATAATATATGTAGCATAAAAAATACCCCAGAGGATATTCAGAAAGGAAAACCTGTATTTAAACAATCTTCAACTTTGCCGCCTTGTGTAGTATCAAATGTTAACAACAATATTGTTAATAATACCATACGTGTTAGCTTTAGCAATCTTGTTCCGCTTTGCACGAGTTCTACCTCTGATCTCAAAACTTGTGTAGAACCACGTAATACAGATTTTCTTTCAGCAAAAATTACTCATACTAATACGGCTTTTAAAGATTTAATTAAATCGTGTAAGAATACTTCAGGAGGCACTCCATGTATTAATACAGAAATTTCTACGCCATGTAGTGTTACGGCTAACGGTTGTAATGAGGGATTTAGAATAGTATATTCGCAGAAAATTGGAAATGTAGAAACACCTAGCGATTATTACATAGAGGATATACCGGACTGTCCAAGTTCTAGTTCAACTACCTGCCAAAAAGTATGGGGAGTTAATATAGGCGAATTTAAGGATGTAAGCGTAAAGTTTCCTAAGATACAAGGGCAAGATACAAATAGCTTAATACCTATAAAGACAGATGTCACCCTAAAAGACAATAACGGTAAAGATAGAAAACTTTATGTCTCTATTAGTAATACCGAAGACGATAAGCAAAATCCTAATAATATTTGCTTATTTGAGTCCGGTAATTTAATAGATTGCGTACCGAGAGTAAATCATTCTTATAGTCTAGCTGCTTATGAATGTTCAAGACAATATGCCGGAATTACCTGTACTAATAACAATGCCAACGATGCTTATTATAAACCGCAATTCATTGCTTCAGTGCAAGTAAGAGAGAAACAAACAGATGGGACTATTAACATTATAGATGAAACAAGCACTCTTGTAACACCGTTAGCATACGCCGGACCTCCACCTCCCAATCCCACGGACACAGAAAGTATAGTAATGCTTGCCGGTTATAAGTATAGTTCTTCCGTTGCGTTTATACCTAAAGATCCACCAAAAGATCCGACAAATGATAAATATATTGCTATGCCGTTTTCAGGAGAGAATGCTCTAAATCAGTTGACTATTCACGGTAAATATAAAGACGATAAAGAACCTTATGATAGTAATGGAAAACCTGACTCAAGTGCGGTATATTTAAAATATTTAGAATATATAAACGGTAAATATATCCAAGGTGGAACGCATGCCTGCTTGATGCCGAAAAATTTCCAACATTGTAATCCTATGCCGATTTCTACTTTACCTGATGGATCACCTATTCCCGGTTATAATAATGACTCGATAAATTGTGTACTTGCTAAACTAAACAACAACAATACTATAAATTGTAAGAATTTTAAAAATACATATAGCCTTAAATATCCAAACCTTGGTTTATGCAGCAAAGATATAAATACAAGTAGCTGTACTCTAAAAGAAACAGTGGAAGGTATTACTATTTATGCTTGCAATATAAATAATATTCCAAGTAACTGCTATACTAATAATAATAGCCCTAATACTCCAGTATGTGTTTTAAGTAGGGATTATAAAGATAGAATCGAGCCAGGACCTGACAAAGGACCAACATTAGTACCATTAGATGATTCTTTTAAATATTATACAGTGAAATATACAGCAGGAGATGAAAACCATCCTCCAGAGCCGACATATAAAGCTGAGACTGAGGATGTAAGAGATAAAACTTGGCAAGAGCTAGATCTTTGTGCTCCTATATTAGTACCTACTTGTGCTAAAATTCCTAGCACAGCTGATGCTCCTTCCGGTAGCACCCACGGTAATGCAGAATGGGATGAAAGCGATATAGGAGAACTTGCAATAGGAAGATGCCCGACGAATTGGATAGTTATTGATCCTAGTAAACCTTTAGAACGCCATTGTTTATCATATTCTGATAGAAAAGTTGTTGAATTTGAACCTTTAGGTCAAAATGTCGGCTGTAGAGAATCTACAGGATTGCCTATAAAAGTTGGTTATAACGACTTTCCATCAAGTCAATTACCTGAGACCCCTTATAATCCGGTAACTAAAATAGGTGACTATATCTTAAACAAAAAACCGGTACCACAGGGGAGTATTATGGCATTTCCAAAGGATGGGGCATTTATAGATGCAACAAATAAACCGGAAAATACAATATTGCATACTGTAGAATTCAAAGTAACTTTAGATTCAATAATGGACGATATTGAGTATTTTGAAGTAAAAGATTTATGGTATGATGATTGCACATTAATATATGTCAACGGCCAAAAGCTACTTAGCCTCCCCACTGACGTTAATTCTCTAGATGAGAAAAGGTACTGTAACAATGGAAATGACCAAGGTCAAGCATTACAAGCTAAGAATTTACCGATTGATATAAAGCGTTATTTAAAACAAGGAGAAAATACTATCAGATTCCAGCTAAGAGTTATGTTTGGTGGAGGACTATATTTCCACATGCAATATAAAATGAAGAGATAAATAAATGAGTTGGATTATTTTTTATACGGTAATCGCTGCTTTACTGGTTCTCGATTTGGGAATAGTACACAAAAAAAATACCGTAATGAGCTTTAAAGAAAGCGTACTTTTTAGTCTTTTCTATTTTGTAATAGCTTGTTTATTCGGTATCTATGTTTACTATAATACGGGAGCAGAACATGCTCGTGAATATTATACTTGCTTTCTCATTGAGAAAGCTATGTCCCTTGATAATATTTTTGTTATCTCTATTATTTTCCAATTTTTTAAAATTCCCGGAAAATATCAACATCGTGTTTTATTTTTTGGTATAATAGGCGTAATAATATTCAGAGCCATAATGATTTATGGCGGTATTATTCTTATAAATAAATTTGCCTGGTTATTATATATTTTTGCCGTAATACTTATTGCTACCGGTATAAAAACTTTTTATGTATCACATAAAACTTTTGATATACAGAATTCTTATATTTACAAGTCAATAGTAAAAAATCTAAATATTACTCCTAATCTTGAAGGGGATAAATTTGTTGTTAAACGTAATAACAAACTATATTTTACCCCCCTTTTTATATCTCTAGTACTGATAGAAGCAATAGATTTAGTCTTTGCCATAGATAGTATACCGGCAATATTTGCAATTACTAATGATGTTTATATAATTTATACTTCAAATATTTTTGCTATTTTAGGGCTTAGAGCGTTATTCTTTTGTTTAGCAGAAATTGTAGAACGTTTCAGTTATATAAAATATTCTTTGGCTTTAATTTTAATATTTATCGGCTTTAAAATATTTATTCATCATTATATAGCAATTCCGGCATATGTTTCGCTCATTGTAACTATTACTTTATTACTATTTGGTATAATTGCTTCCATAATTAGAAAAAATATAATTGACCATTAATAAAGGGGGTATATAATATTTTTTTATTTTTTAATCAATTATAATGACTAAATTACTAAAATTATTTTTTATTACTATCATCATTTTTAATAACATTGCTTTTGCAAAAGAAACAGGGTTCTATATAGGAGCAGAAGGCGGAATAGTTGAACCGGTCGTTAGTAAATTCCGACATAAACACTCAAATACCGAAATAATTTTAAAAAAATCAAGTATGTATAGCGGAAAAATAGGCTATATAATATATCCACAGATAGCTATTGAATTCTCAGCAACTTATCAACCTAAATATCGTCTGCATTACGTATTACCTCAGCAAAATTTAAGTAATGGTCTTACTATTCCTAAACCCCGGGTAATACTAAAGTATTATCAAATATATATATGCTAAATCTTATTTATGATTTAGAAAAAATAAAAACTTTCACACCTTTTGTAATACTTGGAGGTGGAATAGCACAAATAAAAGTTAAGCCTACCTCCTCTAGGTGGAGTGTTATAAATGGCGATTATTTTAAAGTAAGAAGAACTCATAAAAATTGTGTTGCGTGGCAAGCAGGTCTTGGAGTATCACAAGATGTAACTTCAAATTTAAGTATTGATGCAACCGCAAAATTACAAACGACATATAGAGTAAGAATTAATTATGATACGCTTGATATGAAAACAGGACAATTCGTGCCGGCAAATCCTATCAAAAAAACTATAGCCGTTGGAGAATTTGGCGTAGGATTTATTTATAGATTGCCATTTTAAGAATTCTGTGAAATATTTATATGAAAGCATCGTCAACGTCATTGCGAGGAAATTGCATAGCAATTGACGAAGCAATCTCAGGATATTTGACGAGATTGCCACGTCGCTTCGCACCCCTCGCAATGACGTTATGATACATACAAAAATCAACTATATAAGGAAAAAATATGTCCTCAAAAGCTACTAACTCTTCTTCTACCCCTAACGGTCATGATAAGACAGCAAAAACTACCAAGCCTGTTCTGAATGGTGCGGTTTCAAATCATAACACTTATGATGAAGTGCCGTATGAAAGCTACCCATATGCTCTTACAAATCCTTATCACTTAAGTACACTTGCAACTCTTTTCGGTGTGAATGCTCCTGAAGTCGAGAATGCAAAAATATTAGAGCTTGGTTGTGCAGCGGGCGGTAATTTAATACCACATGCAGTTCTTTATCCAAAAGCTCATTTTGTTGGGGTTGATTTGTCTAAAGTACAAATTGACGAAGCAAATAAAAATGTTAAAGAACTAGGATTAAAAAATATAGAGTTCCATCATTGTTCGATAACCGATATTGATGATTCTTTCGGTAAGTTTGATTATATAATTTGCCATGGTGTAATTTCTTGGGTACCAAAAACCGTTAGAGATAAAATTTTTGAAGTTTGTAATAAAAATCTTAGTCCAAACGGAATAGCATATATTAGCTATAATACCCTCCCTGGCTGGAATATGGTACGTACTATTAGAGATATGATGATGTATCATTCTAGCTCATTTGCAAATGTACGTGATAGAATAGCTCAATCTAGATTGTTACTAGAATTTGTTAAGGATAGCTTAGAAAACTCTAAAACTCCTTATGCAGAAGTATTAAAAACCGAAGCAGGGCTACTTGCTAAACAAAACGATCATTATTTACGTCATGATCATCTAGAAGAAGAAAATGCTCAATTCTACTTTCATGAATTTATGAATGAAGCAAGAAAGCACAATTTACAATATTTAGCCGATTGTAATCTTTCGACTATGTATCTCGGTAATATGCCTCCGAAAGTAGTAGAGCAGTTAAAAGCGGTGAACGATATAGTTAGAACTGAACAATATATGGATTTCATTACGAATCGTCGTTTTAGAACCACTTTACTATGCCATAGTGATGTGAAAATTAATAGAAATATTAACAATGATGATATAACGAAATTTAATATGATCTTTAATATAGTGCCTGAAAAACCACTCAAAGAAGTAGATCTTAATAATGCTTCTGAAAATTTAAAATTCTTCTTAAACGGTAATAAAGACTCTAACTTAACAACTAGTTCGCCTTATATGAAAGCTATTTTATATACTTTCAGCGAAAATCTAAATAATCCGTTAAGCTTTGAGAAAATAACCGCTGAAGCTAATAAAAAGCTACATAATACTAAATTAAATGAAATCAAAGCTGAGCTTTTAAATAATGCAATGAAGCTAGTACTACAAGGTTATATTAGTATTACAAATCAGAAGCATCGAAATAACCCTGAGCTTGATAAGCCTAAAACAACAAAAATGGTGATACATCAAGCAACCCATACACTTTCTATGTGGGTTACAAATTTAAAACATGAACCGATCGGCGTTAATTTCTTTGAGAAGTTTGCACTTAGATATATGGATGGTAAACATGATAAAAAAGCAATTATTGAGGCTGTACTTGGTCATGTAGAAAAAGGCGAATTAACTTTAAGTAAAGAAGGTCAAAAAGTAGAAAATAAAGAAGAAATACGCAAAGAACTAGAAAGCTTATTTACTCCGATGATCGAGAAATTTTCTTCTAACGCTTTGTTGGTGTAATATATATTTCGTCATTGCGAGCGACTGTAGGCATTGTTGCATGGATCGTTTTATGTCATTCCCGCGCAGGCGGGAATCCAGAAAAAAAAAGCATAAATACAGCAAGCTTTTGGAATTAAAAGCTCGATTTATCTCGCTTTATGCTGGATTCCCGCCTACGCGGGAATGACATCGAGCCGGTTTTTTGGTCCATGCAACAAAGCCCCCGCGGGAATGACATCAATAACGATATAAGCGGTACTCAAAAACACAATATAACTCATGTTCATATTTTTTTATTTATTTGCAACATTAATAACCATCAGCAGCTTATGCGTTGTTTTAAGCAAAAATTCCGTATATTCGGTATTATGGTTAATTTTTGCATTTATCAACGGTGCAGGACTTATGATTTTGCTTGGAGCAGAATTTTTAGCTATGATGCTGATAGTGATTTATGTTGGAGCTGTAGCAGTATTATTCTTATTTGTGATAATGATACTAGATATGCATTTTAATAAGACAATAACACTGTTAAAAGAAAATCTTACTTTAAGTATTTTTATAGCTCTAATAATGTTTGCTGATTTAGTAACAATTATTTTACTTGGCACTAAAAATATTAATTTCAGTTCGGATGTATCGTTTGCCATAACAAATAGTATCTCAAATACTAAAGCAATAGGTAACGTGCTTTACACTGATTTTATGCTACCGTTTCAAATGGCGGGGCTTATTTTATTTGTCGCTATGATTGCATGTATTACATTAACGCTAAAGAAGCGTGAGGGAGTAAAACATCAAAATATATCAAAACAACTACGTCACAATAAAGAAAATACTGTATCAATGACAAAGCCTACTCTAAATAAAGGTGTCGAGAATATTAAATATGAATGAATATATTTCGCTTAATCATTATTTAATCTTAAGCAGCTTAGTTTTTACTATTGGGATGTTTGGATTATTTATGCATCGCAAAAATATTATCAATATATTAATGTCCATTGAGTTAATGCTGCTTGCAGTTAACATAAATTTTGTTGCATTTTCCATATATATGCAAGAATTATCAGGACAAATTTTTAGTATTATAATCTTAACTGTAGCAGCTGCCGAAACCTCAATAGGGCTTGCGATATTACTAATATATTTCCGTAATAAAGGCTCAATTGAAATCACTGACATTAATCAGATGAGGGGATGAGATGTATCAAAATCTTGCCATAATGATCATCATATTACCGCTTGCATCTAGCGTAATAAATGGGTTATTCGTAAAGATAATAGATAAAAAATTAGCTCAAATAATTGCAACCGGCTTCTTATCTTTATCTGCCTTATTCTCATTAATAATATTTTACGATGCGGGTCTAGACGGGAATATAATCCATATTAAATTATTACCATGGATTGAGGTTAGAAATTTTAAAGTAAATTGGTCGATTTATATCGATCAGCTCACTAGCATAATGTTTATAGCCGTAACATGGGTGTCAAGCGTCGTGCATATCTACTCGCTTGGCTATATGGCGGAGGATAAGGGGATTGTACGCTTCTTGTCTTTCCTTTCTTTGTTCACTTTCTTTATGTTAATGCTAGTATCAGCTGATAATTTCTTACAGTTATTTTTCGGTTGGGAGGGCGTTGGCGTTTGCTCATATTTACTAATTGGTTTTTGGTATTCAAAAGAATCCGCCAATAAAGCAGCGATTAAAGCTTTTATAACTAATAGAGCCAGCGACTTTGCTTTTATCTTAGGCGTAATAACGATTATTGTTTATTGTGGTTCGGCAAATTATAAAGATGTATTTTCATCTGCAGAATTATTATCTAATACAAAAATATTTTTACAATTTTCTATTCTAGATGTTATTTGCTTGTTATTATTCATCGGCTGTATGGGTAAATCTGCACAGATCGGTTTACATGTATGGCTGCCTGATGCGATGGAAGGACCGACTCCGGTATCCGCACTTATTCATGCAGCAACCATGGTAACGGCAGGAGTATTCTTAGTAGCACGCTGCTCGTATTTGTTTGAATATAGCCCTTTAGTTCTACAGTTTATTACAATAATAGGCGGTGTTACTTGTCTTTTTGCCGCAAGCATTGCTATTATGCAAAGCGATATCAAAAAGATTATTGCTTACTCTACCTGTAGTCAGCTTGGTTATATGTTTATGGCTTGCGGGGTATCTGCCTATAATAGCGGGATATTTCACTTAGTAACTCATGCCTTTTTTAAAGCCTTATTATTCTTATCAGCCGGCAGTGTAATACATGCAGTTCATGAGCAGGATATTTTTAAAATGGGTGATTTAAGAAATAAAATGCCGGTAACTTACGGAAATTTCTTAATCGGCTCACTTGCATTGATAGGTATTTATCCTTTGGCAGGGTTTTACTCTAAAGATTCGATTTTAGAAGCAACCTATAGTAGCGGATCGTTCATGTTCATTTTTGGGATAACAGCAGCAATACTTACCGCTATTTATTCAATGAAGATTATTATGCTTGTGTTCTATGGTAAAACTAAGCTAGAAAAAGATGTTTTTGAGCATGCTCACGAACCGGCTAAAATAATGAATAATCCTCTTATATTACTTGTCGCTGGGAGCTTTTTTAGCGGTATGATCGGCTATTATTTACTTTCTATGGACAAACCAAACGGCTATTTCCATGAAAGTCTATTTAATTTACATATTTATAAACTACTAATTAGCCACCCGCCTTTATATATTAAGCTACTACCTATGGCAGTTGGCATAATGGGGATTGTTATCGGTATTTACTTATATAAGTCAAGTACTATTATGTCATATCCATCTTCTTCTATGTCATTCCTGCGAAAGCGAGAATCCAGCAAAAATATTAAAAAAGGCTGGATGTCGTGGTTGGGTCACGGTATGGCATTTATATCCAACATACTAAGAAATAAATATTACTTCGACGAAATATATAATTTCTTAATTGTGAAACCTATTAACTGTTTAGCTTCTTTATTTTATCTTGGCGATCAGAAAATAATCGATCGTTTTGGACCAAACGGTTTTTCACGAGTCGTTAATTGCTTTAGCGTCTTGACCTGCAAAACCCAAACAGGATATGTTTTTAATTATGCTTTGTATATTGTATCGTTTATTGTTGTTGTAATTAGCGTTTTCGTTTGGAAAGGCTAGTATACTTATGGAATTAAAAACTAAAACTGTCATTGCGAGCAGCCGTAGGCTGCGTGGCAATCTCATGAGATTGCTTCGTCAATTACTTCGTAATTTTCCTCACAATGACGGCAAAACTCATAAAATCTTAAAAGAATGTTAGAATTACCTATTATATCTATCAGTATTTTCCTGCCGCTAATAAGCGTGCTATATATTTTGCTGTTTATTAGTCAAAGTAAAAAGGCAGATAAAGCGATATATGTAATGTATGTTGCAGTACTTAGTTCTGTTTTAACATTCATCTCAACTACTTATATTTTAATAGAGTTTGACTCCTCAAATCCCGCTTATCAATTTGTTGAACGCTACGCTTGGCTTGATAAAATCGGGCTTGAATTTCATGTTGGCGTTGACGGTATATCGATATTTTTTGTGGCTCTAACTTCCTTTCTCACTCTTATTTGCATAATCGGAAGCTTATTTACCGTTAAAAAATATATTAAAGAATATTTAGTATGTTTTTTATTGATGGAATCTTTTTGTATAGGGGCATTTACCTCAGTAAATTTATTATTATTCTATCTCTTTTTTGAAGCAATATTAGTGCCGATGTATATTATTATAGGCGTATGGGGAGGTGAGAATAGAATATATGCGGCTCTTAAATTCTTCTTATATACTTTCTTTGGTTCGGTATTTTTCCTACTTTTATTAATTTATATTTATAGCAAAATTCATAGTTTTGATTTAACCTATATTTCTGAACTTACCTATAATATCCCGTTATTTGCTCAGCAAATTTTATGGTGGGCTATCTTTATTGCTTTTGCCGTTAAAATTCCTATGATTCCATTTCATACTTGGTTACCCGATGCACACGTACAAGCTCCAACCAGCGGCTCTGTTATACTTGCCGGTATCTTGCTAAAACTCGGCGGCTACGGTTTTTTAAGAGTATTACTACCGCTATTTCCGAGTGTATCACAAGAATTTGCAATTTACGTAATTTACCTTAGCGTTATTGCTATAATATATGCTTCCCTTGTTGCCTTTGCTCAAAAAGATATGAAGAAGATGATAGCATATTCATCAATTGCACATATGGGATATGTTACGATAGGTATTTTTAGCTTTACTGAAGCCGGGGTTAGCGGAGCAATATTTCAGATGCTTAGCCATGGCGTGATTTCCTCATGCCTATTCTTAATAGTCGGTACTTTATATGAAAGATTGCACACCAAAGAAATAGCTAAATACGGCGGTGTAGCAAGTAAAATGCCTGTGCTTGCCACATTTTTTATGATTGCAATGCTTGGTTCTGTTGGGCTACCCGGAACTAGCGGATTTATTGGAGAATTTTTAAGCTTGCTTGGGATTTATAAGGTGAACGTAATAGCAACCTTTATAGCGGCTCTCGGCATAATCCTTGGGGCGGTTTATATGCTGAAATTATATAAAGAAGTTATGCTTGGTGAAATTACCAATAAAGAAATTATGCATTTCAGAGATTTATATAAATATGAAATAATCTCAATAGCTCCTTTAATATTATTGATTATTTACTTTGGTCTAATGCCCAGTTCTATTTTAAACGTATTTCGTTTATCGGTGGAGAATTTATTGGTTAGATTCGGTGGTTGATTTCTTACTCTATGTCATTCCCGCGGAAGCGGGAATCCAGAAAAAAATAACTTACACCATTTGTACAAAAATTATATATTTAATAAAAAACATATAAAAACTTGTTTTTATATGTTTTACTGGATTTCCGCTTCCGCGGGAATGACATAGTAACAAAAACATGCTATCACTTCATCAATTACAATTTAATATAGAACAAAGAAATTTATTTGATCTATGTATCACTTTTCTTCCTTCTTCTATCACCTATATAAAAGGAGCTAATGGTTGCGGTAAAAGCTCACTGCTACGAATGATAGCAGGAATTATGCAACCAAGTAGCGGTAATATCTACTATAAAAATAGTAATATCAACAATATCCCTAAACCATACTGCAATTATATCGGTCATAATTCAGGGCTAAAACTTGAAATGACTGTTTTGGAGAATCTAAAATTTTGGTCGGAAATTTATAATTCTGCCGAAACTCTATACGCCGCTATTCATTACTTTAAATTACAAGATTTATTAGATGAAAAATGCTATAGTTTATCTAGCGGAATGCAGAAAGTCGTAGCCGTATCAAGGCTTATCGCCTGCCAATCTGACTTATGGCTACTTGATGAAGTTGAAACTAATTTAAGCAAAGAAAATAGAGATTTGCTAAATAATTTAATTGTTATGAAAGCAAATAGCGGAGGTATTGTTCTTCTATCCTCTCACCTAGAAAATTCTATAAAATCTGCACAGACATTACAGCTGGATATATAATATATGAAATTTCGAATGCAAAGTTCAAGATTTCATGGTATAATCTTCTCAAAGATAAAATTATAATTTATGAAAGCTATTGTTAAACGCCCTCATTATTTAGAAAAGATAACAACACAATTTTTAAGTCATAAAATTGTAGCTCTTTTAGGACCAAGGCAATGCGGCAAAACTACTTTAGCCCGTCAATTTGCGAAAGGACAAAAAGAAATACATTTTTTTGATTTGGAAGATATAAGAGATTTAGCTGCTTTAGAAAATCCTTATATAGCTCTTGAAAGTAAAAAAGGCTTAATTATTATTGATGAAATTCAAAGATTACCGGATTTATTTCCTACTTTGCGAGTTCTAGCTGATAAAGATACAGAGCAGTGTTTTTTAATACTCGGTAGTGCTTCAAAAGATTTAATTAGACAATCGTCAGAAACACTTGCAGGCAGAATAGCTTATATAGAAGTGCATCCTTTTTCTTTATTAGAAGTAGATAATGTAGAACAATTACATCTATTCGGTGGATTTCCAAATTGTTATCTCTATCCAAAAACAGGTTTTGACTGGTTAGAGCAATATATTAGAACTTTTTTAGAGCGTGATATTCCAAATCTTGGTTTTTCTATTCCACCTAGCACATTACGTCGTTTTTGGACTATGCTTGCTCATTATCACGGAAATATTTTTAATGCTTCTGAAATTGGGAAGTCTTTAGGAGTGAGTGACCATACCGTCAAAAATTATCTAGATATTTTATCCGGTACTTTTATGGTACGTCAATTATATCCTTGGTTTGAAAATATTTCCAAACGTCAGAAAAAACGACCTAAAATATATTTTACTGATTCAGGAATATTTCATCATTTAATTGATATTTATTCACCTGAGCAATTATTAAGACATCCAAAACTAGGAGCAAGCTTTGAAGGATTTGCTCTAGAGCAAATAATACGAATTTTTAATAAACGTAGTGAGGATTGTTATTACTGGGGGATACATCAAGAAGGAGAACTAGATTTATTTATAAGACATAAGGGTCTAAAGCTGGGTTTTGAGTTTAAATTTAGCGATGCTCCTACTCTTACTTCTTCGATGCATAAAGCCATAGACTATTTAAAATTAGATGAATTATTTGTTATATATCCCGGAACAAGAAAATATCAATTAGAAAGCAATATAACCGTTGTGCCGGTTAAAGATATCGTAACGCTTGCGTAATTCTATAGTACCGGACAGTTTATAAAAGACTCGTCATTGCGAGCCGGCATTTTTATGCCGGCGTGGCAATCTCAGGAGTTTTTTTATATTATCTTATGAGATTGCCGCATCGTTTGCTAACGCAACTCCTCGCAATGACGAGGGATTTTCAAAAACTATCCAGTACTATAGTAATTTACCTATACTCATAATCCTTATGTAATTTACTAGCTAGTGCCTGCTCCCATCTATCGCCGTTTTGCAGTAATCTTTCTTTATCGTAAATAAGTGCAGTATGAGTTAGACTTGCAAACTCAAAATTAGGTCCTTCAACTATCGCATCTACAGGACAAGCTTCTTGGCATAACCCGCAATAAATACATTTTGTCATGTCTATATCATAACGAGTGGTACGTCTACTGCCGTCATCTCGTTCATCAGCTTCAATCACTATCGCTTGTGCCGGACAAATTGCCTCACAAAGCTTGCAAGCAATACAACGTTCTTCGCCGTTTTCATAGCGACGCAGTGCATGCTCACCCTTAAATCTAGGGCTAACAGGACTTTTTTCATAAGGATAATTTATGGTAACTTTGGGCTTAAAGAAATACTTTAAAGTCAAAGCCATCCCCCGTACTATCTCATATAGAAAAAATGATTTTAAATAGTTTATCATAATATTAAAAAATACCTGTCATCCCGTGGTCAAGCCACGGGATGACAATGTAGAGCAATGATACTCTCCCCCTCTAAACACTTGGCAAGTTATCAGTATAAACAAGTACGCTTGACACTAACACCACCCAAAATAAAGTTAGAGGTAAAAATACTTTCCACCCCAAACGCATTAATTGATCATAACGATATCTTGGCAAGGTTGCTCTAATCCATAAAAAGCAAAACAATAAGAATCCGACCTTAAATATAAACCAAAAGAATCCCGGAATACAATCTAACCACGATATATTAAAGGGCGGCAAATAACCTCCTAAAAAGAAAGTCGTAGTCATTGCACTAACTAATATCATATTAGCATATTCACCTAGAAAAAATAAAGCAAATCCCATAGAGGAATATTCAACATTATAGCCTGCAACTAGCTCTGACTCTGCTTCAGGTAAATCAAAAGGTAACCTATTTGTTTCGGCAAGCACTGAGATAAAAAACACGACACCCATAGGTAGTAGCATTAAATCAATCCACCACGGCATTGTTCTTTGTGCTTCAATAATCCCACTTAAATTGAGAGTACCAGTAGTAAGTAACACAGTAATAATAACGAGTCCCATCGATACTTCATAAGAAATCATTTGGGCCGAGGAACGTATAGCACCAAGGAATGCATATTTTGAGTTACTAGCCCAACCGGCAATAATAATGCCATAAACGCTTAAAGAGGATATAGCAAGAATATATAAAACACCGACATTAATATCTGCAAGAACTACGCCCTTTGCAAAAGGTATAACTGCCCAGCCGATTAAACTTAATATAAAAGTTATCATCGGTGCTAAAATAAATAATATTTTATCGGAATTGGTTGGAATTATCGGCTCTTTGAATAAAAGCTTAACCGCATCAGCAATAGGCTGAAGTAATCCAAACGGACCAACGACATTCGGTCCACGTCGTAGCTGCATTAATCCAATAACACGACGTTCTGCATATGTTAAATACGCAACGCATAAAATTAAAGGGATAGTGATCGCCACCACCTTTAGAGCGATTATAATTAACGGGAAAATATATTCAAAAAAGAGTTCTGTCATAATGTTATTTGATTGTCATCTTATCGTCATTGCGAGGCAATTACAAAGTAATTGACGAAGCAATCTCAGGAATTAGTCTTACTTCATGAGATTGCCACGCTCTCTGCGTTCGCTTGCAATGACAATTCTTCATGCTACCTCCCTACTTCTTTCTTCCTTAGCCTCTACGCACTTAGCCATAGTGACCGAGTTTTTACTAATTACATCAGTCATATAATAATTAATAGGTTCCGTAGTTATAGGCTCTTTTGATAACTTATCTTTAGAGCTAAATTTAGCAAATTTACTCTCTACAATTTTATCAATATTAGCAAATATCTCATATTCTTTAGCAAGTTTGGCTCTTACTTCTTGTAAATCACTCATTCCGATATCTATTTTTAGGAAACCTGCCACCTCTTTAATAATTTCTATATCTTCTTTAGCTGTTCCTACAAGCGATACTGCTTTTTCTGCTATTTGCGGTCTTCCTTCTAAATTTACGTAAATTCCGCTCTGCTCTGTATAAGCAGCCGCAGGTAAAATTACATCAGCATTCGCAGCACCTGCATCCCCATGATGTCCTTGATATACTATAAAAGCCGATTTCAGCTTATCAAATGAGACGGCGTCCGCTCCAAGCAGATAAGCGAGTTCCAGTTCTTCAAGCTTAATAGGATTATTAAAACCAATGTCAAGACCGCCAACTATAGAAGCATGATTATGCAATATATTAAAGCCCTTCCAATCATCACGCATAATATTATATTCAACCGCTATCTTATGAATAAGCGACAATATAGCATATCCGTCATCTCTTGCATATACGCCGTCACCTACTATAATCATCGGATATTTTGCTCCTTTTAAGGCTTTCGTAAACTCATGAGTACCAATAGCTAGCTCCTCAATAATCTTAATATCACTTCCTAAATCCTGAATTCTATAAGTTTGGTTATGTCCCTCACCTATTCTTGCTATTTTTAATGAACCGGCACGCACTTTCTGTCCTATTCGGCTATTTAACACCGGAGCTATCTGCCTTGGATTTGCTCCGATCAATAAACACAAATCAGCCTTTTCTACGCCGGCAATAGTTGTATTAAATAAATAGTTGCCCCGCTCGTTTGTATCTATTTTATAGTTAAACTGATTAACACTATAATTATTACAGCCAAGCTTTTGCATTAATGTTTTTAGCATAAACATTGTCTCAACAGATGTAAGAGAGCCAGCAATAGCAGCAATTTTCTCCGGTTTTATGGATTTAACTTTATCTGCTATCGTTTTTAAAGCTTCGCTCCAGCTAGCTTCTACTAATTTACCGTTTTTTCTGATATAAGGGCGATCTAAACGCTGATATTTCAAACCGTCATAACTAAAACGGTTTTTATCAGAAAGCCATTCCTCATTTATTTCTTCATTAACACGAGGTAATATTCTCATTACCTCATCGCCTCTACTATCTATACGAATATTGGAACCTTCGGCATCATGTACACCAATGCTAGCAGTATGTTTTAGTTCCCATTTACGAGCTTTAAAGGCATAAGGTTTGGAATTTAAAGCACCGACCGGACAAATATCTATCATATTACCGGAAATTTCAGAATCGAGCGTTTGCTCTAAATATGAAGTTACCTCCATATGCTCGCCACGATGAATAGCTCCCATTTCTTCTATTCCGGCTATATCATTTGCAAATCTAATACATCTTGTACATTGTATGCATCTAGTCATCGCTGTTTTAATCAACGGTCCCATATATTTATCTTTAATAGATCTCTTATTTTCATGAAATCTATTAGTACCTTTACCGTATCTAAAAGCCTGATCTTGTAGGTCGCACTCCCCACCTTGATCACAAATAGGACAATCTAGAGGATGGTTAATAAGTAAAAACTCCATCACCCCTTCACGTGCTTTTTTTACCATAGGTGTATCGGTGTGAATAACCATACCGTTACTTACCGGCATTGCACAAGAAGCTATAGGCTTGGGTGATTTTTCCATTTCAACCAAGCACATACGACAATTACCGGCGATTTTTAGACGCTCATGATAACAAAAATGAGGAATTTCTTTACCTGCTTGTGTACAGGCTTGATAAACGGTGCTACCTTCTGATACTTCTATTTCAGAGCCGTCTACGTTCAGTTTTATCATCTTATTTAATCCAATAAGTCATAGGGTTCGGATAAGCTTGATCCTCTACCATATATTTAAAACCGATGGCAACACGAAGTACATACCAAACAGCAAGTGCAAAGTATAGTACTACTCCAATAATGATAAACGTAAATATAAAACATACAATCCACCCAAGTACCCCAAGGCAAAAAGTACGAAATAAAAACACGTAATGACTAGTAGCAAAATTATCACCTTTATCTTTATTAAGATATGCAAAAAATACTCCGATTAATGGTAATATCGGTACTACTATCCCGCATAAATATAATATATATACTACAATTAAGTTTTTCTTACCGCTCTCGGTATATTCTTTAAGATGTTTGTCCATATGTTTTTCCTTTTTTACTGATTAGAGGCTATCGGTAAATAAACTTTAATTAGTAATTAAAGAGCTTTTTTAGCGAAAATTGATAAGATTTTTGTGGGAATATTATTCATATTTCAAAAAAATCTTATAATTTGCAGCAAAAAAGAATTAAATTACCGGTTAAAATTTGTTTACTGATAAACTCTTAGATTTCATCTTAATCTTTGTATTTCTTTCATAGGTAATTCGGTAAATTCCATAATTTCTTCTATAGGTCTTTTTTTAATTAACATCTTTTTTGCTATTTTTTCTATTGTTTTTTCTTCCATTTTCTTAACAGCACTAGCTTCAATTTTAAGCCAATTTAAGCGATTTTCATATTCTTCTCTTTCTTCATCACTTAAATTTATTACTTCAAGCACATTTAATGCTTTCTTTAGCTCTTTACTGTTTAATTCTTTAGGAAGCTTATCTTTATTTAGCAAATCATTTCGAGTAAAAAAAGCAACCCATATATCTAAAGCATTCTTTACTTTTTTTACTATATCAGATAATTCTTCTTTAATGTTATCAGCAAACTTATTGAGTTCTATAGTGTGTAGCTCTATATCCTCAAAATATTTCAAACCGGTTTCATCTTCTTTTAACCTGAATATATTATGATATTTATCAATATTTGTGATGCCAGTAAAATTAAGTATATGGATTCCTATCGTTTTGTTTAATTCTGAATATCTAGAACCTTCTTTTAGCTGTCCAGCATATAGCTTTGCCCAATAATATAAAGCTCTTTTATCATAATTTGCTTCATCCGTTACTTGGATTTCGATATTAAACATTTTACCGCTTTCGCTTTTGGCTTTAATATCTAAAACAGAAAGCTTATCGTTTAAAAAACTCTTTGGATTATATGGATTAAGTAGAGTTACTTCTTTTACTTGATCTTCCTTGGTTACTATAGAATTAATAAGCGATATTAATAAATCTTTGTTCTCTTCTACTCCAAAGATTTTTTTAAATGCTAGATCTACTCTTGGATTAACTCTATACATAGTTATTTTTTCAAACTCTCTACCACAAAATGCATAATACTGCCGTGCTTTATATAATTTATCTCATTATCCGTAAATATTTGCAATATTAAATCGATTGTTCTTGTTTCGCCAGTTTGTTTTTTTATCACGCATTTAACAGGATTATAAGGCTTTATTTGTTCACTTAAGCCTATAATATCAATAGTTTCCAAACCGTCTAACTTTAAATCTAATCTTGTATTATTGCCGGTAAAAGTTAGCGGTAAAATACCCATACCAACTAAATTTGAACGATGTATTCGCTCAAAGCTCTCGGCAATCACTGCCTTTACGCCAAGCAGTTGCGGACCTTTTGCCGCCCAATCTCTAGACGAACCGCTACCATATTCTTTACCGGCAAAAATCACCACAGGTACATCATTAGCTTTATAGTCCATAGCCGCATCGTAAATAGTTTGCTGCGTACTACTTAATTGGTTTATAGTAAAGCCTCCTTCTACTCCCTTACACATTTCGTTTTTTATACGGATATTAGCAAATGTGCCACGCATCATCACTTCATGATTTCCTCTACGTGATCCGTAAGAGTTGAAATCTAGAGGCTCTATATGATGGTCCGTTAAATATTTAGCAGCAGGGCTGGTTTTACTAATACTTCCTGCCGGCGAAATATGATCGGTAGTAATAGAATCACCGAAAATTGCTAGAATTTTTGCAGATTTTATATCTTTTATACTATTCTTGCTGCCTATATCCTCAAAATAAGGCGGATTATTAATATAGGTACTGTTCTTATTCCAGTTATAAGTAGAGCTAGTTGTAATCTGTAAATCTTTCCACTCTTTCGTTCCGCTAAATATATCGGAATATTTTTCTATAAACATAGAGGAATTAATTGAATTTGCAATAACTTCATCTATCTCTTCTTTGCTTGGCCAAATATCTTTTAAATAAATATTTTTTCCTATCGGCTGATTATTTAAATCTATATTAAGAGTGCCACTAAGTGCATATGCTACGACTAAAATAGGCGAGCCGAGATAGCTTGCTTTAGTAAGTGGATTAATTCGCCCTTCAAAATTCCTATTACCAGATAAAACAGAAGCAACAACTAGCCCGTTTTTGTTAATAGTTTCCTCTATTTCCGGATTTAGAGGTCCGGAATTACCGATGCAAGTAGTGCAGCCGTAACCTACTAGATTAAACCCTAATTCATCTAAATATTTATCAAGACCGCTAAGCTTCAAATATTCCGTTACGACTTTTGAACCCGGAGCAAGAGAAGTTTTAACCCAAGGCTTTACCTTTAATCCTTGTTCTAGTGCTTTTTTAGCAAGAAGTGCTGCACCAATCATCACACTAGGATTAGAAGTATTAGTACAGCTAGTAATTGCTGCAATTACTACATCACCGTTACCGATTTCGTAATTCTGATTTGCTATAACATACTTTTTATCAATGTCCTTATTTTCTAAAGCAAGACACGGTAATTCTTGTTTAAAACTATTCGCAACGTCATTTAAATTTACCCTATCTTGTGGACGTTTTGGACCGGCGAGTGAACTTTGTATTTTCGATAAATCTAACTCTAAAATTTCGGTATATTCTGCCTCATGCTCAAAATCATACCAAAGATTCTGCTCGTTTGCGTATTTTTCTACTAATTTGATTTGCGTTTTTTCTCTACCTGTTAGCTCTAAATATTTTATAGTTTCTTGGTCAATCGGGAAAAAGCCACAAGTAGCACCGTATTCAGGCGACATATTAGAAATGGTAGCACGATCGGCAATCGTTAGATTTTTTAGCCCCTCACCGAAAAACTCAACAAATTTACCTACTACTTTCTTTTTCCGTAGCATCTCGGTAACGGTTAAAACTAAATCGGTTGCGGTAGCTATGCCTGTTAATTTTCCTGTTAGTTTTACCCCAATTACTTCCGGCAGGATCATAGTAAGAGGTTGTCCAAGCATTGCAGCTTCTGCTTCTATTCCGCCAACTCCCCAACCAAGCACCGATACACCGTTTACCATGGTTGTATGGCTATCTGTTCCAACTAAACTATCAGGGTAAGCAAGCCCGTCCTTATGCCACACGACTTTTGCTAAATATTCTAAATTTACCTGATGGCAAATACCTGTACCAGGCGGCACTACTTTAAAATTATTAAATGCTTGCTGCCCCCATTTAAGAAATGCATAACGCTCTATATTACGTTTCATTTCCATCTGTACGTTTTTATCGAATGAGTCCTTAGCTGCATAAGAATCAACGCTTACGGAATGGTCTATTACCAAATCAACAGGAATAAGCGGGTTAATTTTTAACGGATCGCCTCCTATTTTCTTCATCGCATCACGCATAGCAGCCAAGTCTACAATAGCAGGCACACCGGTAAAATCCTGCATCAAAACTCTTGCCGGCATAAAATCTATTTCCGCATCAGATTTTTTAGTTTTTAGCCATTCTTTAAATACAAGTAAGCTTTCTTTATTCCCACCGGTACGTAGCACGTTTTCAAATAATACTCTTAAACTGTAGGGGAGCTTTTTTAAAGGAAGTTCGATATCGCTTGCCGCTTTATTTATATCGTAAATTTCGTAGGAAATATTATCGACTGATAACTCTTTTATATATTCTGAATTATGCACTTTTGACATTTGTTTCTCACTCTAATATTCGTTGTGTGGTACTTAAGTGGCATCGCCGACCATGTCATTCCTGCGAAAGCAGGAATCCAGTAATAAAAATTTATAAATACTTTAAGTTTTTAAAATTAAAAGCTCAATTTATTTCGCTTTTTTTTGGATTCCCGCTTCCGCGGGAATGACATAAAAACTAGAAATAATTATTAAAATAACCTTATCCCAAAACGTAGATTTTTCAAACAAATTAATGTTGTTCTGATAAAGGTTTTTGAAGATCGAGAAGCTTAGTTGCTATTTCCGCTTCACTTAAATTCGTAACGTTAATAGCCGTTTCTGTGGCTATGTTAACATAACTTCCCGTTACTTCGGTTACACCGCCGGAAACAAGATAAGTAATTTGTGGGTTGTGTATATCATCTATATAAACCTGTACTAAACCGGCTTTTAAACTAACGATCATCGGAGCGTGATTCGGCAGCACTCCAAACATACCCTCTTCACCCGGAATTGTTACCATTTTAGCTTGCTTTTCAAATGCAATACTTAAAGTAGTAATTATTTTGACTAGAATTGTTTCGTTCATGGGCTAATTATATTTTTCGTCATTGCGAGGAAATTATGAAATAATTGACGAAGCAATCTCAGGAGTTCGTTATTATTTCATGAGATTGCCACGCAGCCTACGGCTGCTCGCAATGACGATTATGGTTACATTTATCCTTTCAACGTCTTCGCTTTCTCTATAGCCTCGTCCATAGTTCCGACCATATAAAAAGCAGCTTCCGGTAAATCATCGTATTTACCCTCTACAAGCCCTTTAAAACCTGCTATAGTATCGGCTAAATTAACAAATTTTCCTTCAGCTCCGGTAAATACTTCGGCGACATGGAAAGGCTGCGATAAGAAACGTTGTATTTTTCTAGCACGCGACACGGTTAGTTTATCTTCTTCGGATAACTCATCCATACCTAAAATAGCGATGATATCCTGCAACGATTTATAAGTTTGTAAAACCTGCTGCACTTGTCTTGCTACGCTATAATGTTCTTCACCGACAATCATCGGGTCAAGTACCTGAGAATTACTATCTAACGGGTCAACTGCCGGATAAATTCCAAGCTCGGCTATCTGACGGTTAAGTACTGTTGTAGCATCTAAATGTGCGAAAGAAGTAGCAGAAGCAGGATCGGTTAAATCATCTGCCGGTACATATATAGCCTGCACGGAAGTTATTGAGCCGTTCTTAGTAGAGGTGATACGCTCCTGTAGCTCTCCCATATCAGTAGCAAGAGTAGGCTGATACCCTACCGCTGACGGAATTCTACCGAGCAACGCCGATACTTCAGAACCTGCTTGAGTAAAACGGAAAATATTATCTACAAAGAATAAAACACCTTGCCCCTCATTCATATCTCTAAAACTTTCCGCAATGGTCAGACCGCTTAACGCAACTCTTGCCCTTGCTCCCGGCGGCTCGTTCATTTGTCCATAAACAAGAGCTACTTTTGAATTTTCCGGTTTCTCAAGGTCAATCACACCCGAGTCAATCATTTCATGGTAAAGATCATTACCCTCTCTAGTTCTCTCACCGACTCCTGCAAATACGGTATAACCGCCATGTGCTTTAGCTACGTTATTAATAAGCTCCATTATAAGCACGGTTTTACCTACACCTGCACCACCGAATAGTCCTATCTTACCGCCTTTAGTATAAGGAGCAAGTAAATCAACAACTTTAATACCGGTTACTAATATATTACGCTCGGTTGACTGATTGGTAAAATCAGGAGCAGACTTATATATAGAAGAAATATTTGAGCTTTTAATGTCTCCTTTACCGTCAATCGGCTCACCTACAACATTCATAATACGCCCAAGCGTCTCAGTACCTACAGGAATACGAATAGGACTGCCTGTATCTATTACTTCTACACCCCGCACTAATCCTTCCGTAGAATCCATAGCAATACAACGCACCGTATCATCGCCTATATGTTGTGCTACTTCCAGCACTATTCTTTGTTTATCGTTATAGCACTCTAGAGCATTTAAAATTTCCGGTAACTCACCGTTATTCGTAAATTTTACATCCACCACCGCTGAAATAATCTGAGTAATTTTACCGATATTTTTTGTCATAATTTTTCTGTTAAGATAATGTTCTTATAAAAAACGTCATCGCGAGAAGAAACTGAAAGTTTCGACGAAGCAATCTCGGGATATTTGATGAGATTGCCACGCAGCCTACGGCTTGCTCGCAATGACGGTCACTAAACAGCTTCAGAACCTGCTATAATCTCTATTAACTCCGTAGTAATAATAGCCTGTCTTGATCTATTCAACTTTAAAACTAATTTACTTATTAAATCATTAGCATTATTTGTCGCATTTTCCATAGCGGTCATTCTAGCTCCCTCCTCACTTGCTCTATTTTGTAGTAAAGCATAATTTATTTGGGAATTCACATATAAATTAATTAGATTAGAAATTAGATTTTCTCCCTCATACTCATAATGGTCATTCTCTATTTTAGAATCATTATAATATTTTTCTACCGGTAAAACCTGTTGTCTAGTCATAATTTGAGTCATTGCGTTCTTAAATTTATTAAAATATATAACACAATTACTAACTTCTAGATTTGCGACTAGCGACATAATTTTTTGTTTTACTTGCAGCATCAGATTTTCATCATGAATTTTGGGTAACTCAAAATAACTATCAATATAATTTGCATATTGCCTTTTTAGTGCTTCGTAACCTTTTTTTCCTATAATGATAAGCTTTATTTGTTCGCCTTTATTTTCTAACTCTTTAATATCATTCTTAACTTGCTTAATTATACTGTAATTAAACGTTCCGCATAAACCACGCTGTGATGTCATAACTATCAATAAATTTGCTTTATTCGGCATGGTATTAAAAAATTTCTGCTCTTCTATAGATAACTCATACATATCAATTGATAATATAGCAGACATCATTTTACTAATAGCCTCAATATAAAAATTTGAATTGGCTATTTGACTTTTTATTTTTGCCATTTTAGAAGCTGATACTAGTTGCATTGCTTTAGTAATCTTTTGTGTAGATTTAACGCTTTTAATTCTAGTTCTTAATTGCTTTAAATTTGACATATTTATTTAGTATTTTTATGTCATTGCGAGGAGCGAAGCGACGTGGCAATCTCGTCGATCTCCTGAGATTGCCACGCTCCTTTCAGTCGCTCGCAATGACGATTTAGTATCTACACAAAAACAATATCATTTTATTTAACAAATTCCTTAACGAAATTTTCTAAAAATGCTTTTAGTTTCTGCTCGGTTTCTTCGGTTATACGTTGCTCGTTTTTTATTGATTCCAAAATATCTTTTTTATTTAACCTTATATCCGTAAGCATTTTATCTTCAAATTCTTTTACTTTCTGAAGCGGTACATCATTTAAATATTTCTTAGTTCCGACATAAATACTTACTATTTGTTCTTCTACCGGAAAAGGATGATATTGAGCTTGTTTTAATATCTCAACTAATCTTTTACCGTGATCGATTTGTGCTTTAGTGGCAGGGTCTAGATCTGATCCAAATTGCGAGAAAGACTCCAGCTCTCTAAATTGAGCAAGTTCTAGCTTTACCGAACCTGCTACCTGCTTCATAGCCTTTATTTGTGCTGCAGAACCAACACGGCTTACTGAAATACCGACATTAACAGCCGGTCTTACGCCTTTATAAAATAGCTCGCTTTCTAAGAAGATTTGACCATCGGTAATTGAGATAACATTTGTTGGGATATAAGCAGATACATCACCTGCTTGCGTCTCAATTATAGGAAGTGCAGTAAGTGAGCCGCTACCTTTTTCCTCTGATATTTTGGCGGCTCGCTCAAGCAATCTTGAATGCAGGTAGAACACGTCACCAGGATATGCTTCTCGCCCGGGAGGTCTTCTAAGTAATAATGAGATTTGTCTATATGCGACGGCATGCTTACTTAAATCATCATAAATAATAAGTGCATGCATACCATTATCACGAAAATATTCGCCCATACTACAGGCAGAATAAGGGGCAATGAATTGAAGAGCTGCAGCTTCTGATGCAGTAGCCGAAACAACGATTGTATAGTCCATTGCTCCGGCATCTTCTAGTTTTTTTACTATCTGTGCAACACTTGATCTTTTCTGCCCAATAGCTACATAAATACAATAAATTTTATCGCTTTCATTAGTAAGTGAATGAGCTTGTTTTTGATTAATAATAGTATCAACCGCTATCGCCGTTTTTCCGGTTTGTCTATCACCGATTATTAACTCTCTTTGCCCTCTACCTATCGGAATTAACGAATCTATAGCCTTTATTCCGGTTTGTACGGGTTCGCTTACGCTCGTTCTTTCTATTATTCCCGGAGCCTTCATCTCGATATGTCTGTACTCTTTACTTGCAATATCGCCTTTGCCGTCAATAGGATTACCTAGAGCATCAACAACACGACCAAGCAAGGCTTTTCCTACCGGTACTTCTAAAACTTCTTTAGTTCTTTTGACATTATCTCCTTGCTGTACTTGGTTATCATCGCCCATAATTACAGCACCGACGCTATCATTCTCCAAATTTAAAACAAGCCCCTTAACACCGGATTTAAACTCTACTACTTCACCGGATTTTACATTAGCAAGACCATAAATTTTAGCAATACCGTCACCGACCGAGATTACCTGCCCTACTTCTTCAAGCTCACTTAAGCAATTAATATTAGCTATTTCCTTTTGTAATATTTCAGCTACTTCAATAGGCTTTAGTTTCATGTGGGATGACTCCTAATATGTTTACATGTCATTCCCGCGTAGGCGGGAATCCAGTATAACCATATAAAAAACTTGTTTTTATATGGTTATTTTATCAAAATAATTAAGGTTGCTTTTCTAGATCCCCGCCTATGCGGGGAAGCATTGTTGCGTGGATACTGAAGGTCGTCATTGCGAGGAGCGAAGCGACGCGGCAATCTAGGAAATAATTAAAAAAATTCTGTAAATAAGAATTTTTTACTGGATTGCTTCGTCAATTACTTCGTAATTTCCTCGCAATGACGGATAAACAGGTCCACGCAACAAGACCACGCGGGGATGACATTAACAAACCCTAACTTTTCTTAAAATCTTAGCTATTTTCTCTAAACTACCTTTTATTGAGTAATCTTGCAGCATACTATCATATTTAACTACAATACCGCCAATAATAGTACTATCTATATCAAATAATATTTCTGTTTTTTGATTTAATTCTTTTTCTATACGAGATTTAATCCACTCCTGCTCTTTAGGTTGTAACTTATTTGCAGAAATAACCTGAACTATCTTTATGTTTTTACTTTCATATAGTAAAGTATTATAAACATCTACTATATTAGATAAAATAGCAGTACGAGAATTTTTTACCAATAACAATAAAAAATTTTGTACTATTGTGCTAATTTTGATATTTTTTGCTAACGAATTGACTACGTTAATTTTGTCGTTCTTATTTACTATAGGAGAAAATAGGAACTCTCTAATATCAAAATTATCGGTAATTATACGATTTATAGAGGTAATTTCTTCAAAGATTTCATCTTGTATATTATCAACCATAGCGTTATTAAATAACGCCACTGCATAATTCTCGATTAAATTATCTTTGTTCATACATGTATTGCCCTATCATAAGCAGCAAGCACCGACTCATGCATCATTTCCGATAAAGTCGGATGCGGGAAGATAGTATTAATTAAATCAAGCTCTGTTGCTTCTAAATTTTTTGAAACCACATATCCTTGTATTAATTCTGTTACTTCCGAGCCTATCATATGAGCACCGAGCAACTCACCCGTCTTAGCATCAAATATAGTTTTAATTAAGCCATCGCTATCACCGCTTACTAAAGCTTTGCCATTAGCTATAAAAGGGAATCTGCCTATTTTAAGCTCATAACCTAAAGTTTTTGCTGCTTCTTCAGTCAAACCGACGCTTGCTATTTGCGGTGAAGAATAAGTGCAACCCGGTATATTATGCTTATTGATAGCATGTGGCTTTAAGCCCGCTATGCTTTCCGCTGCAATAATACCTTCATGGCTTGCTTTATGAGCTAAACAAGGCACTCCTGCTACATCGCCTATAGCATAAATTCCTGATTCCGCAGTTTGCATTAATTCGTTAGTAGCTATATAACCGTTTTCTACTTTAATTTTGGTCTTTTCAAGTCCTAAATTTTCTGTATTCGCCGTAATACCTACTGCCATAAGTAAGATTTCAGCTTGTAATTTTTGTGTTTTACCGGATAACTCTAGCTCAACTTCTATCTTATCTTTTGATTTTGTTTGCTTAATTAATTTAGCATTTGTAATAATTTTTATTTCCTTTTTCTCAAAATTCTTATGAGCGATTCCGGCAATTTCCGTATCTTCAGCAGGTAATATTCTATTATGTGCCTCAATTACGGTAACATCCACACCAATACTATTATAAAATGAAGCGAATTCTATACCTATTGCACCTGAGCCGACAATAATCATAGATTTCGGCACATGCTGCGGTATCATAGCTTCTTTTGAAGTCCATATTTGCTTGCCGTCAGGCTCAAAGCCTTTTAAAACCCTAGATCTTGCTCCAGTAGCTATAATAATATTATCTGCTTTTACCGTAGGTTTATCATTTATACTTATTACCTTACTTCCTGCAAGGCTTGCTACTCCGTCTATTACGGTAACTTTGTTTTTTTTCAGTAGTAACTTAACGCCGCCTGCAAGCTTATTTGAAATCTCTCTTGAACGTTCAACTATTTTCTTAATATTGATTTCAGCACCTTTAGAATCAATTCCATAATCTTTAGCATGTTTTATATATTCAAAAACCTCAGCAGATTTTAGCAAAGATTTAGTCGGTATACATCCCCAATTAAGGCACACCCCTCCTAAATGTTCTTTTTCTATTAATACAACTTTTTTCTTTAATTGTGCTGCTCTAATTGCCGCAACATATCCACCAGGACCACCGCCTATAACGGCTACATCGTATTGTTCCATTTTATTTTTATTTCGTTAGTTTTGTTTGTTATGAGCATTAACGTCATTGCGAGGAGAGGCAAAGCCTCGACGTGGCAATCTCAGGAGTTTGTTATTATTTCATGAGATTACCGTGCTCCCTATGGTCGCTCGCAATGACGATTCAGTATCCATGCAACAACGACGCCAATTTTTCAAATTAAACGAGTATACTACTCTTCAGCATCCATCTGTTTTTTTCATGCACCTTAATCCGTCCAATAATCATATCAGCTGTCCCCTCATCGCCCTCTACTTGTGCTACTTTGAGTCCCTTATATAATGTATCTCTAATAATATCTTGATCTTTTGTTAGACTTTTAAGCATTTCGTTTACTGTTACGTTTGGATTTGCCTCATCTATAGATGCAAGCTTTATTAAATTTGATAATGCAGGGACTTTAGCACCTAAACTTCTCACTCTTTCAGCAAGTTCATCTAAGCTTTCAGCTAAATCTTCATATTGTCCTTCAAATAATAAATGTAGACTTCTAAACTCTGCTCCTTCTACATTCCAGTGATAATTCTGTGTTTTAAAATATAAAGCATAACTATCTGCTAAAATTTGTTCTAAAGCTTTTACTACTTGCATAATATCCCTCAAATTTCTATGAACTTTTTGACTCTATAACATTTCTTTAGATACTTCAAGAGATAACAAGGTTTATATATAATTCCTGATATATTTCTTTTCTGTGTTTGATTGCAATAATAATTACCGTAGATGTTTCTTGTTCAATACGGTATATAATACGATAATCACTTACTCGGAGTCTTCTATGACCTTTCAAACTATAGCGTAACGGTTTGCCAAAAGCTATGGGATCAAACATTAATCGTTCTTCAATTGCACATTTGATAAGAGTTTTTGCATTGGAGGAAAGCATTGGGATATGCTTATTTGTTACTTCTTCTAGACAACGTATTTTATAATTCATTTCCACGCTTCTTCGTGAGAGTAAGTTTTAGCATTCTCTTTATCAAGCTTTTTAGCAACTTTTGACAGAAATAAATCTTCTCTCATTTCAAGAGCTTCAAGTGTTAATTCTCTGACTAAACTCGATAAAGATTTATTTTCTTGAACTGCTAAATTACTAAGCAAAGTGGAAATTACCGGCTCAAAAGTAACATTAACTCTTGGATTTTTAGACATATAGACTTATTTTTATTGATTAGTATTATTATTGTAACACTTTTATATCACTCAAACAATAAAATTATCAATTAAGAATAAAATTGCAATGATTATATATTAAATATTAATTTTTATTAGTAATTTCTTGACTAATCTATTTAGTTTTATCTATTGTGCTACCTTAATTTAAAACTTAAGGATAGAACGGCATGAATCACATATTACACTTTTCTTTAACTACCGCAGCAAGAACTAATACAATAAAAACAATTGGTGGTCAAAGATACCACATGCTTAAAATAGGGCATAATGTGGCCAGTTACTATCTAACTACTCCTACCCTTAGTTTAATTGAACAGACTTGCCCTAAAGAGAATATATTAACAACTCTGTGTAATAAAGGAATTGAATTATTAAATACTGAAACAAGCAATTTTGTATTTGAAGGAATGTTCAAAATAAAGGAAGTATTAACTGCAAATAAAGCTATTATTACAACGATTAATGATAATGGAAAAACTATACGGGATTATATATTGCAAAAACAAGGTGATAAGACTTATATATATGAGGAACGCTTGCTTAAAATATGTCAAGAAAATCTTCAAGGAAATCTTACTATTGAGGGTATACTTAATATCGCAGGGGATAATAACCCTATTATAGGAGATATTAAAGGGTGCGAAATATTTGAAGTAGAGAAAGAAAATGCTCTACAGGTGATTCTCTCAGAAATAAAGGATTTAATAGCTAACCCGATATCTAGCACTACTCAAGCAAGTGATATTAATACAACCGAGGGATGGACAGAGTCCGTAACAGAATATTTATCTGAAATGGCGACTAATGCAGTTAATAACACAATAACAAATTCTACTACTGAAATTTCTGAATCAATCTTTTCCGATAACACTGAAAGTTGGACTGAAACGGGAATAAATTTAATTAATAACACCGTAGCAAACCTTACTAATACTGCTTTCAATTCAACTTATAACCCTCAAGAAAATATGTTTGATGAGAGTGATAACGATAATTCCTTAGCTGCATATATAGGCATTGGTACAGCTGTAGCTGCCTCCATAGTTGTTGCAATAGGTGCAGGAGTAACTTGGTATTGCGTTAGAAATAAAAACGCAAAAAAAGCTAAATTAAAACAATATATTGATGAAATTGAAGCTGAAAGAGCTGCTACTATAGCTGAAGATAAACTTGCTGCTAACGCTACTGAAGAGCATAATGATCATACTACGGTAGATATGACCGGACTCTCCGAAGACGAAGGTACTCCTGTAACTTAGATTCTTGCTTTTTAATCAACAACCAATAGCAAATTCACTGTTGGTTGTTCCTCGAAAATAAAAATTGAAATTTATTTCAATTCTTTATTTATCAATTCTTTTAGCTTTTCTTTCGCTGCTTCTTTAGAACGTTGCCCTGCATAAGAATCATAAGGTTTAGTATCTTCAATAAAATGCACAAAGAAAATTTTTCTGTCATTTTTTTTCAACCAACCTACAAACCATCCAATTTGTTTATCTTTTAACTTTACGGTTCTATCTTGGCTAAGTTTATTACCGCTGCCTGTTTTACCGTAAAGCTTCCAACCATCTACAAAATCTTCCATAAACAAAATATTTTTAGTCATTTCTTGGGCTTTAACACTTACCAGCAATTTATTCTCCGTAAGTTTTTGAAGAAAAGCTATTTGTTCTTCCGGTGAAATTTCTAAAGAACTAGAAAGCCATGAATTAGTTAAACCGTTATTCTTTCCTTTATCTCCTGAAATATCACGATTACCATAATCAAATTTTGTTACATAATCACGGAATTTTTCAATACCTAATTCTTTTGTAATGACTTGCGAATACCAAAGACAGCTATTCTTCATCCATTCTTTAGGTGTGTGTGGTTGCTTCCAAGTTTCTAACATAGCAGGATATCCTTCTTTAAAAGGTAACTTCGGGTGAGTTTCATCAATTAAAAAACCATCATCGTAACCCATCAAGCTTAAGACAATTTTAAATGTTGAACATGGAGCATAACGAGACTCGCAATTACCTTCTTGTTTGATAAATTTGTCATTTTCTTTAACTATAAAACAATCAGCTTTAGTTATAAAAGGTATAGTAAGTGATATTAGAGCAGTTAGATATAAAATAATTTTTTTCATAGGTTAAAATAAAATTCCAAATAAACGAATAAGTAGGTAGACGAAGTTTAATTTGAAAAAGAGCAAGGCGTTTTATATTTTTTGACCGCAGCGTACACTAGTACGTGAGGATCAAAAAATATAAAACAACGACGCCAATTTTTCAAATTAAACGAGTATACTTAGTAAATCTCTTGAGACTGATCTTCTTTGCTCGGCACATAATCAAAAATATCATTATTATCGTGATTATCGATCATATCTTCATTCTCAAGCATCTGAACATTATTGACTTTAAACGCCTCCATAACTGTGCCGCTTGGTGTAATTTTACCGGTTGCTCTATCTACGGCGATTAGCTTAATTGAATCTGGAACTTTGAAAGGCAGCGATGGCTCATCCTTATAAGCATTACTCATAAAATCAATAAAAATCGGCAATACTACGTTTGAACCTGTTGCTCTTTTTCCAAGCTCTTTCGGTGTATCATAGCCAACATAGCTACCGACTACTATTTTGGGTGTAAAACCTACAAACCATGTATCTTTACTATCGTTACTAGTACCGGTTTTTCCACCGATAATTTTCCCTAACTTCTTCGCAGCATAGCCAGTACCTCTATCTATTGCTCCGGTTAAAAACGAAGTAATTTGATAATCGCTAGCTTCATCCGTAACTCTATAAATATCTTCTTTCGGTATTTCTAATATTGCGATATCTAAATTGCTATCCGAAACATTACAAGAAAGACATTCTCTATTATCTCGCCTATAAATAATTTTACCGTTACGGTCTTTAATTAATTCTACAAAATGAGGTTCAACTTTTTTACCGCCGTTAGCAATAATTGCATAGGCATTAGTCATTCTGCTAAGTGTAGTTTCAATTGAACCAAGTACCATAGAGTAAACTTTTTTTGGTTCATTATTAATACCGAATCGCTTAATTATATCAACGATTTTTGTAAGTCCTACGGCAGTTGCAACTCTTACAGTTATAAGATTACGAGATTTTTCAAGACCGGTACGCATAGTGATTTCGCCTAAAAACTTATCTTCATAATTTTTAGGACGCCAACTAGGCATACCCGGACCTTGCGAAATCTCAATAGGTCCATCGTTAAAAATCTGATTAGGTTTAACACCGTTTTCAAGGGCTACTAAATAAACAAAGGTTTTACTCAAAGAACCTGGTTGACGAAGTGCTTGAGTTACTCTATCAAATTTACTTGTGGAAAAATCATAACCGCCGACGCTTGCAAGTACCTGTCCGGTATTTGGGTTCATAACCATAATAGCACCGTTTACCTCAGGAATTTGACGAAGAGCATAGCCGTCTTTTATAGATTCAACCACTATCACATCACCTTTTTTAAGCAAGGTCTTAACTGATTTAAGATTACTTTTTGCCCATTTCATTTCAGCAATAGGCATCTTAGATTTACTGCCGTCTATAAGTCCAATCTCTGCATGATTATCGGCTACATCTAGAACTACAGCTAATTTATACTCTAAAAGCGATGAAGGCGTAGGTAGTTTTTTTAGCTCTTCTTGCCAATTATCAAGAGAGATATTAGCTATAGCTTTTCTAAAACCACGCCTTCTATCAAACTCCCTTAGACCTTTTCTTAAAGAGTTTTCAGCTAATTGCTGCATCTTTGCATCTAAAGAAGTAATAATAGTAAGCCCTCCGGTATAAAATTCTTCTTTACTATTTAGCATCCTAATTACTTCTTCTCGCACCTGCTGGGCATAATAATCAGCCGTAACAGTTTCTTCTTTAGCTCGTTTACGTAAAACTATCGGGCTATCCATAGCTTCTTTCGCAGCATCTTTTGTTATATAACCATCTTCAAACATACGTGCTATTACATAATCACGACGAGCTTTTACTCTAGCGTAGTTTCTCTCTGGATTAAGTTCGGAAGGGGCTTTAGGCAGTGCCGCAATAAAAGCTGATTCTGCAATAGTAAGTTCCTCTACGGATTTATTAAAATAATTTTGTGCAGCTGCCGCAATGCCATATGCACCACGACCAAAAAATGTTTGATTAAGATATAATTCTAAGATTTGATCCTTAGTAAATACTCTTGAAATCATATAAGAAAGAATCGCTTCTTTAATCTTACGTTCAAGAGAAACTTCGTTAGTTAGCAGAAAATTTTTGACCACTTGCTGCGTAATGGTAGACGCTCCTTCCATACGCCTATGATGTAAATAATTAGATATATTTAAAAATGCCGCTCTAACTATTCCAAGTAAATCGACGCCGGGATGGTTATAGAAATTCTTATCCTCAGCTGCGATAAAACCTTCTATTAATGAACTCGGTACGCTATTAATCGGTACAAATACTCGGCGTTCAAAAGCATATTCCTCCATTAATTTACCGTCACGGGAATAAATACGCGTTACCGACGGTGGATAATAACGTGCAAGTTGTGAGTAATCAGGTAAATCACGTGAATAGTGATATATTATATACCCCACAACCGCACAACCTATTAGAATAAGTACGGCAAAAATTTTTAAACAAAAAAATAAAGATTTGTACATGACTTACTTAGATATCCCCATAGATTTAGAATTACTTTTTGAGTACATATCCGGCACAGCGACAGGAGTATTTGTAATGCTTTGTTCTTCTGAGGCATATTTTGTAATTAACAAAATTATATCTTTACTCTTTGTTGACATTGCGGCTTGTAACGGTGTAGTACCATCCTTAGAATTAGCTTTATTCGGATCGGCACCCGCTTCTAATAGAACTTCTGCTATATCTGTTTGATTATTCTTAACTGCCCGTAATAATAAAGTACTACCATCCTTAGCAGGTATGTCTATATCAATATTTAATATATTTAATAGTATTCGGAGTTACACTTGTTCCTGCTTCTAATAGTGTTTTTACTACCTCTGTATGTCTTTCTTGAGCAGCAAGCATTAAAGGAAATACACTTTCAGAGTTTGCTTTATCTACGTCTGCTCCCTCTTCTAACAGAATCTTTACTACCTCTGCATGCCCTCCATAAGCAGCAAACATTAAAGAAGAGAGACCCTTAAAGTTTGCTTTATCTACATCTACTCCTGCTTCTAATAAAACCTTTACTACCTCTGTACCCCCCTGCTCAGCAGCAGATGTTAAAAGAGTGACTCCGAATATATCACTATTATTTAAATCTACTCCATGCTGTTTAATATTGAGTAGATACTGCTTAAGTATATCAATATCTTGATTTTCAATTTTATTACATAAATAAACTGTCATGCCTAGTGCTAGACTTTTTGCTTCTTCATCACTAACTTCAATTTTCACTTCATCAGATCCTTTAAAGTTAGATTTAAAATATCCCTGATCTTTTACTTTTTTAAATTCTCTACTATTTTCAATTTTTCTAATATCTTCTGCAATAAAATCAGTAAAGACAACAGTTAAATCATTAATAGCTTTAAATCTTTTAACAATATCTTTTAATATTTCTGGTTTTAAGGTTCGAGCATTTTTTAAGTGGATAGCATCTTTTTTATCAGAGGTCGGATTAAAATTAAATGTTGAAGTTTGAAAAGCATATTTCTGCTCTTCAACCCATCGAGCATAACTATCCTTTTTAGGGTTCTCTAAATAATTTTCTAACGATTTCTTTATAGTATAACCTCCTAACATTAAGAATGAACTATTCTTAGAATCAACATGCGTAATTAAACTGTTATTTTTTCCTAAAATATGTGCTGCTTTAACTCCCTCCATAACAAGACCATAAATGCCATTCTCCTCTTAATTCTTTCTTACCTGAATGCTTAACTAAAGTATTTTTTTAACTCCTTTAAAAAGTCTTCTGTCTTAACAATAGAAGATGATTCCATTTGTTGCTTTTGTTCATCTCGTTTACCATGAGCATCAATATCAATACGAAAATTATCTGCAAGTGTAATCCCTTGAAGCTTTTTGTTAATTAAATCTAACGTTACATCGCTTTCTCTATCACCAATACATAATACTCCTTCTTTATTAGCGAACTCTTTATAATACACTATTGGACAAACCAAACCCAATAATAATAATTTCTCTAATTGAAGTTTCTAGCATAAAATTACCTTATTAAAATATTTCGCCGGTTAAACTATTAAGTGAAGCCTTAGTAATTTTTACATCAATGATTTTACTAAGTAAAGATTTATTAGGGTTTTGGATATATACAGACTGCATGTATGGAGTTTTACCTATTATTTGATCATCGAATTTACCACTACGATCAAATAGAACTTTCATAGTACTACCGACACAACTTTCATTAAAAGCTAGTTGCTGAGCCATGAGTTCTTTTTGCAATATAGTTAATCTCTCTGATTTTATGTGTTCCGGAACTTGATCTATTCTAGTTGCACCTGGCGTACCGGGACGAGGACTATATTTAAACGAATAGCACTGACCGTATTTTACTCTGCAGACCAAATCTAAAGTATCCTCAAAATCTTCATCTGTTTCACCGGGAAAACCGACAATAAAATCAGAGGATAAAACTATATCGGACCTTGCTTCTCTTAAGCGATTAATTATATCAAAATAATAATCCCGATCATGCTTACGGTTCATGGCTTTTAATATTTTATTTGAACCTGATTGCACCGGAAGATGTAAAAACGGCATTAATTTAGGTTCAGTGCCGTGCAGTTTTATTAGATCATCTGTCATATCTATCGGGTGTGATGTCATATAACGCAATCTCTCTAAATTTGGAATTTGTGCTAGATGTCTCAGTAAATCGGCAAGACTAAATATTTTATCTGCAGGACCTTTACCGTGATATGCATTGACATTTTGTCCAAGTAGCATAATTTCTTTAGCACCGCTGCTAACTACTTTTAATGCTTCTCTGTAAACCTGTTCTACGTTCCTTGAAAATTCAGCTCCTCTTGTATAAGGTACTACGCAGAAAGTGCAAAATTTATCGCACCCCTCTTGCACCGATATAAAGCTACTAGCTCCTTGCGGATATAATTGTTCCGGTAAATTATCAAATTTTGCTTCTTCAACAAAATCAAGATCGATTAAATGTTTTTCGTGTCTAACGACTTTTGAGATTAATTCCGGTAGGTTGTAATAAGATTGCGGACCGACAACAATATCGACATAAGGAGTTCTTGAGAAAATCTCTTCACCTTCCGCCTGAGCAACACAGCCTGCTACAACTATTATTGCAGAGTTTAAGCCTTGTTTTTTTCTCGTATCTTGTAGTTTCTTAATACGACCGAGTTCAGAATAAATTTTCTCGGCTGCTTTCTCTCTGATATGACAGGTATTTAGGATAATAACATCAGCTTCTTCAATATTTTCCGTAGGTTCATAACCAAAAGGATAAAGCAAATCCTGCATCTTAACGGAGTCGTAAACATTCATCTGACAGCCGTAGGTCTTAATATAAAGCTTCTTACTCATAAAATTTTTAATATTATAAAAAGTTCTATACTATACTATATTTAGATAATTTTATCAAATTTTAAATAAACCGAAAACACTATCCATCTGCTCTTCTTAACTTAATTAATTCATCTACTAGAGAAATTTTTTCTCCTATAGTATCTATATAATCTTGCACTTTTGTTTGTAATTTTGCTAAAGCTTGATTTGGAGTAGTAATACAAATCATACTTTCTTTTTTATGGGCTTTATCTTTTATTTTCTTTTTTGCTATATTAGTAATACTTTATAATGAATAGTATTTTTATCAAATAAGGATAAACATACCATATTATTTTTTATTTATAAATTCAGCTAAGCTTTAAACTAACTTCTTGACGTATTAATCTTATCCATATAAATTTACATGGATAATGACTAAGTTGAGATGTGATTGAGCGTTTTTTAGCAAAAGAAATTGAATTTAAAATATTATTATTTATTAATTCTTGCTGTGCAGATTTTTTCGGTGATTTCTTTTAATTTTTCTATTCTCTCAATAAGATAAAGTAGCTGTTCTTTTGTAATTTTATAATTTTTATCATATCTTGCTTTAACATATGCTTCTTTTAGTAACTTAAAACATTCTTTTTGCTCAGAAGTTGCTATAGGAAAAACTTGCAATAAATCATTATTATAATTTTTTTCCCCAATTTTTTTATATCATGTAATTTCGGCTTGTAATTAGAAAAAACTAGTAAAATAGTGCTGTAAAGACTTTCGGTAGCTTGATGTAACAAGAAAGCTGCTATGGAATTTTGATTTCTTTGTAAAAAATCATTTGCTCCTAATAAAAAACCTCTTCCTCTATCAAACCATTCTTCATAGTAATCTTTAGCAATTTCTTTCATCTCGCTCCAAGGTAAATCTTTAGCTTCGCTAAGCATAAATTCCTTGCTATCATATAAAAGAACGCCTTCTTTTTTTATATCCGTATAAAAATAACGTCCTTTTTCTAGCTGCCTATTTATTTCCTCTATTGACTCAAGAATTATAGATATCTCTGAATCATATAGGATAATCTGGTCTTTTATTACTCCGTTTTTTCTAATCTCTTATATATTTTATTTTCTAATCTTAAAGCAGCGAGTCCTTTATATTTACCTTTTTTCAGGATTATCAAAATATCGGTATCGCTATGATAGCCGTTAGGTAGATCGCGTACCCAATCGCCTCTAGCAAAAGAGCCGTACAAGATAATCATAGCAATTTTATCCTGTGCAATATCTAAAATCTGCTGCACTATAAAATTAAGCTTTGCTCTAATTTTAAAAGAACGTTCGGGTAAGGTGGTTTTCATTTAAATATCTATATTTTATATTTCTGCTTTTAGCTTTTTTATTTCTTCTATGGATATTCCTGTCATCTCATGTATTTCTTCTATAGGTATTTTTTTAGTTAGCATTTTCTTTATTATTTCAATTTTTCCCTTCTCTATGCCTTTCTCTATCCCTTTCTCTATGCCCTTTTCTATACCCTTCTCCATACCGGCATTAAACTTTTCTTCAAACTTGTCTATTTCTTGTTGTATAGCCATTTCAGTCCTAAAATAATCATCATGCTCTTGGTCTGTCCATTTATATTGCTCTAAACTTGCATATGCCGATAACACAATTTCATTTTTAATTTCTTTTGGCGGTTCTTGTTCTTGCGAAGCATATTTTAATAAATGCAACCATTCATCGGTATCATCTTTAAGATCATTTTTTTTAAATTTTCCTAATTCAATAAATACATAAGTTAATGAAAATAAATATTGTTTATGGGTATTGCTTTCTTTTATATAATGATAGCTAATATACGGCAATTCATCACGCAAAGCTTTTGTTCCTATGATAGCAATTATTACTACCGGCAATAAATCCTTATGTTTCATACCCTTCTTAATTTGGCTAACGTAGGTATAACAACCGTAAAGCTGCGTTCTATTAAGATAATCTTTCTCCATTTTACGCTGCATTTCGATTATATACCATCTACCGGTTTCATCTTTAACTTTTAGATCGAATAAACTTCTTTTCCCTTCAAGAAATAAAGGCAATTGTTCAGTAGTTATATAGCTTAAATCTATGATTCTATCTCCTTTCGATAACCTAAGAAGAGAGTTCAATAAATTTATTAATTTTACTTTATCACTAAATAATTTTTTAAATGCGACATCATTTGTACCGTCTAAATATCTTTGCATAAATAATTATATCTTTAGTGAGTTTTTATATATAGCAAATTAATCTCAGATAGTAAACTACTTTTACAATTTATTATCGATATTAGACTTCTTGCATAACTTATCTTATAAAGAGGAATCCCTCAGGAAACACGGAAGTACTTGCCACCGCAGCATATATAAATATGTGAGGATGCGAGTAGCGGATTGACGTACAAATTACCTTTAGAAGGAGGTTATGCAAGAAGTCTATTAATACCTATCATTATCATCATATACTCCCCAAATTACTTTCTTGGAAATCCAACCTGTGTAATTCTTACATGTAATTTGACAGAATTGTTCTTTGCATTTTTTTAAACCGCAGCGAACCTTGGGCATTAATTTTGCTATAACTCGGCTTTTAGGGTCTGCGGATTTGGTAAGCTCTATTTCCTTATCGGAGGTAATAACTACTGATCTTTTACCTGATAAAACACTTGAATGTATCCAACCGCCTTCGCCGTTAATGTCACGTACTTGTCGCCATTGTTCGTACTCTGCAGTTATTTCTACCGGTTCGCCTTTTTTAACAAAAACCCATTCTACGGCAGATTTAGTGGTTGGTCCGCTCCTTGCATTTACTTCATTAGATTTTATTGAAACAAATCTCGGAATAGGCAATTTTTTATTATCGGCGTTAATTGTTGTTGATAATATTATCGTAATTAAAATGATAAAAACTTTAATCATTATCTTCCACTTCAGATAAAGCATCCTCTTTTTTTGCTATTATATAATTACCAAGCCTAAATTGTACTTTTATTCTATTAATTTCCTGCTCGCTAATACCTATATTTTTTAGGACTGTTCCACCTATTTGTAATCCGGTCTCATAACTTTCCGGAATAATAGTTGTGGCACCTAAATCATAAAACTCTCTAGCATTTTTTAAATTTTTTAACTTAACGACAACCGGTATATCCTGATAATTACCGCTAATTGTTTTAAGCGATTTCTTGATAGTTACTTGATTATTCATAGTAAGTATTATAGCGAATGCTCTTTCCGTACCTAATGCTTTTAGAGTATCGGCTTGCGACACATCACCTTTAAAAACCGGTAAACCGTTTGATAGCTCTTCTTTTACTCTATCATCATCTAAATCAAGTATTACGTAACTTATACCTTCCGCTTCCAAAACTCTTGCTACCATTTTACCGGTATTACCAAGTCCGGCAATAATAATATGGTTTGTTAAATCTCTTGCCCCAAGCTCAATCATTTGAGTCGGAGTTTTACCGAGTCCTTTATCAACTTTCTCGGCAATCTTTTTCCCTAAAGCTGCGAGTAATGGAGTAAGTGCCATAGTAAAAGTAACTACGAGTAATAATATATCGGCAGTACTTTCTTCTAATACTCCGCTATCTTTACCTAAACTGAATAATATAAAACCAAACTCTCCACCTTGCGATAATAATAAGCCTGAATAAAAAGCAACTCCTTTATTAAAACCGAATAAAATACAAAAAGCCGTTATGATTAAGGTTTTTATACCTATTAAAACAATAGATAAAGTAAGAATATGAGATATTTTTTCATACATTTCTAGTGCGTCGATATTCATACCGACAGTCATGAAAAACAATCCTAAAAATAAACTTTTGAAAGGATAAATACTTTCTTCTGCCTGCAATCTAAATTCAGTTTCCGCCACTAATACTCCAGCAACAAATGCTCCTAGAGCTAAAGACAAACCAAATGTTTCGGTAGCCCAAGCAGCAGAAAGTACTATTAACAAAGTCATTGAAATAGGTAACTCGCTTGCATTATTACTTTCTGATGAAATGAAAGAAAATACAGGACGAAGAAAAACACGACCGACAATAAATATTGTAAGTAAGGCCGTTACAGCTTTTAAGAGTGCAATACCAAGAGCCGCTGCAAGCGAAGCTTTATTGTTACCGGCAAGTAACGGAACTATCACAAGCAATGGAACTACGGCTAAATCTTGCAGTAACAGAATAGCTAAAGAAACTCTTCCTATTTGCGTTGATTGACTAAGATTTTCCTCAATAACCTGCATAACAAGTGCCGTAGATGAAAGGGCAAGACCACCACCGGTAATAATAGCCGCACTACTATTACCGTCTATAAGTACCATTGCACCGGCAATTACTATAGCAGTCGTTAAAACTTGCAAACTACCGAGACCAAAGACATATCGTCTCATAGCTTTTAATCGCTCGAAGGATAACTCAAGACCTATTGCAAATAATAGAAATACTACACCAAGTTCACCTAGTAACTTAGTTTGGTCATATGTTACGATTTTTAAACCGTGATCACCTATTGCAGCTCCTGCAATTAAGTAACCAAGTACCGGACTTAATCTAAGACGCTTAAGTATAGCCACGATAAAAACCGCAGTACCGAGTAAAATTATAACGTTAATAAAAATATGATCTTTCATCTTTTCCAAATTTCTTCTAGCTTAAAATGCTCCCGTGCTTCAGGATAAAAAATATTAATTAAAATAGTACCTGCATCTATTAGTACCCACTCTGATTTACCAAGCCCCTCAATATTACTATTTATACCGGCATTATTTTTTAATTCTAAAGCTACATATTCAGCAATTGCTCCAACATTTTTAGTCGAACGACCGCTAGCAAATATAATATAATCAGCTAATTTATGTTTTCCTGTTAAATCAATTACCTCAATATCTTCTGCTTTTTTCTCACTTAAACATTCTAAGATAAATAATTTTAATTCTTCAGTTTCTTTTTTCATAATAATTAATAAATGATATAATAATATTAATTATTATATGCATAAGAGTAGAGTTTATCAATGAATGTTTAAAATTCTATAATAAAAATTCATATAAAGCTTTACTTTAACAAAAAAAACTTTAATTAATATTGATAAATAATGGCAATATCTGCAGAAGAGTTAGAAAAAATACTTAAGGAATCCTTTCCAAACAGTATAATAAAAATTACTGATTTAGTAGGAGATCAAGACCATTATGCCTTAGAAATATCAGATGTTCAATTTAATGGACTTTCTTTAATTAATCAACATAAATTAGTAAAAAACGCCCTGTCTGAAATATTAAATAAAAAACTACATGCAATTACCATAAAAACTATCGCAGTTCCTGAAAAATAATTACAAATATTAATATAATAACTCCTGCCTAAATTCAACTTATTATTTAATTAAGTTTTATACTTACTTAGGTTCATGAAGCTTTCTAATTGATTTGCTATTTTGAGGGATTTTTTAGCGAAAATTAATAAGATTTTTGAAGGAATAGTTATTCATATTTCAAAAAAATCTTATAATTTGCAGTAAAAAATAACCAAAATTAAATCTTTTTAGAAAGCTTCATAGAGCCTATATTAAGATTATAATTTTTCTGATAAAACCAAATTTTAAATTAACTTTTGCATTAGTCAACAATATGTTGACTTCTATTCTTACATATAGAATAAATAAAGGAAAGTTAGAAATTCTAGTAATTAATGTTGATGTTAGAGGAGAGATATATAAATAATGTTCATAGAGCTAATATTTATAACGCTTAGAATATATAAATTTACTCTTCAAGTTGTTTTTCTATCCATTTTTTATGTTTTTGTTCATCTAAAAGACCTTGTTTTAAGGTTTTTGATGAATCATGCCATTTATTATTATGCTCATTTAATCTTTCATAAGCAGTATTAGTATCTTCTTCATTTGTATGCATAGCATATAATATAGCTTTATCATCAACTAAATCAGCAAGTATCACTTTACCTTTTGTTAGCCATTGCTTACTACTTGGTCCTTTTACTGTTTTCTCGTTATGTTTTGATAAAAGCTTATTTAACTCTTTTACATGTCTTTCATGGTCCATTTTAAATGCAATCCAACTGCTTCTTGTAATCTTCATTAGAATTCTATTAATAGCAGTTTTATATGCTTCGATAGCATCGTAATCAAGTTCTATAAGTTCTTTTATTGCATCGGCAAAATTATTTTGGGTTCCTACTAAAGTTGTCATGTTAGCCTCCTTAATTTTTGGTTGCAATTATAAGCGTACTCCTTAAATTTTTTCAGGTCAAGGTTAAAAAAACAACAATAAAAATAAATTTTTTATAAGTAAACAGTAATTAACTTTATTGTTAAAAATAATAATTTATAATGTTTTTATTTTAATTTAGGTTGACTTACCATATAAATCTTTCTACCATCATATATAGAGCTACTGAAAACAAGATAAAAGTGGTTCTGTATTATTAACTAACCCGAATATTTAGGAGGGAATTATGACTAATAATAACAAAGGCTTCGCCTCTAGAGACAAAGAAAAAGTAAGAGAAACAGCTGCTAAAGGAGGGCACGCTTCTCACGGAGGACATCATGGTCATAACGATCATGATCACGTATCAGGAAAACAGGGCTTCGCTTCTATGGATAAAGAAAAAGTAAAGGAAATAGCTGCTAAAGGAGGATATGCTTCTCATAAAGGTAGCCATTAAGATAATAGATAGAAAATATTAAATAACTAGCTATTCAGGATAAGAACTTATCCTGAATAGTGATAAGGTAATCAAGAAAATTATTAAGCTTCATCTTTGATTATAAAATAAAATTTACTACTCAGTTAAGGATAGGAATTTTATAGTTCTTATCCTTAACTGATGTGGGTTTTTTAGAAGTTTACTTTAAGTCTTAGCGTACCGGATTGAGCATGGTATTTTTTAGCTAAGTTCAGCCCGTAATGCACTCCGTACTCCATTCTACCTTTCTTAAGTACTACCCCTGCTCCTAAATCATACAGCATTTTAGTAGGTTTAGGTGATGGTACCGGTAGAGGCTCATTAAGACCGTTAAGATCTGCAATGATTGCCGGTGTTTTACCTTTAAAGTCGTAATTAATAAAGGCATGAACTTGCGGTCTAATTATGAACTCATCCTTATAGAAAGTTGTTTTAATTTCACCGCCGAGTATACCCTCAACCTTATTATATTGACGCTTCTGAATAGTTAGGTTTTGGAAAGAAGTACCGTATTCCTGATAACCGGAATCTTTAATCTTAGTAAGCCTGAGTCCTGCCATCGGTGCAAATGAAGTTTCTTTCCATAGATAATTATAACCCCCAACTACTTGACCGCTATAAGAAGTTGAATGATACTTACCGTGTGCCGTTTCATAACCACCTATAATATTACGTAGTTCATTAGTTTTAATATCGCTTCGTGAATAGGTAGTTACTCCTTCTACAAACCAGTTATTTACAAAGTTATATAAACCGTATATAGAACCCATATTAGTTCCGACCTTAGTAGTATTACCGGATTTGGCATTTTGGTAACGTAACTTCGTATCGACTCTAGTATAAGCAGCTCCAAGAACTATATTATCGTTTATAACGGTATCGACCCCGATTGAGCCACCGGTAGATTTAGCTTTATAACCGCTAAGACCGTTAAAGGCTTTTTGTACCGCTTTGTCGTAATATGGGCTAACCCATACTCCGTAAACGGAATTATTAGCGTTACCTTCATCGAGTTCACAGTCACCGCCTCCGACAGCTGCACCTCTCTTACGTGAGGTAGCATCTTCTGCTGCAGGATTTGCACCATCCTCTGCCGCATCTTTAAGCGTCTTAAGTCTCTTACCTACTTCTTGAGTACCGGTACTAGTATTATCATGAGCAGCATTAAAGCCGTCATTCGCATTAGAACGACTTATTCCGCTACCTGAATTTCCACCGCTACCTGTACCTGAAGAATTATCTCGGCTACTACCTATAGCAGGATACCACTATCAGAACTGCCTCCCATATTGTTACTATTATTAGCAGGAGAAACACCTGTTGTTGTAGGATTACCACTATTACCATATGGACTGCTTCCACCGTTGGTAACACCACCGTTAGAGCTTGCACCACCATAGCTTGAGCCACCTGTTGCCACACCACCGTTAGAACCTGCACCATCATAGCTTGTGCCGCCTGTTGCCACACCACCGTTAGTGCCTATACCACCATAGCTTGTACCGCCTGTACCTACATTACCTCCTGAAGCTCTACCAGTACTAACTGATGGGTTACCTCCTACATTTGAGGTTGGTATTGTACCGACGTTACCCGGACCATAAGGATTGCTTCCAGTACTTACAGGACCGTTTTGCCTGTAGTGCCTGTAGCACCTCCTGTACCAACTGATGGGCTACCACCTCCTGTGCCAATATTACCGCCTGTGGTACCACCCGTGCCGGGACCGTTAGGACCAAATCCGCCAACACTACCGCCTGTAGCCGGACCGCTTGGAGCCACAACACTTGGACCATTCGGAGTAAATACTCCGCCGGTTACAGAACCACTAGGAGCATTTCCTCCTGTACTTGGTCCGTTAGGTCCAAAGCCACCGGTGCCTGTAACCGGAGTAGTCGGAGTATTATATCCTGCCGGATTGCTAGGTGTTACGTCGTAGCCGCCCGGAGTGGTAGGCGGAACATATATATTGTTAACTATACTACCGCTAGTCGGTGGCGGTTGTATAGGATTGGAACCACCACCAACACTTGGACCGACGAAAGGACCCATAGGAGTAAGCGGAGTAGTTACTCTATGTATTTCATTTGAAGGTCCTTGAATTATAGGTAATAGATGTTCAACTACTTCACGTCTTTGCCCTACAGGGGTATTCACTATAACATTACCGACAGGAGTATTTATTAAAATTTTGATGATATTATCTATTGTTACATCTCCTGTTGGTTCTATCGGTAAAAGTACAAAGGAATTACCAGTAATTTGCCATCTGACAAAGCCGCCTTCGTTAGCCGTTACGTTAAACGGTAGATTTTGCAGCATTACCGACTATTATACTACCTCCTGCTCCGCTAATGACGGGATAAGCACTACCTTGTCCAATAGCAGAAGGATTATTTTGAGCAGTTAAAAATATTTTGATTGAAGAAACATTTGACAAATCAAAGGTACTACCGCTTGCGAGTACTATATTACCACTATTTGCGTTGCCTGTCTGACCTGCATTTATAGTATCATAGAAGACATTTATAATAAGCTCACCGGTAGGAGTAGCAGAGCCTGTATAAGTAACTTGATTATTACCAAGGTCAAAAGTAATATTACTACCTGATATATTACCCCCGACATTTACTTTAGTATTATCACCGGTAAACATCATTGTCGCCTGATCGGCAACTATAGTATTTGCTCCTAAATTCGACGCAATGAAAGCTGTTTTCTTCGGTGCAAAAGTAATAACATTAGCACTCGTTACCGCTTTTTGTAGCCATACGTCATCATAGAATTTATGACTACCGCCGTTAATCGGTGCTTGTACAAGTGCAGCATTAGTATATTCTGCTGAAGAATCGCTACTGCTTCCTTTGAAGTCCTCTGAAACGATTTTTGTTTTGTAATTAAATTTCGTGGTTGCTCTCGGCACTTTAACACCGCCGACCGTGGCTGCAGCTATATCTAAGCTCCTACTGTTATAACCGGTAAATACAGCTGATTTACCGGCATCAATAGTAATAGCTTTAGCATAGGTATCCCCTTTTACCGTGCCTTTATTACTACTGAACTGAACTAGTTTAAGGTTTAAATTCTCACCGCCTAAATCATCGGTAAAACCGTTATCGGCATTAAATATCGCCGTATCCTCGTTATTAGTTTTGGTTGTGACACTAGAGTAAACATCTTGGCTATCAATGGTGAATTTACCGTCACTATTAAGCTGAATAGTTTTAAGGTGGTTTGAGTCTGAACCGAACGGCGAAGTACCTGTTGTTAAATCGCCTGATATCGCAATGGTATGCAAACGATTAGCATTAGTAGTAGCACCGCCTACTATAGCATTTGAAGATGCAAAAGTAGCAGTAATAGCTTGAGGAGAGGTAAAGTCAATATTTGAAATATTTATTAAATCATTAGTAAAGGTTACATCATTGCCATTTATCTGTATGAATACCGCTGTTGTTTGAGTTCCAACATTTCTAGCATCAGTTTCAGGATTCGGACTATTAAATCTTACATTAGGTGCTGTTCCTGCTAAAGGTGAAGGTGCCATTAAAGCTGCAGGTGACAATACTTGTTCAATCGCTATATTTATATCATCATTAAACTGAATAGTTGCTCCATCTATCATGAAAGCAGTATCACCAGTAACTTTACCGTCTAAAATTAATGTACCGGTTTGTGCAGTTATCGTACCGATAGGGTTATTAGCACTACCGACATCGCCGCTAATACTACCGCCGCTTGGGAATACTAAATCAACTGCCGTACCCCCTGTTTGATTGATTACAGCTTTTAAGTCAGTAGGAGCAGTTTGGGCAAATAATATTATACCGGTTCCTGTACTTTGAATTTCTCCAATCGACATATTACCACCGGTATTAAATCTTACTATACTACCGTCGGCACCTCCTTTAAACATAGAAATATTAGTAACCGTACCGCCTACAGTTAAATTATCCATAACAATTACGGTACCGTTAGTACCTCCGGTGCTTGTTATATTACCGGTCATAGCTGCCAATATATTATTTTTTGTATCACTAGCAAAAACGGCAGTACCGGCATTATTTTGGAAATCCATATTACCGTTAATCTGTACGACTCCAAGCTTAGTAGCACCTGAGAAGAAAGTATCAGCATTGACCACTCCTATAGCAAGCTGCGGTACCGAGACGTCTATACTCTTGGTGTTAATCGCAGTTACTTCTATTGTACCTAACCCAGAAAATTTTATTTGTTGTAGTGGATGATTAGCAGTACCAAGTGAAAGAATAGGATTAACTCCCTTATTTTTAACACCGTTTATTACTAATGTAGTATTGGCATTTTCAGCATTTAACTCAACTATACCGAAATTTGCAGCACCGGGATCTATATTACCGGTTAGATATATGGTACTTGTTTTATTGGCAACTGGCGAAGTAGTCATTAATTTTAAAACAGATGAATCGTTTTTAAATGCAACCCCAGGTGCATCTAAGTCAAAATCAGCATTTATTGCATCAAGTGCATAAACGGCCGGTCCAGCATTAGCATCACCGATGTTAATTGCACCAATGCTTGCTGAGGTAAGTGAGGCATCGGCAAAAACCCCGCCGGCAGCAATATTAAGAGCAAGCACGTTACTTACGTCAAGTTTATTAGCACCACCGACTACTCCGACCTCACTACCCGCAGTAACATTTATAGCAGCTAATTTATTCGCACCAGTACCTAGTGTTTTGGTATTATCACTACCTTGAATCTCAAGCACCGCACCATTTGTACTGCTTAAATTGACGTTACCGCCCCCACCGGCAAAACCATCAACAATATTCGTAAAGGTAACTTGTTGATTTTTGCTAGTAGTTAGACCAAATATGGAGTTAGTATTATTCAAATTAATAGCACTTCCTAGAGTTAAAGCCTTGTTAGATACGTCTACAGTAAATGCTGCGGCTGCATTCCCTGTCCGATATTAATTGTGTTTACCGTACCTATACTTGAATCATTAGCCGTTAAAGTAGTGCCGGTAGTATAAACGTTTAATGTTCCTGTGTTCCAATTGGGCTGTTAAGTAAATAACCTGCAGAATTTGTACCTGAAAACTCTAAAATACCGCCATTGGTAAAATCCACGTTACCGCTTGTTGTAAGCGAGTCTTGTAAATTCGCCACAGCATTGTTACCAAGTGTTAAAGAAGCAGCGGACACACTTTTTTGAAAGATAACCGTTTTATTACCTGCTGCATTAACAGTAATTGCTCCAATATTATTTATGACTCCGGTAACATTACCGCCTCCTAAAAATACTAAATTACCGTTAACTGCGGTACTACTTGTAACAACATCTAAACTACCGCCGTCATTAACGTTAACCGTCCCCCCTTTACCGGCAAAATTAGTCTGTCCGGTAATAGTTGTTATGTTAATAGTTCCGACACCGCCAAATGCTGCATTACCGGTAAACGTTCCGGAATTTACTACAACATTTCCCGTTACTCCATTAGGTGCATTAACAATTGCTGCATTATTAACATTAAAAGTCTGAGCATATGAGGCTACGGGTAAATGTTCACATTAAAAGTTACTGTATTTAATGCTGCTCCCAGAGCCCCTGCAGCACCTGTTATGCTACCGCCGTTAAATATATATAAGTATACCGCTATTATTATTACCTGAAGTATTTGTGATAGCCCCATTAACGTTAGTACCGTTATTAAGAGTTAAAGAAGATAAAGCATTAGTTAAAGCAACTGCACCAGCATAAACATTCCCGGCAAGGCTTGCAGGACCTGCACCTACGTTAACTGCAGCAATAGCAGCGGCATTAGTACCTAATATTACCGACAACACTGCTATTCGGAGCTAAATTTAATACACCATTATTAGGGTTAGCAGTTGTAACTGCACTTGTTAAAACAACATTGCTGCCAACAGTTAAAGAAGAGTTATTATTGGTAAGAGCCACGTTAGTTGAATTTACATTTGCACTGAAAGTAACAGGGTTAGCACCAATATTTATTAAATTAAGAACTCCAGTAGCACCAATAGTACCGCTAACATTTCCTCCATTAATGGTCAATATCCCTGTATTAGCTACACTCGTAGTAATTGCTCCATTAAGACCGTTTTGTAGTACTAACGTACCTGCACCGGCAGCAAAATTTACGGCACCCGTCATTAAATCACCGGCAATCACGCTAGTATTATTACCGATACTGAAATTTGTAGCCTTGGAAGTAGAATCTAAAGTAACATTACCGCCGGCATTAAAATTCACGAGCGTAATAGCATTATTAGACCCAACCGCATCCGTAACCTCCGTGCCTGCACCAAAATTTATAGTACCGGTAATTGTTGAACCGTTAGCAACGTTTAATATTCCGGCATTATTCCCCAAATTTATAGCTCCCGTAACATCACTTACCGTAAGATTGGTGGTGGTTGTAAAATTAATCGGTGCATTAACGTTATTAAGTATTAGATCACCTGTTATACCGGTGAGAATAGCCTTTGCCGTGTTAATCGTCGGGACCACGGTAATATTTCCCTGCTCCTGAAAAAGTCACACTATTTAAAAGATTACCGCCTACTCTACTGTACCTAAATTAAAACCTACTCCATCTAATATTAAAGTATTGCCGCCGGTTGAGCTTAACTGAACTATACCGCTTGCCGCTGCACCGGGGTTTAAATCCCCGTTCATTTTAGCCGTTACATTTCCGTTACTTTGGATATTTAATACAGAATCTGGATCACCAAACTTCATATTAAGAGTAGCAAGGTTAAAATCCGCATTAGGCGTTAAAATATACGTTCCGATTCCATTCCCATCACCGATATTTATGTTAGTAGCACTTGCCGAGGTAGCGGTTTGATCGGTAAAGTTACTATTTCCTGTAACATTAAGAGTCGTAATACCGCTAAGGTTAATTCCTCCACCAGCTGTAACAGTTCCTATAGTACTAACCGAAGCTAGTTTATTAACAGCACCAAATGACCCACCTTGAATGGTTAAAGCTTTAGTACCGTTTAAAGTTACATTACCACCACCGCCTGCGAAACCGTCTAAATTACCCTTAAATGTTACGGTTTGAGTTTGAGGTGATTGAAATATTAATGATGAATCCGGATCACTAAAATTAATTTGGTTTCCTCCTGCAAGTAAACTTAAAGCAGGCTGATTTACTGCTATAGTTAAATTTTGAGGGGTTCCAACTTGACCTATATTAATTGTTTGGATTGTACCGATACTTTGATCGGTTACCGTAAGATTCGTATCAACATTTAACGTAGCTGCTCCTGCTGAAACTACAGGACTTGCAAAAGTATAAGGTCCGGCCATACCGTTAAATGTAAGCGTTGATGCAAAACCGTCAAAATTTACTCCTGTCTTTGCAGTTAATGTTCCTCCTACTACAGCTATCCCATCACTAGTAAAATTAAAATTATTAACTTTAACATTACCTTGCAAATCAACAACCTTAGTATTATCACCTTGAACATTCAATGTATCAATCGGATTTGTAGCTCCTATATTTTTAGAAACTGTTGAACTACCTAGAAAATTTAATACGCCGACACCTCCTCCTAATTTATTATCTATATTACCGCCAGTAGTAAGACCGTTTACGACATTCTTACCATCAGCTATTGTTACTTGTGCGGCCGTACCGTTAAAATCTATATCAGAAGTTACGTTGTTCTGAAATCGTACTAAAGAATTTTGTATAAATTGTATTACCCCTCCATCTCCTGTATCAATAGCCGTTACCCAATCTATACCATAAGGCGTGTCTACTCCTATATTAACAGGCTTATACTGGTTTCCTATCGTAATATTTTGAGCAAAGATAGTTCCTGTAATTGTAGCCGGATTTTGATTTAGAGGAGCTCCTATCCCGGGTACCCCATCGGTAAAAAATTGCTTAAGCCTTATTGTCCTTGCTGTTCCGTTACCGGTACCGGCATTAAATGCAATTTCTCGTTTACCAGAAGCCACATGTACTCTTAATATGCCCAATAGATCAGCTGCCGGAATTAGTTGCTCCGTAGCTATAAATGTTGCGAAATTTGGTGATTCACTACTCACGTCATAAACAGCATTTTGGCCGCTGAAATTAATATTTTGTTTAGGTTGTATATCCATAATTTCATCAGCGTAAAGACCTGCAGCCGGTGAAGTATCAGTAGCAAAATTAAGCAGCTGACTATCTTCAATATTAAAAGCTTGTGCCTGAATCCAACTTGGATGTTTAAATTGGAAGCTAGTTTTAAGCTGTAATGTAAGATTTTCCTGGTTCTGAACAGAAGCTACTATACTATTTGGACCTGAGATAAAGGCGATTCTATTGTCACCAGTAGGAGGAAAAGATGATGTAGCATTAAAAATCAAAGTACTAGCTTTGCTGTTAAAATCAAAGCTCCGAAAATAGTAAGTATTCCCCGGTGCTTGATTTGGTGCAAAAGCAGGAAGTGCTGCAGCTGCTTGTACATCTGTAACTGGCGTACCTGTTAAAGTGATTTGTGAAGCGTTAGGAACATTCACAACTAGTCCAACATTTCCCACAGTAAGATCCTGAGGTACAACCGGTCCAAGTATTAGGTTATTTGGTACAGTCATTACTACATTGTTATTACCATCTAAATATATTGAAGGAATTGCTGCTACATCTGCGGTAAAATTAAATAATCCGCCAAGAGTTACATACGAACCAGCTATATATGCTCCTCCTCCAAAAGCACTACCATTAGCTACTGTGCCCGCTGTTGTTGTGATTCGGTTAGCAGTACCAAGGGCACTCGTGCTAGCAAGTATCATTGCCGCCGCCGAGGCTGTCGTAAACATACTTTTTTTTAATTAAATTTTTTAGAGTATTTTTTCGTTGAGTTGACATAACATCTCCTAAATTTGGACTTAATTTTCTAAATTATAAATTCGAGACTAGTATTCATTAAACAAATATAAATTTTTTGTATTTTGGAAGATTTTTAAAAATCTTTGGTAAATGAGATTAAGATAAAAATTCTTAATATTTTCGCTAGGTTCTGTGAACATTTCTAATTGATTTACTATTTTGAGGTATTTTTTAGCGAAAATTAATAAGATTTTTATCGGAATAGTTATTCATATTTCAAAAAAATCTTATAATTTGCAGCAAAAAATACCTCAAAATAGTAAATCAATTAGAAATGTTCACAGAACCTACATTGCACTTTTAAAAAAAGTTAATAATAAAATTAAATTTTTATTCAGGGCTTTAATTAATATTAATAATAAAAGAGGATAAGATGAAATGATTAATAATTATTAAAAGAACAAAAATTTTTCTAACTTATAATTTTGTTATATAAATAACACATTACTTTTAGTTGAAAAACATTAATTAAATACTAAGATATCTATAAGAATACTTATAAATAAAGTATTTTCTACATATAAAAAGTAATTATAAGTTACTCTTTCTTGTTTAAAATAAATTAAACTTTATGTATTTTTTATAGAAATTTGGTAAATCGTATATAAAACTTAAGGAATACAAGAGTAAAACCTATCTATTTTAGCTCTTTAATGAAAACCGCAAAACTTTATTAATTTTTGTATAGAAAGGAATACCCAAACCGTCACCGTCATTGCGAGGAGCGAAGCGACGTGGCAATCTCGTCAAATATTCCTGAGATTGCTTCGTCGAATTACTATGTAATTCTCCTCGCAATGACGATACGAGCAAAATCTATAAATTTTTGCATAAACAAATTGATTTGCTACGAATAATAGAGTATATAGTATAGACATAATTAATTCTCGGGGCGTAGCGCAGTCTGGTAGCGCATCTGGTTTGGGACCAGAGGGTCGGGAGTTCGAATCTCTCCGCCCCGACCATAAAAACATAAATTATAATGTCAAAAGACGACCTCATTCAGTTTACAGGTACAGTACTTGAACTTTTACCTAATGCTACTTTTAGAGTAAAGCTTGAGAATGATCATGTAATTATTGCTCATACTTCCGGTAGGATGCGTAAAAATCGTATCAGAATATTACTAGGAGATAAAGTTACGGTAGAAATGACTCCTTATGATTTAACTAAGGGGCGTGTGATTCATCGTCACTAGTCTTTATAAGTATGAAGCAGAACAAAAAAAACCTACCGATTATATTAGCATCAAGCTCTCCTGCAAGAATTGAGTTACTAAACAGAATCAAAATTATCCCTTCACAAATTATTCCTGCAGATATAGATGAAACACCTAATTTGCGTGAATTACCCGCTCCCTTAGCCATAAGACTTGCTTACGAAAAAGCTATAAAAGTTGCATCTCAAATAGAGGAATCCGCTATAATTATAGCTGCCGATACCGTAGCGGCAGTAGGTAGAAGAATATTGCCGAAAGCTACTACTTATGAAGAAGTCAAGAATTGTATTAAGATGTTATCCGGACGTCGTCATCGCGTCTATACCGGTTTATGTATTATCAAAAAAGAGAATGATCAGCTTACAGTTAGACAAAAAATAGTTCAGACTATTGTTAAGTTCAAAAAATTAAGTGATGAAGAGATTAATTTTTATTGTTCTTTGGATGAGGGAATAGATAAAGCCGGCGGATGTAAAATTTCCGGTTATGCAGAAGCTTTTATCTCATTTATTTCCGGCTCATATTCAAATGTTATGGGATTACCTTTATTTGAAACGGTAAATGCTCTAACTTCTTTAGGTTTTAAGGTATATAATCGCTAATAGTCGGGACATTGCCCGTGCGGATACCCGAATCGTCATTGCGAGAAGTTGCGTTAGCAACGACGCGGCAATCTCATAAGATAATATAAAAAAAACTCCTGAGATTGCCACGCCGGCATGAATGCCGGCTCGCAATGACAACTTTCAAACCACGCACATAAATTACCTAGCTACTTAATTCCCAGGCTCATCCAAATGACTTCTCTCATAATTTTCATGACGCTCTTGAGCTTCAATACATAATGCAGCAATAGGTCGTGCTTCTAATCTTTTTATACCTATTGGGTCGCCTGTTTCTTCACAGTAACCGTATTCCCCATTTTTAATACGTGATAATGCTTCTTCTATTTTACTCATTAATTTACAATATCTATTTCTACTACGAAGCTCAAAGGCTCTTTCTGTTTCATGAGTAGCACAATCATTAAGATCGGATTCTTTTAAATTTTCTTCCTTTAAATGATTTAAAGTCTCTTGAGATTCCTTTAATAAATCCTCTTTCCATCTTAAAAGTTTTTGTCTAAAATATTCTAGGTGATTAGGACACATATATTCTTCATCTTTAGAAGGTTTATATCCCATAGGTAATTTAGGTGTTTCTAGCATATTAATATCTCAATATTAGCTTTAGTATATTATGTTTATAAGGTTTTTAAAATAATATATAACTTAAAATTAACGCAAGAAGATTATGAATATTAATATATTTTATTTTTTAATTGGATATGCGGTAGTATATACAGCCTCTAAATGCTTTATACTTGTTTTAGTATAGTTTTGTGTAGTAGATAGACTTTTATGACCTAATAGCTCTTGAATAGAGCGTAAATCTGCACCATGCTCAAGCAAATGTGAAGCAAAACTATGTCTAAATGAATGAGCAGTTAAATGCTGTGGTAAACCATAAAAATGCTTTAATTTAATTAATTCACGATTAAATACCGGTGGCTGCAATTTCTTACCCTGCTTTCCTCTAAATATTGGTTCATTATCACCTAGCTTATACGGCAATATTTCTAAATATTGGGTAATTAAATTTTTAGCAATCGGTAACCACGGAATTATTCTTTCTTTACTACCTTTACCTATTATTCTTATAAATTCTAGATTTTGTAGATGAAGTTTCGTAATTGATAATGCTTCCGATATACGTAGACCTGAAGCATATATAAGAACAAGTAGGGCTTTATTTCTAAGTTCTACCCACTTAACATTCCCGTATTCTTCAATATGTTCAAGTGATATTACTACATCATCTTCCGATAAAGCTTTTGGTAATAATTTAGTTTTTTTAGGAGATTTTATAGAAAAAATTATATGACTATTTAATTGTGTTGTTTTCTCTAAAAACCTATAAAAATTTTTTACTGCAGATAAACCACGTGAAATTGAAGAAGTGGTAAAATTATCACAGTTACGTTTTGCAAGCCAACTTCGGATTAATCTTATATCTGCGGTTTTAATATGATTTATCGTTACAAGCTCTGAATTATAATAATTCATAAACTCAAGGAAATGCTTAAGGTCATTATTATAAGAAATTACTGTATGATTAGAGTAATTTCTTTGCAAAACGAGGTATTTTTGCCACTTATCTATTAATTCTTGAATTGATGTATCTAACATTTATAAAAACTTAACTATTTTTAATATTATTCTTAATGCTAACAATTATTGACTCATAATTTTATAAATGTTAGCATGAATTGAGGGTTTATGTTTACATATACGTAACCTATAAAACACAAAAAATTTTTTAAGTAACTGCGTAATTTTCAACGTCATTGCGAGCGGGCATTGTGGTATTTTCATCAGAGGAGACGTTGTTGCGTGGACACCACTCCATCATTGCGAGCAGCCATAGGCTGCGCGTGGCAATCTCATGAAATAATACTCCTGAGATTGCTTCGTCAATTGTTACGCAATTTCCTCGCAATGACGGCTCGGTATCGCCGCAATGACTATTTACCCGAATTACTCGCCTTCCTGTTTAACCAATTTTGTAAATAAGACTCTGCTAATTCCTGATCTTCTATAATAATTACATTTTCAGCATTAAGTTTATCAGCAGCAGCCGTGAAATTAAACGAACCGGTTATTACTTTCTTTTTATCAATAATTATAACTTTATTATGAGCGATTCCCGGTACTTTATCTATGCCCACATCAATTTTTGCTCGTTGTAATTCATGCAATTTAGAAAATTTTTGCTTAAGATTACTACGATCAAGCAATATTCTAACTTTTACTCCTCGCATCTGTGCATTAATAAGTGCAGTAGTAATCAGGGCATCACTCATACCATATGCTTGCATATAAATAGATTCTTCAGCTCTATCTATCTGATTTGCTATAAACTTAGTACAACCGGCAGGAGGAGTAAAACATGTACTAACTTTACTTCTTGAAAGCTCTGAAATATTGTAATGCTTTATTTTCGGTGCAGATGAAGCTAATGATTTTTGATTTATTAGATTAATAAAATAATCCGGATTCTGTCCATAAATACCTAAAGCAACTCCTAAGATAAAGGCAATAGATATTTCTATAAATTTATTATTTTTTCTCTTCATGATTTATTTATATTTTAGGCGTTGTGTGTATGGCTTGCAAATCGTCATTGCGAGGAAATTGCATAGCAATTGACGAAGCAATCTCATGAGATTGCCACGCAGCCTATGGCTGCTCGCAATGACGATACAACCAACACCTATCTTCTTACATAACTGCCGGGAGCCTCTTCAATAACCTCTAGATTCTGATAATCTAAAGAATCTACTAGCTTATTATCATTATTTTTTATAAGCCAATCAAGCCAATAGTTCCACCATGAGCCTTCATATTCCGTAGCTTTCATAAGCCACTCATGACTACTTAAACTTAAGCCATCGTTAAACCGATAATTATATTTAGCAATCGCAGGAGGATTAACTACACCTGCTACATGCCCTGAATCCGTGAGACAAAAAATCTTATGTCCGTTTAATAATTTTACTCCATCATATATTGAACGCCATGGAGCTATATGATCTTCTTTTGCGGCTACGAAAAAAGTGTTGCAATCAACTTTTCCAAGATCTATTTTTGTTCCGAGTACCTCTAAATTATTAGACTCTTTTAGCAAGTTATTACAATATGTATTTTGTAAATATTCCTCATACATTTTTGCCGGCAAGTTAGTAGAATCCGCATTCCAATATAGCAAATCAAAAGGCATAGTTTTTTTACCAAGCAAATAATTATTGACAAAAAACGTCCAAATTAGATCATTTGCCCTTAGCAAACTAAAACTATTTGATAAATATTGTCCGTCAAAATAGCCCTTTAGCTTTATATCTTCTTTAATGTAATTAATCGTAGCTTCATTAAAAAATATTCCAAGCTCACCTGGGTGAGTATAATCAAGCAAAGTAGTAAAGAAAGTGCTACTGTGAACAGAATCTATTTTTTTTACTTTAAAGTAGGCGATAATTATAGCAAGGAACGTACCACCCATGCAATATCCGACAAAATCAATTTTTTTAAAACCAAGAGTTCTAACATACTCAAAAGGTGCTAAAATACCGTCTTTTAAGTAATCCTCAAAGCCTTTTTCTGATAGAGAGATATCAGGGTTAACCCATGAAATAAGAAAAACTTGAAAATTATTTTCTACCAAAAAAGATACTAGAGAATTATGCGGAGATAAATCGAGTTATAATATTTATTTATACATGGCGGAATAATAAATATCGGAATCTTATGAACTTTCTCTTTCGGTTCATAGCATATTAATTGCATTAAATCATTTTGAAATATGACTTTTCCTTTTGTTGCCACAATATTTTTACCGAGTTTAAAGGCGGATTTATCGGTAGTTTTAATATTTAATATATCACCTGAACTTTTTATATCTCTTAAAAAATTTTCTAATCCCTGTACTAGAGACCGCCGCTTTCTAATGTTTCACGTAAAACTTTTGGATTACAAAAAGCAAAATTTGAAGGTGAAAAAGCATCGATAAAATGTTTAGTTACAAACTCTAAATGTTGCTTGAGATCATTTGATAGCTCATACTGTTCTATATTCTTCTTAAGCCACTCACTAGATAGTAAATAATATTGTTTAACAAAGTCAAAATAAGCATTATCCTCCCATGAAGAATCTTTAAATCTTTTTATCTCGATTATCCGGAGAAAATACAGCTTTTGCCGGACTACCGACAAATTTTGCAAAGCTATTCGTTGTAAGCTCTCTTAATTTATCAATATATTCAATATTAAGCTGACAAAATTTTTCAGGATTTGCCCAAAATTGTTCTACCATTAAAGAAGCTATAATCCTGTTTTTATCACTATCAATTAGGCTCCTAGGTATCATACTCCCCCTACCTTGCATGAAATGCAAAATAAGCTCTTGATATTTATCGGCTATTTCTTTGAAATTATTAATTATCGTCTCGTGCAGGATGTTATACATGTTTAGTTCCAAGATGTTTCTAAAAAATTAACAATTAATATAAATAGTAGACGAAGTTTAATTTGGAAAAGAGCAAAGCGTTTTATATCTTTAAACCATCCCACATACTATCAACCTTGTCGATAACTTCCTGACTCATTTCTATTTTTTTACCCCATTTTCTATTTGTCTCAGGGTATATTTTATCGGTTGCATCTATTCCCATTTTACTACCAAGCCCTGAATCAGGTGATGCAAAATCTAAATAATCTATAGGGGAATTATCTATAAAGCTCGTATCACGCCTTGGATCGCTTCTTGTTGCTATTGCCCAAATTACTTCTTGCCAATTACGAACATCAATATCATCATCTACAACTATAATAAACTTACTATACATAAATTGCCGTAAGTACGACCAAATCCCAAGCATTATTCTTTTAGCATGACCGGGATAAGATTTTTTAATCGATACTACCGCAACTCTATATGAACAACCTTCGGGTGGAAGCCAAAAATCTACTATTTCCGGAAATTGCTGCTGCAAGATAGGAATAAAGATTTCATTTAATGCTTCACCTAAGATTGACGGCTCATCAGGCGGTTTTCCGGTATAGGTACTTAAATATACTGGATTTTTCTTCATCGTTATTGCAGTTACGGTAAAGACCGGAAACTCCTCAACATCATTATAATATCCGGTATGATCCCCAAAAGGGCCTTCAGGCAAATATTCCTCTAAACTTACATAACCTTCTAGCACTATTTCACTATGTGCAGGTACTTTTAAGTCAATAGTTTTGCATTGCACCAGCTCTATTTTTTCATTACCGAGTAAACCTGCAAAATTATACTCTGAGATATTCTCAGGTATCGGTGTAACCGCTGCCAAAGTTACCGCTGGATTTGCCCCAATAACAATAGCAGCAGGAAACGGCTCTTTTTTTGCTTCTTTCCAACGTTTATGATGCTCTGCTCCGCCCCGTAACTTTAACCAACGCATCAATAGCTTATTAGGAGCTATTGTTTGCATCCTATATATACCAAGGTTGTAATTATCTATTTTATCATTACTAGGTCCTTTAGTAACTACTATCCCCCAAGTAATTAAAGGCGAAATATCATCAGGCCAACATCTTTGGATCGGCAATATATTGATATTCGGTTTTTCAATGACGATTTCATGACAGGCTGCTTTTGATATTGTTTTAGGATACATAGCAAAGATACGCTTAGCAAGAGGTAACATTGATAATGTTTCTTTAAAAGATGCGGGAGGTTGCGGCTGTTTAAGGAATGCTAGTAAAATGCCAAGCTCTCTTAATTCTTTGGGTGACTTAAGTTTAAGTCCCATACAAATGCGATTTATACTAGCATAAAGATTAGTGAGGACAGGTATATCGGATTTAGTACCATCTGCTTTTATAACATTTTCAAAAAGTAATGCAGGTCCGCCTTGTGCTAATACTCTTCTACTGATTTCGGTAACTTCTAAGTCAGTTTTAACCTCAAGAGAAATACGCTTTAACTCACCGTTTTTTTCTAAAAATTTTAAAAACTCCGGTAAATCTTTAAAGCTCATAGTTCTATTTTTTTGTTTATAATGCGGGGCTTATTTTATCGTCATTGCGAGCAGGTTTTATTGCGTAGACACCTAATCGTCATTGCGAGCGACTGCAAGGAGCGGGCAATCTTAGGATGCTTGACAAGATTGCCACGTCGCTTCGCTCCTCGCAATGACGATACGGGATAACATGCTTAGTTTCCCTACTTACTAAAATTAGCTTTTACCTGCATATCATTCTGAATAATTGTGTAGTTAATTAGCTCGTCAATTATAGAATTTTTAATATTATATATTATATTTTTTTCTGAATTGATATGAATATTTTTAGCCGTTAATTCATCGATACTTCTAGATTTAATATGTGCAAAATATACTTCATCACCTACTTGGAATATAGGTGTATTACTTCCTATTTTAGTATTAAAAATTGATAATAATATTTCAGGAGTTAGGGTTAGATCATTTTCCATTTCGGATCTAATATAGCTTTTTTTGCTTATTTTTATTCCGGTAGCTTTAAGCTCTTTTATATTCTCTTGATCTGAATTATACTCTTTTGCTAAATCCTTGATAATTTTTAAGTTTACATCTGCAATATTCCGCTTTATCCAAGCTTTATTTACCTGCTCTTTAATAGCACCAAATTCAGGTATTTTTGCCGGCTGAATCGATTTTAATTCTACCAATATAAGATAGCTTTTATCTTCTGCTTCTATAGGATAAGATAATTCTCCTTCCGAAAGCTCAAAAATACTATCAACATTTTCGGCAATTATTTTATCTTCAATAAGCTCTGCATAACTTATATAGTTAACGTTTTGTATCGGTAGCTTATATTTTTCGGCAATTTCAACTAAGCTAGAACCGGCTGCCGTCTCATCTTCCAGCTTTTTAGCAAACTCCCTATTAAGTATATCGATTTTTTGAGCCTTTAATAAATCATGTAATTGTTTCTGTACTGCTTCAAAACTTTGATCACCGAATTCATCTTTATTTTCATTATAAAACTCTAACAACTCATCTTGAGTAACTGAGACTTTTAAATCCTTAATATTAGCTTTAATATAAGAAAAGCTGCGTTTCTCAGGTACTTCAAACGAGGTTTTATTATCTTGGTAAAAAACCTTTAATTGCTGGTCGGTAGGGGTAGAGATTTGTAAATCTTTTGGTTTATTTTGTAAATCTATTTGTATTAATTCTACTTCTCTTTTTTCAGCCATATAATCTACTATATTGTCAGTCATAGCTTTAGGAACATAGAAACTTTCTACAAAAGTACCGACAAAAATATTTTTTAGAGCTTTTTCTTTGAAGTTTAATAAATATTTTTCTTCATCCATATAAGAATTTCTAAAATAAGTTTTAAAAATTTTTATATCGAAAACACCTTGCTCATTTTTAAAAACCGGTGATTCTTTGACTAAAATTTTAACTGTATCATCACTTAGATCTAAGTCGTAATAGCTAACTAAATAATCTAAGACATTATCGTAAACAAGCCTTTTTAGGATTCGGTTATCAATATTTAACTGTGCTATTTCTTCATCCGTTAAACTTGTTCCCGTTTGCTTACTTATAGCATTAATTTCTAAAGATTTTGCTCTCAAAAAATCTTCTTGGGAGATATTTTTCACATGAGAAAAAGTAACAATATCACCGCTTCTTCTTCCGTTTAATACATCTTTAATACCAAAGCCGACAAAAGCAAAAGCTATCATTGCGAATAAAACCCGCATTATAAAACTATCGGCAGTTTTTCTAATATTATCTAACATAATTTTTTATTTAAATTTTATCGTCATTGCGAGCGGGCATTGCCCGCGTGGTTCAATTTCACCTCTGTGTCATCCCGTGGCTTGACCACGGGATCCATAAAAACAATTTGAAATACTAATATTATTAGTATTTCAAGCTGGATCCCGCGATCAAGTCGCGGGATGACAGCGGAAAACCGGTCCACGCACCAATACCTGCTCGCAATGACAACGCTCAAGACTACATTATAAAGCAAAAAAGCCTATATAGTCAAACTATATAGGCTTTTTTATTATTTTTGTAGATGTTCGATGTCATTTCTGTATGGTTCAGTTTTCCTGTCATTGCGAGGAAAGGCGAAGCCTTGACGTGGCAATCTCAGGATGTTTGACGAGATTGCCGCGTCGCTTCGCTCCTCGCAATGACGAGTATCAAGCTCATTAGAAGTTTACACGAACTTTTACACTACCTTGCTGAGCGAAATACTTACTTCCAATATTGGTATCGTAGTTAATACCGTATTCCATCATTTTATGCTTAGCAGTAACACCAACACCGACATCAAAGCTTGTTTTGCTTTGCTTAAAGCTGTTGGTTGGGAAAGGAGCAGTCATACCTTGTAATCTTGCATCAATCGCCGGAACTTTATTCTTGAATGCATAATCAACCATTGCATAAAGCTCAGGAGTTAGCACTACTTCACCTACATTGATATTACTTGATACTTTAGCACCGAGTAAACCATCGAAAGTGTTATAGTTCTTGCCTTTAACTGTAAGGTTTTGGTTAGTAGTACCGGTTTCTTTATAACCCTTATCTTTGATAACCGAATATCTAAGCCCAGCTAGCGGTGTTAGGTTAATATTTTCAGGCATCATATAGGTATAACCAGCCATTAACTGACCTGTATAGCTTTCAGATTTATACTTACCGCTTGCGGTTTGATAGCCGACAGTCTCTAGTGCCGTTGCAATAACACGTCTTGATTTGCTTTTTATCCTATTATCCGAGTAAGATGCTATAGCTTCAACGAAGAGATTTTCATAAGGTACATTATATAAACCGTATACGGAATAGATGTTACTCTCTACCTTATTCTTATAGCCCGTCTTATTATTTTTCAGCTTAATATCGGTATCGGTTCTTGTATATGCAAGCCCGAGTGCTAAATCATCGTTAACTAAGCCGTCAAAACCTATAGTGCCACCGGTTGTATCAGACTTATAACCGCTTATATTGTTACGCATCTTCTGCGTTGCATTACCGACAAATGGGCTTATCCACGCACCAAACTTAGCATCTCTGTCCTTATCACCGGCAGCTACGACAGCCGGCTGTATTACATCCATTCTAGCATTTAGATTAATTAAGCTACTTGAGATATTACTTAGTATAACTTGATTATTAATAGCAGCTATAGTATCGCTAGGTTTTACAACGTCTTGCATGAGGTGAGTTACAGCATCTGCTTCTTGGATTGGAGTCAGTTTACCCCAGTTACCGAAAACTAAACGTGCATCTGAACCGATTGGTGCTTGCTCCATTAACTCAAGCGATTTCTTTATGTTTGCAGCATTTGGGATATTTGCAAGCGGTCCGCCCGGTTTGAAGTCGTTATCTATAACTTCTTGAGATACATCTTTCGCAAATAACGTTAAAGTTGATTCATCAAAAGTAAAGTTGACAAAGCGGTTGTCATTATTAACGGTTACTTTAACATTACCTGCGGGAGTAGGCTTTAATCCACCTGCCGCTTCTGCAGATATTACCGTATATTTTGTATCTGGACTTATATTATTAATGTCGAAATTAGTAGCAGTAACAACAAGTGCTAAAGTTGAAACCCCTGATAAATCAAGAGTACTACATGATTTAATTAGTATATTACCTCCTGACTTAGCTGCTCCGTCAAAAGTAGTATTTAAGGTTAGCGTATCGGTAAAGCTACCGGTGCCGGTATATGTTACTTGGCTTGCACCTAAAGTAAGTGTAGTACCGCTACCTGTTATATTACTATTAAAGGCTAGGCTATTACCGAAATTAATAGTAGCATTGTTAGCTGCAAAGCTGGTAGCCGTTACATTTTTAGCAAAATTAGTGATAGAAGCTTTAGCTAAAGTAACTGCACCGGTGTTAGTAAATGTATCGGCAAAACTTGTAGTACCGCCGAGCGTCGCCGCACCTTTCGCATTAACACTGCTTGCAAAGTTTGTTGTGCCTGCCGTTGTTATATCACCAACCGAATTAGCCGCAGTCCCTACAACACCGCTAACACTACCGCCATTTGTGAAGTTTAACTTCAGAGCCTGACCACCGGTTTTATTTATGCTGCCTGTTAAGTTAAAGTTTGCAGGTAATGTTAAGAGTGCTGTACCATTACCTTGGATTTCAGTGATGCTAGTATTACCGCCTTGGGTTATGCTTACAGCCCCGGCACCAACTTTTAACATTGTGAGGCCGTTAACACTACCAAGATTACTTGCACCTAAAGCTATTAACGTACCGGTATTAGTACCGCCGGTATTTTGGACCGCTCCCGCAATATTTACACCGTTATTTAATGTTACCGTACCGTTTGTTGCATTAAAATCTAAGAAACCGCCAATATTACCGGTTTGAGTTAACTGAACATTATTATTAATTAATATTACATTCCCCAGAGTAGCCCCAAGCTCTGTCGCACCTGTAGTATCAAGTTCTATATTTGCCGTATTGAAAGTGATACCTGCTGTACCGAAATCTCCTACTCCTTGAAATTTTATAGCTTGTAATCTATGAACTCTACCGAGTGTAACGCCTCCGGCTATCGTTAATTTTTTCCCTGCGTTTACGGAATTTAAGGTTACTATACCCTCATCGTCATTATTAGGGTTTATATCTGCAATTAACGTGATCGTACGGTCATCTGCATTTGAACTATTTTGTAATACTAGCTGAGCATTTGCATGTGCAAATTCAATATTTGCTGCCGGTACAATCACATCACCGCCGCTTGCATCAACTCTATAAATACCATCGTTTATTTGTATAGCATCAGCATTAACTGCCGTATTACTAGTAAAATCTGCATTATTGTTAACAATAACGTTGTGGATACCGCCTAAATTTACATCGTCGGTTATTGTAACCACATCCTTAATTAATAAAGAGTTAAATTTATCGCCGCCTCTATCACCCATCTTTCTAGCGGTACCTGCTGCATTACTTCCGATATTCAGTCCATTAGCCCCACCGTTAAAGATTAATCCACCTTCATTGGCACCCGGTGCCGCTAAATCAGCTGCTAATAATACATTTTTTACTCCGACTCCGGTTAAGTTAGAAAGAGCTAAAACAGAACCTGCATTTCCAAAAGCAATTGCTTGACCGTCTAATATAGTAACGTCACCAGCACTTGCATCTATTGTAAAAAGGTTGTTAGCTCCAATATTGATTCTTGCAACCGTTCCTATAGTTGGATGATATGCCGTAAGAGAGCCGGTATTAACATTAAGTATAGCATTATTACCGTTTACTATAGCTCCTTTAAACTGGTAATGAATTACGTTACCACCACCGTCAAGAGGACCGTTAAACTCTAACGTACCACCGGCTGCATTCCCACCGAAATTTACATTTGTAGCTACTAAATTACCGCCGACTTGTATCGTACCGACTGCTCCACCGCCGGCAATATCATCAAAATTTACGGTTTGTGCATAAATATCACTACCAAACACAAGGTCCACAGCACCATTATCAACTTTAGCATTCAGAACTTTTAGAGATGCTGCATTTGTACCTACCGCTCCAGTTACATTACCTGCTCCAACTACAAGTGTACCGGTATTATTATTAGCCGTAGTTACTGCTCCGGTAATTCCGTTATTTGCTGTTAACGTACCATCAGCTGCAAAATTTACTGCTGCTGTGATTGCTCCTGCTGCCGTTACATTTGCCTCTGCATTAATGGTTACTGTTGTTGCATCAATTGTTGTTACGTTACTCTGACCTTCAAATTGTACTACTTCTAATATATTACCGCCATTTGTTCCTATCGCTCCAGTTACATTACCTGCTCCAACTACAAGTGTACCGGTATTATTATTAGCCGTAGTTACTGCTCCGGTAATTCCGTTATTTGCTGTTAACGTACCATCAGCTGCAAAATTTACTGCTGCTGTGATTGCTCCTGCTGCCGTTACATTTGCCTCTGCATTAATGGTTACTGTTGTTGCATCAATTGTTGTTACGTTACTCTGACCTTCAAATNCATTTGTTCCTATCGCTCCAGTTACATTACCTGCTCCAACTACAAGTGTACCGGTATTATTATTAGCCGTAGTTACTGCTCCGGTAATTCCGTTATTTGCTGTTAACGTACCATCAGCTGCAAAATTCACAGCTCCAGTTATTAGTCCGGTTTGTACCACTGACGCAACATTACCTGCATCCTCTCCTATCGTTACTGTTGTTGCACTTATTGCTCTTGCTGTACTCATTCCGCCTGCATTACCGTTATTAAACGTTACGGCATGCAAAGTTTTGGTTCCACCGATTGCTCCGGTAAAACTTGTTTGAGTATTAACAGTTATTTCACCATGATCATCGTCATCACCGTCTATAGCCCCGGCAGGAACTATTAAATTCGGAGCAGCAGATTGTATAGTTAAGCCTGCAGTGGCACCGCCTAGGGTAATAGCTCCTAAACCTGTATAATTATCAGCAGTAGCATCAAAACCATGATTTGCAGCAACTGACTCAGTACCGGTTAAAGTTAAGCTTTTGCCGTCAGCGATAGTAACAGGTAACGAGTTACCGCCTGTAACAATAGAACCGACGCTGGTATTTTGAGTAACATTTAGACCTCCGGGATTAGTGCCTGCAACATTTATAGCCGTAATAATACGAGCAGCTACATTTGCAGTGATAGTATGATCACCACCGTAAGTAAATGCCCAATTGTCTTGAGGACCGTTAGCAGGATTATCATTAGCTGCTCCTCCAGCCGTTATCTCATTCCAATTATTGGCAGCAGCAAGATCATTAAATGCTGCATCATTAACAGAAATAACACCTGAAGCGACACCGAGTGCCCCGCTACTACTCAGCATTATCGCTGCGGTTGAGGTGGTGAATAAAGCGGTCTTAAGACCTTTTTGAATTGCTTTTTGAAATAATTTTGGAGAAATATTCGCCATAAATATGTAACCTTAATAAAAATTAAATAACTTAGGAATTAGGAATTGTTACAATTTTAATACAATTTTTTAAATATGTCTATTATAATTATATACAATATTTTAAATTTAGTATGAATATGTGGCATTTGCATTCTGCAGGGGCGGTAGCTTTGTTGCATAGATCGGTTTTCCGTCATTGCGAGAAGAATTACGTAGTAATTCGACGAAGCAATCCAGTTAAAAAATCTGTAAATCAGAATTTTTTTATTATTTTTCTAGATTGCCGCGTCGCTCCGCTCCTCGCAATGACGACCTTCAGGTATCCACGCAGGCAACGCCCGCTCACAATGACTATTTAGTATCCGTATTCTCCTAACACCTTAATAACATCATCATACATATAACCTTCATAAGCACCTGCTTCGAGTAATAATTTTGTAGCTACGGTACAATTATTACTCTTTGCTAAGCCTAGAGGATTTAAGCCTGATTTATCACGATAATTAATATCTGTAGTATGTTCAATTAAAAACTGTATTAATTCTTCACCGCAATTAGCTTTTATAGCATGATGCAAGCCGCTACGTCCTAATTGGTCTTTATACTGGGCATCAGCACCCCTACTATATAAAGTTTCTACTAACTCCAAATCATCAGCATATATTGCTTTTTGTAAAAGCTTTTGTCCTAAAGCTTTATCAAATCCTGCATTATCTTTAATCAAAACTTTTACTAGTTTTGAGATATTTATGTTCTTATCATAAATTTGAGCTACTTTTTCTAAAAGTGTTTGCTGACCCGTGTTTTTACCGACTAACGTATGATTTACTAGATACTTTATTAATTTCATATCTTCAGAATCAATAGCAAGTTCAAAAATCTTATAGCCGAGTTCGCTTTTAATATCAAATTTAGCACCTTTGCTAATTAATGCTTTTACTGATGAAATGTTCTTCGATTCTACAGCTAACTCTAGAGGTGTTTTATGGTTATCGGTAATAACATTAGGATTATGATCTTTATCAAGGAAAAATTGTACTATTTGTGTATTTCCGCTAGCTGCTGCCCAATGTAGTAGAGACCAACCATATTCATCATATCTTCCAAATTCCGTATTCTCATATAAATATTCTACAATCTCTAAATTTCCGACTTTAATACCTACATGAATAGCCGACCAATTACCTTTGTTAGGAGCAATCTTACCTCCTGCCTGAACTAAGAATTTTACTGTTTCTAAATCTTTTACTTTGATAGCTAAATGTAGAGGAGTTTGACCCTCAAAATATAAATTATTAATATCTATTCCTTTATCTATTAAAGCTTTTACTAACGTTTGAAGTTTGAAAGCTGCTTTTGGACGCCAAGATATTATATCGCTGTTAGAATTAACTTCCAGTGCAGGTGGGGTTTTGCCGGTTCTATATAATAATTATGAGAAGGTTTAAGATATTTTTTACAGTATGAATAAGTGGTTTAAAGAAAGTTAGAGTAGCCATTGAATTATTTCCATTATTTAATATATTGCGGCGGCAATTATTAAAATATATTAATAATAATGTCAATGAAAAATGTAAGCCGAGCCGTCATTGCGAGGAAAAACTGTAAGTTTTGTACGTACGCAATCTCAGGATATTTGACGAGATTGCCACGCAGCCTACGGCGGCATTGTTGCGTGGATACCGATGTCATTCCTGCGGAAGCGGGAATGACATTAAGAATACGAGAATAACATTTACCTCTCAGGCAGTAATATCTCTCTTTTACCTGTATGATTCGGTGGTGAGACTATTCCCTCTTTCTCCATTTTCTCAACTAAGTTGGCAGCTTTGTTATAGCCGATTCTAAGCGACCTTTGGATATAGCTAATGGAGGATTTACGTTCGTCACGCACTATCTGCACAGCTTTTTTGTAAAGCACTTCATCAGATGTACCGTCACCGATATCAATGCTACTATCGTCTTCTTCAGGCTGCTCGGTAACGGCTGAGATATATTCAGGCGTACCGGTCTCTTTCAAATATTCCGTAATTTTCTCGATTTCGGCTTCATTAACAAACGGTCCGTGTACCCTACTTATCTTTGAAGCATTACCCATAAATAACATATCACCCATACCGAGTAACTGCTCAGAACCTTGCTCGCCTAAAATCGTTCGGCTATCGATTTTAGAGGTAACTTTAAAGCTAATACGACTTGGGAAATTGGCTTTAATGACACCGGTAATAACGTCTACAGATGGTCTTTGTGTCGCCATAATAATATGAATGCCTGCCGCTCTTGCCATCTGAGCAAGCCTTTGAATCAGCATCTCGATATCTTTACCGGCAACTAGCATTAAATCAGCCATCTCATCGACAATAACCACTATGTAAGGTAGCTTTTCCATATTCATCGTAACGGTTTCGTAAATAGGTTTACCTGTTTCAGGGTCAAAACCCGTTTGAATCGAACGCTCAATTACTCTATTCTCTTTAACCGCTTCTAAGATTTTTGTATTATAACCTGCAATATTCTTAACGCCGATATTACTCATCATTCTATAGCGATTTTCCATTTCCTTAACTGCCCATTTAAGAGCAACTACCGCTTTAGAAGGCTCAGTTACCACGGGAGTTAGCAAATGCGGTATTCCATCATAAGCCGATAATTCAAGCATTTTCGGGTCAATCATGATAAAGCGGCACTCTTCGGGAGTATAACGGTATAAGAGCGACACAATCATCGCATTAATACCGACCGATTTACCTGAGCCGGTGGTTCCTGCTACTAATAAATGAGGCATTTTAGCAAGATCGGCAATCAGCGGCTTACCTGCTAAATCTTTACCCAAGACTAACGGCAATAAAGTTGATTTGTCTTGGTACTCGGGAGTCTCTATAAGCTCTTTCAAACAAAAGAATTCACGCTGCTTATTAGGAAGCTCAATGCCAAGCACATTTTTACCGGGTATGACTGCTATCCTTGTCGATAGAGCCGAAAGCGAGCGTGCTATATCGTCGGATAATCCTACTACCCTTGATGTTTTCGTACCTGCTGCCGGCTCAAATTCATATTGAGTTACAACAGGTCCTTGATTGATATTAATTATATGCCCTTTAACTCCAAAATCATTCAGCACGGTTAATAGCTCCTCGGCTTTTTGCTTAAGCTCTGAGGAAGAAGCCCCTTTTACATGATGGTTTTCAGGATCACGTAATAACGAAATAGGCGGCAATTCTGCTATTTCGCTTTGAGATATTTTAGGGCTAACCGGCTTACTAAAGAATTTTATAGGATTTGCAGGTACAGGTTTTGCTTCTTCAGTGAATTTTACTTTTTCACTTACAGGTTTTTGGTAAGAAGAAATTATATTTATCTTATCATTATTGTTAGTAGAGAATAATCTTACCGAAGACAATTGTGAAAATATATTATGTAAAAAAGATTGTACCCGATAGATTAAAAATTTACCTAGCTTAATAATAAAATTACTTAAAGAAGTAAATTTAATTTCAAGTAAAACAACTAATATAATAAATGTAAAAAATATTAATAATAAGTATAGTTGATTTGTAAATCGCTCAAAAAAATTAGAAGCTATTATTCCAACAGCTCCGCCTGCATTTGCAGGTATGAATTCTAGCTTAATCTTAGATAATAATGTGCTACTGCTAATGAGAGCAAGCAACATTACAAATATACGGATAAATGAGCCGCGATATCTTCCATACCAACAATTTCTACCCCAAACAAAGCAAGCAAGCGGTATAATAAAAGCAGCCAACCCAAAAAATTGATATAAAAAGTCTGATAAATAAGAGCCAGGAATTCCGACTAAATTACTAGGATACTCTGTTGTAACCGAGTTAAAAGACGGATCGTCTATATTATATGACGTGAGAACAGTAACAATAGCAAACCCGATTATCCCTAAGATAACAGCTTGTACTTTATTATTTGAAAGAATTTTATTTATGTAATATAGCATAGTTTTAAATATTAAGCTAAATTATGAGTTTTATATCTTTTTCTATAATATTCTATAGGCTTTTCAATAAAGAAATAAATTAAAAAAGAAATAATTATTACTGTTATAAAAGTAACCAACGTATTAAGAAATGTCCCATTATCAGCCCAATATGAGATAGCAGGTAATATATTATACAAGACAATTAAATGACAACAATATAAATATATTGGGTAAGAGAGTAAAGCAATTAATTTGTCTAACTTATTATCTTTGGTTAAGTCAAATATTTTTCCTAAAGATAGAGTAAATAAACAATAAAAAAGTAATTTTTTTAATTGAGGCTCTATTGGGATAAACGGAAAAGTAATAATTATTAATATAATATATAAATAGAGTAATTGACTAAGCCAAGACTTTTTTTCGTTTATTTCTTGATTGGTATAAATATAAAATACTTGACTACCGATTAAGAAAACTGCAAGTTCAGAAGGAAAGAATCTATAAGACCAAGGATCTCCTATAAATCCGTTAAGTTGAAGAATAATTCTAGTAATTAAAGATATACAAATTATAGATATTTTTCTTTTTTAGAATCCAAGGTGCTATTAAATAAAAAGAAATTTCTAACCCAATTGACCAACCAGGAGGTATCAATAAAAATTGATAAAGAGGAGGGGTAGAGTCAATAAAGTATTTTGTAAAATGTACTGTATTATTATTAATTCCAATAAACATTGTTACATCTTGAAATAACATTGTTAGGTAATGGAAGATTATACAATTGACTTAAAAAAGAAAATTTTTGCTGCAAGAAGAAAGTAACTAAAATACAAAAGATATAAGTAGGATAAAGCCTTAAATATCTACTTTTCCAAAATTTTATTTTACTTGTATAATTGCTCTGAATCATAGCCATATAAAAGCCGGAAATCATGAAAAAAGATTGTACTGCGATTTCTGAACCTACAAATTTAAGAAATGGATGAGAATTTGAATGTGCAGCTACAACAGAAAGAGCAAATAATAACCTAACTACACCCATTATGTTAAATAACAATTATATAATATCCAAAACCTAAATCAAGTAACATAGCAACACTTCTCAATAATAGGATAAGTTATTTACATTAAAAGAACCATTTTGTATTATGAAAAATATATTTTTTTACTTGAGGGAAAGGTAACCAAAATTCATGACCATAAAAATCCACACGGAAAAAGATTTCATAAAGATGCGGCTAGCTGGAAAATTAGCTGCAGAGACGCTCGATTTTATTACTGATTACGTAAAACCGAACGTCACTACTAATAGTTTAAATGGCCTTTGTCATAATTTTATTACTTCTCATAATGCCATTCCTGCACCGTTAAATTATAAAGGCTTTCCGAAATCGATTTGTACTTCTATAAATCATGTGGTTTGTCATGGCATTCCAAACGATAAACCGTTAAAAAACGGTGATATAGTAAATATTGATGTTACAGTAATTTTAGACGGTTGGTACGGTGATACTAGCCGTATGTATTATGTCGGTGACGTAGCAATTAAGCCAAAGCGTCTTATTCAAGTAACTTATGATGCAATGATGAAAGGGATTGAAGTAGTTAGACCCGGTGCTAAACTCGGTGATATCGGACATGCGATTCAAAGCTATGCCGAGAAACATAATTATTCTGTGGTTAGAGATTATACGGGTCACGGTATCGGAAGAGTTTTTCATGACGAGCCGTCAATATTAAATTACGGTCGCAGCGGCACGGGTCTAACGTTAGAAGAAGGGATGTTTTTCACCGTTGAACCTATGATAAATGCCGGTAATTATGACACTATATTAAGTAAACTAGATGGATGGACGGTTACTACACGTGATAAATCATTATCAGCTCAATTTGAACATACTATAGGCGTGACTAAAGACGGTTTTGAAATATTTACGTTATCACCTAAAAAACTTGATTATCCTCCATACTAAACTATAGGATAAAAATTAATTTTGTTGTATGGTTTTGTTTTTCCGTCATTGCGAGAAAAATTACGAAGTAATTTGACGAAGCAATCCAGTAAAAAATTCTGTAAATCAGAATTTTTTTAATTATTTTTCTGGATTGCCACGTCGCTTCGCTCCTCGCAATGACGGTTCGGGTATCCATGCAACAACTCCCCGCCTCCACGGGGATGACATCAGCAACATTTTACTTATTTATAATTTGAGTAAACATAAAGAATGTTAGAAAATAATTTGATAGAATTTAGTAATAGACATCTTTCTAAACCAGCTTATAGAGAGAAATTTAAAGGAGACACAGCACCGCAGCATACACGCTAGTACGTGAGGATGCGAGTACCGGTTCGACGTCTAAATTACCTCTAGAAGCGAAGTTTGGGAAGATGTCTAATGATGAAATAGATACGCCTCATTATATAGGTCACCGTAAAAGAGTAAAAGAACGCTTCGTCGCTGCTGGAGCAGAACATTTTTCCGATTACGAATTACTTGAAGTAATGTTATTTTCGGCTATCCCTCGTAAAGACGTAAAACCTCTTGCTAAAAAATTACTTGATCATTTTGATATTACGGATTTAATTAACCTTGATAAGGAAAGGCTACTTAGTATTAAAGGTACCAATGAAAATTTATATATCAATTTTGCTTTAATACGTGAGTTGATAATAGAGTATTGAAACAAAAAATAATAAATAAAAATATCATTGCTTCTTGGAGTTCTTTGATTGATTATTTAAAAGTTAATATGGGTAATATGCGACTAGAGCAATTTCGTATATTATTTTTGAATAAGAAAAATATTTTAATTGCCGATGAGGTTTTAAGTCAAGGAACTATAGACCAAGCTGCAGTATATCCACGTAAGATAATTAAACGAGCTTTATTTAATGAAGCAAGCAGCCTTATACTTGTGCATAATCATCCAAGCGGTAGCCCTGAACCTTCAAAAGCCGACATTCATATGACAAATAAGATAGTAGAGACATGCCAAACCGTAAATATTATGGTACATGATCATGTCATTATAAGTAATAACAAATATTATAGTTTTAAATCTAATATGTTACTATGAATATAAATAGCTATAGCACATTAGACTTCCTGCATAACGCAGCTAATAAAGAGGAATTTGCAGGAAACACGGAAGCACTTGCCGCCGCAGCGTACACTTTAGTACGTGAGGATACGAGTACCGGATTGACGTACAAATTACCTTTAGAAGCAAGTTATGCAGGAAGTCTACTATTTATTTTTTCTTTTATAGCGACCGCTATATTAACATATATATTAACTAAATATCTTCCTGCAATCGGTTTAGTTGATGTACCTAGTAGTCGTCGCTCTCACGATAAGATAACACCGCGCGGCGGCGGTCTTGCTATTGTAATTGTCGTAATGATTGCTTTGAGCGGGTTTGAATATATAACGAGCAATAACCTTGCTAATTCAATAAAAATATTACCGTTATTATTGGTAATTGCCTCGATTTCCTTTTTAGATGACTTAAAAACCGTACCTATTCTAATTCGTTTAATATTCCACTTAATTTGTGCAGCTTTTGCTATTTTTCTTTTTTCGCAGGTAAATTCCATTCATATACTAATATATTCTATTTTAGTTATAGCTTTAAGCGGTTTTATTAATATATATAATTTTATGGACGGTATAGACGGTATGAGTTGTGTGGAATCTATCCATCTATCTAGCACCATGCTTATATTATGTTTCTTACAATTTCCTGCTATTGATAATCCGTATTTTATAGCTAGCGTAAATGTAATTATTCTTGGTTGTTCTTGTGGTTTTTTAATATTTAATTGGCATCCGGCAAAAATATTTTTAGGAGATGTGGGAAGTATTAGTCTTGGATTCTTAACGGGCCTTTGCTTACTCTTGCTTGCTCTTACAAGCACTAATTTATTTGTAGCTTGTGCTATTGCTAGCTTATATTACATCACTGATGCAGTGCTAACCATATTAATTCGGCTACTCAATAAAGAAAAAATTTGGCAGCCTCATCTAAAGCATTTTTTTCAAAAAGCAGTACAAAAAGGTAAGTCTCATAAACAAGTAGTATCGGTTATAACAGTTTGTAATATATTTTTAATGATTATATCGGTTACATCTTTATATTTTCCCGTAATATCTATAATGCTTGCAATAGCCGTCATAACTTTAACAGTGCAGAGTTTATTAAAATGAAGCTAATTAAAGAGGATATCGATAAAATAGTTAGACGTATATTTGCCAAACAACATCCATTGCTGCCTGAAATCATGATTAACTGGAATAAAATAGTCGGGTTTAATTTCAGCACTAAAGCATTACCTTTAAAAATCACCACCTATACTTATAAAAAACAAAAGATTAATACGCTATTTATACAAGCAGAAGATAATGCTACGGCAGCAGAATTACCTTATTATCAAGATATTATTCTAGAACGTATTAAAATTTATTTAGGCTTTGAAGCAATACATCAAATGAACGTAACGTTTTACAAAGAAAAATCCAAGATAGGATGACGCTTTATGCTATTCTTGCAAGGCATGGTGTTGTTTGAATGAGATCGATTTTTAGTTGTCATACCGCGACTTGATCGCGGTATCCAGCTTAAAATACTAAAATTACTACATTTTAAGTTATATTTCTGGACAACGTGGTCAAGCCTATAATACCAGACAGTTTTTGTTCTATTTGTATTTTTTAATTACTGAATCCCGTGGTCAAGCCACGGGATGACAAAGGGAAACTGATCCATGCAACAACACCTTGCAAGCAGATATTGTTGCGTGGTTCGGTTTTCCGTCATTGCGAGAAGAATTACGTAGTAATTCGACGAAGCAATCTAGTAAAAAATTCTGATTTACAGAATTTTTTTTATTATTTTTTCTGGATTGTCACGTCGCTTCGCTCCTCGCAATGACGATTTGGTATCCATACAAGCAAAAAGCACACAAATAAAAAAAGGAGCCTTATTAAAGACTCTTTTTTCGTGTTAATACAGCCTCTTCAAAAAGCTTGATACAGGCGAATTTTTTGAGTTAAGCTTGTGCTCACGTATTAGTATACGCTGTGCAGGCTTACTCTTAAATTCATCCTGTCTGAAGCTTTTTGAATTTAGCTGTAGTTTGTAAAAAGATTTGAGTTCTAATTACATATCAAATCTTAATCCTGCCATTAAGTTATTACCTTTATAACAGGTTCCACCAAATTTAACCTTATTTCCGGCAACATTTTTAGTATTAGTTTTTGATTTACCGTAATCTGTCCAGCTATAAACGAGTTCTGCTTTCACACCTTGTGCTAATTCAAATGAAGTCCCTAAAGATAATTGATAAGCAAAGTTGGTTTTGTTTTTAGTGGTTCCTGAAAAATTAGTACTACTAATAACATTATTATTAGCAACAGTCTTAGTTGAAATATTTACTTTTTCTTTTACTAACGCAGCACCGACACCTGCTCCTGCAAACACTTTAAATATACTTACATCAATAAAATCTACATAACCGTTAAGTAATGCACTTACAATAGTAGGTTTATGTTTTACTGATACTGTAGTAGCAGTGGTGGTAGTGGTAGTGCCACCAGGACCACTTGTAAGCACACCTCCTGGAATCACAACACCATTAATAATAAGTTGTCCACCTGCTGAAATAACTGATGGTACAGTAGTAACAGTAGAGTTAGAAGTTGAAACATTTGTAGACTTTTTTATGTGGTTATTTGTTACCATTCCAATTGTAAAATCAGTTCTTAAATTATCCATGATATAATAACCTGCTCCAATATTACCGGTAAAACCTGTATTGGATTTTAACTTAACACTGCTATTTGAAGGCTTTGCTTTATCAAAAATCACACCACCGGCATTAAGTTTTAAATACCATTGATTTTCCAGGGATGATGACATCGATGAATTAGTAGATGAATCTACGGAAGAATTCATATCGCAATCAGCGAATGAAAGACTGGAAGTTAAAAGTGCTGTGCTTGCAGCTGCTATTAAAAGTAATTTTTTCATATTGTTAAATTTTTCCTTTAAATTTTATTAGTTGTTAGTAAAAACAATATTAGATAATAAATTTTTACCTAAATTCGATAAAAAATAGTTTTAAGTGACATTTCTGAGTGGTCATCCTAGCTAATTGCACGGGTTGACCTCATCGTCATTGCGAGAAGAAACTGCAAGTTTCGACGAAGCAATCTAGTAAAAAATTCTGATTTACAGAATTTTTTTATTATTTTTTCTGGATTGCCACGCAGCCTACGGCTGCTCGCAATGACGACTTACCTAAAACTATTAATATATTCTTGTTAATTATATATCAAATCTTATACCAACTGTTAAGTTGTGACTTTGATAACGCATGCCACCGGTTGGTACACTTGTTCCTTGGTAAATTACATTCTTACTTTTTGTTCTACCGTCATCTATCCAGCTATAAGCTAGTTCTGCTTTAACACCGTCGGCGATTTGTGCAGAAGTACCTAAAGTTAGCTTGTAAGAGATATTAGTTCTGTTTTTAGTGTTAGATGAAAGACCTGTTATACCATTATATGTAATTTTCTCTTTAACTAATGCAGGACCAACACCGGCACCGGCAAAAACATCAAACATATCAAAATTAGTTAAATCAACATAACCGTTAATAAGTAAACGTGTAATAGTAGGTTTATGGCTTGCTGAAACGTTAGTACCGGTAAAAGGTGCATTAGTTGCAGCTCCAGATTTCTTTAACTTTCCACCTATTATAGTACCTAAAGTTAAATCGGCTCTAAAATTTTCAGAAATATAATAACCTATACCTAAATCAACCGGAACAGTCGTATTAGATTTTAATTTAACACCGGTTGCCTTATCTTTTTCTTTATTAAACATCGCTGCACCGGCATCTATTCTTAAATACCAATCATTACCCATGTCATCGGCAAATGATATACTAGAAGATAAAATTGTTGCACTTGTAGCAGCTATTAAAAGTAACCTTTTCATAGTTAGCACCTCAAATTAAATAATTAAACATTATCTTTAATGGCATATATAACATATTATATTTTTTAGTTCTATATTTAATCGGTAATTAGATTCATATAATAAAGCTTTTATAAAGTTTTGTGATAAAATAAACACATGTATTTAATTCATATTATTTATATATTTATTAAACTTATTTTTCTCATCTTTAAATTTATCGGCATCAGGCAAGGCAGGCTTTTTCTTGGTAATATTTTTCCATCCTTTATTTTCTATAAAATCTTTTGCACGTTCTACCCATTCTATTAACTCCGGTGATTCGGGTTTGATAGCATCTATAGGACAATCAGGAACACATACACCACAATCTATACATTCATCAGGATTGATAACTAGCATAAATTCACCCTCGTAGAAACAATCTACAGGGCATACGTCAACGCAATCGGTATATTTACATTTTACGCATTCATCAGTTATAACATAGGTCATTTGGTTATTGGTTTTTGATTTTGTCGATTAATATAGAAGTTCTTAAAAGTAATACTAACAGAAAATATAGTATAAAACTGATAAACATAATAATTAAAGGCTTTAACATTGAAGAATGAATGGTAGGAGAGCCGAGTCTTAAAACACTAGAGGGCTGATGCAGGCTATACCAAATATCTACCGAGAATTTTACTATCGGTATGTTAATCAGTCCGATAAGAGCAATGATCGAAGCGGGATTTTGCGCTCGTCTTATATTATCCGCACTATTCACTATGATAATATAGCTTAGATATAATAAAAGTAGTATGAGCATAGAGGTAAGTCTTGCATCCCAAACCCACCATGTTCCCCATATAGGTTTTCCCCATAAAGAACCTGTTACTAAGCTAATCAAAGCAAAAGTAGCCCCAACGTAACTAGAAGCTACAGCTAGCAAATAGCTAATAGTAGTTTTCCATACTAAATAGCTAAAGCTGCATGCTGCCATGAAAACATAAATACCAAGGGCCATCCAAGAAGCAGGAACATGAACATACATAATGCGTACAAACTCACCTTGTTGATAATCTACCGGCGAAACTATTAGAGCTAAATAAAGACCTATAATCATCATGACAAAAGTAGATATAGCTAATATAGGTATTATAACCTTTAATAATTTATTAAAATAATAGGGGGTTAATAGTTTTAACATATTTTCTTACTTCTTTATATCATTCTTGCGAGAGGCTTGCGTGCGTGGATACCTAAATCGTCATTGCGAGCAGTCAAAGACCGCGTGGCAATCCAGCAAAAATAATAAAAAAATTCTAATTCATAGAATTTTTTTACTGGATTGCTTCGTCAATTACTTCGTAATTTTCCTCGCAATGACGGATAAACCAATCCACGCAAGCAATGCTCTACCATGATTATCGTATCCTCTTAAAAAACTCTTTCATTAATAGCCCCGAATCTTCGGCAAGAATTCCGCTATATATTTCCGGTCTATGAAAACAAGCACTACTGTTAAAATATCGTAAATTACTCTCAACTGCTCCGTGCTTGGAATCAGAAGCACCGTAAAACAAACGCTTTAACCTGCTATGAGCTATAGCCGCTGCACACATGGCACAAGGTTCTAAAGTAACGTAAATATCATAATCATTTAAATTTTTAGAAGATATAAGATTACATGCTTTATTAATAGCAATAATTTCAGCATGATAAAGAGCGTTATTTTTTTCTTCGGTATTATTATGACTATTAACAATGATTTTTTGATTTAACCTATCTACAATCACCGCTCCGACCGGAACTTCATTTTTATCAAAAGCGAGCCGTGCTTGTTTTAAAGCTTGCTCCATGAAAAAATTATTAAAATCCGTTTTTTTATCTAACAATATATTCACGGTAATTTACGTGTTCTTTGATTCCAAAAGGATCTTGGTGGATAATTATTTCAGCCTCCGGAAATTCCTGTAATATTTCAAAAGCAATCTCATCGCTAATTTTATGAGCATTATAAAGCGACATATTGCCGTCCATTTCCAAATGACACTGAATAAAAGCTTTTTGAGCAGCATATCTAGTTTTCATTTCGTGCATACCTTTTACGCCTAAATGGTTATTAACTATCGAGATAATTTTTTGTCTATCTTGCTCAGGTAATTCATGATCGACTAGATTTTTAAATGCCTTTTCAAATAAAGAATAAGAAGAGTGAAATATATATAACGAAATAACTACACCAAATAATGGGTCAACAAACCAAAAATAATCACTTAAATTTATAGAGATAATTACTATAACATTAGTTAGTAAGTCTGTGAAATAATGAAGCTTATCGGCTTTTACTATCTCCGATCCTGTTTTTTTAATTACATAAGTTTGATAAAGTACTAAAATAATTGTTAAGAATATACATACATACATTACCGTAGTACCGTCACTGATATTCTCCGGTTTTGTTTTTTCAAATAAAGATTTAACCGAAGAAAAGCCTACAAAAAAAGCTGAAGCAAAGAAAAATATCGATTGAGAAAAAATTGTTAAATCCTGCATTTTTTCATGCCCGAACCTGTGATGATGATCGGGCGGTTGCAGGGCAAATCTTAAAGCTATTAAATTAATAAAGGAAGAAGTTATATCAAGCATTGAATCAATTAAAGAAGCAAAAATTGATTGCGAATCGGTAACAACCCAAGCGTATAATTTTATACTTAAAATAATTAATGCCGTAGTAACCGATAAATAAGATGCCGATTTTATTAACCGATTACGGCTATTAGTATCCATAACAAATCTTTCCAATTTATTTTTTGTAGTTTAACAAAGAGAATATAAAATTCAATTATAATTAGGTTCCGTGAACAAAATTAAAAATAATATTTTAAAATACAAATAATTTAAATTTTGTTTACAGAATCTAGTTTTAACTTTACAAAATTCTAAAAACCATATACTTATTAAATTATATATTTAATAAGAGAGAATTTATATGAAACTATTATCTAAAATTATGATTATAGCTCTTGCAGCTTCTATGTTACAAGCCTGTAACGGTCCGGGCGGTATGAATAAACAAGGTACAGGAACACTTCTTGGCGGTGCCGGCGGTGCATTACTTGGTTCTCAATTCGGTAAGGGCAAAGGACAGCTTGTCGGAGTAGGTGTAGGCGCATTACTTGGAGCAGTTCTTGGTGGACAAATAGGTGCAGGTATGGATGAGCAGGATAGAAGACTTGCAGAACTCACCTCACAAAGAGCTTTAGAAGCAGCTCCTAGCGGTAGTAACGTAGAATGGCGTAATCCGGATAACGGCAATTACGGTTACGTAACACCTAATAAAACTTATAGAAATAGCACTGGTCAATATTGCCGTGAGTACACTCAAACAGTTGTAATAGGCGGAAAACAACAAAAAGCATACGGTAATGCCTGCCGCCAACCTGACGGACAATGGCAAGTTGTGAATTGATAGACAAAACGTCATTGTGAGTAGGCATTGCCCGCATGGATACCAAATCGTCATTGCGAGCGACTGTAAGGAGCGTGGCAATCCAGAAAAACAATAAAAAAATTCTAAAAATCAGAATTTTTTACTGGATTGCTTCGTCAATTGCTATGCAATTTCCTCGCAATGACGACCTTCAGTATCCGCATGGCAATACCTTCTCGCAATGACGTTATAATAATAAGGAGTAACCTATGACTTTCATAATAACAAGTACGGCGTTTAAGCATAATGAGCGTATTCCTAATAAATTTACTTGTAAAGGACAGAATGTTTCTCCGCATTTAGAGTGGAGTGATGCTCCTATAGATACTAAATCTTTTGTACTTATCATGGATGATCCTGATGCACCAATAGAAATAGCACCACCGCACGGTATATGGGATCATTGGATAATATATAATATTCCTGCTTCTATTACTGAGCTTTCAGAAGGACAAATAGATAGTAGTATTAAAATTTTAAATAATAGCTGGAAGGAAAAGAAATACGGAGGTCCTTGTCCACCTGCCGGTAAACCTCATCGTTATTTTTTCAAACTATACGCTCTAAATGATTATCTTAAGCTTGATGAGAATGCTAACAAGCAGGATTTAGTATTAGCTTTGCAAAAACATTTACTAGCTGAAACTGAAATAATCGGCATTTATTCTACATAATGTCATGGCTTACCCGTATTAAACCGTCATTGCGAGCAGGTGTTGTTGCGTGGATCAGTTTTACCTCTGTCATCCCGTGGCTTGACCACGGGATCCAGTTAAAAATACTAAAATTATTAGTATTTTTTATTGTTTTTTTTATTGTTTTTATAGACCCCGTGGTCAAGCGAACTAGGTGACACAGTAGATTTTACCGGTCTACGCAACAATGCCTTGCAAGCAGTCATAGGCTGCGTGGCAATCTCATGAAATAATACTCCTGAGATTGCTTCGTCGAAACTTGCAGTTTCTTCTCGCAATGACGGAAAAACTGATCCATACAGGAATGATCTAACACTTTAAACACAAAATATTATCTTGGAAAAACCTATAATCGAGTTTCGTAACGTATCTAAAAAATTCGGTAATAAATTGCCGATAAATAACGTTAGCTTTACCGTCAAAAAAAATAATATCACTACTTTAATCGGACCTAACGGTGCAGGTAAAACTACCATAGTACGGTTAATGCTTGGGCTTGAAAAACCGACAAGCGGTGAGATTATAATTGATTCCAAATTAAAAATCGGATATGTACCGCAGAAGTTCGGTCTAAGCCCTGATTTACCTATTACGGTGAAAAAATTTTTAGATTTGTTAGCACCGAATAATTTTAATAGCAATATTAAAGAGATTAACTCATTTATTGATTTAGAACATATAAAAGAGCAAGAAATTTCTAAACTCTCAGGAGGACAGTTTCAAAAGGTAGTTCTTGCATGTTCAATAGTTAATAATCCCGACTTAATTATTTTAGATGAACCGCTGCAATCTTTAGACGTAACAAGCCAGCAGGAATTTTATCAGCTTATTAATCTGATTCGTAAAAAGCTAAATATTACGGTTTTTATGATTTCTCATGATTTATTTACCGTAATAAAAAACTCCGATCAAGTGATATGCTTAAACGGTCATATATGTTGTAGCGGAATACCAAACGAAATAACTCCTAACTCTGAATTCTCAAATGCACTTTCTTCTCTAGGCTTCTATACCCACCACCACGACCATAAGCATTAGACTTATTCCAAATATTGCTTTAAATATCTGCCGGTATGGCTTTCCGCGCAAGCAGCGATGTCGACAGGAGTACCACATACAACTATCTTACCGCCTTTGTCACCGCCCTCAGGACCGACGTCAATAATATAATCTGCCGTTTTTATAACATCTAAATTATGCTCGATAACTAAAACGGTATTACCCATATCAACAAGTTTATGTAAAACTTTCAGCAATTTATTAATATCGTCGATATGTAGTCCCGTAGTCGGTTCATCAAGTATATAAAGCGTTTTACCGGTTGAACGTCTTGATAATTCTTTAGCAAGCTTAACACGTTGTGCTTCACCGCCTGAAAGAGTAGTAGCAGACTGACCGATTTTAATATAGCCTAGACCTACTTCATTTAAGGTAATTAGTTTTTCATAGATTAACGGGATTTTCTCAAAAAATTGCATCGCATCTTCTACCGTCATCATCAAAATATCGGCAATAGACTTGCCTTTATATTTTATTTCAAGCGTTTCTCTATTATATCTGTGACCATTACAAATATCACATTTTACATATACGTCAGGGAGAAAATGCATCTCTATTTTAATTAGCCCGTCACCTTGGCATGCTTCACATCTCCCGCCTTTAACGTTAAACGAAAATCTGCCTACTTTATACCCTCTAGCTTTTGATTCAGGTAATTCCACAAACCAATCCCTAATATGGGTAAAGGCACCTGTATAAGTCGCAGGGTTTGAACGAGGAGTTCTACCTATCGGGGATTGATTAATATCGATAATTTTATCAATATATTCAAGTCCTTTTAATTCTCTATATTTTCCGGGAAATACTTTACTAGTCGGCTCTAAATGCTTTAGAGCCGCTTTATATAGAGTATGAATCATCAAGCTTGATTTACCACTTCCCGATACTCCCGTTATAGCAGTAAAAGTACCAAGTGGAATTTTGATATCAACATTATCTAAATTGTTAGAAACCGCCCCAAGTAATTCAATTGACCTATTGTCATGCCCTACTCTTGTTTCAGACGGCACTTTGATTGTTTGACGACCGCTTAGATACCTACCTGTAATACTTTCTTCAAAATTCTTTATTTCTTCTGCATTGCCTTCTGCAATAACACGACCACCGTGAATACCGGCTCCCGGTCCTATATCAATAATATGATCTGCTTCATACATTGTTTCTTCGTCATGCTCAACTACTAAAACAGTATTACCCAGATCTCTAAGCCTTTTTAGTGTCTCAATTAATCTTGTATTATCTCGTTGATGAAGACCTATAGACGGCTCATCAAGTACATATAAAACACCGCTAAGCCCTGATCCTATTTGAGATGCAAGACGGATACGCTGACTTTCCCCTCCCGATAAAGTACCTGCTTCTCGTGATAACGTTAGATAATCAAGCCCGACATTCATAAGAAATTTTAATCTCTCGGTAATTTCTTTGAGTATACGCTCAGCGATAAATAATTGCTTTTTATTTAATTTTTCTTCTAAGTGGCTAAACCATTTTTGCAAGGCTGCAATACTCATACCTGCTACTTCGCCTATATGAAAATTCGCTATTTTAACGCATAATGCTTCATCTTTTAATCTAAACCCTGAGCAGGCAGTACATTTATGTTCTGACTTAAATTTAGCTAGTTCTTCTTTAATTAAAACCGATTCTATAGTACGGTCCTTTTCCTGCAAACTTGGTATTATACCGGCAAAAGGTTGTTTTATTATTTGCGTTTTAGAACCGTCGTAAAATTCAAATTTTATTGCCTCTTCTCCTGAACCTTCAAATAAAATATCCTTAACATTTTGTGATAAACTTACAAAAGGTACTTCAATAGAAAATTTATAATGATCGGCAAGAGCCTTTAATGTCTCTAGGATAAATTTAGAAGATGTACTACCCCAAGGCACTATTGCACCGTCTTTAATAGAAATTCTTTGATCCGGAACAATTAAGTCTCTATCAAAGAAAAACTCCTTACCTATTCCCTCACATTTAGGACATGCTCCAAAAGGGCTATTAAAAGAAAAAATTCGAGGCTCTATTTCAGTAAGCTGAAAACCCGATACCGGACAAGAATATTTTTCGGAAAAAGTAATACGTTGATTTTTTTCAAATTCGGTCTTAACTGCCGGCGGCAATTCTACAATTTCTAAATAAGTAATACCTTCGGCAAGATTTAACGAACTCTCTAAGCTATCTGCAAGCCTATTACCTAAACTTTCGTCTAGAACTATTCTATCAACTATGACTTCTATATTATGCTTCCTATTTTTATCAAGTTTCGGTAAATCATCAATTTCACAAACTTCACCGTTAACTATTAATTTCTGAAAGCCTTGCTTTTTCAGATTCATAATTTCACGTTTGAACTCCCCCTTATGTCCTCTAACAATAGGAGCAAGTAAATATACTTTCGTGCCTTTAGGTAGTTCATTAATTATATCTACCATCTCAGAAACCGTTTGGCTATGTATCGGAAGACCGGTTGCCGGAGAGTAAGGAATACCCACCCTTGCATATAATAACCTAAGGTAATCGTAAATTTCCGTTATAGTTCCAACCGTAGAACGAGGATTTTTAGAAGTAGTTTTTTGGTCAATTGCAATAGCAGGCGATAATCCGGAAATAGATTCCACATTCGGTTTATTTTGTAAATGCAAGAATTGCCTTGCATATGAAGATAAGCTTTCAACATATCGCCTTTGACCTTCTGCATAAATAGTATCAAAAGCTAAAGAAGACTTGCCTGAGCCACTAAGACCGGTGATAACAACAAATTTATTCCTTGGAATATCAACATTTATATTTTTTAGATTATGCTCTTTAGCACCGCGTACCTTAATATATTCTTGGTTCATAATCACTTCACTACAAAATTTTTGAGATATTTTTTAAAAAAACTGTAGTATTATAGGCTCTTTTATTTTATTATTGCAATAATAATATTTTAAAATAGGTAGTAATCTATGGCAGGTAGTTTAAATAAAGTAATATTAATAGGTAATGTAGGGCGTGATCCGGAAATTAGAACTACGGGCGAAGGGAAAAAAATCATTAATCTTTCCTTAGCAACAACCGAAACTTGGAAAGATCGCATTACCAGCGAACGAAAAGAACGAACTGAATGGCATAGAGTAGTGATATTTAGCGAAGGGTTAGTATATGTTGTAGAACGCTATGTCACAAAAGGTAGTAAATTATATATTGAAGGTTCATTGCAAACTCGTAAGTGGAATGATAATTCAGGTCAAGAAAAATATACCACGGAAATTGTGTTACAAAATTTTAATTCACAATTAATATTATTAGATAGTAAAAACTCTAATAATCATACTCAAGATTCAGGGCATAGCGAATATAAACATCCTGAAGCTAAAAATCATTCCTTTGACCATAGCAACTTAGACGACGAAATACCGTTTTAATTATTTTCTGTCATTGCGAGAAAAATTACGTAGTAATTCGACGAAGCAATCCAGTAAAAAATTCTGTAAATCAGAATTTTTTTATTATTTTTTCTGGATTACCACGCTCCCTACGGTCGCTCGCAATGACGATTTGGTGTCCATGCAGGAATATCATTTAAGACATGCAAGTAACTTCTACCAAATATTACCTATAAATATTATGAAAAAACTTCTTTGTATAATATTCCTTACATCAATATTTCTTTCAGGGTGTTCTACCACTCATGATGTAGCTAGTAGGGTAAAGTATTCACAAGATATAGCAACTCAAAATAACTTTCAGATGAGGCTAGTAAACGGTGGTGATTTTACTCTTACGACTTATCAGCGTATTACCGACCATAACCTACCTTTCGTATTCTATATTGAGGGAGATGGGCATCTTGCGGATGGCGGCGTTAACTCTGACAACCCTACCCCTGTTAATCCGATGCTCTTGAAGCTTGCTACAATCGATAAAAGACCGAATGTTGTTTATATAGCACGACCTTGTCAATATACTCCTTTAGAGATGAATCCAAAATGCATTAGCGATTATTGGTTAGATAAAAGAATGGGGCAGGAAGTCGTAGATTCAATTAACAGTGTCATAAATATTATCAATAACGGACAAAAATTTAGCTTAGTCGGCTTCTCCGGTGGCGGCGGGCTTACAATATTAATTGCCGCTCAAAATAGTAATGTTAAAGATATTATAACGATTGCCGGTAATTTAGATACTAAAAAATTCGATAAATATCATAATTATCGTGGTTACTTAGTTAAATCGTTAAACCCGATAAATTATGCAAAACAAGTTAATAATATCCCTCAATTACATCTCTCCGGCAGGGATGACAAAAGAGTCCCGCCTTTCATAGCAGAACTTTACGTAAAAACAAGTAACTCACCATGTGTAAAAAAGCAAACTTTTCCTAATATTTCTCATGCAAAAGGTTGGGATAAAATTTGGTCTAATATATTAGATATTCCTCTGATTTGTAATTAAACATTAAGAAATATTATTAATCTATTTAGATATATAAGACAAAATCCTTTATTGACTTTTATACAAAACAGTATAATTTTTTTACAATTTAATTTTTTTTATAAGAATTATGCTAGGCTACGAAAAAGAACAAAGAAGTTTGACAAAAGAACAGAAACAAGCTGTAGGGTTGTTATCTGTAGGAACCTTATTGGAATATTTTGATCTTATGCTTTATGTCCATATGTCCGTACTTCTTAATGAGCTTTTTTTTCCAAAAGCTGATGCTTATGCTACTTCGCTTTACTCTATAGCAGCTTTATGTGCTACTTTTATCTTTAGACCGCTCGGGGCTCTCGTTTTCGGATATTTAGGCGATACATATGGGCGAAAAACTACAGTAGTTATAACAACTATGATGATGGCTACTTCGTGCATAGTAATGGTATTACTTCCTACTTACAATGAAATTGGTATAACAACTTCTATTATAATAATATTATGTAGAATTGTTCAAGGTATGTCCTCAATGGGAGAAGTAATAGGAACAGAAGTTTATTTAACCGAGTTTACTAAGCCTCCAATACAATACCCTATTGTAGCCTTAGCTACGGTTTTCGCTACTGTAGGAACTTTCGCAGCTTTAGGGGTTGCTACTATTGTTACTTCTTATGGCTTTAATTGGCGTTATGCATTTGGTATCGGTGCAATTATTGCCGTTGTAGGAACATTAGCAAGAACCGCATTACGAGAAACTCCTGAATTTGCTAATGCAAAGCTTAAATTACTTAAAACTTTTGAAAAAGCTAATAGGGATATAAAAGTATTAGAAAATAATCCTATTTGGAAAGAAAAAATTAATAAAAAGACAGCAATAGCTCTATTTATAATGGATTGTGCATGACCTGTATGTTTTTATTTTGCATATATTTATTGCGGCGATATTCTTGTAACCAAATTTAACTGTACTCCTGAACAAGTTATAAAACAAAATTTCAAATTATCTATAATAGAACTTATAAGTATAATAATAGTAGCAGCATTAAGTTATAAGATATATCCTTTAAAAATTCTAAAAGCATTATTAGGTATTTTTACTATTACAATATTACTATGTCCATATTTATTAAATAAGGCTTCTAATCCAAATCAAATATTCATTATTCAATCACTTATCATGGCTTTTGCCCTTAATGTTATGCCGGCTGTACCAAATTGTTTTAGACATTTTCCAATCTTTAAACGCTTTACTTCCGTAACATTTACATATGCTTTATCAGCTGCTTGTATGTATGTTATTAGCTCTTTTGGTTTTCCTCATTTAATAAAAACCTTTGGAAACTGGGGAGTATTAATTATTATGATTCCAACAAGTATTGGATTTGGTATATTTCATTTTGAAAAACTGGAGAAAGAAAGTGGAAATTATCCAACGAAATCTTTCGCCCCTTCTCCAGTGATATCTGCTTAATTGATAAATATTTTTGCATTTTATTATTAGCCGGCAGCAGGCACAAAATCACCGCCTAACATGCTAACATCATCATTATTTATATTTTGGCTATCAATTATTTCGTTAAGCTGGTTTTCTATAGTCATAATTTTTAATTTTGTAGATTTATCAACTATAAGCCCTTGCATACTAGCAGTTATTTTGTCTATATCGGTTGTATTATTAAGTTCTTTAGCTTTATGTATTATCTCTTCTATAGTGTCTTTTATTATAGCTTTATCTTTAGCATTTATTGCAATATTAGTGTCTACTTTATCGTTTATTCCATCAGCCAGCTTTTGAAAACTCATTAAATTTTTATTTCGTTTAAGTATTTCTCAATTATAACTTTGCTTTTATTATCTATATTATCTTGCTCTAAATCTATATGCGTAATAGTAGTATTTTCTCTTAAAGCTTCAATAATTGCTTTTACTACTTCAAGCGTTATCTTATTACCTGAAATATCAAGATGCTTTAAAGTTTTATTATTTGTTAAGAATTCAGCTATTAATTTTACTTCCTCATTACTTATATTGTTGTTGTGTAAATCTAGATGTACAATATTATTATTGAACTTTGAAGCTTCTATAATTGCTTTAATTCCTATATCATTTTCACCAAGGTAAATATGAGTAAGAGTACTAACCTGTAAAATTTCAGCTAATATAGATATTTTTTGATCGCCTAAATTACTGCAACTAAAGTCCAACTTTCTAAGTTTTTGCTCGCTTTTAGGGCTTCAGTAATAATCTTTATACCCCCATTACTTATTTCGCTACCTAAAAAAATTAATAGCAGCGATTGTTTCAATGCTTCTTAATTTATTCGCGATTAGCTTTGCTAACTCATCACTTATTGTTTGAAAGCAAATATTAATAGAGTTAGAATTATGAAAAAGTTTATTTAATATTTTATTAAGTTTATTATTTTCTAATTGTTTTTGTTCTTCTACTTGTTTCTTTGCTTTTACTTTCAATTGTTTTCTTTGTTCTTCTTCTACCCGTCGTTTTTCTAGTTCTTGCTGTTCTTCATATTTCTTTTCGGCTTTTGCTTTATTTTCTTCATATAATTTATTTTCTTTATATAAAGATTTCATAATTTTTATTGCCGCTTTATATTTTTCTATAGCTTCATTATACTTTTTCTGACTGCATAAATTATTACCCTCCGCATTTAAGCTTTCTGCTTTTTTCTCAGCTATAGTTTGATTTCTTTGCAGATATTCGGTAATTGTACCCAAAATTATGTCCAACGTTTCTTTGCCTATGTTGTTCTTTAAAAGACTAAGCAAAGTTAAAGATTTATTATCCTTTAAGCTTGCCGCCAATTCCCTTGCTCCAGCATCGCATATGTTGCTCCCTTTAAGATCAAGCGACGTTAAGGAGTTATTAGCTTTTAAGCTTGCCGTTAATTCCCTTGCTCCAGCATCGCATATTTTGTTACTTCCAAGATTAAGCGACGTTAAAGATTTATTATCTTTTAAGCTTGCAGCAAGGTAACTTGCTCCAGCATCGCCTATTTTGTTCACTTCAAGATTAAGCGACGTTAAAGATTTATTATCTTTTAAGCTTGCAGCTAAAGCAATTGCTCCAGCATCACCTATTTTGTAATAAAAAATTTTAAGAGTTGTACCACCCTTTCTTAAACTATCTGCTTGCCATGTTAATCCTCTTTTTTCTAGAAATTCTATTAATTTCTCATTAGGTGTTTTTATTACCGTCGCTTCTTCTGAAGTTTGAAACCACCATCCTTTAAACATAATTACATCCTTATTAAATTCTATAAATTTTAATATTTTGTTAAAAATGAGCTTATAGACAGAATCATAATAAAGAGTTTTAAGAGTGCAATAGAAATTTAATTATAAGTATGAATAGATGAGTTGAGATTAATTTAAGGAATGTATGAATATATAGGGAGTTAAAGGAAATAATAAAGAGTTTTAATAATTAGTAATAATTATAATCTATAATGTTACCGAAGTTTCACTAAGCCTTGCAGCTTAACCCTGTCTTTAGCATGCACCCAACACAGTAATTCATTGGCAGCATTCAGGTACTCGCCTCGGTTTAACTTCTGCCGCAATATTGATGCTTGAAACTTCCCACTACCAAAATTAAAGATAAAGAGATTAAGGAGACTTGTTGCTTAATTAAATTATTAATATTTCTTTTTATAAGGTGATAAATTTACTATTTAGAAGAAAGAGAAAAGCTGCTTAGTTTAGAGATTTGGTGAAAGACAATTAATATTTCAGTTAAACGGCAAAAAGCTTGATTTTATGCTGCATCTGCGGTTTGATATTTTTGTAGAAATACCGAAAAATGAAGAATGGCGCACCCTAAAGGATTCGAACCTTTGACCCACAGATTAGAAATCTGTTGCTCTATCCAGCTGAGCTAAGGGTGCTAAACATTTACGGTAAACTTTATATCAGTTTTAATAGTTTTTTTCAAGTATTCTTTTATTATCATAAATAAATGTGATAAATAACATAATGAATAAATTCTATAATTACAATTCTTCTTCACATCAGGTTTTACTTTATCTTAAAGTAAAACCTAATTCTAAACAGAATCTAATTAACGATTTTGTAATCATCAATAATATCCCATATCTAAAATTATCTATAAAAGCACCACCGGAACAAGGTAAAGCTAATGAAGAAATCATAAATTATTTAACAAAAGAATGGAAATTATCACGTAGTAATATCGAAATTATTAAAGGTCATACTCATAGCTTAAAAACGATATTGATAAAAAATATTGACGAAGACTATTTAAATTTGATTATTAATTCCTATATTAAATAAGGTGCAATGGTTGCTAAGCTGTCGATGTCATTCCCGCGTGGCATTGTTGCGTGGATCTAAAAACGCGTTCGGTGTCATACCGTGGCTTGACCACGGTATCCAGAAAAAAAATTTAAAATACTAAAATTTTAGTATTTTAAGCTGGATCCCGCAATCAAGTCGCGGGATGACACTGGAAAAACTGATCCATGCGGGAATGACATCAGCAGTTATATGACTAAAAAATAATTCATTAACTGGAATAATTATGACACAAGAAAAAAAGAAATTTGACGCCGAGGTTGGCAAGATTTTAAATTTAATGATTCACTCTCTTTATAGTAATAAAGAGATTTTTATGAGGGAGTTAATTTCTAATGCTTCGGATGCTTGCGATAAATTACGTTATTTATCTCAAAGTAATAGTGAATTAGTAGCTGGCGATAGCAATTTTAAAATTACGGTTAAAGTCGATAAAGATAAAAGACAAATAATCATCCGTGATAACGGTATCGGCATGAATAAAGACGATTTAATTGAAAATCTCGGTACTATTGCAAGATCAGGTACGGCAAATTTTCTTAAAAGCCTTTCCGGTGATTCTAAAAAAGACAATATGTTAATCGGTCAGTTTGGTGTTGGATTTTATTCAAGCTTTATGGTAGCTGATAAAGTGCTTGTCACCTCAAGAAAAGCTGGTGAGGATAAAGTGCATGTTTGGGAATCAGACGGGCTTGGTGAATATACCGTCTCAGATTTAGATGAAGAGTTCACAAGAGGCACGGAAATCGTTTTACATATCAAAAAGGAAGAAGATACATTCCTTGATCATTTTAGATTAAAACACATCGTTAAAAGCTATTCCGATCATATAGCAGTACCGATATATTTCTTTGATGAAGCCGGTAATAATGAAATCCAGCTTAATTCAGCTTCTGCATTATGGACAAGACCGAAATCAGAAATTACGGAAGAACAATATAAAGAATTCTATAAAAGCTTATCTTATGCCATAGATGATCCGTGGATTACTCTGCATAATAAAAATGAGGGAGCTATAGAATTTACCAATCTGCTTTTCATTCCTTCAAGCAAAACATTTGATTTATTCCATCCTGATCGCAAAAGGCGTGTAAAATTATATATAAAAAGAGTATTTATTTCCGATGAGAATATAGATTTAATCCCGTCATATTTAAGGTTTTTACGAGGGGTAGTCGATTCAGAAGACTTACCGCTGAATATTAGCCGTGAGTCATTGCAACATAATAGTGTACTTGAGAAAATCAAGAATGCTATTACAAAAAGAGTGCTTTCAGAGCTTAGAAAAAAGAAAGAGGAATCACCTGAAGAATATAATAAGTTTTGGGCTAATTTCGGTGGTGCTTTAAAAGAGGGTTTATGTGAGGCTACTACCGACCATGAAAAATTATTAGAGGTATGCATATTCAGAAGTGCCTTGCATAATAAAATGATTAGCCTTGACGAATATATAGCAAATTTTAAAGAAGGGCAGAATATATATTATTTAAGCGGGGATAATCCCGATAAATTACTTTCAAGCCCACAAATCGAAGGACTACTTAGTAAAAATATCGATGTATTACTTTTTACCGATACAGTGGATGATTTTTGGGTAAATGTTAATAGCGAATATAAAGGACATGCTATTAAATCAGCAACAAGAAGCGATATCGATGTAGAGCAAACTACTTCACAATCTGAGGAGAAAAATGCAGATAGTAAAAAATCCGATGATGAATATAAATCGCTAACCGATTATTTTAAAGAGACGCTTGGGGAGTTAGTAAAAGAAGTTAAGATCTCTAAAAAACTAACCTCAAGCCCTGCTTGTCTTGCCGTTAGTGATGCTGCTATGGATATTCGTATGGAAAGGTTTTTAATAGAGCAGAAGCAAATAGCTGCTGCATCCGCTAAAAATTTAGAGCTAAATCCTAAAAATAAAATCATAGAGAAAATCTTTAACGATTTAAAAGCGAATAATAAAAATAATGAAGAATTGGTTAATCTAATATTTGATCAAGCCTGTATTTTAGAGGGCGAACCCATCGCCGATACAGGTGCATTTTCAAAGAGATTAAACGATATTGTACAAAAAGCTATATTATAACTTTAAACTTTTTTAATTTTAATGTAGAATGGTTGCTTAGATATCGTCATTGCGAGGAGAATTACATAGTAATTCGACGAAGCAATCTCAGGATATTTGACGAGATTGCCACGCAGTCTACGACTGCTCGCAATGACGGGTATACAATTCACATAAAAAACTTCAAACAAATAATAGTTCTAATGTCTTATTACGATACTATATTTAGCAAACATATAGACAAAATTAAGAGCGAAGGAAGATATCGAGAATTTAAAGCCTTAAAAAGACAAGCCGATAATTTTCCTTTTGCAGAACACGCTAATAAACAAATAGTTATGTGGTGCATTAATGACTATTTGGGTATGAGTAAACATGCAAAAGTAATGCAAGCTTCTATAGATGCCTTGCTAAAATACGGTGTTGGATCAGGCGGAACTCGCAATATCGGCGGTAATAATATTGCCATTCTTAAGCTTGAAAAAGAACTTGCAGATTTACACAAAAAGCAAGCAGCTTTAGTTTTTACATCCGGTTTTGTTGCAAATGATACAACGCTTGCAAGTCTTGCTAAAATCATGCCGGATATAGTATTTTTCTCCGATGAACTAAATCATGCTTCAATAATTGCAGGAATTACAAGTTCAAGAGCCGAGAAATATATATATATACATTTAGACGTTAAGCATCTAGAAGAGCTTTTACAATCAGTCGATATTAATAGACCGAAAATTATTGTTTTTGAATCGGCTTACTCTATGGACGGTTTTTTCTCACCTATCAAAGATATAATCAACTTAGCCAAAAAATATAATGCTTTAACCTTTATCGATGAAGTTCATACGGTCGGTTTATACGGTAAACAGGGTGGTGGTATTGCAGAGCTTCTTAATTGTAGCGATCAAATCGATATTATTCAAGGTACACTTGCCAAAGCATATGGCACTATCGGTGGTTATATCACTAGCAACCATAATTTAGTCGATGCTATAAGGCTAACCGCTCCAGGATTTATTTTCACTACTTCATTACCGCCGGTAATTTCTACCGCTGCAACGCATAGTATTAGACATCTTAAAGAATCGAATGAAGAACGAATAAAACATCAAGAAGTAGTTATAAAACTTAAAAATTCTTTTGAAAATTTTAATATACCTTATTTGAAAAATGAAAGTCATATAGTGCCGATAATTATTGGTGATCCGATTAAAGCGGCGAAAGCCTCAAATATGCTCCTTAATGAATACGGTATTTACGTTCAACATATCAATTTTCCAACCGTACCGAGAGGTACGGAACGCCTCCGAATCATCCCGACTCCAGCCCATACCGATAAAATGATCAATGATTTATCTATAGCCTTAGTGCATATATTTGCCGAACTTGATATAGAATTATCTTCTACTAAAGAACTTAACGAAGAAGTGCGTTTGAATCTTATTGCTTAACGCCATTGTGAGGAATTTGCAACTTTGTTGCATGGTTCGTTTTATGTCATTCCCGAGTAAGCGGGAATCCAGAAAACAACCTTAATACTAGTACAAAAATTACATATTAATTAATAAAATAAACCTAAAAAAACAAGTTTTTTTAGGTTTTACTGGATTCCTTGCTTCCGCAGGAATGACATAGTATACACGCAACAACGCTTTCAGTCTCTTAGCTCACGACGATATAGATAGTTACTAAGCAATACCGATGAGCTTACAAAAACTATTGCATATTTCGGCTCATTAGTTTATTTTGATTAGCAAACTATGTACAGAATTAATGGATTATTAAAATGGGAATTACCGTATTAAAAAACGAGGGATTGGATTTTCATGCAAGAATCTCTACTCCTTTAAGTGAGATAGATGACGATATTCAAAAAGAATTACTTGATTTAACCAAAAAAGTTAAAATAGCAGGTTTTAGAGCCGGTAAAGTACCGATTTCAATTGTTAAGAAAAAATACGGTACTTCCGTCAGGAATGATATAATAGAAAGAAGAATTAACCATTCGGTAAATCACGTTATTAAAGAACATAATCTAAATATAATCGGTAGACCCAAAATTGAAGAATTGCAAAACGAACCCGATAAAGCTTTAGAATTTACCGTAAAAATAGAGCTATTACCTAAAATTACTATTCCAGATTTAAAGAAAATCTCACTAGATTGTCCAAAATTAGAAGTAAACTCTAAAGATGTTGAAGAACAACTAGAAAAACTTGCCACATTAACAAAAAGCTATACCAAAGAAAGTAAAGCAAAAATAAAAGACGGAGATCAGGTTACTATTGATGCAATCGGGTACATCAAGGATGAAGCTTTTGAAGGCGGTAAATTAAATGATTTTAAGGTAGTAATAGGTAGTAATGCACTTATTCCAGGTTTTGAGAAACAATTAATAGGTTCTAAAACAGGTAGTGAAGTAGATGTTAATGTTACTTTTCCTGAAAATTACCATGCTAAAGATTTAGCAGGTAAAGATGCTCGTTTTGCAGTACAAATTAAAGCAGTACATACTGCAGAACCTACCGTTATTGATGAGGAGTTTGCTAAAAAATTCCAAAGTAATAGCCTTGAAGAATTGCGTACACATTTTGCTAAACAAATAGAAAACGAATCGGAAGAAGCTATTAATACTATAATGAAAATGAACTTATTTGATAAGTTAGAAAAATTGTTAGATTTTGACGTACCGGAATCTTTATTAGAGCAAGAAAAAAATATTCTAAAGTCCGAAACCGATAAAAATGACCAAGAAGAATCATTATTAAAAGATAAATCCCCTAAAGAAATAACAGATTATTATAATAAATTAGCCCTACGCCGTGTGCGAATAGGCTTATTACTTGCTGAATACGCAAAATCTAAAAATTTGCAATTAGAGCCTGATGATTTAAGAAAAGTTATTATGCAACAAGCACGTAATTTTCCTGGGCAGGAAAATATGATATTTGATTTTTATAAAAATAATCCTAGAGCAATTGAAGGGCTTAAAGGTCCTGCCTTAGAAGATAAAGCTGTACAATATATATTTAATAACGAAATAAAGCTTAAGGAAAAGAAATATACTAAGGAAGAGCTAGAGAAATATCTAGAGGCAGAAGAGCAACGTATTACTTTGATTTAAGGTTTATTAATTGTCATTGCGAGTGAACGTGGCATTGTTGAGTGGACACCTATGTCATTCCCGCGTATGCGGGAATCCAGTATAAAGCGAGATGAATCGAGCTTTTCTTTTAATTTCAAAAATTTGCTTTATCTATACTTTTTTCTGGATTCCCGCATACGCGGGAATGACATAAACGAGCCGTGCGGTCTTCGACCGCTCGCAATGACGATTTTTGAGCCATGCGGGCAACGCCAATCGGTAATATATTACTCCTGATTTTTTATAGTCTTTAAAGCTAGTTTAACTATTTTATTTACCCCTAGATTAGTATAGGTAGAGATAGGAAAAACTTCTTTATTAGTAACTTTTCGTAATTCATTTATTTTTTCCTGTACTTCCTCATCGGTAAGAACATCACATTTATTAAGACATATGATTTCGATTTTATTTTTTAGATAATCGGAATATGATTCAAGCTCAAGACGTACTGTATTATAATCTGCCACTACATCATTACTAGAGCCGTCTATTAAATGTATTAATACATTACATCTTTCTATATGCTTTAAGAATTTATCGCCAAGCCCGTGACCTTGATGAGCCCCCTCAATCAAGCCTGGAATATCGGCTATAACAAACTCTTCGTCATCAACATACACCACTCCAAGATTCGGCACTAAAGTAGTAAAGGGATAATCGGCAATTTTAGGCTTGGCTGCCGTTACAACCGATAAAAAAGTAGATTTACCGACATTTGGCAACCCCACAAGCCCAACATCAGAAAGGAGTTTTAAGCTTAAATGAATCCACATTTCTTCAGCAATTTCGCCTTCCGTACGCTTTCTTGGAGCTTGATTAACCGACGTTTTGAAATGACTGTTGCCAAGACCGCCGCTTCCTCCTTTAATTATTTCAAAGCTTTGGTCATCCTCAGTGAAGTCATGCAATAATATATTGCCGTCCTCGGAAAAGATTTGAGTACCGATGGGAACATCAAGAACTAACGATTTTCCTGATTTACCGCTTCTATTTGAACCTTTACCGTTTTCGCCGTTTTCTGCGGTAAAATGCTGTTTATATCGATAATTTACTAGCGTATTAAGATGGTGATTACTCCTGAAAATAACACTACCGCCACGTCCACCGTCACCACCGTCCGGTCCGCCTCTGTCAATAAATTTCTCACGATGGAAACTAACGCAACCATTGCCGCCGTTTCCACCTTTTATATATATTTTAACTTCATCAATAAAATTCATATGATTTATATTTTCAACGTCATTGCGAGGAGTGCGTGGACCGGTTTTCCGTCATTGCGAGGAAATTGCATAGCAATTGACGAAGCAATCCAGTAAAAAATTCTGATTTACAGAATTTTTTTAATTATTTTCTAGATTGCCACGTCGCCTATGGCTCCTCGCAATGACGATAATGTTTACCTCTCCCCGATACTCTTATACTCTCTATGTACATAACCGGTGTAAAGCTGTCTAGGTCTGCTGATTTTTTGTTCAGGGTCTTCGTGCATTTCTTTCCATTGTGCCATCCAGCCTACGGTTCTTGCTATTGCAAAAAGTACCGTGAACATTTGCGACGGTATACCCATAGCTTTATAGATAATACCTGAATAAAAATCAACATTTGGATATAATTTTCTCTCAATAAAATATTCATCTTTAAGAGCGATAGCTTCAAGTTCTATTGCTATTTGCAGGAGTGGGTTGTTTTCTAGCTGTCCGAGTTCCTTTAATACTTCTTTGCAGGTTTCTTTAAGTACCGCGGCACGCGGGTCATAGTTTTTATAGACGCGATGACCAAAGCCCATTAACCTAAACGGATCATTTTTATCCTTAGCTTTAGCTATATATTTAAGGATATTCTCAGAACTGCCGATTTCTTTAAGCATATTTATCACCGCTTCATTAGCTCCGCCGTGAGCAGGCCCCCAAAGTGAGGCAATCCCTGTACTTACGCAAGCAAAAGGGTTAGCCCCGGATGAGCCGGCAATTCGGACTGTTGAAGTAGAAGCGTTCTGCTCGTGGTCAGCATGCAGAATAAATATTTTATTAAGAGCATTTTTTATTATTGGATTTACTTTATATTTTGTACAAGGCGTTGCAAACATCATATGCAGAAAATTTTCAGTAAAATCTAACGAATTATCAGGATAAATAAACGGTTGCCCTATAGAATATTTATAAGACATTGCGGCGATAGTTGGTATCTTAGCAATCATTCTAATAGCGGTAAGTTCGTAGTCTACTTCTTTAAAATTCAGTAAATCAGGATAAAATGCCGAAAGAGAACCAACGGCCACAAGCATAATAGCCATAGGATGAGAAGAGCTACAAAAGGTTTGAAATAAATAGTGTAATCTTTCATTCACTAATGAATGATGAGCAACCTGTTTAGTGAAATTATTATACTGCTCGATGCTTGGTAATTCTCCATAGATTAGCAAATATGCCACTTCTAAAAAATCACTTTTCTCGGCTAAATCTTTAATGTCATATCCTCGATGTCGCAAGATTCCTTTATCACCGTCTATATAAGTGATAGTAGACTGACAAGAAGCAGTAGACATAAAACCCGGGTCATAAGTAAAACAATCGGCTTCCGAAGATACCCTACTTATATCGATTACATCCTCACCGATACTTGCTTTAAATATAGGTAATTTAAATATTTTTCCTCTGATTTTTAATTCGGCAAATTCTGAATCATTATTATTTTCATTGGTCATATGTGCTATACTTTATTTTTATACATTAAGTAAGTATAACCATACTTTAAAGAAATTAGAAATGAATTATTATTTATGAGGATTTAAAAATTTTCTTTGATATCTTGCTCAGCTTGCAAGGTTATAGTGAATTAGTTTAAAACGCACATGCTTCTACTTTTCAACTGCAAGCCTAAAGCGTTTAATAAAGATCCTATATTGCCGAAACTTGTATTACCTTTGCTAGATAACATTTTATATATATGTTGTCTATTTATATGAGCTTCTTTAGAGATCTTTGCTATACCTCCCCTTGCTATAATGGCTTCTTTTAAAGTAGCCAAAAATAGCTCTTTATTATGATCCACGAAATATTGCTCTAACGCTTCATTAATATACCCTGCTAATATTTTCTCATTTTGCAATTTTTCTTTTAAATAATCTGTAAACTTTTCCATATAACGTCCTTAATTTCGTTTATAAACTTTTTGCCAAAGAAAAACCTAAGCTCATATAGTCTTCCTTTTATCTGTTTGTAATCACCATAAATTCCATATTCTAACCGAACTAATCTATTAAGAATTCTACTATGCGTCCTAATATCTAATTTTTCTAACCAATCCTTAATATAAGATTTACCGTTTGCTGTTATAAAAAATTGTATTTGTTTAGTTTTTTGTATATTAAGTTTAACTAGAGATGATTATGTTGTCGTATAAATACGACTAATAATGGTATGGACCTACCCTATATACAGAATGAGAAGCAGAAGCTAATCTTCTAGGATAGGAAATGAATCCTAAACAACAATAAGGAGGTCCATATGGAAGTTACCACAATTGGTATAGATATTGCAAAAAGAATTTTTCAAATTCACGGTGTAGATAAAAATGGTAAGACAATATTAAAAAAAAAATTAATGAGAGAGCAGGTTATAACTTTTATGGCTAATTTACCAAGAAGATGTCTAGTAGGCATGGAAGCTTGCGGTGGTTCTAGCTATTGGGCAAGAGAATTAACAAAATTAGGTCATAATGTAAAACTAATGGCTCCACAATTTGTTAAGCCTTATGTTAAAACTAATAAAAATGATCAAGCTGATGCAGAAGCAATATGTGAGGCAGTAGCAAGACCTAATATGAGGTTTGTGCCTATCAAAACTGTAGAGCAACAAGATATTTTATTTATTCATAGGGTAAGACAGAGATTGGTAAAAAATCGTACAGCTCTTGTTAATGAGATCAGGGGATTATTACATGAATTTGGTTTTGTTATTCCGCAAGGAATCAATAAGATTATGACAAAATTAACCGAAATTTTAGATGAAGGGGATTTAAGTCAGCTAAGCTATCGAACGTTTAGTGAGTTAAAAGAAGAATTTCTAGAGAATGATAAAAAAATAAAAGAATTAAATTAATAGATTCTAATCCGGAATATGCGAAAGAATGATAATATTGATGGTAAATAAGACGAACCTTAGCTTACAAAAAAACTGAACTGGACAATGACTCTTTAGAAGTCGACAAAATGATAAGTAATATAGTTTGTAAGCCAGCGAATTCCATCAGGGCTATAGGGTAAATTTAAAGTGATTTATTAACTATAAGCCGGATACATGACTGCATTCGATTTTTTTGCTGTTATATATTATTTTTTTCTTGCATTATCGGGTAGGTCCATACATGTAAAGTAGAAAATTATTTTGAAAAGTACGTAAAGCTGTGAGTACTAGTTAACATATACTCAAATGATTTCAAGAATTGAATTTTATTTTGAAAGGTGAACACCCGCAACCTATACTTAATAGGCGAGGATGTGAATCCTTGATAAAATGAAAGAATAATTCTTGAAAGCAGAAGAGTATACAAGTTATGTAAGAAGTCTATTATTTACCAAATACTCCTTAATCTTTAGTAAATCATACCAAGAGGTGCGTTTTTGCATAGGTTGGCGTAATAAATAAGCGGGGTGGAAGATTGCAGTAGTTTGAATAGGAGCGGACAGATATTTATTGGTATAAAAATAATATTCTTGTCTAATTTTAGTAATACCCGAATTTTTTCCAAGTAAGCTAGTTGCAGCCGTGCTACCGACTAGAATAATTAGCTTGGGATTAATTAGAGCAATATGCTTCTCAACAAAAGGTCTACAAATATCGACTTCTTCGAGCGTCGGCTGTCTATTAGCGGGAGGACGCCAAAATACCGTATTAGTAATATAAGCGTTATTTTTCCGTGAAATTCCTATAGCGTGCAGCATATTATCAAGTAAATTGCCGCTTTCGCCGCAAAAAGGTATTCCTTTCAAATCCTCAGTACTTCCGGGAGCTTCGCCTATTAACATAATTTTAGCTTCCAAATTACCATCACCGAAAACCGTATTAGTAGCAAATTTCTTAAGTTCACAACCATTAAAATTTAGTAGAGATTCTTTTAATTCTTCGATATTATTAGCTTTATCGGCAAGAGATCTTGCTAGGGTTATATTATCGTGAACTTTATCATTCATATTGAATGCAGTTTCTTTTGTAGACATAAGTTTTACTTGTGGCTTTTCAGTTAGTTCAGTATTATTACATACCTTTAATTTCGGCGGGTGTTCGGAGCAGTAATATTCAACACCGATTGCACTTAACCATTTAAGCGTATTATTCATTATCTTAAAATAAAATATGTTAACATATAATGTACCAAACGAACTAAATAATATAAGACTCGATAAAGCTTTGTCACAACTTCTTGAAAATGTTTCTAGAAACCAAATCCAAAAAGCTATTAAAGATTCGCAAGTACTAGTTAATGATGTAATTATTTCTGATCCTGATGTTTTGGTCAAGGAGAATGATGTTATATTATTTTCTTTTAAAGAACCTGAAGAGCTAAAAATTGCAGCAGCAAATATAGCACTTGATATAATTTACGAAGATGATGATTTGATAGTAATTAACAAAGCTGCAGGTATGACGGTACACCCAGGGGCAGGACATTATGACGATACGCTTGTTAATGCATTACTTTATCATACGAAGAATCTATCGGATATAGGTTCAGCAGAAAGACCCGGGATAGTGCATCGTTTGGATAAGGATACTACGGGCTTAATGGTAGTTGCTAAAAATAATAAAGCACATATGTTGCTTGCAAATCAGATAGAGCAAAGGCAGGTAATACGGAAATATAAAGCGTTAGTTTGGGGAGTAATTAATCCGCTAGAAGGACTCATTAAGAATAATATCGGTCGCAGTAGAGTAGACCGCCAAAAAATGACCATATTAAAATATGGCAGTAAAGAAGCCGTGACACATTATAAAACTCTAGAATTGTTTCACAAAGGTACTATTAGCATGGTAGAATGCAAGCTTAGTACCGGTAGGACTCATCAAATTAGGGTACAGCTAAGCCATTTAAAGCATTCCGTAGTTGGTGATCAAACTTATGGTAATAACGACCGAAAAATTGCTCATTCTCCTCCTGAATTAAAAGCAAAATTAATTGATTTTAAACGCCAAGCCCTGCATTCTTGGTATTTAAGCTTTACTCATCCGACTAGTAATAAAATTATGGAATTTTCTTGTAAGTTGCCAAGGGATATACAAAAAATTATAGAAATATAAATTGATTCTACTTTATAAAAGTATTATACTAGTTTAATAAACTAGTGTGGATATTATTTATGAAAACTATTGGAATGTTCAAAACAAAAACTCACCTACCAGAACTAATTAAAGAGGTAGAAGCAGGAGAAGAATTATGCATAACAAATAGAGGAAGAAAGGTAGCAGTGATAATTCCTATAGATAAATATTATAAGAAAAAATACGCCAATATATTTCAAGAATTTGCAGAACTTAAAAAACGTGCACCTTTAGGCACTGTAGATGATATTTTAGAGATGAAAAATTTAGGTAGAAAATGAATTTAGTTGTAGATTGTTCTTTTATTATGTCATCGATTTTACCTGATGAATCAACTGAAAAAGATAGTAAAATTTATGATCAAATAATGGAAAATATATATATTTTGCATGTACCGTCTATATTTTATTTAGAATGCAATAATGTTTTTATAAACTCCTTAAAAAGAAAGAGAATTAATAAAAATGATTATGATGATTATATAAGATTATTAAATTCATTCCCTATCAATGTTGATAAATTCTGTTCTACACCGGAATCTTTGTATGCAATAGCAAGACTAGCTACCGAGCATAATTTAACTTCCTATGATGCTTGCTACCTTGAGCTAGCATTACGCTTAGAAGCTGATATTCTAACATTAGATAAAAGCTTAGCAAGTTGCTGCCAAGCTTTAGGGATTAAGTTAGTAATATAATATTTTAATTCACTATAGTAATGAGATTATGGAATTTGCTTGTGAGCTGCCAAGAGATATGGAAGAGATTATTAGTTTATAATTGACGAAATATTAATTTTTTAATATAATATTAAGAATTAATAAAATGAAAAAAGCTAATAATAAACTAGAAGAAGCATCATCTTCAATGAAAGACGGTGTTTTTAAACCTTAGAAAACAAAAAGCGAGCTTAGAAGAGGTTTTTACTTTTCTGCACGATTCAAGTACTGCTACGGACAAAATTACTTTCTTAGATATATCAAATTATAGCGATTGGTCAGAAGTAAAAGAGTTTATTTTAAAATTATAGATATTCATAGTATGTATATTGATGATGTAAGTGATAGGAAAGAAACTTTATTAAAAAAATTTTTAGAAGAATTTAAAAAAAATGATTTTTTTAATGAGCAAGAAGAACAATTAAATAAATTCATAAAAGCTGCGTGTAAAGAAGCAAAAACACCTGATAATATAGACATGCAATATATGCAAGCTCTGCGGATTTTCTCTGAATTTGATTTCAGTAAAATAGATGAAAAATATTCTAATTTACAACATCTTTTTACAAAGCTATATAAAGCACAAGAAGTAAAATCAGAAGTTTATCATTATGAAGTAGAAGATTATTTACACTTTTATATGGTAAAAGTTAATGGAGCAAATATAACTACTTGGCAAAATTTCTCAAAGAAACAGGGAGAGTTTATAAACCAGTCCGGAAAAAAAGAATATAGAAAAGCTTTTATGGGACTAGATGCTTTTGACTCTAGCATAGAATCTCATGATCGAGATTTAACTGATGTATATGTAGCTTTCACTTATAATAAAGTATGGGAGAAGAAAACTCCTATAAAATTTATCGAAATAGGATATGGTGCTTTTTCTAACTTTATTTTATATGGGAAAAATTGTGAAGTACTAAATAAACTAACCACTGACCAAATAAAAGGAGAGTTCGCTTGGTTTTGTACTAGTATGTATTTATTAAAAAATCAAAGCGAACAAGAACCTTTAATCACTTGTGATTTAGAAACATTAGCAAATCTTAGCTTTAAAAATAGTTATATAGAACAGGAATATTATTCAGAAATAATTGGTGATACGATAATATAAAACAATGCAGCCTTCCATAAAGCAAATTCTTAGTAAAGCAACAGATAAATTAAATAAAATAGGTATCAATCCGCCACAATTAGAAGTGCGAATTTTACTACAGCATGTTATAAATAAACCCATTGAGTATTTGCTCATTAATCTTGATGAACAGTTAAGTGAAGCTGAGATAGAAGCTTTTGAAAAACTGCTAGAGAGAAGATTAAAGCATGAACCGATAGCGTATATTACAGGCGTTAAAGAATTTTACTCACGTGAATTTATCGTTAATAAGCATGTATTAATTCCAAGAAACGATACTGAAGTTTTGGTTGATGTAGTTCTAGATTTACTCAAAGAACATATATATAAATCGTCATTGCGAGCGACTGAAAGGAGCGTGGCAATCTCAGGAAGCTTGCTTGAGATTGCTTCGTCGACGCCTATGGCGTCTTCTCGCAATGACGGAAATAATATTAAAATCCTAGAACTCGGTACAGGTAGCGGTTGCATTACTATCAGCCTATTATGTGAACTACCAAACGCTAGGGTAGTAGCTACTGATATCAGTCTTGATGCAATAGAAGTTGCAAGGAACAATGCTCTAAAACATCACGTGATGGATCGAATTCAGATTATTCAAAGTAATTGGTTTGAGAATATTGAGGATCAGAAGTTTGATTTTATCGTTAGCAACCCACCATATATATCTCATAGTGAAAAATCAGAGATGGCAATTGAAACAATCAATTATGAACCGTCTATTGCTTTATTTGCTGAAGAAGAAGGGCTGCAAGCTTATATTCTTATCGCCAAAAATGCCAAACAATTCTTAAAACCAAACGGTAAGCTAGCATTAGAGATAGGCTTTCAACAAGAAGAAGCGGTAACTCAAATTTTCCTAAATCATGGTTATAATATTGAAAGCGTTTATAAAGACCTACAAGGTCATAGTAGGGTAATATTATTTTCTCCTATTAACTTAACTCGGTCATACGCAAGACGTATCGGAAAAAGCTTATCAGGGCTACAACAAAATTTGTTAGATAACGAACTACCGAAATATTTATTTTCCAAAGAAAAACTTATTGATGAAAAACGTAAAATCTTTTTAGAAATAGGTTTTGGTATGGGCGAGCATTTCATTAACCAAGCCAAAATGAATCCTGATGCACTTTTTATCGGGGTAGAGGTATATTTAAACGGCGTTGCAAATGTTTTAAAACTTGCAGGCGAGCAGAATATAGTCAAATCAGTTGGATTTAATTACAAGGAGCAAGAAGGAGCGAAGCCTATAACTAATAGGAGAGCGACGAGTGACGATGTAAGTGAATTCAAATCACTTGACTATATCACGAATTTTTTATTATTCCCTAACAATTTAGATTTAATATTAAATGAGATACCAAGTAATAGTTTAGATGGAATTTATATTTTATTTCTTGATCCATGGATAAAAAATAAGCAAAAAAAGAAACGTATTTTCAATAAAGAACGGCTTAAGATTTTACAGGATAAGCTAAAAGATAACGGTAATTTAGTATTTGCTTCCGATATCGAAAATTATTTTTATGAAGCAATAGAGTTAATAGAGCAGAACGGTAATTTTAAAATTATGAATAAAGATGAATACTTAAAACCGCATGATAATTATGTAATTACTAAATATCATCAAAAAGCTACTCAAGCGAATAGAATACCGAGATTTATAATTTTGCAGCACGTTTCAGGCGATCATTAATTGCAACCCCTATATTCACTTGAGGTATAGGAGCAACTGCTATACCGCTTACATCATGAGATGCAACATAATCGTCAAGTATTCTTAAATATGCATAAAGATTTGCAGCAGCTTCTATAAGGTCACCTTTTATACTTAAATTTAATGAAAATTTTCCCGTAAGATTGTTCTCACCAAAATTTAATCCGATTTCTTTATCCTCTAAATTTATAGAATTTAGCCTAACCGGTACTTTTGGTGAATAGTGTTTTGCAAGCATGCCTGGAGCTTTTATATTACTTGTCTCTGATGCTTTTAAAACTTTTACCCCAAGTAATTCTTCTAAAATTTCAGCAGTTATAAACCCTTCTCTAAGGATAGTAGGAGTAGCGGTTGTAGTATCGATTATCGTTGACTCTAAACCATATTCAGATTGATAGATTTCAGGAGCTAAAATAAAAATTTCCTGATTATCCTTAAAATGTTTTGTGACATGCTCAGCGTTAGTCGGACTAATATAGTTTGAAGGGTTAGCACTTGGGGCGGCTATAGGTACGCCTGATTGTCTGATAAGCTCTAATGCTACAGGGTAAGACGGCATCCGAATCGCTATTGTATTAAGCCCTGCCGTTACACTAGGAGCAATAGACCTCTTCGGAAACTCTACTTCTAGGGGTAATTTGTACGTCGATCCGGTACTCGCATCTGCACGATTGTCTATATACGTTGCGGTGCTGCGTTTCGTGTCTCCTTCAAATTCCTCCCTAAATCCCCGTTTCCGAAGAGGTCTAACATTTGCATTCTCTTTTAAAGGGACAACTATAGATAACGGTCCCGGCCAAAATTTTTCTGCTATTTTTGTAGCTAAATCATTAAACTTTCCTATTTCCTTTGCTTGCTCTATGGAGGATACATGCACAATAAGCGGATTGATAGCAGGGCGATTTTTAAACTGAAAAATCTTTAAACAAGCTTCATTATTAGTAGCATCCGCTCCAATTCCATAAACTGTTTCGGTTGGAAAAACAACTACCTTGCCGGATTTTATAAATTGAACTGCTTTACTGAACATTAATTTAGTTATTTTGGTTTTGTTATATATCTGCTTCTGTATGTTATTTCAGCTTTGTTGCATGGCTCGATTTTTCCGTCATTGCGAGAAGAAACTACAAGTTTCGACGAAGCAATCTCAGGATATCTGACGAGATTGCCCCGTCGCTTCGCTCCTCGCAATGACGACTTAGATATCCAAGCAGCAATATCGCTTTTAGCTAGGAATGATATAGGAAAGTTTCAGTCATAAGCGGTTAAACTTAGCTATTTTATCAAATAAATCGCAAATATCTTGTAATAACAATAAACGATTCTCTGCAATTTTTGGATCAGGATCATTAACGAGTACATTATCAAAAAAGCTAGTAATAGGAACTAATAGCGATGATAATAAATTTAAAGCTTTCTTATAATCTTTATCAGCTATACTATCTATAATTTGCGGCGAAATTTTTTGGATTACTTCAAATAATTCTTTTTCAGGTTGTGTACTAAAGAGACTTGTATCAACTAAGCCGGTAATTTTCTGATTACCAATTATATTGCTAGCTCGTTTGTAAGCATTTAATAATTGCTTGCCTGCGTCTTCTATTAAAAATTCTTTTAACGCTTCAAGCTTAAATTTTGTATCTACAAAATTTAAGTCAAGAACAGCATTAATTAATAAAATATCATATTCATTTTTAAAGTAAAATTTTGCTCTTTCTTCAAAGAAAGATGTTATTAAATCTTTATCTGCTGAATTTCCATATAACTTTAAGGAAAAAATAATTAAATCATTTAAATTTAGTTCTAATTTATTTTCAAGTATTATTCTTATTATACCAAGAGCTTGACGTCTTAAGGCATAGGGGTCACCTGAACCTGTTGGAGCTTCGCCTGCTATCATCAAACCTACTAGACTATCTAGCTTATCGGCTAAAGCAAGCAATGCCGCATTTCCGCTTGGTACATTGTCGCTCAAACCTTGCGGTTTATAATGGTCTCTAATTGCAGCGGCTATTTCTTCATTTAGCCCTTCATGTTTTGCATAATAATAGCCCATAATCCCCTGTAAATCAGGAAACTCCCCAACCATTTCAGAAACGAGATCGCTTTTACAAAGTTTTGCTGCCGTGATTAAATCTTTATTATTTGGAGCTATATGCTTGCAAATTTTAATTATACGATCAATTTTTTCTCTTAAATTACCAAGTTTTGCATGAAACGTTACAGCTTCTAATTTACCTAATCTTGATTCTAAAGTTTTAGCTATATCCTGCTTATAAAAATATAAAGCATCTGAAAGCCTTGCCGATAACACCTTTTCGTTACCTTTAATAACGAGTTCGGCATTTGCAAATCTACCATTACTGACAAAGAGAAAATATTGTGCAAAATTTCCTATTTTATCAAATAAACAAAAATATTTTTGATGCGTACGCATCGAGGAAATTAGCACTTCCTTAGGTAATTCTAAGAATTTTTGCGGTATTTTTCCAAGTAATACAACAGGAAATTCACTAAGCCCCGCTACTTCTTCAATTAAACGTGCATCTTCTTTTATATTTAGATTTTGAGAATTTGCTAGCTCTAATAAGCCGGTCTTAATTATTTCTTCTCTCTTTGTTCTTTCTAAAACAACGTTATTTTCTAAAAGCTTATTTCTATAATCTTCAAAACCTGTTACTTCTAATTTTTTATTATCAGTAAGACGATGCCCGTACGTAATATTATTAGCGGTTAAATGCCCAAATTGCAGTGGTAGTACTTCGCCATCAAATATACATAAAATATTTCGCAGAGGTCTAATCCATTTTATTTTGTAATCACCCCAAAACATCGATTTTGCCCAGCTATATTTATTAATAGCCTCTATAATAATCTCCGGCAAAATCTCTTTTATTTCTCTTTCTTCTGTTTTTTTGATAAAGAAATAATATAGCTGATTATTAATTAATTTAGTAGAAAGCTCTAATTTACTAACATTATGAGCTTTACAAAAGCCGTTAATAGCGACTTCCGGAGCTTCTATGCTTGGTCCTTTAATTTCTTCCTCTTTTGGCAAAGTTACCTTTGGCAAATGGGTAGCATGCAGTGTTATCCTGCGAGGTCCTGCAAATAGTTGTACTTTTCCAAATATTTCGTTTTCTTCAAAAATTTTCGTGAATATGTTTAAATAACCCTCTTCAGCATTTTTTTGCATAAATGCAGGTATTTCTTCACTAAATAGCTCTAATAATAATTCACTCACCGCTTAACTCCAACCATTTCATACAACAAATTCTAGCTAAATGACACACTCTTAAAACATAAGAAGCACGCTCGGTTACACTAATTACACCTAACGCATTTAATTGATTAAAGTAATGACTTGCTTTAAGGCATTCATCATAAGCCGGCATAGGTAAGTTTGCTTTCACCAGCCTCTCGCATTGTTCTTCACTATCTTTAAAATGCCTCAGTAACATCTCGCTATCGACAAGCTCTAAATTATATTTCGAGAATTGCCGCTCAGCCTCGAAATCCACTTCACCGTATTTTAAAGCTTTTTCTCCTATTTGCCCATTCCAATCAAGCTCTTTTATTTCATCAATACCTTGAATATATAAAGCAAGTCTCTCTAAGCCATAAGTAATTTCACCGGCAACGGGACGGCATTCAATACCGCCGATTTGCTGCATATAAGTAAATTGTGACACTTCCATACCGTCACACCATACTTCCCAGCCAAGCCCGACAGCACCTAAGGTTGGTGACTCCCAGTCATCTTCAACAAAACGAATATCATGCTTTTTTAAATCTACGCCTAAACATTCTAGACTTTTAAGATATAGCTCTTGAATATTATCCGGTGACGGTTTTAAGATAACTTGAAACTGATAATAATGTTGCATTCTGTTAGGATGCATGCCATACCTGCTATCCCCTGGTCTTCTTGATGGCTGAACATATGCAACAGACCAAGGTTTGGGACCAAGGCAGCGAAGCACAGTTGCAGGGTGAAACGTACCTGCTCCAACATGTGCACCGTAAGGCTGCAAGATTGCACAGCCGTAATCCTGCCAGTAATTTTGCAAGGCTAGTATAATTTGCTGAAATGATAGTTTTTTCATAAAAAATAGATTATTACAGATCAATAAAAGGATTAAATATCTTTATATTAAACATATCATAATGCTTAGTATTTCTAGTAACTAGTATCATATTGCTTTGTTTTGCCTGTGCAGCTATTTATTAAAGCATCGATTGCATTCGTACTATCAATACTCATTAATTCACCCCACTCTTCACATATTTCTTTGTCAATATTAAGAATTCTTTCATTATAATCGATTATTATTCTTTCTAACCATTTTTCTAATTTCAAACTTGCTATTTTATCTTTCTTTGCTAATTTTGATATTCCCTTTCTTATTTCGCCGATAGTAATACAACTTAAGTGTAACTGGCTAGAATGAACAATTGAAAACCATGCTGCTACTTGAGAATTGGATTTTTTCTTTTGAATTTCAGATACAACATTAGTATCTAATAAATATTTCATAATTCAAAATCTCTAGCATATCCCTTTGCTCTCTGAATATCCAAATTATCCGTCTTAGGTATGCTCAATAAATATTCTTTAAAATCAGGTTTTTGTTTAGTAAGTTGCTTATAGTCTTTTATACTAATAATTACAACTGCCTCTTCTCCCCTTTTTGTAATGCATTGAGGTGTACCTTGCATTGCTGTATCAATAATATTACTTAACTTATTTTTTGCTTCGTGTAACTGCCATTTATTCATATAAAATCCTCATATAGCTATATTGTCTAGATTATTATAATATAAAGATTCAAAAAAATAAAATATTTTTTTATTAATTTGAGATCTTAATAATACTCCTTGCCGATTTCGATTTTAGGGCGATTGTTTGCTACTCGCCAATCGTTAGTATCACGGAAAGAATAAACACAGCCGCAAAATTCTTGTTTATAAAAATTCTCTTCTTTGGCGATTTCATACATCCTACTAGCACCACCGTCTTTACGCCAATTATAAGTCCAATATATTATCCCCTCATAATGAGATGCGGCTCTAATCCCTGATTCATTAATTTGGTTCATATCTTTCCATCTAGAAATACCAAGCGAACTAGTTATATAACCTTAAAACCGTTTTCATAAGCATATAAAGCCGTACGCTCGAAACGCATATCAAAACACATTGTGCAGCGTTTACCTCTCTCAGGCTCAAACTCCATCCCTTTAGCACGCCTAAACCAATTTTGCGGATCATAATCTGCGTCGATAAATTCTATATTATGCTTCTCGGCAAACTTAATATTTTCATTCTTACGAAGCTCATATTCTTTTTTAGGATGAATATTAGGATTATAGAAAAAAAGCGTAAACTTAATACCGGTATCAATCATTTTTTCCATTAAAGGACCAACGCACGGAGCACAACAACAATGGAGTAAAACCTTACTTTCACCATCCGGTACTTCAAAAATTTCACTCATGATTAGCTGACCAAATTCTTTTTATATGTCTCTTTATAGAATTTTAGGATTATAGAAGATAACAAAGCAAGTGCAATTAAATAATATGCAATAGCATAATTGTCTCCGGTAACTTTCGTTAATATCATTGCTAACATTGGAGCAGTACCGCCAAATATAGCAGCTGCAAGGTTGTATGAAAGTGCAACGCCGGTAAATCTTACACTAGTCGGGAATATCTCTACTAAAACCGTTGGGATAGGTCCCATATAAATAGCGATAATTCCGGCAAATATTACTTGAGATATTATAGCTAAAGTAAAGTTCATTGATCCTAAGGCTACAAAAATAGGATAGACTGATAAAATTAACAAGATAATCCCCCATATTAGTACAGGACGCCGCCCCACCTTATCCGAAACATACGCAGATATAGGAAATACTATCATCATTACAATTAATATTATACTACTAACAATTGTGCTTTGCGTACTTGTATAACCAAGCGTTTGCATAAAATTACCGATAAAAACCGTAGAAGTATAAAAAGGAGCAGTTACGGTAATATAAAGACCAAGTGCGATAATGAGTTCTTTTGGATATTTAGTTAATGTTTCACGCAAAGGAAAACGTGTTAACCTGCCACTCTCTTTAGCTTTTTTATAAATAGGGCTTTCTGCTAAATTTTTTCTGATATATAGACCTATAGAGCCAATAAATAATCCTGCGATAAAAGGTATTCTCCAACCCCATTCAAATAGCATATCGGCAGGCATAAAATAAGAAAAACCGGCAGCGGTTAGTAGCCCAAGCAGCATACCGCCGCACATACTAACAAACGAGGCACTTCCTGCAAGCCCTCTTTTCTCAAGCGAAGCATGCTCGACTATATAAGAAATACAGCCGCTAAACTCACCTCCTAGAGAAAAACCTTGGATAAGCCTGATAATAGTCAAAATGATGGGGGCAGCAATTCCAATAGTGTTATAACCAGGGAGCAGCCCTATTCCGGCAGTCGGCACTGTCATAGTTATAATACCAATAACTAAAGCAGTACGTCTGCCGAATCTATCTCCGATATTACCGAAAATAATACCTCCGAGTGGACGTACTATAAAACCCGCAGCAAATACAGCAAAAGTTAAGGTATCACGCATTTCAGAATCAGGAAAAAAATGCTGCCCTATAATATAAGCAAATTGTGCATATAACGCATAATCAAACCACTCAGCAGCATTACCGATCATTCCCGGTATTATTACTTTTCTCATTAAGTTATTTTATTGATTTTAAAAAAAGATAATAAAAGGAATATTGTATATTCTCAAGTAAAAATTAGCTTTATAGCTCGTTTATGTCATTCCTAGCTAGAAACAGGGCGTTGTTGCATGGTTCGAGAAATCTACTCGATGTCATTCCCGCGTAGGCGGGAATCCAGCATAAAGCGAGATAACCTAAGCTTTTAATTTTTAAAATTTATATACTTCTTTCTAGATTCCCGCCTACGCGGGAATGACATAAATGAGCCGTGCGGGCAACGCTTATACAATTACGATACCCTATCTATGTTTTTCATTAACCACTTTCTTAGTTAATTTAGCATTTATTTGAGAAGGAGAAACTTTAATATTTTGTTGGATGTTTTTTGTTTTTTCTTGAGAGAGAAGACTTTCTTTATCATTTTGTAATGTTTTCATAAACTTATCTATATTGCTTTGTTCTAGTTTTATTGCATTATCATTATTTAAAATTAATCCTCCAATTTTTTCACCAAGTTCAGGTGCATATCTAACTGCAAAAATCGATGTCGGTACAACTATGATAGAAAAAGCCGCTCCCGAAGTCGCAACACTAATTGCTCCGACTAATAAAGCACAAACAGCACCGGCGATTTTTCCGGTTGCCTGTTTGAATATATTACTTTTTTGTGTAAATGCTAAAGACATCTCTAATATTTTATTAAATTCTTTCTTTATATAGATGGTTGCTTCATCAATATTATTATATTTCTTCATTGCATACATTACAGAAGCCTTAAACAATTTTTTGTGAGACTCCGCATAATTTATTATTTTGTCAAAATTCTTCTCTTTTAAAAGAGTTTTAAATATATTTTTAATTTTTTCTTTTTCGGTACTATTTATTTTTTCATCTCCAAAATAAACTTCTACAAGATTTTCTGCTATTATATCTTGTGATTGCTCCAAAATATTATTCTTATTTTGCTCATTTTCGTCTTCAGAAGTAATCATTATTGCAAATAACTCTAATGCTACGGAAAAATTATCATCGTTAATAACCCGCATACCTAAATAATTTTTGAGTCTAGAAATACATTTATTAATATATTTTTCAGCTTCCGGTTTAGAATTAAGCCTTAGCGTATAATCTATAGCAAGCATATTTGCAATAGTAGAGCAAGTAGATTTCGTAAGATTATTGACAAAATTATTAACAATATCTTTTTTAAATAAATTAGTATTTACGTTATTAAGTACTATTGCATTATTCATTTTGGTAATTTATTTTGAGGCTAATTCTCTGATATATAATATCAATTTAGCATAAATAAGATTAGGAGCATGATTCACTGAAAGTTTATATATATTCTTAGGCGTTAACACTTCTTCATTACGCACTCGTACAAAAGATATAATAGTATTAGGAGGCATATAAGAATAAATTTCAGAGAATATTTTTAGAAAAGTCAAAAAATCTGCACATGCATATTTTATATTTATGCTATAATTATTTACATGAATCGATTCACCTTTTCCTCCTTCAATCGCCTGAACATTATTTTTAAAAAATACTGAATTTATAGATACGTCTATAGGTTCTACTAAATCATATTTATTGCTTAAGCTTTTTATTTTAGGAATTAGTTCTTGATAATTTAAGCAACTCACATTACTTGGAACGCTTAAATCTACATATTTTTTGTAAGATTCTAATATTTCTTCTTTAGAGTTAATGACAGAATAAAGCTTTAAAACTTCCTCTGTTAGATTTTCTTGTGAAACTTGTTTATCAAGAATAGATTTACTGTATTCTTGCTGGAAAATTTTTATTATCCAAATAGTTAAGGAAATAAAGAAGAAATATATAATAAATTGAAAGAATATAAGATTCTTTAAATACATAATATATTTTTCAAACATTATCTTTACCTTGGGTTATTAATGCTGTTGCATGACTTATGTCATTCCCGCATGGCATTGCCTGCGTGGTTCGGTTTCCCGTCATTGCGAGAAGAGTTACGTAGTAATTCGACGAAGCAATCCAGTAAAAAATTCTGATTTACAGAATTTTTTTATTATTTTTTCTGGATTGCCGCGTCGCTTCGCTCCTCGCAATGACGATTTGATATCCACGCAACAATGCCTTCCCGCTTCCACGGGAATGACATAGAATACTACGTTTTAACTATATTAACCGATAAAGGAATTACTACCTTACCGAATATATCAAGTATTTTATCCTTATATATAACATAATCTATCTGCAAATTAGATAATTTATTTTTTACGTTTTGCATATGATCATCTAGCATCTTTAGAGATTCATCTACTGATAGATTATTAGTATGATATTTAAGTATTAATTTGATTATTAATTGTCTCTTAGAAACTAACAGAATATTATCTATATTTGTTAATTCCCATTTAATTTCTTCTAATTTAAAAGCCGGATTTAAAGTAATTATAAGTCTGTTAAGTAAATCAAACGGTAGCGGTACCGGTGCTTCTAGTAATTTTTCTATTACATATAAATCAGCTAGGCTAGTAGTATTTTTAATATAAGGATATTTATATTTAATACTATCATATTCTTGATTTGTTGCATAATATTTTTCATTAATAGAGTTTATGTCTTTGTAATTCTGTTTTGTATTATATTTGATAATACCGACCACTAATATTAATATTATAAGTAATGCACTATATAATTTAAATGTCAGATCCTTTATAGTAACTAGTTTTTTTATTGATTTTAAATTATTATTATAAGCGGGAAAACTCTTATATTCTAGAAACAGCCTACTAATATTCGTATCTATAAATCTTTCTTTTTCTAGAGTTTGCTTATTTAGTATATTATCAACCGGTATAAAGATTACAGGGCGATCTTCAAAATTTGTTGATTCTAATAAAGATTTTAACTCTTCATCTACTATAAGAATTATACAGGCTCTTTGATCAAGATTACTTATATAGTTTTTAAATAATATCAAACAATCATTAATTTCTTGTTCTATAATACCTTGAACATAGCCGGTTGTTTTATCGAATGGATACTCAAGATTTCTAATTGTTATTATATTATTTTTATGTTTGATAATAAATTTTATACCGCTAGCTTGTGAGGCATATACACAAATTTGGAAATAATCATTATATTTATCATTTTCTATATTCTGTACTATTTTATTTATAATAACTTTTAGCTCTAGCGTTAAAAAGTAAATTCCTTTTAAATCAAGCGATCTTTTATCTATAATGCATGAAATTATATCACTTAAAGGTGTTTCAAATGGACACGACATAATTAAAGTCGACCAAATTTCACTTAGTGTAGTAGTAATTTCGTAAACACAATGTGCTATAATGTCTTCTTTATTAAAATAACCTTCGATAAATTGTTCAATAGGATCAAGTTTAACTATTGACTGTAATATAGGTATTTGATCGTGCCGTGTCTTACATTCACTACCGTCAAGTAAAAAATAAATATCGCTTTTTGGAAATTTACTAAAAAAGTTTTTATAAGGGTTTAAGTCTATCTGTTCCTGAGTAGGGATAAATAATTTATCTAATAATTTATTATCGAGAAAAATACTAAGAAATACACCTTTATTACCTAGTAACACCACGATCTTTTTTCTTTTGAAAGAAAATATTTTTAATTTTGTTACAAAATTAACAAAATGTAATTTGATCGAATCAAAAATATTTTTCATAAATAAATTTATTTTAATAATAATTCAGTGTATTTTACTATACTGGACGTCATTTCTGCGTGGATACCCGAGCCGTCATTGCGAGCGACTCTGATAAGGAGCGTGGCAATCTCAGGACTTTGGCAGGAAATTGCTTCGTCAATTACTACGTAATTTTCCTCGCAATGACGAAAAATGATCCACTCCGAAATGACATAACATTAAATAATATATCTTACCATGACTAAATTTACCACTGAAGAAGTTAGAAGTAAATTTATAACTTACTTTAAAGCAAATAATCATACACATGTACCGGCTTGCTCGTTAATTCCACACAATGACCCTAGCTTAATGTTTGTTAATTCCGGAATGGTACAATTTAAAAATGTTTTTACCGGACAAGAAAAAAGACCTTATAACAAAGCGGTAACTAGTCAAAAATCTCTTAGAGCCGGCGGTAAACATAACGACCTTGAGAATGTGGGTTATACGGCAAGACATCATACATTTTTTGAAATGCTAGGTAATTTTTCATTCGGTGACTATTTTAAAGAACAAGCCATATATTACGCTTGGAATTTATTGACTAAAGAATTTGAACTCCCAAAAGACAAGCTTTATGCGACAATTTATCATACTGATGACGAAGCAGCTTCTTATTGGAAAAAAATAGCAGGTTTTGGGGATGATCGCATAATAAGGATTAAAACAAACGATAATTTTTGGTCTATGGGCGATACTGGTCCTTGCGGTCCTTGCTCTGAAATTTTTTATGACCACGGAGAACAAATATACGGCGGGCTACCTGGCACTAAGGATGAAGACGGTGACAGATTTATCGAGATTTGGAACATGGTATTTATGCAATATGAACAAATCGATAAAGATACTAGAATAGAGTTACCGCAAAAATCTATCGATACCGGTATGGGTCTTGAGCGTATGACGGCAATACTACAGCATGTTAACAACAATTATGACATAGATTTATTTCAGGAAATAATTAATTTTACCGAAAATATAGTAAAAGTGAAAATAGAGGGAGAAGCTAAATTTTCTTACCGAGTTATTGCCGACCACTTACGAGCAAGTAGCTTTTTAATAGCTGACGGCGTTATTCCTTCAAATGAGGGGCGTGGTTACGTACTTCGCCGTATTATGAGGCGAGCCATGAGGCATGCTCATATGCTTGGGTCAAAAGAGCCGTTAATGTATAAATTACTGCTAAAACTTGTTGATTTAATGGGGAATGTTTATCCTGAACTTAAAAGAGCCGAAAGCTTTATCAGCAGCATCTTAGAACAAGAAGAAATTAGGTTTAAAACTACTTTAGAACGTGGATTAAAGCTACTTACCGAAGAAACGGAAACGCTAACGAAAGGTAATGAATTATCAGGAGAAATAGCGTTTAAACTATATGATACTTACGGATTTCCGCTTGATTTAACCGAAGATATTCTAAAAAACCGTGATATTTCCGTTGATCACAAAGGGTTTGAAGAGCAAATGCTTATGCAAAAGGAACGTGCTAGAAAATCTTGGCTTGGCACCGGTGAATCAAAAACCGATCAGTTGTGGTTTGATATCAAAGAGCAGCATGGTAGTACGGAGTTTTTAGGATATACACTTAATGAAGCAGAATGTAAAATAATTGCATTAATTAAAGATAATAATTTAGTTAATGATATAAAAGAGATAGATACGCAATTTCTGCTAATCAGCAACCAAACACCTTTTTACGGTGAGTCCGGCGGTCAGATGGGTGACATTGGAACGATATTTGCAAAAGATTCTGAAGTAGAAGTAATAGATACTTTAAAATATTTAGGCTCTATTATAGTCCACAAATGTATTTTAAAAAAGGGGCAGATTAACGTAGGCGAGAATGCTAATTTTAGTATAGACATCAAATATAGACAAAATTTAAGGATTCACCACTCGGCCACGCATATATTACATGCAGTACTACATGAGGTACTTGGTAAACATGTTACACAAAAAGGTTCTTTAGTCGCTCCGACTTATTTACGTTTTGATATTAGCCATTCTAAAGCTGTGACTAATGAAGAAATCACTTTAATCGAAGATAAGGTAAATGAGATTATTAGAGATAATCATGAAGTAAATACTACATTAATGACAACTGAAGATGCAGTCAAACAAGGAGCTATGGCACTGTTTGGCGAGAAATACGACGCTGAAGTAAGAGTAGTTAAGATGGGTGAGACTTCTTTAGAATTATGCGGCGGTACGCATGTCAGACGTACCGGTGACATCGGTTGCTTTAGAATCACAAGCGAAAGTGCTATAGCAGCGGGTGTTCGTAGAATTGAAGCAGTTTGCGGTGAATTCGTAATTAAATTAATGAGAGAAAAGGATAGTTTACTTAAATCAATAGAAAGCAGTTTAAAGACTAACAAAAACGAACTTGTTACTAAGGTTAATAATACCCTAGAGCGTAATAAGGAACTTGAGAAAGAGTTAGAAAAAACTCATTTAGCTCGTTTAGATTTAAGTATAGAGCAAATTGAAAAGCAAGCTAAGGATATAAAAGGAGTTAAGTTAATTTATCGATATATAGAGAATTTAGACAATAAAGTATTGCGTCAGGCTGCAGAAAATTTAACGAAAAAAGTAGAAGATTTAATAGTAGTATATATTACGGGTAATAACGATAAATTATCTATTACGGTTGCAGTTAGTAAGCAATTAATTGATAAATTTAATGCAGGTATAATTGTAAAAGAACTGTCGTTATTTTTAGGCGGTAGCGGTGGAGGTGGGCAGCCTTCGATTGCCCAAGCCGGTGGAAATGATTTAGGTAAGCTAACTAACATCCATGAAAAATTATACAGTTTATTAACAGTATCATAGTGTGCTAGTTTAGGTCATCATTGCGAGCAGGTATTGTTGCGTAGATATCTAATCGTCATTGCGAGGAGCAAAGCGACGTGGCAATCCAGAAAAAATAATAAAAAAATTCTGATTTACAGAATTTTTTACTGGATTGCCACGCAGTCTACGACTGCTCGCAATGACGGGGTGGTATACACGCAACAATGCCTAGCAGGAATGACATAGGTATCCACGCAACCGTATTATTATAATACCGTTAAATTCCCAAGTGCTTCTACTAACTTATGGTTATTAGCAAAATTTTCTGCCTCAGAATGATTGCCGTAATGATCAAAATTTAGTAATAGTTCTTCTTGAGAATTTTTATAAAAAATGTTGGTAAATAAACGCATATCGCCGTCAATTTTAACTTCTACTGCTTTATTTTGTAAAAATTTAACTCCATTGATACCTGTTTTACAATATGTGATACCTTTTTCTATAGCTCGAGTAAAATTCTTATCTAGTGTCCTTTCAACTTCTTTTGCAATTTTTGCAAAACAATTTAAACCTTTATATTTACCTACCCAAAAAGTATTATCTTTTTTAATGATCTGTTTATCAATATTCCAATTACTAACAATTTGGTTATTAGTGATTTTTTGACTAACTTCAAAAAGCTTTTGTTGTTTTACTCGTTGATAATAAGCATGTATTTCTTTTGCGTCATATTGCTCAATAAGCTCGTCTATATTTTCTGCTTTGTTATCTGTAGAATAATTTGCAGAAATTTCTTGTTGTTTTTCTTTGGTTAATTGATTTGCGTATTCTCTTGTTTTTTCTTTATTATTATTTAATAAAGAAGCAGCTATACCTATTTCTAAAGCTTCTTAATTTTTTTGGTCATATTTTAAAGCGTTGTCTACCTTTTCAGGAACAGAGTTAAATTCTTCATTAACAATTAAAACAGTACTCAAGATATTAATTAAATCAGCCGCTTCTTTTCCTTCTAGATGATTGCTATCAATAATAATTTGTGAAGCTTCAATATCCTCTTCTAATCCAAATAAAGCTTTAAATTACCATAAATATTTATTTTGGAATAATTCTTTCTTAGGGATTTTTTGTGCAATGTTTTTTGCAATATCAAATTGTTCAGTATAGATAGCTGCTGAAAGCCATAATGTATTATTATTATAACTGTTAATAAGTTTGTTAAGAACCTTAGCTTTATCAGACTTAGAAAACTTACCTTCATTAAATTTAGCTATATATTCTAAACTTAAAACTAAAGAGGTAAGAGTTTCAGGAATGGGTTTACTTGTAACTGATTTGAGTTTGGTTGTAGAAAGAGTACCTACATCAAAAGACATTTCGAATAAGTTCTTTATATCTTCGGACTGTAAGCTCTTTATATAATTTTCTGCAATTTCTATTTCATTACTGGCTAAACAGATTTTAATTAATTCTACAATCGTGTCTTGATCATTTGGTAAATGTTTTAAAGCACTTAAGTGGTATTTTTTTGCAGATTGATAATCTGCTTTATTGTGATATGCGAGTCCAAGGTTATAATAACAAGCTCCGATGCTTTCATTTGCCGGAGCTTCATTATCTATATTTGCTAGTTTACTTTCTAACAACTCAATTGTTTCATCAAAACGTTTTGTTCCTAGTAAAGCATTAGAAAAATTTACTAATACGTAAAAATTTTTCTGATAATGCTGTTCCAATATTTGAAAAGCATGAACTTGTGATTCTAGCTCTAATAGAATTATTAATTTAGCAATAGTTGCGCTACCTTTATCATTATAATTACAATATTTAGGATCATTATTTCTTAAAAAGATAGTTAAATTTAAATCTGCAGTTTTTAATACTTCTTTTATTAACTCTTCAGCAGTTTTGTCATGATAATTTTTTATAGCAGCACATATAGCATTATACATAGCTTGCATTTTTAAAAATGTATTTTCTATGAAACTCGTATTTTGAGTTTCAATAGACGTAAGTATAACTGTACAAGGTCTGTTATCTATTCGATATGTAAAAAAATTTTCATCTTTAGTTGATTTCTTAATTTTATACTTACTAAGTAATTTATTATCTTTATAGTCTTCATATTTATAACTAGAAAATAATCCTGATATAATAGCTGGTACAGAGTTTAGGTCATTTCTTTTGGTTAAATAATCTAATGAATAAACCAACATTTCTACAGCAGGCTTAACATTTTTTACCGAAGTAATAGAACCGCCTAACAATTGTAAATCTAGCTCTGTTTATAATATATCTAGTAATTGTTTAGAAGTATTATTGGTGGAAAAAATGATTTTACTTTCAGGAAAAGTAATAGCTTGGGGATTATTTGATTTAGATTGTAAAGTTTCTTGGTTTATCATAATAACTTAAGTACTAATTAATTTTTTAATTAGTTATATACTGGTTTTGATTTTTTGTAAAGAACGTTAATATTGAAAGTTACAATATGAAGCGGAGATTATCATTGTAAGAGCTATTGCAAGTAGATAGGAGTAATACTATGGTTGTTAATACTCTGCTTTTACAAAATAAAGTCCAGAGGCGGGGGCAGTAGGACCGGCGGCTTTTCTATCTTTGGCTTCTAGAATATCTTTAATTTGTTCTGTTTGCCAAACATTCTTACCGACAAGCACTAAACTACCGACAATATTACGTACCATATGATGTAAAAACGAAGGGGCTGAAAGATATAATTTTATTTCTTCGTCTTCTTTAATGATATTAAGTTCCGTTAAAGTTTTAATCGGTGATTTTGATTGACATGAGCTAGCCCTAAATGAAGTAAAATCATGTTTGCCTAATAGATAAGCGGCAGCTTTTTGCATAGCTAGAACATCTAAAGGTGAACTAATCCACCATGCTCTATTTAAATCAATTACGGATGGATAAGGTCTATTAATAATTCTATATATATAATGACGGGAGGTAGCTGAAAATCTTGCATGAAAATTATTTGGGACTATTTCGCAATGCCATACCGCTACTGCATAAGGTCTTACAAAATAGTTGATAGCTGTAATAATTTTATGAGATTCTAAATGTTTTGAAAGATCAAAATGTGCTACTTGACCTATAGCATGAACACCGGCATCTGTTCTTCCTGACCCAAACAATATTACCTGTTCACCAGAAAATTTACAAATCGCTTCTTCTAATATCTGCTGTACCGACATTACTCCTGCTTGCCTTTGCCAACCTGCAAGATCCGTGCCTAAATATTCAATGGTAATCTTATATCGATACATAAGGGGATTGTTATTGTCATTCCTGCGGAAAGGATACCTAAGCCGTCATTGCGAGGAAATTACGAAGTAGTTGACGAAGCAATCTCAGGATATATTTGATTAGATTGCCACGCTCCTTTCAGTCGCTCGCAAGGGATTGTTGCGCCTCTAGTAAATCTGATGGATTACCGTCACCACGCTTTCCACCGCTTCTAAAGCTATTAAGCTTTTTGGATCTAATAGGATGTTGTAACTTTCTTAAAGCTTTGGACTCGATTTGTCTTATACGTTCCCTAGTTACTTTAAATTGCTGCCCTACTTCTTCTAATGTATGGTCAGTATTCATACCTATACCGAAACGCATTCTAAGCACTCTTTCTTCACGAGGCGTAAGGGTTGCAAGTACTCTAGTGGTAACTTCTCGTAAATTTGACTGAATTGCCGCATCAATCGGTGCTACTGCATTCTTATCTTCGATAAAATCGCCTAATTGGCCGCCGTCACTATCATCACCTACGGGATTTTCAAGGCTTATAGGTTCTTTAGCTATTTTCATGACTTTACGCACTTTATCAAGCGGCATTGAAAGACGGTTAGCGATTTCCGTTGCTGTCGGTTCATAGCCGAGTTCATTAAGCATTTGCCTTGAAGTACGCAGTATCTTATTAATTGTTTCAATCATATGCACAGGAATACGTATAGTCCTTGCTTGATCTGCAATAGCTCTTGTTATAGCTTGTCTAATCCACCAAGTAGCATAGGTAGAGAATTTATAACCACGGCGATATTCAAATTTATCCACCGCTTTCATAAGTCCTATATTACCTTCTTGAATCAAATCTAAAAACTGCAATCCCCTATTAGCGTATTTTTTAGCGATAGATATAACTAAACGTAAATTCGCTTCTATCATATCTTTTTTTGCTTGTAGCGTTTGTCTCTCACTTTTTTGTATAGTATTCACTAGTTTTTTAAAATCATTAACTAAAAGCCCGGTATTAGATTCTATAAGCGATAATTCGGCAATCATTTGATCTATATAATCCGATTCTTTAGTAATTAACTCTTTCCAAACGACTTTTTTATTTTTCAGCATTTTTTCTTTCCATGCTGCATTGATAACCGATCCTATATATTCATCTAGGAAATTTTGGCGAGTTACTCCGTATTTTTCAGCAAGTTTTAAAAAGGCTGTTTCTTTATTAATTAAATCACGATTTATTCCATACATCTTACCTAAAATTTCTTCCGTTCTTTTAGAATTAAAATGTATTTCCGAAACTTCATTTATCAATAATTCCAAATTATTATTATATTTTTTACTATTTTGTAAAACTTTCGGCTCAAAAGATTTCTCATAACATTTTTTAGCTTCAATGAGTAGCTCTTCGCAGATAAAAGAAATCTTTTTCATACGCTCTATGATATTAGGTAATATCTGTGTTTCTACTCTAGACATAGATAAGTGATTATCCTCATGCTCTTCTCCTTCGGTCTCACTACTATGTTCTTCATCATTTTCGGGTGTTTCGTCATGTAACATGTTAGCTTCTAAATCTATCAGATCGCGTAGTAACATTTTTTCATTAACTAAATCTTCATACCATACTATAAAACAACGCATAGCAATAGGGCTTCTGCATAAGGAAGCAGTCATTGTTTTACGTCCTTCCTCAATCCTTTTTGCTATTTCTACTTCGTTTTCACGAGTTAAAAGATCGACTCCCCCCATATCCTTAAGATACAATCTTACGGGATCATCGGTAGTACCTATATTTTCTTCTTCTACTTCATCCTCAGGTTCATTATCAACATTGGTAGATAGCTTAAATTCTTCATCCATTCCAATATCAAGCTTAATTTCATCATCTTCGTTAGATTCTAAAATATCTACTCCCGCATCGGAAAATTTTAATATAGCTTCCTCTAATTGTCTTATTGAAGGATTTTTATTAAGAGGAAGAGCTTTGTTTATATCATCATAAGTGACCGGTATCTTTTTAGATTTAGCTTTTTTAAGTAAACTATCTATTTTATCTAGATCATTGTCTATATTGCTATTGCTCATTAAATACCTATATGCTTTTTCTTTTAAAAGAAGTTTGAAATAATTAAGTTATCGTGTGATTAATAAAAGATTCGTTTAAAACTTGAAGTTCATTTGCAATCTTCAGAATTTCTTTTTTATATAATAAAACTTTTTCAAAGTCGTGATTGTCTGTACTGTTTATGGTAATAGCGTATTCTTGTTGTAAATTTATTAGATAATATTTCTTATGTAGCCACTGCCATAATAAATCCAGTCTGATATTATTTTTATTAAATGAGATATCTAAAAATAAATTATCCGTTTTTGATAATAATAAAAAAATATCAAAAAAGCTAGTTTTTTCCACAATTGCAGTAATTTCAGTTGCTTCTACGTTATTATCTATAATCTCGTTTAAATACCAATTACGGAATTCTTCAAGCGATTTATTATTAAAATTTAAATTTAAGATGAAATCTCTAATATCTTTTTCTTCAAGTATTATAGGAAATTTAACCAACAAAGCACAAAAAGCGTGTTCTAGAATTTCAAGCTCTGAATAGCCGTGACTTGAAATTATAGGAGCCAAATTTGAGTTTTTAGTTGTAGCTTTCTTCTGCTTTGTGACTAAATTTTGCCATATTTGATCTTTAAAAAACCTGTAATAACTTGCTTTTAAATTACTATCCGATATTTTACTACAGTAATCTTTTAAATTTTTCTCTAAATTAGCTTTTTCTTCCGCAGTTTTAAAACTCTTGCCACTATACTCAATATGCCAAATCATTTCTGATAGGCTTATTCTTTTATCTATAAGCTTTGCAAAAAAATCAGCACCGTTTTTATTTACTGCATCGTCGGGATCAAGTCCACTTGGTAACCTAATAAAAGAAATTTTCTTTTCACTATTAATAAGCGGTAATGCTAAGTTAATAGTTCTTATGCTAGCTTTTATACCTGCATTATCTCCGTCAAGACATAATATAATTTCATCGCCGGCACGCCATAATTTATGTAAATGATTCTCGGTAACGCTAGTACCAAGACTCGCAACCGCTTCGCTAAAACCTGCTTGATGTAGTGCTATAACGTCAAAATAACCTTCTACTAGAATCGAGTGTTTTTTTTTATAGCTACTGCTTATCGCTTTATGCTCACCGTATAGAGTTTCACTTTTTTGAAATACTGTAGTTTCAGGTGAATTCAAGTATTTAGGCAGCCCCTCCCCTAGTACCCTACCGCCAAAGCCTACAATTTTATTGTAAATATTTCTAATTGGAATAGTAATACGGTTAGAAAATAAATTATATATTTCACCGTTTTCTCGCTTGCCGATTAGCCCTGCTTTACCAAGCTTTATAATATCTATATTTTTATCGTGAAAAAACTTTTCAAATTTATTATTCTTCGGAGCGAAGCCTATTGAAAACTCTTTTACTGTTTCTTCGGTAATACCCCTTTCGTGTAGATAATTTAATATTTCAGGCGTTAATTGTGTCCTGAAAAATTTATTGGCGAGTTCTAAAATATTTAGAATTTCATCGGATTCTTCATAAAATTCTTTCTGTTTCGCAGTTAATTTCGGTATCTCTATACCGTAATCGGTTGCAAGCTTTATAGCAGACTCATTATAGGATAAACCGCTAATATTAGAAGTAAATTTTATAACGTCACCGGCTGCTTTACAACCAAAACAATAGAAAAATCTCTTACTATCACTAACTGTAAAAGATGGGGTCTTTTCTTGATGGAAAGGACATAAACCTACATAGTTACCGGATTTTCTAGTTAAAGCTACTTTTTGCCGCACTACATCAGATATGTTAATACGGTTTCTTAAGAACTCATAAAATTCCGGTGTAACTCTCATTATATTACAATATGTAAGAAAGAATAGCTGTAGAAAGACAATAAGAAAGCGGTATAGATAAATTATCGTTAATTCTTAAATCTTTTGAATAAAATTCAGCTGCTGTAGCCCCTATGCAGCTTATAATGATAATAATAAAACTCGTATTGTACCCTAAATAGAAATATACTAATATACTTATAAAAATTGCAGAAGCTAAGAAAGTAACAGAACCTGCTATAGATTTACCGTTACCTAAGCTATTTCCTATTTTAACGCCGACAAGAGCCGCTAAACAATCTGAAATAATTAAAATCAACCACGAACAAATCACTAAATTTTTAGGGAAAAGAAGAGCAGTTAAGAAAAAACCGAGCATCATAAAGCTAATGCCGCTTAAAGCAAAAGAACCGTTATTTTCTTCGAGCCTTATAACTTTTGAAAAAAATCTAGTTACAAATTCGCTAATTTTTGCATTACTATGACGTGATACATCTAAATATAATATAATAGCCGTTATTATAAATAATAATAACGTAATAGCGGTTCTTGGAATAAATAAATAAAGCAACGGAAATATTATAGCCGATAGGTGGAAAATTTTACGCTTTTTCTCAAAGTCAAAATCTTTAATTTCCATAAGATTACTAATTTGTTGCTATTGTTATATGAGAAATAATGCCAACATCATTGCAAGAAATTATTGGTGCGTGGACATTAAATCGTCATTGCGAGCAGCCGTAGACTGCGTGGCAATCTCATGAAATAATACTCCTGAGATTGCTTCGTCAAAACTTACAGTTTTTCCTCGCAATGACGGGAAAACTGAACCGCACAAGCAAGGACCGTTTGCAATAACGATATTTAGGCAATGCCAAATAATTAAAAAGGCTTATTTGACAAATTTAACTATTACAAATATATTGCTGAAATCTATATTATTGAAAATAGTATACTAAAATTACTAAATCTATACAATATAATTATGAATACAAAATTTCCTATCACCGCTAAAGGTTTTGAAAAATTAGAACACGAGCTTAAACATTTAAAACATGTAGAGCGTAAAAAAATTAGTGAAGATATAGCCGAAGCACGAGAACACGGCGATTTATCCGAGAATGCGGAATATGAAGCGGCACGTGAGAAACAAGCATTTATAGAAGGACGTATTAAAGAGCTTGAAGATATGACGGCAAGAGCGGAAATTATTGATATTGGTAAATTATCAGGAGATAACATAAAATTCGGAGCTACGGTTACTTTGATTGACGACGATACTGAAGAAGAAGTAACATATATTATTGTAGGAGAATATGAAGCCGATATAACTAGAAAAAGAGTTTCAATCGCTTCTCCTATAGCAAAAGCTTTGATTGGAAAATCGGTAGGTGATTTTGTAGAAGTTACAACACCGAAAGGATCTAAATCATACGAAGTAGTTACCGTTGAATATAAAGAACTAGAACTTTAATTTGACTTTTTGTCTAATAACTATAGCTTTCGTCATTGCGAAGAAAAATTGAAAATTTTGACGAAGCAATCTCAGGAGTATTATTTCATGAGATTGCCACGCAGCCTACGGCTGCTCGCAATGACGATTTGAGTATCAACGACATTATAATTACTTCTTTTTAAACATCTCGAGCATTCTTTTTGTTACTATAAATCCGCCGAAGATATTTATAGAAGCAAGCAGCGTTGCAAAATACCCAAGTAAACCGGAAAACCCAAAAGCAGAGCTACTTGCGGCAATCATAGAACTAAGAACTATAATACCTGAAATAGCGTTAGTAATAGACATAAGCGGAGTATGGAGTGCAGGCGTTACTTTCCACACTACATAATATCCGACAAAAGAAGCTAATACAAAAATGGTTATAGCAAATACTAGCGGGTCTATAGTACTTGTATTTGTTTGCCAACTAGTATCTATTACCAAATCTTTTAATTTATCTGATAATTCTTGGGTATTATGGGCAATTTCAGCAGCCTGTTTAGCCATTATCGGTAATTGATTCATATTTTTCTCTTGGTTAGTATTTTCTTAGTCATTGCGAGGAAATTACAAAGTAATTGACGAAGCAATCTCAGGAGTTTGTTATTATTTCATGAGATTGCCACGCAGCCTACGGCTGCTCGCAATGACGATAGACATATAATCATTTGATTTTCTCACTCACAATTTTTCCGTCTTTAGTAATCAACATATCACGTACTAAATCATCATCCATATTAAATTTACCGTCTTGCAATGCATAGGTTAGAAAATTATACAAATTCTTAGCATATAATTTTGAGCTATCGGTAGGAATCTTAGCAGCAAGGTTCGACAAACCTATTATGGTAACTCCGTGCTTAGTAACGATCTTATCCGGCTCTGATCCTTCCACATTTCCTCCTGTAGAGGTCGCTATATCAACAATCACTGAACCGTGCTTCATAGATTCTAGCATTTTTTCCGTAACAAGAAGAGGAGCTTTTTTCCCTGGAATTTGCGCAGTAGTAATAACTATATCATATCCTTTAATAATTTTTGCTAAAAACTCTTCTTGTTTAGCTTTGTAATCTTCTGAACTCTCATTAGCATAACCTGATTTATCTTGTAAATCTTCTTGTAGTTCCGGTGAAACAAACTTAGCTCCTAAGCTTTCTACCTGCTCTTTGGTAGCAGCTCTTACGTCATATCCCGCAACAATACTACCAAGTCTTTTTGCTGTTGCAATAGCTTGAAGACCCGCAACGCCGATACCAAGCACCAAAGTTTTACATGGTGAAATCGTGCCTGCTGCCGTCATCATCATAGGAAAAGCCCTTATATAATGATAGCTTGCTTCAATTACGGCTCTATAACCAACTAAGTTACTTTGAGAAGATAAAGCATCCATATTTTGAGCTTTAGTAATTCTCGGGACGAACTCCATGGCAAAAGTCGTAAGATTTTTTTTAGCTGCCGCTTTTATATATTCATGATTTAAATAAGGCGATAATAATCCTATAATAATTGCTCCTTTTTTTGCAAATTCAAGCTCGCTATATTTATCCGTAACGGATGAAGGTTGTACCTTTAATATAATATCGGCATCGGAAATAATTTCGAGCGGTACCGAAGATATTTTAGCACCTAGAGCAATATACTCTTCATCAAGAAAACCGGCATGAAGCCCTATATCTTTTTCTACCGTAACCGCATAGCCTTTTTTGACTAGCAATCCTGCTACTTCAGGCGTTATAGCAACTCGCGTTTCATGCTTGGCTTTTTCTTTTAAAGCAACGATTTTCATAAAAATTATTATTTTGCATTAACTGAATACATAAGGTATTTTAAACATAATTTAAAATATAAAACAACGAAAATGAAAAAAATATTTTTTCTAATTATTATTTATCTTTTTGTGAATTCAAGCTTAGCATTTGGGACAGATGATAAAACAGCTATTTCGGAATTAAAAACTTATCTACGTACGATAAAATCGGTTGCGATAGATTTTACTCAAGAAGATTCTCACAGTACTACGGTTAAAGGGAAATTATTGATTAATAAGCCTAATAATTTCAGATGTAATTATTATCCTCCTTTTCCCATAGTCATAGTCGGTACTAAAAATTTCGTATCGATGTATGATTATGATATGGAACAAGTAAGCCGAATTAGTCGAGCTGAAAATATATTTAATTTTTTATTAGAAGATAATGAGCATTTTGACAAGGATTTTGTTTTTGAATCGGTAGTTAATGAAGGAAATATTTTTAAAATTACTATCTATCATACTTTAACAGAAAAGCGTAGCGAAATTACTTTTAATAAAGCTACTAAACAAATTGAAGCATTAAAAATATTTGAAGATAATAATATAGTCACTATTACTTTTGATAAAATAGCTAAAGTACAAAAATTTTCCGATGATTTGTTTAAATTAAAAAACCCTGAAATATTTGGTCCGCCTGAAAGATTAACAAAATCGGAAATAGAAAAAAAATATATTGTTTCTTGAAAATAAACAGGTTATGTTAATTATGCTAGTAGTGGGCATTGTGCCTGCTTAGTCGGTCAGGTCTGAAAGGAAGCAGCCGGAGTGGGATTCAGTGGGTCATTACTAGCATTATTCTTAAAAGAATTGGATGTCAAAGCCGTCATTGCGAGCAGCCATAGGCTGCGTGGGCTGGTTTTGCCGTCATTGCGAGAAGAATTACGTAGTAATTCTTCGAAGCAATCTCAGGAGCTTGTTATTACTTCATGAGATTGCCACGTCGCTTCGCTTCTCGCAATGACGGTTCGGACACACAGTCAATACTCCCCTCGCAATGACGAGGTAGACATAAAAAGTCTTATAACAATCGTGCTAGATATAAATTCATCTAATCAGTATATTCCTTTTGCAAGGAAATATCGTCCTAGTAATTTTACCGAGCTTCAAGGGCAAGAGGTATTAGTCAAAGTTTTAAGCTATACTATTTTAAATGATAGGCTCACCGGAGGCTATCTTTTAACAGGTATTAGAGGGGTCGGTAAAACTACCTCCGCCCGAATTATTGCTAAAGCCGTAAACTGTTCTGCTTTAATTACTGAAAATACGACCATTAAAACATGCGAAGAATGTACGAATTGTATCAGCTTTAATAATCATAATCACCCCGATATAATCGAAATTGATGCGGCAAGTAAAACTAGCGTAGATGACATACGTAGAATTATAGAATCCGCTGAATATAAACCTCTGCAAGGTAAACATAAAATCTTCATCATTGATGAGGTGCATATGCTCTCTAAGGGAGCATTTAATGCACTTCTTAAGACTTTAGAAGAACCGCCGCCTCATATAATATTTATCTTTGCAACGACGGAAGTACAAAAGATACCTGCAACTATTATCTCAAGATGTCAACGTTATGATTTAAGGCGGTTGAGTTTTGAAGAGATTTTTAAGCTACTTGAATATATAACTAAGCAGGAAAATTTAAAAACCGATATAGAAGCACTAAGAATTATAGCTCATAAGTCTGAAGGATCGGCACGTGATGCAGTATCTATTTTAGATCAAGCGGCTAGTATGTCGGCGAAATCCGATAATATAATTAGCCCTCAAGTAATTAATCAAATGCTTGGGCTTGTTGATAGTTCGGTTATAATAGGATTTGTCGAATGTATTATCCACAGAGAGACGGAAAAAGCTATAAATTTAATAAATAAGCTTTATGATTTTTCGGTTAATCTTGAGATTTTTATAGAATCGGTAGCAGATTTTATTGCGTATCTTAATAAAGTAAAAATGTTACCTAATTATAGTTTGCCAATATATGAATCGTTTAATGATAGAACTAAAAACCTACTAGATACAACCAACTTGCCGTATTTATCAATCTTATGGCAAATATATAATAAGGGAGTAGGAGAAATAAAAATTTCCTATAATCAACTAACAGAAACGGAAATGTTAGTTATAAAATCTATATATTCGATATCGCTACCCTTGCTTGCAGATTTTGACGGTAATAATCAAAATTTAAATCAACCAATTAATCCGGAAATAAAAAAAAAATTTGAAATTGTAGATTTTCTTGAATATCTATATAAAAATAATGAGATAGATATATATTACTTCCTGCTTAATGACACAGAACTTAAAAATCTCAGTGATAATAGATTAGAACTCGTAAGCCTTGAAGTTACAAGCAAAATAAAGAAACAAATAGAAGATTTGTTAGCTGCTTTTACTAAAGAAAAGCTTGAGATAGTAATAATAAAGGAACAGAGCAAGCAAACCTTAAAGAATCAGTTAATAGGTAAGATTGAAGTAAGTAATGATTTTGGTTTAATTAAAAAACATTTTCCTAATGTAACAATTTCAGATATATTACTTAAAAATTAAAGGATAGAATTATGGTAAATTTTAATCAGTTTTTAAAGCAAGCCCAATCAATGCAAAAGAAAATGCAAGAAGCTCAAGAGCAAATGGCAAATGCAAGATATACCGGAAAAGCCGGCGGCGGGCTCGTTGAGGTTATTGCAACAGGTAAAGGTGAAGTTGAAAAGATTACAATTGATGAATCTTTATTAAAAGCGGAAGAAAAAGAAATGCTTGAGGATTTAATTAAAGTTGCTTTTAACGATGCTAAACAAAAATGTGATGAAGATTCTCAAAATTCTTTATCAGGAGCTTTAAACGGTATGAGCTTACCACCAGGCTTTAAAATGCCGTTTTAATACGGCGTTTGTTTATGGTTTAAAATCGTCATTGCGAGCAGCCATAGGCTGCGTGGCAATCTCGTACCAAAATCCTGAGATTGCTTCGTCAAAATTTTCAATTTTTCCTCGCAATGACGATGAAGTCTAATAATTCAGAATCAATAAATCCTTATCAATCCTGAAACCTTTGAAACGCTCAAGTAGCGACATACCGAGTAGTGAAATATCAAGGTCACCTAGACCTACATGTCCTTTGATGTTCTTAAATTCCGTACCGATTACTACACTATTTAAGGTTATAGGGACAGCTTTATTTTCGCCGTTAGCTGTTAGATAAGTTCTAGTATATTTTAATTTAGTTAAGTCAAAGCCTAATTTTTGGGCATCTTCTTTAGTCAAAGCTATATCACTTGCCCCGGTATCTACCATAAATTTTATTTTAACGTTATTTACAAAAGCATTGATATAAAAATGCCCGTCTCCGCTACGGGCTATAATAATTTCTCCGACTTCAGTAGACCATTTATATGACGGAATTAAAGCAGACATTACTCTATGATAAGCATAGTTCAGCTCAAACCTAAAAGCATAACCGGTTATTATAACTAAGAAAATTGCTGCCCACATTGCTAATTGCAAACAAAATCTGCGTATTTCATTTTGGCTAATAGTACTGTAAATTATACTAAATAATATTAATAACGACGCACAAAAACTCCCCATATTTTGTGGCTCTTTAAAAAATTTTGGATAATGTTGATTGATATATTTGTATAATAAACCGGTTACAATCACGGTGCTACAAACGATAAAAATAAGTTTTATGAGTTTTTTATTCATATAATATACTACAAGTAAATAAAGAATAGATATACGAAGTTCTATCTGAGTATATAATTTTAACCTATATAATCAAACCAAAGCCCCAGCCCATTTTTAAGTGGAAAACTACCTTCTTGATTCACTAGAATAATAATTCCAAGTTCTTCTGACGGTATAAAGCCAATAAAAGGATTAATACCGTTAATATAGCCTGAGTGAAAAATTAAATCCTTATTTGAGCGTCCTTTTACTTTAAGAATACGCCATCCAAGAGCATAATATGACTCAATCATTTTTTGATCAATCGGCCAAATCGGTTGCCATTTAAATCCAAAAACATCTTTGTTTGATTTTACTATTTTATACATACGATCTAAAGTACTTTTAGAAATAAGATTCGGTTTATAACCAAAACTAAGTTTGAATATTTCAATCATTCCGTCTATCGATGCAAAAATACCGGCAGATGCAGGTACCGTCTTTGGATAGTAAGGCGGGAACGGCAGTAATGTTATTACCTCTTGTCCGTCTATTATTGCTTTAGAATGCGGATAAGCAAGTTGTATATTCGGCTCTAGCGGTAATATTTGTATATCTTGCGTTTTAAGCGTTGTACGCAAATTATCTATGCAGCATTTAAGCTTGATTTTTTACAATTTAAAGCTTCTTCAAGTAAACTAAAAACGATATTACTATATTTATAACATTGCCCTGGTTTACAACTAGCTTGTTGTTTTTTTAACAAGGTTAAAAGCTTTGAGCGACTCATCCCTTGCTCAATTTCAATATTTCCTGAGAATTGATAACCTGTTGTATGGCTTAAAATATTATTAAGACTAATAGTATTTTTTAAGTATGGTAATTTGAATTTTTCATCAAAATCTAAACTTCCTTGATCTACCATTAATGCAATTGCCGTTGCTGAAACAGCTTTTGAAACCGATGCTAAAGGAAATAAAGTTTTATCCGTAATAACTCCACTATTACCTCTCTGATTTCCAAACGTTGTTTTATAAATTTATAAATAACTTCACCTTTGTATAAAATTGCAATTGCTCCTCCTTGTAATTCGTTTTTTTGCAATTCGAGTTTTATATAAGTTATTTCCACCGTTTACTGCATCTTTGGGTACGTGGGGTGATTTAAGTCTCTCTGATAACTTCTTTTTAAACTGTTCTTTTATTGTAAAACCTAACTTATCCCATTCTTTTTTGGCAATAGGAATAAATTCTAGACTACAAGTCATTTATATCAACCTTGATCGCTGCCTTTTTATCTTTTAATCTAATTTTAGAAAGCTCTAATAAATAATTATCATCTAAAGCTTCAATGATTCTCGCATATAATTTAGCTGAAATTAAATAAGCAGTCGGTTTATTATGATTTAATAAGGCAACAGGCTCACCGCTTGCCTTATCCAATAATGCGGTAGGACTTTTTTTAAATTCAGAGACACTAACTGTTAGATTTGCATAAATATGTTCCATTATTAGACCTACCATTATTAGACCTATCTATAATTAATACTAAATTAAATACTAATTATAATTTACAATTTTATATTTATCAAGAAGATTACATCAAATCACCGATATTCTCTAAAAACAGCCTAGCTCGGTGCGATGCCGGTTTATTAAAAAACTCCTTAGCAGACTGATTTGCCAAAATCTGCCCTTGATCCATAAAAATAACACGATCCGCTATTAATTTTGCAAATTTCAAATGGTGAGTGACTACTACCATACTCATTTGATCTTTTAATAAATTTATATTCTCTATAACATCCTTAATATTTTCGGGATCGAGTGCTGACGTTGGTTCATCGAATAACAAAATTTCCGGTTTCATCATTAAAGCCCTTGCTATCGCGATGCGTTGCTTTTGCCCTCCTGATAGGCTAGCCGGGTATGAGTCAAATTTTTGCGTTAGCTTAAATTTTGCAAGTAATTCCTTTGCCATAGAAATTGCTTGTTCTTTTGGCAATTTTAAAACATTTATCGGCGTATAAATTAGGTTTTCTCCTACCGTTAAATGAGGAAAGAGATTAAAATTTTGAAAAACCATACCGACTTTTAAGCGAAGCTTTCTTCTATCTTTTGGCAGTAGTTTCTTCTGGTCTACCAAAAAAGTACCGCTACTTGGTTCTTCCAAATTATTTAAAATTCTAAGTAGAGTAGTTTTACCGCTTCCCGAAGGACCAATTATTACAGTAGTTTCCTTATTAGTAAAACTTAAATCAATATTCTTAATTGCATAATTTTTGCCGTAACGCTTACAGACTTTTTCTAAAATAATCATAAACTAGACCGTAAATTTATAACCGTCATAAAGAGGCTTAACGTTACTTGGGAGTATTTTCGTAATTTCATGATAATCTATCGTGTGTCTCATATTAGTTAATAATATCTGCTTAGGTTTATATTTTTCACGCCATTCTAGAACTTTATCAAGCCCTGCATGGTTCGGATTTGATTTGTAATCCATACAATCTAATATCCATATTTTTATATCTTTTAAATACTCTTCCGACTCGGGCGGAAAATCAACAACATCGGGTGAATAAACGAAATCACCTATACGCAAGCCTAAACTGTCTATAGGACCGTGATGTTGTCTAAAAAATTGTACTTCTATAGTATTAATTTTGATCTTATCAAAAAAACTCACGGATTTAGTCGCAAGCAGCCTACCAAGCTTAAATAATTTATTATTAAATAAATAATCAAATTTTGCATGGAGCTTTGCCGCACTATCGTGATCCGTATAGATTTCGAATGGCTTATCTTGCATAAAAGTAAATACCCGCAAATCATCTATACCGTTAACGTGATCGGAATGATCATGTGTTAATATAGCACAATCGAGCTTATTTATCTTTTCTCGTAATAGTTGATTTCTAATATCAAAACCGAAATCAACTAATATTTGACTATTTTCATCGTTAATATATATTGCCGATCTAGTCCTTTTATTGTACTTTGAAGGAGATGTGCAAGTACTACAATCGCACCCGATCACCGGTACGCCTATAGATGCTCCACACCCAAGTATTGTTACTTGTAACATAAATATTTAAAATGATGTTTGAAGTTTTTTATAATTTTTGCGGCTTAAATCAAGAAATATTCTTATTTTTGAATAACATTACTAACATTGGTCTAATACCTTATTTTTTAAAAATAATTTCGTTTTGTTTTAATATCGCTAATTTCGCCTTAATATATATTTTATACTGTATATATTTTTATATTCAATTAAAGAAAATTAAAAATGATGAGAAGCGGCAAAATAAATTTTGGCACGGTTATAATAAATTAGTTGAAATCAGTATAATATACGGGGTATTCGGTTTAATTTTTACCGCTCTTAAATTTTCAGTTAATTTCCCTCGCCCTTATTGCAGTCTTCCTGCTGATAGTTTCATGACCATAATAAATACTGCAAATGAAAGATGCTTTTCAAGCTTTCCAAGCAGCCACGCGGCTCTCAGCGTTTTGGTAACATATTTTATTTGGGATTATATTAAATTACCGTTAAAAATCTTAATGATTTATGTTATCATACTCGTGTCTTTATCTCGTATAAGCCTTGCCATGCATTATCCAAGTGATATAATCTACGGCATTGCTATTGCATTTATAACAATACTGATAGGTAAATTAATTTATCGAGTCTTTGCAAATAATATAATAAGGAAGGTTGGAGATTTAATTCTTACTACATATAAAAAACTTGATTTTTAATCTTGAAAGTTTTTAATATAACTGCTACAATGTAGCTACATTGTTGAAAGAAGAATTTTTATGTCTGCTGATTCTATTGTGCGAGCCCGTATTAACGAAGATGTAAAGGAAGAAGCATCCTTAGTGCTTGCTGCTATGGGGCTTACTTTATCTGATGCTGTTCGTATGCTTTTATTTCGTGTTGCTCGTGAAAAAGCATTGCCGTTTGAACCGCTTATCCCAAATGATGAAACAATTAAGGCCATGAAAGCTGCAAGAAGCGGCAAATTAGTTCATATTGGTAATATAAATAATTTGTTGTCCGATTTAAATGAGAACGATTAAACGTACTGCACAGTTTAAACGTGATTATACTCGATGAACTTCAAAAATTGGCTACATCGTCTTATAAGATCTGCGGTGCTCACGTATTAAGTATACGCTCCGCTCCTCGACTTATAGACTCCTTGCTCTTTTTGAAGTTGATCTTCGTATACTAATTTTTCATTTACTTAGAGTATAAAGTTTTTGAAAAGCATTAGATACTATTCCTCATTAAAAATGACGTTGTTGTATGGCTCATTTATGTCATTCCCGCGTAGGCGGGAATCCAGTATGAACGACATCAAAAAATCAAACAAACATTATGCTACTATACCGAAAATACTTTATAAAAAATATCTTACCGCTGCTTATAGTCGTTACTTTTTCAGTGACTAGTATAGTATGGATAACGCAAATATTAAAACTTTTATACTTATTTGATAAAGGTATAAAAGTTATGGACTTCTTCAGTTTAATAGTTCTAGTACTTCCTACTTTATTATTTATTCTGTTACCGGTAATAACGGTTATTGCCGTGATCTATATCTATAATAATTTAAAAGTCGAGCGACAATTAATTATATTACAAGCTTCGGGAGTTAATAATGTACAGCTAGCATTGCCTGCTTTATATGTCGCATTAATAGTTATGCTACTTGTTTATTATATATCTTCTACCATCCTGCCGTTATCTCATATAAACTTAAAATCACGTTTAAACTTTATAAAGAATAATTATATCTCAAGTATGATTGAAGAGAAAACTTTTAATAAAGTAACGAAAGATATCACTGTTTTTATAGATAAAAAATCAGCAGGAAATATTATGAACGGTGTAATAATATTTGATAATCGCAACGCTGATAACCCATCAGTAGTATTTGCGGGTTCAGGTACTCTTAATATATATGATAATAGCCCGATTTTTGAACTTAATAAAGGCATAAGACAAGAATATGACGTAAACGGTAATTTAACTCAGTTAACTTTCGATTCTTTAATGATAAAACTACAAAATGATAATCCTTTAGTATCGCAAAGAACTAAACATAATAAAGAAGCAAACGAATATTATATAAGCGAATTACTTGCCCCTCCTCATGATTTAGCTATTACTAAAAAAATTAAATTAATTGCTGAAGCACATCAAAGAATAATTTGGCCTTTATATAATTTTGTATTACCTTTTTTAGCACTTGCAGTTTTTTTGAGATATCCTTATAGCAAAAAGACAACTTTTATGCCGGTATTATTTTCTGCCTTAACAGTATTGCTAGTTACTTCAATTCATTTTATATTGCAAAATTTTGCTTCAAAAAATCTAGATTTTATTTTTGCTTGTTATTCCAATTTGGTTATTGCTTTAACGATCGGATTATATTTATTTGTACGTAAAAGAATATAAATCTACTCTACCTTATTCCACATTCCACGAAGATTTTGAGTAAAACAATCGATTTTATTTTCTTGCTCGGTAAATTTATTTATTTTAACTGTTAATTCTTTTAAATCTTCCGGTAAATCGGTTATTATAATTATCCTTTTAAAAACTCTTATATATTCTTTTGCTTGTAAAATTTTTCCTATATCCGTAGGCGAAATAATAACAAGCACACTAGCACTATTAGGATTTTGTAACTCATCGGTAATATAAATCGGCTGTTTTTCAGGCTGCGGATCAAGTTTACTACCGTGAGGTATAAATTGCTTACGTGAATAAGTCCAAAGATTTTTATTGAGCATTTCTTGTTGATCTGCATCTGCAGTTAATATCACGCTTTTAAGATCAGAGTGATAGCATTTTTCTATCAGAAGCAATATCGATTTTAGAAGCAATTCATCGCTTGTTTGATAAATACTAAATTGCTGCATAAAAATTTTATGTTATTTTTTATGAGAAAATTTAAGTGGTACGGATGAAGGGACTTGAACCCCCACGCCTCGCGGCACAAGAACCTAAATCTTGCATGTCTACCAGTTTCATCACATCCGCATATGGTAATGTCGTTACCGTAAGTCATTGCCCGCGTGGTTCGGTTTTTGTGTCTGAGCTACGGAAACTGCATAGCAATTGTACGTCCGCAATCTCAGGAATTTGTTATTATTTTATGAGATTGCCTCACAGCCTAAAGCTGCTCGCAATGACGTTTTCTGATCCACACAACAATGATATCAAAGTATTTCTATCAAAAAATTATAATACACATCATATAATTTTTGTAAATCGCTAATTTTTGTGTATTCGTTTATTTTATGTGCCGTTTCGGATAATAAACCGAATTCTACTAACGGACAATAATTTTTGACGAATCTTGCATCTGAGGTACCGCCGCTTGTAGAGAATTCAGGCTTTATTTTAAGCGTCTGTTCTACTATTTTAGAAAATTCTTTTATTTTATCGTTAGGTTTTTGAATAAAACTATCAGCAGAGCTACTATATTCTAGTTTATAATCTACTTTATATTCTTTGCAATGTCGTTTAATAAGTTCTTCTATATGTTTTGCTAAAGTTTCTGCACTATGTAAATTATTAAAACGTATATTGAAAGATGCTTCCGTACTTGCCGGAATTACGTTTGAAGTATTATTACCGACATCGATATTCGTCACTTCAAGATTTGAACTTTGAAAAAATTCCGTCCCTTCATTAAGTCTTATATTTGTTAACTCATTCAATATTTTTATTAAGCAAGGCAACGGATTATTTGCTTTATGAGGATAAGCTACATGCCCGCTTAAGCCTTCTATATTTAATTTAAAGTTAACACTTCCTCTTCTGCCGATCTTAATTGTGTCGCCTATTTCTTTTTCACAAGTGGGTTCACCGACAATAGCAAAATCCATCTTATGCCCTTGGTCATAAATATATTGCAGCATTTCTTTAGTACCATGCTTTGCTTTTCCCTCTTCATCACTAGTAAGTAAGAAACTAATAGAACCTTTAAAACCGGTATTATTTTTTATAAAATCTAAGCTAGCTGCTAGAAAGCACGCTATAGCCCCTTTCATATCCACCGCACCTCTGCCATATATCTTACCGTCTTGCTGGCTAGCCTTAAATGGACTCGCATTATGCCAAAGCTCATGATTACCTGCCGGCACTACATCTACATGCCCAACAAAGCAAATATTAGGCTCATTGCTACCGAAAACAGCATAAAGGTTAGTAACTTGCTCGCTTTTAGAATCGCCGAATATTTTTATTTCGGTCTTAAAGCCGTGCTGTTTAAGCAAATCATCAATATACTCAATAGCCCCGTCGCTCTCAGGAGTTACAGACTTAAAACCAATCAAATCTTTTAAGTAGTTAATGTACATCAATTATAGCCAAAGAGAGTTTAATTTAGCTTCATTATTTGGAATTTTAATTACTTTTTTAGTATCAAGTAAAAATAGCTCATCTACTCTTAGTTTTTCCATTTTTCTATTATCTAATATGTTATGCATATCTTCAAATTTAGAAAACCAATAATATTTCTGTTTATTTGGTTTATGTGCATCGGTAAAATAAAGTATCGACGTTTTTACTCCCACATAAGGTAAGAAAGTACCTTGTGGCAGAGAAATAATAGCCTGTAATTTTGCTTTTGATAGTAAAAATTGACGGACGCTAGATGTGTCTTTCCTAAACAAAAATCCCTCAGGTACTACCAAGGCCATTCTACCGCCTTCTTTTAAATTTTGTAGACAATGCAAAACACAAGCAACATCACCGTTATTTTTCGCAATGCCATTATAATAAAGAGGAGCTATATGATTTTCTGTTATAGTTTTGCCGTTTTTTATAGTTTTTTTAGTGATAGTTTGAGAAAATGGCATATTAGTAGCTATTATGTCAAACTTTAATTGTTGGCTTGTCTTGGAGCTAATATAGTAAGGATTTCTTAGGGTATCTATTTGCTGGATTTCACTATGTCCATCATAACCTTGTAAAACAGTGTTCATCTTTGCGATTCTAGCAGTTTTAGTTAACTCTCGTCCATATAATGTATTAAACCTTAACCTTTCTAAATCTTTTTCAGTGTTAATTATATTATTTTCTTTTATATAATTAAAAGCTTCAGTTAAAAAACCACCTGTACCACAAAAAGGATCATAAATAGTTTCTCCAAACTTGGGATCAATTAGGTTAATAATTGTTTTGATTATATTGCTCGGTGTAGAATATTCACCAAAATTATTTTCAATGAAAATGGTTTTTTCTAGGAAACACTCAAATGCATCACATTTTATATCCGTATCGATTGTAGATAAAATGAGAGGATCGATTGCATCAATAATATAACGAAGAGTATTATTACTTAGAGAAATAGGCGTAAAAACATCACCACCGTATTTATTCTTAATTTGTTCTATAACATAGCTATTAATGTAACCGATAATATTATCGTTTGATTGTGCTTTGATATTATTCCACCAAGATTTTTTGTTGTTTTCGCTTAATAATTTTAAGAATAATATATTTGCAAATTCGCTAAATCTTTCTATTCCTGCTCGGAGTCCTTCACTTCTTAAAAGATTATTCAAGTTTTTAAATATCGATATTAATTCTTCACGTGATACTTTAACTTCTTTCGGTATAGTCCAAGCTTCATTACTGTTTGCTTCTAAAAAAGCTAATAATTCTTTTTCACGCAGTAATTCCCTTACTTCATCACCACATTTAATATAAGCTCTTTATTATTAGCAACAAAACGAGCTTCACAGTAAGCTCCGTTCATTGCAAATACTATAGGTACATCAAGCAATTTTGCATATTCCGTTGCTTGATCCAAAGCTCGCCTTAAATCTGCTCCTGTTTTTTTTGCTTCTATTATTGCAATAGGTTTATCATTATTACTTTCATATAAGATATAATCCGGTCTTTTTCCGTTTAATCTTGTCTGTTCTGTTTTTGATTTTGGTTTTTGGAAATAAACATTCTTTTTAGTATCATTATCTAATATGCCATCCCTTATTTACAAGGTTATTACTGATAATCCATTCGGTTTGCTGTTCTGCTAACCATAAGAATTGCTTAGATATTTTTATTTTGTAATTAATAATTATATCTTCTTACACTTATTATACAAGCTTATAAAAGTATAAAAAACAACTTTTTATCTGACTAAAAAATAAATTATTGCTATGAATTTATATAGATTTTTGACTTTCTTAATGAATTTAAATAACTTAATTATTATGAGCTTGTTATAACTAATATTAAAATCATGGGCATAAATAATCAATTAAGAGAATTAATTAAATCTGGTACTTTTGCCAGTATATTATTAATTATTGCTTTTACTTTAGCAATAATTGTCAGCAATAACATTTTCCTAGCAAAATATTATTCTTCTTTTATTTACAGTAAATTTTCTTTAACAATAGGGAATGTAAGTTTACAAACGACTTTTATAGAGTTGGTTAATGACGGTCTCATGACTTTCTTCTTTTTATTAATAGGTTTAGAGATGAAATTTCACCTAGTAGAAGGTAAATATAAAAATAAAAAAAAACTAATATTACCTGCGGCGGCAGCCCTTGGAGGTGTGGTAGTTCCTGCCTTAATATACATAGTTTTTTAATTATGATAAACCGGGATTAATAAAAGGATGGGCTATTCCTATAGCAACCGATACTGCTTTTGTCCTTGGTATTTTATCTTTTTTCAGTCGACATATATCTTTAGAATTACGAGCTTTTATTATAGGTTTCTCATTAATTGACGATGCTTTTGCGTTAATTATACTAGCCTTGTTTTATACTAAAACAATCAATACTCCGGCATTATTAATTTCCTCTGTAATTATATTCATCTTGTTTATATTGAATTATCGA